>DAINSS010000025.1:0-9793 GCA_036741195.1 Clostridiaceae bacterium | reverse complement strand
AAATTTACCTTCCCTCAGCCTTGGAATGAGAGTTTCCAATAAGGAGAGAATGGTTTTATGACACTCCTCCCTGGTGTAAATATCCCGGGGAAGGGTGGTTGAATTACCCATGCCCTTAACGGGTACGGTTCCTTCACAGTGGACTTCGGTGGAATCTATGCCGTTGGCATACATATAAATCATCATTCCGAATTTCATAAATCGGTCTGAAATAAACTTGGGATCTGAGTTCGCAAGCTGTCCGATGGTTTTGATATTCATATCCATTAATTTTAAAGCTGTTTTAGGACCCACCATGAAAAGTTCACCTATATCCAAGGGCCATAGTTTGGTTTCTATCTCCTCGGGATAAAGAGTATGGATTTTATCAGGTTTTTGAAAGTCAGAAGCCATTTTCGCACAAAGCTTATTTTCTGCTATGCCTATATTGACTGTGAACCCTAATTCCTTAAATATTTTTTCCTTTATTTCATACGCAGTATCAAGTGCTGCTTCCCTTGAGATATTCCCCATGTCCATAAAGCATTCGTCGATTGAATATCTCTCAATAACCGGAGAATAGGATTCAAGTATTTCAACCATGGCATTGCTTGCCTTCATGTATACTGAATATCTGGGAGGTACAATTTTAAGTGAGGGGCATTTTGTCAACGCAGAAAAAAGAGTTTCCCCTGTGACGATGCCATATTTTTTTGCCTGTGTTGATTTTGCAAGTACTATACCGTGCCGGTTTTCAGGATCTCCTCCGACAATGGAAGGAACAAGCCTTATATCTTCCGTTGCACCGTGCTGAAGATCCCAGACGGCACTCCAGGACAGGTAAGCGGAATTCACATCCACATGGAAAATGATACGTTCCATATACTTTTCCTCCTTAACTACTATATATACAGTATATAGAACAATTGTTCGATTGTAAATCGGGAAAATGGTCAAAAAAAAGAACCATGTATTGAAACAGGGATGTTATCAATACATGATTCCGTAAATATTTGTTTTATTAGATATAGGTCTTCCCATATTTTTTATAGTTGCTTTCCAGGTAGTTTATGAATGACTTAACCTTACTTTCATATTCCTCCGTATGGAGATAATATCCCAACAGATGACCTGCATCTTTTGCGATATAAATGTCATTGTAGCCGGACTTAAAGCTTTTTAGGGTTTTACTCATCTTAGCAGGAACTATGGTGTCTTTTTCTGAATGTATGAAAAGTACGGGTACTTCCATGGCTTGTATTTCGATCAAAGGAGAAACATCGGCAAGTGAGAAACCTGCTTTTCTTTTTATTACCTGGTTTATCAAAATCAAAAGCTTTTTGGATTTTGTATGGAGGAAGGTATGCTCCAAGTTTCTCATAACCTCCAGAAGGTCGGTGAAGGATGAATCCGATATGGCAAAGCCGATTCTGTCATCCACGGACAGACTTAACAGCGCAGTTGCAGCACCGCCGGATTCTCCGTGGAAACCTGTCATCTTACCGGGTCCGAGTCTTTCGGTTATATAGTCGGTTATGAGTTTTAAATCCCATCTTTCAAAATAGCCGTATGTATAGTTCTTTCCCTCTGATTTACCGTGGTATCTTGCGTCAAACATTACGACATTGAAGCCCAGATCCCTGTACATCCTTAAAAATTTATAGGAAGCTATGAGGTTCCTGGATTCTCTGTGAAGAAGGATAATATTCTTATCGCCTTTAAAATCGAATAATCTGCCATAGATATTATAACCGTAGTTGGAAGTTATATTGAACTCCTCATAGGGAATGGACAGTAGTTCATCCATTTCCGCATCGGTATTGCCGAGTCTTTCCTTAAGGTCCTTAATGATTATCTCATACCTGCTTCTTTCAGGGTAGATGATCATATTTGAAATAAGGTTGATTAAAATTACACCGACAAAAATTATGAGGACTATAATAAATAAAACAATGTGAAATGGTCTCATTAGCAAACTCCATTCAATAAAAATACACATTTTTTTTATGCGCTTTTAACAATAGTATGACTATATTACATTATAGCTTATTTATCATACTGAACTCAAAGAGAGGTTTTTAAGGTTAACAAAATAAACTTGAATAAAAACAAAAATAAAATTCTTGGTTAACATTTAAGTTTAATCGGTACCAACCGGGAATTTATCTATATAATAATAGTTAAAGCTAACCAAAAGTTTCATATTCGGGAGGAAACCTAATGAAAAATGAAGACTTTGTAAAAAACACACAGGAAATTTTAAACGAGAAAGTAATTCCTGCCGCAAAAGAAGGCTTGGATAAGACAGTTGAGACTGCACAGGACCTGTTTGAAAAAGGAAAGGATTTTGTTTCTGATCTTATAAAGGAAGCAGGAAAGAAAACCGAGACAGTAGGAGAGAAGGCAGCAGAGATTAAAAAAGAAGCAGATGTTAAAGCTGTAGACTTTAAATCAGAACTTGGGAAAAAGACAGAAGAATTAAAAAAGGATGCAACCGGATTTTTCAAGAAACAGGAAAATGAAATAGAAACAAAAAAAGACGAACTGGTAGACTTCACTTCCTCAAAGAAGGAAGATGTATCCAAAGTTATTAATAGCGGAAAGGAAGAGATAACCGTGGGGAAAAATAATTTAGGCAAGAAACTTGCCGGGGTTGCATTGGCAACGGCGGCGGCAGCCGGAGCATACGCTCTGTATCAGAATAAAAAAGCCAAGGACGAACAGGTAAAAGCAGAGTTCTCAGAAAAGATGAAAAAGTGGAATGAGCTTAACGGTGAAGATTTAAATACTGCAAAGAGTGAGGAACATAATGTCATGGCCGTAAGACCGGGCAAAGTTTACTCCATAGGTAAAAATGCTTTGTTAGGAGAGGATATAATTGTAAACATATCTTCAATGGACAAAGAAGTAGTATTTAATCCTGATGAGGTTTCAGAACCTGTCAACCATGTTGAAGAACTAAGAAAGAGAGCAACTGAAGTTGCCAAGGCTGCAGGAATAAAAGCAAAGGAAATTTCAGCTACAATGGGTGAAAAAGCCGGAGAACTGAAAGAAAACCTGGAAAAGAAAGCCAATGAAGTTAAGCAAGCTGCCATGGAAAAGTCTGAAAGCATGAAGGATAAGGCAGATGAAGTAACTGAGGATCTAGGCGACAAAGTTGAAGACATAAAGGATGACGTTTCGGACAAAGTAGAAGACGTAAAAGACGAAGTATCAGACAAAGTCGAAGACGTAAAAGAGGCAGTTGCCGAAAAGACAGAAGATGTTGTAGATACAATTGATGAAACCTTGGAAAACAAGATGGAATCCGACGGTAAAGAAGTTGTTGATAATCTTGTAGAAAAAGTTGAAGATGTAAAAGACGTTGTTTCAGACAAAGTTGAGGATGTAAAAGACGGATTCGAAGATTTTAAGAATGACATTGAGTGGCAGGAAGATGAATCTGTTCTGGTGCAGAAGGGTGAAGAATTAAAGCAAAAGGCTCAGGAAGGCTTTGATGCTTTAAAGGATAAATTCGCTCAAGTGAAAGACAGCGTAAATGAAAAAGTTGAAACCTTCAAAAAGGAAAGAGAAAAAGACGTTGAACCTGAATTGACCTATGTGGAAGAATATAACGTAACTATCCATAACAAGGGTAACAAGGATTATTTCTTCAGCCCAATGTTGATTCAAAGATACAACTCCAAGAAGAGACAGACTGTTCCTACACCGTTCCATGAAGAAGGAACCACTTTGGAGCAAAGGATAATCAAACCGGGCGAGACCTATTCAGGTAAGCTGTTTATAAGCAAGTCCTCTTCAGATGATGCATTAATCATGTTTGAAGATATGCTTATGAGAAACTCGGTAGCCATCTTATTGGAAGATGAATTGGATGATGAGTTCATTAAGGATGAAAAAGCAGATCTTTTCGATGAGCTACTATTCGAAGAAGACTATACAATTTACGAGGATGAACCAAACAAAGAAAACTAAGTTGAATAAACTTGAAAGTCATAATGATGCTCTGCTTTGCAGGGCATTTTTATAGTTATATTCTGTTTTAAATTTTAAAAACGGAGGTGTCTGATGGACAAAAGTATAAATGAAGTATTTGAAGCGCAGAAAAAGTATTTTTCCACAGGAATAACCAAGAGGGAAGATTACAGGATTGCTTCATTAAAAAGGCTGAAAAAATCAATCGAATCAAACATTGATGCTGTTTCCGAAGCTTTGAAAAAAGACCTGGGTAAAAATGAAACTGAAGGATATATGATGGAAACGGGCTTTGTCCTATCATCCATAAATCAAACAATAAAATCCCTGCATAAATGGGCAAAGGATGAGAATGTAACAAGGACCATAACTAATCCATTGTCAAAGCCTGTTATAAAATCGGGACCCTATGGGAATGTTCTTATTATTTCCCCCTTCAACTATCCATTCCAGTTGGCTATAGAACCAATGGTTGCGGCTGTCAGTGCAGGAAATACCGTCATAATCAAGGCATCTTCACTTACACCCAATACTAATAAAGTAATTTCAATGGTAATAAGGGAATCCTTCAGACCTGAACATGTATACTTTGTCTCAAATCGACCGGGATTGAATGAAGAGGTATTAAAACCCAGATATGATTTTATATTCTTCACCGGAGGAACGGAAACTGCAAAGAAAATAATGATGAGGGCTGCAGAGGACCTTATTCCTGTAGTTTTAGAGCTGGGCGGCAGAAATCCTGCCATCGTAATGAAGGATGCAAATATAGAGATTGCTGCAAGAAAAATCCTATGGGGTAAGTTCAGTAATGCCGGACAAACCTGTATTGCCCCGAACCACGTACTTGTTCATGATTCGATTTACGAAAAATTCATAGATGCTTTAAAAACCGGAATCATCGGGTTCTACGGTACCGATCCCGAAAAAAGCAGTTCCTTCGGCAGAATTATTTCTGATGAAGCATTTGACAGATTGGCTCAGTGTCTCAATCAAACGAGAGGTACCGTTGTATTCGGCGGAAATACGGACAAAGAAAAAAGATACATTGAACCGACTATCCTAAGGGATGTGGATTGGGAAGATGAAATCCTAAAGAAAGAGATATTCGGACCGATTCTTCCAATAATACGGTACAAGAACATAAATGATGAAATAGAATGGCAAAAATCAATGGAAAAACCTCTTGCCACCTACGTATTCTCAGAAAATATCAAGAATGCTGAAAAAGTAATGAACAGATTATCCTTTGGAGGAGGTTGTATCAACGATACCCTGCTCCATGTATCAAACCCGGATTTACCCTTTGGCGGAGTAGGTAACTCAGGTATGGGAAGATATCACGGAAAAACAGGTTTTGATACCTTCAGCAATAAAAAGAGCATAATGATAACCAATCCGGGAATAGAAATGAGCTTTATATATCCGCCGTATACAAATACCAAGAAAATTCTCGTCAGACAGTTATTGAAATGAGTCTGAGGAGACACAAAATTAATCTTATTTCAGATGATTAATCTAATTATAAAACGTTAAATTAATTTTCGAATTACATTGAATCAAATATGTGTAGAATAAGGATCCAAACAGGAGCTTTTGATTAGCTTTGGTTTAGATCTTTTTTCTGAATTGACACAATTAAATTTAAGGTATAATATTAATATATACCCCACCAAGGGGGGGAGGTGAAAAAATGGAAATGAACCTTGAAAAGGAAAAAGCAATAAAACTACTTAAAACGGCCAGAGGCCAGCTTGACGGGATCATTAAGATGATTGAAGACGGCCGCTACTGTATAGATATTTCAAACCAACTATTGGCATCAACATCCTTATTGAAGAAAGCACAGAAGCATATATTAAAACAGCACTTGGATCACTGTGTCATGTCAGCGGTAATGAGTGACGACAGAAAATCTGCGGAAGAAAAAACAAATGAAATTAATGACATAATCGGAAAGTTACTGGACGGGAGATAAAAAATGAAAAAAACATATGATGTTCAAGGCATGGAATGTGTTGCCTGTGCAGCTGCCATTGAAAGAACCCTTAAAAAGGATGAAGGAATTGAATCAGCTGCCGTTAATTACGCAAATAATAAGCTTTACGTTGATTTTGACGAAAAGCTTACTGATGATGATAAAATAAAAGCCGCCGTTAAAAAAGCGGGATATGAGCTTATAAGTGAAAAGAAGGATCTATATAAACAGTTTAAAGTTGAAGGAATGGATTGTGTGGCTTGTGCCCAGTCCATTGAAAGATCCTTATCAAGAAAACCGGGTGTAAGCAAAGCAACAGTAAACTATGCAAATGAGAAGCTGTATTTAGACTATGATCCTTCGGTTATAAAAACCAACGAAATAAAGGAAGCAGTATCAAAACTCGGGTTTTCACTTAGTGAAGATACTGAAAAGGTTAAAGAAGAAGTATTTGTAAATCCCTACAGAAACAGGCTAATAATATCAGCCATATTCACAATACCTCTTTTGATTGCAGCCATGGGACCCATGGTGGGATTAAAGCTTCCGGATATAATCGATCCCGGAGTGAGCCCGGTTAACATGGCAGTACTGCAGTTACTATTGACTATTCCTGTTCTTATCATGGGAATGAAGTTCTATGTTTCAGGTTTTAGAAACTTGGTTAAACTGACTCCGAACATGGATACCTTGATTGCACTTGGAACGTCTGCAGCATTCCTGTTCAGTATATATCAGTTTATAGAAATACTCGGCGGTAACCATCATGGTATACATCAAATGTACTTTGAGTCCGCAGCCACTATCCTGACACTTATTACCCTTGGAAAATATATGGAAAATATATCAAAGGGAAAGACCAGTCAGGCCATTAAAAAGCTGATGGGTTTAAGACCCACCACGGCAATAATTGAAAAAAACGGCATAGAGACTGAAATAGGAATTGATGAATTGGCAGAGGGTGACGTCATAATCTTAAAACCGGGATCAAAAGCACCGGCAGACGGTGAAATAATATCCGGTGACAACTATATGGATGAATCAATGCTAACAGGAGAATCCATCCCGGTGGCTAAAAAAGCAGGGGATAAGATTTACGCTGCAAGTATATCCAGCCACGGAACCATAAGATACAGGGCTGACGGGGTAGGAGAAGATACGGTATTATCCAAAATAATAAGGCTTGTAGAAGATGCCCAGGCAACTAAAGCACCTATTGCAAAGCTTGCAGACATAATATCCGGTTACTTTGTTCCCGTTGTTATAGGTCTTGCTTTCCTTGCATCACTCCTTTGGTATTTTGTCGGAAATAAAGACTTGACCTTCTCTCTTACCATACTCATTTCAGTACTTGTTATAGCATGTCCCTGTGCCCTAGGATTGGCAACACCCACTGCAATAATGGTGGGAACAGGTAAAGGAGCGGAGAACGGGATACTGATAAAATCCGGGGAAGCACTTGAAAATGCACACAGAATACAGGTATTGGTATTGGATAAGACAGGAACCCTGTCAGAAGGAAAACCTGTTGTAACGGATATCTACACTTTCGGAGATAAAAATGAGGCGGAGCTCTTAAAGACAGCAGCGTCTCTTGAAAAACATTCGGAACATCCCCTCGGAACTGCAATAGTTCAAAGGGCAGAGGAAGATAAAACCGGACTTTATGAAGTAAATGACTTTAAGTCAGTTACTGGCATGGGAATATCGGGAGATATAAATTCAGTAAAGTACAGTATCGGGAACATGAAATTCATGGACTCCATAGGAGCTGCAGTTAGTTCTGAAGTTAAATCAGTTTCGGATAAAATGGCAGAAGAAGGTAAAACCCCAATGTATTTATCGGAGAACGGAATTGTCACAGGAATAATATCAGTGGCGGATACCTTAAAGAAGAATTCCATAGCAGCGGTAAAAAAGCTGAATGAGATCGGTATTAAAACCATAATGCTGACAGGAGACAACAAAAAGACTGCGGAAGCAATAGGGAAACAGCTGGGTATATCCGAAGTTATCAGTGAAGTCATGCCTCAGGATAAAATAAGAAAAATAGACGAATTAAAAGAAAAAGGTTATGTCACTGGAATGGTGGGAGACGGTATAAACGACGCGCCTGCTCTTGCGGCCGCTGATGTGGGTATTGCAATAGGAAACGGAACGGATGTAGCCATTGAGTCAGCTGACATAGTACTTATGAGAAATGACATAATGGATGTACCTACTGCAATTGATCTGTCAAGAAAAACAATCACCAATATTAAACAGAACCTTTTCTGGGCGTTTATCTATAACGTAATAGGTATACCGATTGCCATGGGCATATTATACCTGTTGTTCAAAGGACCTCTTTTAAATCCTATAATAGCGGCAGTAGCTATGAGCATGAGTTCGGTATCGGTTCTTACCAATGCCCTCAGATTAAGAGGATATAAACCATTTAAGTAAAAAAATAAACAGAAAAAATACATTATTGTCGATTAGACAGGAGGAATTTCAGATGAAGGTAAAAGTAGAAGGAATGAGTTGCAATCATTGCAAAATGAGAGTGGAGAAGGCATTGAAGTCAGTGGAAGGCATTGAGGATGCCGTTGTAAATCTTGAGGACAAATCCGTTGAAATCAAGGGTAACGTCGGTATAGAGAAGGTTAAGGAAGTCATTGAAGATACAGGCTATGACTTTGTAGGAGAAGCTTAAATATTATGACGCAGTGCTGAAATAAATTAGTTTCACTGCGTCATTTCTTTGTCACAAAATAATCACAATATTCTTTTATAATATTTTTCAAGGAATACTTTAATGGAAGGTGAATAATTTTGAAAAGAAAATGTATTTTTTTAACTATCCTGGGACTGACTATAACAGGATGCATTATTGCTAAGCTAGCTTCAGATCATAGGTATGAAATTGAAAAATTCTTGGATGATTACGGAAATTCCATGGGATATTCCTACAAGGAACCGGAGATCACAGAATAAACAGTCTTACGGTATTTTCTGTAATGCACAAAAACCGAAGAAAACGGTAGTGTTAGAAACATCATCGCCAAAAGTAAAATCAGTATTTGGAATTAAAACGGATAAAAACAGCTGCTACAAATTGATTCAATTTGTGGCAGCTGTTTTTCAAGTGTGAGATTATAGTTTGAAAAAATAATTGTGAGGTTTGCTTAATGCGGATTATATCGATTTATAGCTGTTTAGATCTTCTTCGATATGATCCTCAAAGTTTGCCATTAAAAGGGAAAGACCCTTATTCTTAACAGAAAACTTAAGTGAGCCAACTGAATTTATGGGAAGTATTTTTGGCGAAGTTCCGCTGATAAAGGCGGCATCGTATTTGTTTAATTCAGATGCACGTACCTGTTCCTCTGAAACTTTAAAACCTGAGGATGCAGCACATTTAATTATCTCCTGCCTTGTAATCCCGGGAAGAACTTTATCCAGGGGCGGAGTTATGAGCTCAGAACCCTTTATAAAGAAGACGTTGGATTTGGAACCCTCGGTTATACAACCCTCTGTGTCTTCCAACAGAACTTCATAGGAATTCGTTTTCTCCATAAGTTTTTTAGCCTGCTCCGTAAGTTCAAGATTAACTATTTTTGCATTTGGATCCTGTCTTACATATTTAAAAATTTCAGTATGAATACCATTCTCATATAGTTCAGCAGGTGGGTATGATGAAGGGTTTTCAAAAATGAAAATCTCATTTGAGTCGGAGTCTATCAAAACTTTAATATTAAAGTTATTTACTTCCACGGAGGCTATAAGCTTGTCTGTGATTTTCTTGAAATTCTCAAGAGTAATATCAAAGGTTTTCCGGTCAGATCAATGGAGTTTTTCATCCTGAGAAAGTGTCCTTTA
>DAINSS010000024.1:0-38193 GCA_036741195.1 Clostridiaceae bacterium | reverse complement strand
ACAGATTAGACTATGTTAATAATTGTCAACCAACACAGTTTGACAAAGAGCCAAATTTTGTTAGGTTGAATACTCCATAAATAATAAATAAAAAATAAAAACGGAGACACAAACGTATCTCCGCAAAAAAACTGATGAAAGGGGATATCAGCTTTATTTTTTTTGTTCCAATGCAATAGCTTGTTCAGATTTCACTTTCTCCAGGAGTGCCGAATCATTCAGTAAATCCAATGCTGAAAGGGCAAGTGCTTTAGCTGAGACTGCCAAGCCTTGCATTCCCGTATCAGAGACGGTTGCATCCGCAAGTTCTTTGGAATGGCCGGCTACTGAATCCGGTGCAATTTTAATGAAACCCTGAATTACCGGGCACCTATAACTGACAGCCCCTACATCAGTGGAGCCTTCAGCTTCGGTTTTCACCGGCTTTATGTCTTTGATACCGAGATCTTCGAGATTGTTCTTTAAAATATCGGCAAGGGTGTAATTTATAATAGTATCTTCGTAAGCACACTCAAAAACAGAATGGAAAACAGTCGTGCCGGTTGCCATAGCTTGACCTTCCGCTATTTTGACTGCTTTTTCCGCAAGCTCTTTGGCATAGGCAATTGTATTTGCCCTGAAGTAGTATTCCAGGGAAGCGTATGCCGGAATTACGTTGGCAGCCTTTCCTCCGTCACTTATTATTCCGTGGATGTAAGACCTTTGTTTTGCAAATTGTCTCAACATATTAATTCCCTGGAATGTCATAACGGCAGCATCCAATGCCGAGGCCCCCTGCCAGGCTCTGCAACCATGTGCATTTTTACCCTGGAACTCAAATTTTAAAGGATATAGCGCACTGGAAGCTCCTCCAAGGCCGGTTTCTGTTCCTGGGTGCATCATGAATGCTGCATCCATTTCATCAAAAATCCCTGCCTGTGACATGGAGACTTTACCACCGAAATTTTCCTCCGCAGGTGTTCCTATAACGAATACCATACCGCCTGTTTCATCGATTACTGATTTTAATGCTTCCCCTGAGGCAACACCGATTCCGGCTATGAGATTGTGTCCGCAGCCATGACCAACCTCCGGCAGGGCATCATATTCACACATGAATGCCAGCTTGGGGCCGGGTTTACCTGAATCGTAGGATGCTACAAAATCGGTTGGGACTACCTTGCCTGTTTCTACTTCAAAGCCTGCGGAGGATAAATATTCACTCAAAGTCTTTTGGGCGAAGAACTCTTCATTGCCCAGTTCCGGATTGTCATAAAGCTTTTGAACAAGATTCATATAGACGTCGATTTTTTCATCGACTGATTTCATGATAATATCCTTCAGGATCATGGTGTTACTTCCTGCTTAGCAAGCTCCAAAGCTTCATTTCTCCATTTTTCAAAGTTTCCGTTTGCTTTGGATTCTTTAATGACCTCATTGATTACATCAAGAAGGGTCTTGTTGTCTCCGTTTGTTGATTTCGGAAGGCCGACTACGTTAACTCCGTAGAAATCATCGGGATCCAGATTAAAGTTCTCCTTGTCCAGTATCATCAGGTCGTTGAATGTTTTAACCATATTTGTTGCATTATCCGTGGATATGACAACTGCATCAAGATCCTTGGCGTTAAGTGCCAATACCAAGGCGTCAAGAGTACCCATCTGTTTGATTTTTGTTTCATCTGTAAGTTTTGTTGCCATTTCATACTGAATAGATCCGGCCTGGCTTCCCAGTCTTAGTTTTGCATTCTTTATGTCATCAAGATTCTTGTATTTTCCCTGGTCCTCTTTTCTGATCATCAAACCCTGCCAACCATTGTCGGATTCCTGTGCATACCCGTCTGAGAAGTCCATTACAGCGGCTCTTTTCTCTGTTCTTGAGAATCCTGAAATACCCATGTCAACCTGTGCTGCCTGTATATTGGAGATTACCGCCTGGAAATCCGTAGCTTTGATTTCCAGTGTAACACCGATTTTTTCGGCAATTTCTTTTGCAAGGGAAATGTCTGAACCTACTATTTCCTTCTCGCCTTTATCATTTATTATATAGAATTCCTGGGGTGGATAGTCAGGGGATGTACCGACAACAATCTTTCCTGCACTTTTTATTTTTGATAGTTTATCTGCTGTCTGTTCACCGGCTTTTGATCCGTTTGCTCCGGTGGTAGTGGTTGTATTTGACGCACAGGCTGTAAATATCATTGCGCCTGTCAGAAGAACTGCAGCTATTTTTTTATTAAACATTTTTACACCTCTTATTTTTTTAAATTTGTTATTAGGTTATTCAATCTGATTTTAGTTTTATGCCAGTTTGATTTAATAGGTCACTTTGTTCAGGAAAATCTGGGTTCTTTGCTCCTTGGGATGGGAAAGTACCTCTTCGGGAGTACCTTCTTCCACAATAACGCCTTGATCCATGAAAATTACCCTGGATGATATGTCTCTTGCAAAGCCCATTTCATGGGTTACTATAACTGTAGTCATGCCTTCTTTGACAAGATCCTTGATTACCATCAGAACTTCCTTGACCATTTCAGGGTCCAGGGCTGAAGTCGGTTCATCGAAAAGCATGACATCCGGCTCCATGGCCAAAGCCCTGGCAATGGCAACCCTCTGCTTTTGACCTCCTGATAATTGAGAAGGGAAAGCGTATTTTTTATCCGAAAGTCCGATTCTTTGAAGCAGTGCATCTGCCTTAAGCTCGGCATCAGCAGGCGATAAGCCTTTTACTTTAATGGGGGCCAGCGTTATGTTTTGGAGAACATTCAGATTTGGAAACAGGTTAAAGTGTTGGAAAACCATTCCCATCTGAGCTCTGAGGTCATTGATGTTAAAGGTTGAATCCTCTCTGTTGGACAGCTTCTGGCCTTTAAACCATACTTCCCCAGATGTCGGAATCTCAGTGAAGTTCAAACATCTCAGAAACGTCGATTTTCCGGAGCCTGAAGGCCCGATCAACGCTACCACCTCCCCCTTGGATATTGTAGTTGTTATCCCCTGAAGTACTTTAAGAGATCCAAAATCCTTCTTTAAATCTATTGTTTTAAGCATCGGTTTTAAGTCTCCTTTCAAGTATTCCCAGTAATGAGGTAGTTATTGTCGTAAGTAAGAAGTATATTAAAGCAATTATTATCAACGGTTCGAAGGTGGAGTATGTTGCGGCTTTGACAATATTGTTTGTGTACATGACATCAAATACACCCACTGTCGATACTATTGCAGATTCTTTTATCATTTGTATAAATTCATTTCCAAGTCCCGGAAGGACTACTTTGACAGCCTGAGGCAATATTATGTATCTCATGGTAAGACTTCTTGTAAGTCCCAGAGATCTTCCCGCTTCCATCTGTCCTTTTTCTATTGAATCAAGCCCGCCTCTTAAAAGTTCACAGACATATGCTCCTGAATTTATGCCCAGAGCCAATGCAGCGGTGATAAATTCTCTTGAGCCGTAGACATCTCCAAAAACCGGAATATTCGGGAACCTGATACCTATCATGGGCATTCCGTATAACCAGATCATCAACTGAAGTATCAAAGGAGTTCCCCTGATTATCTGCGTATACGCTGTGCCTATTCCCCTTAAAAATGTATGGTGGCTTCGTTTCATCAATACAGCTATAAGTCCCAGCACCAGACCAAGAACAACTGATATCAATGACAGTACGATTGTATTTATAGTCCCCTCTATGAAGGTTGGTATCCAAGGGACTATTTTGGTAAAGTCTATATTCATCTATCTCTCCTTAATTAAATTAATCCGTTACCCTTTGCAATATGTATAATTATACAACTAAGAAGATATAAGTCAACAATATTTCAAGTAAATCCGGGCATTTTTTTAATGCGGGAATATAGTGATATAAAAGCTTTTATGGTTAAATAAACCTAATTCTAAGTAATAAGGTTTACAACTCCGATGGATTGCATAAATTAAGCTAAATACGCATAATAATTAATAAAATTTTGCCCATTTCAAGAAACTGAAAGGTAGAAATTTTATATAAAGTGTGTCATCGGGTACATATTTTAACGGAGAAATTTCAATATAATTACATTGAAAGCTAAATTTCGGAGGTTTGACATGATAAACAAAAATAGTTCAATTAGTGAAATAATAGGTGTATATCCAAAGGCCGTTGAGCTTTTGGCATCAAAGGGGATGAGTTGTATAGGATGCCCTTCGTCACAGTTTGAGTCCTTGGAACAGGCAGCAGCGGTACATGGTTTTAATGCCGATGAATTAGTAAAAGAAATTAACAGTCACATAGGGATTAAAAGCGATATGTTCTGTTATCAGTGTGAACAGACAGTCGGCGGAAAGGGCTGTACTAAGGTTGGAGTTTGTGGAAAAACTCCGGAAGTTGCCGGCTTACAGGACCTTTTAGTTAATCAGGCTAAAGGAATTGGTTACTACTCTACGGAACTGATAAAAAGCGGTAAGGAACTAAGCAGCGACATTGGCAGATTTGCTTATGACATAATGTTCACCACTCTTACAAATGTAAACTTTGATCCTGAAACTCTCGTAACTTTAATCAACAAAGCTCAGGATATAAAAGAAACCCTTAAAGCAGAAAGCGGAGTAACGGGACCCGTTGAAGCAGAATATGCTGCACCAAGGGATATGGCTGCACAGCTTGCGGATGCCAAGAACTTCGGAGTATTGGAAGGAAGAGATGAATTAGGTGAGGATATTGTTTCATTAAGAGAGCTTGCCGTCTACGGACTTAAAGGATATGCAGCCTACGGTCATCATGCGGCTGTATTGGGCTTCAGGGACGAAACTGCAGAGAAGGATTTCCTGAAATATCTTGGTTCCACTCTTGATAAATCCCTTTCGGTTAATGACTATGTAGAACTGAATATGAACATCGGAAAATCAAACTTCAGAGTTATGGAGCTGTTGGATGCAGCAAATACCGGAGTGTATGGTACTCCTGAACCTACAAAGGTAAATGTAAAAACTAAAAAAGGCCATTTCATAGTCGTATCAGGACATGATTTAAAGGACCTTGCAATGCTTTTGGAGCAGACGGAAGGAAAGGGTATAAACATCTATACTCACGGCGAAATGCTTCCTTGCCATGGATACCCGGAGCTTAAAAAGTATAAGCACCTTGTCGGAAACTATGGTGGAGCATGGCAGGATCAGCAGAAGGAATTTGACGGACTTCCGGGTGCCATATTGATGACAACCAACTGTATTCAGATTCCGAGAAAAAGCTACGAAGACAGGATGTTTACATCAGGTGTAGTTGAAATGCCGGGCAGCATGCATATTGAAGCCGATATTAACGGATATAAGGATTTTACTCCTGTAATAGAGAAAGCATTATCTCTTCCGGGATTTGAGGTTGATGAAGAACCCAAGGAAATATTGGTTGGGTTTGGTCACCAGGCAACATTATCCCATGCAGGCGAAATTGTTGAGGCAGTAAAGACAGGTCAGATTAAACACTTCTTCTTAATCGGTGGATGTGACGGAGCTAAATCAGGAAGAAACTACTACACAGACTTTGCCATGATGACTCCTCAGGATTCAGTGGTTTTAACTGTAGCATGTGGAAAATACAGGTTCAACAAGCTTGAATTCGGTACAGTTGCAGGACTGCCAAGATTATTGGATTGCGGACAGTGCAACGACTCATTCTCAGCCATAAAGATAGCATCAGCTCTGGCAGAAGCATTCAACTGCGGAATCAATGATCTTCCCTTATCAATAATTTTATCCTGGTATGAGCAGAAGGCCGTAGTAATACTTTTAACACTCCTGTCATTGGGAGTGAAGAATATGAAGCTCGGTCCGTCACTTCCCGCATTTGTATCTCCAAATGTACTGAATGTTCTGGTTGAGAACTTCAATATATCACCGATAACAAATGCAGAAGCGGATTTGAACGAAATCCTTGATAAATAAGAACTTTCATACTAAAATTACATAGTGCTTAAAAACAGGGCAGATGCCCTGTTTTTTAACGAAAAATATTTAAAGAATGAGATAAATTATGAGATTGAGACATAAACCATGGGCTCTTCCCGAAATGAGGGAAGATACAAAATTTTTTGAAAATCCAATATTCAACAAGGGAAAATGGAATGAGGTATTTGGGAATATCAATCCCATCGAGCTGGAAATAGGCTGTGGCAAAGGTGATTTCATAGTTGAAACAGCAAAAAGAAATCCCGATAAAAACTTCATAGCCATAGATTTGAAAAATGAAGTACTGGTCTATGCACTTCGTAAGGTCAATGAAGCGGAATTAACCAATGTAAGGATAGTATCCATGAAAGCAGAGGATATAGCTGAAGTTTTCGATACCGATGAAATTGAAAAGATATATATTAATTTTGCAAACCCTTGGCCTAAAGCAACACATAATAAAAGAAGACTGACTCACCCCAGGTTTTTAACCAAGTACAGGGGATTTACCAAGAATGGCTCCATGATTGAATTCAAGACGGATGACGAAGGGCTGTACACAGATTCACTCCAATATTTTCCAGAAGCCGGTTATGAGATAGTATTTTGCACTGACGACCTTCCACAAGGGACTCCCGGTAATATTGAAACAGAATATGAAACAAAGTTCAGACTTTTTGGAATGCCGATTTACAGCATAAAAGCTGTCAAAAGATAGGTAGTGGAAACCCATAATTAAAAAGCAGTATCTTCAGCCGATAAACTTTGGCTGAAGATACTGCTTTTTAATATATTCTTGTTTTTGGATACTATACTGTTTTTTGAGCCTCTTCCAATATCCTGTCATAGTCAGGTTCGTTTCCTACTTCGGGAACATATTCAGAGTAGGTTACATTGCCGTCTTTGTCCAACACAAATGCAGCTCTTGCCAATAGTGACAATCCGTTTATATAGGTTCCGGTTGCTATACCAAAATCACCTGTTTTATGATCGGACAGCATGGTTATATAGTCACCGGCATTGGCTTTAACCCATCTTGCCATTGCAAAGGGAAGATCCTTTGAAACTCCGTAAACACTGAAATCCTTGTAGTTTTCAAGCCTGTCATTGAAAGTCAATAGCTCCAATGAACAAGTTGATGTATCAACAGATGGGAAAGTCAAAATGACTGCAGGGAGTCTAATTTCTTTGTCTGTGACATCATTTAGTTCTAAATCAGTAAGTACAAATTCCGGAAATTTACTTCCCGCTTTAAGCTCGTTGCCCTTTGTTGTAATCTCTCTACCACCGAATGTTAACTTCATAATTCACCTCGTATTATTTTTTATAGTTTAAAGTAACTCAATTATTAATTTATCTACCATTCCGATAGGTTTCCAGGATTCCTTTGCCTTCCTTAATCCCTCGATTCCAAGATCCTGCTCCCTGTTGATTATTGTCGCTTTGGGATGATTGATCTTTATATTTTCCGAGTTTACAAAGGTGAACATTCCTGTTATGTCATCATTGGCTTTTTCAATATGTACCAATACTGAATCTTCGCCTGTGTCCTCACTTATTGTGAAAGCTTCGCAACGACCGTTGATAAAAACAGCTATTCCTTTTATAGGTAATAGATCAGAATTCTCCAGGGTAAATTTTATTCCCTCAAGCTCACCTATTGTATAGGGAGATTCCTTACCCTTTAGCCATCTCTTGGCCATTTCCACAACGGCAGTTTTACTTTCCTTAAGATCCCTAATTGTAAAAATATTGTTTTTTACGAAATTGTTATAATGGTTCTTTTTACTGTGCATCTTTTTTCCGGAGAGGTTTCTAAGCCTGTCTCCGTCATAAAGGTATTCTGAGTTGTCTCTGTCATCGGCAACCGCATGGGGTATGCCTTGCTTAATAAGTTTATTTTCCACCCAGTTTTCAGCATCAATTATCCTTGCCGGATAATTATTTTCTTCTGCAAACTTCTTCATTTTATTCACTGCTTCAGGCAGCTTCATGTCATCCATTGTGAGGGGAGGTAAAAAGCCAAAGATAGGAGGCATTGTCCTTCTCATATAAAGAACACCATCCTCTTCGCACACTTCTATACCAAGTGCATCCTTCCACATATAGAGGGCTGTGAAGTTATGTACTGAAGCAATGGGATTCGAATATTTTTTATATTTTTCGAATAAATCCTTGTGCTTCAGATCAAGCTTTTCAAAATCCAAATTATCACTCCTCTACACTTCATTATATAATATCTTACAGAATTAGTATGAATTATTTTCCTTATTTACACTTTAGAAATCAATTATTAACCCTTATTGGTTATAAAGAAGGCGAGAGTTGAAAAAAATAAGAGAATACCCAAGAAAAATACTTGAGTATTCTTTAATTTTAAGTTTGATTTCTAAAAACCATATTAAATTACATTGAAATAAAGTCTCATAATTGTGCTATTATGAGTTATATCAACATTGTTTTGAGTCATTAAGAAACGGGTAATCGAAAATTCCCGAAGATTTTGCAGTATTTGCTCTTATTATTGTCTAGGTTTGATTTGACCTTTTATAACAAGATTCTTGTTGTACAATTCTTTAAACTTTCCTGAAAGCTTTTTTGCTTCACTTATTTCAATGTCTGTTTCTTCTTCGGCAACAGCTTTGATTATGATATTATCCTGGGTAATTTCGGTTTCAATATCATAGACAACTCCCTGGACATTCTTTTCGAAGGATTCTGCAAGGGCAATTAGAATACCCATTTTTTCTGATGAAAGTACATCGAATCTGTTTAAAATATGGCTGTAGCTCGCCATGGATAAATCAGTGTCCACCTTCCTGTGGAACATGGCTGAATAGCCTGCTAAAAGGATTTCCTTCTGGTTTAAACCATTTATTTCAGAGTTTAAGATGATATAGAAGCTATGTTTTTCATGATCATAGTATCTGATGGACATGCCTATATCATGCAGCATTGAAGCGGTATAAAGTACCGGAGTTAAATCCTCACTCAATTTATGTACAGGTTTTAGACTGTCAAAGAGAATTCTTGAAAGCTTCGTTACATGTTCGGCATGACCGATATTTAAATCATGTCTGTAAAGTATGGAATATACTGATTTTTCCAGCATATCGGGATTTACTTTATAATTGGCATTAATGTAGTCAAAAAGTATACCTTCCCTCAAGCCTTTGCCTGAAATACGAAGTTCCGTTGTACCCGTTGCCTGGGATACCTCTTTAATTACTGCAAGAGCTGCCAAAATTATATCTGCCCGATCTTCTTCCAGACCGGGGGTTTTGCTTCTGCCTGCTGCATTCTTGGTCATAAGGGAGGAATACATGGATACGATATCCACATCTTCCAAGGTATAGTTATGGGTAATTGTCAGAGGGTATCTTTTTCTGAATCTGTCAATTCTGCCTATGGTTCTGGCAGAACCTCCGACTAAAATAATAGTTTTGAATTTATTGCCTTTAATCCATTCTATCGAGGAAATGGCATTATGAATGTATTCTTCCAATTGAATGTGGTTTTTCTGAGTGACAATGTCTGACAAAGAAAATTTCTCCGTGGTGTTCAAAGTACCCACGGGAATAGAGGTTGATTCCACCAACTCATTATCCTTTATCCAAGCAAGTTCACAGGAAGTTCCGCCTATATCCACCAGTAAACTGTTCTCAATAATCATGGAACCTGATACACCTTTATAGTCCAGATATGCTTCTTCGATTTCTGACAATACCAAAATTTCAAATCCTGTGGTTTCTTTGACCTTGCTGATGATTGATGCACTGTTTTCAGCACGCCTTAAAGACTCTGTCGCCACCACGATTGTCTTGTCAACCTCCATGGATTCACAAAGCTTATTGAATTTGGACAGGGTATCCAGCATAATTTCAACCTTTAATTTAGGAATGAGTTTTAATTCTGCATCAGAACCAAGTCTTATATTCTCTTTTAATTCATCAATGATCCTGTAATAGCCATCTCCATAAATATCCCAGATGACCAGCCTGACATTATTTGAGCCAAGGTCTACAACACCAAGTTTCATTTTTTTATACCTCAAAAATCTAAATCTGTAACATATTGATATTAGTCCCGGATTTCATAAAATACAAGGGCTGCCAAAACAAATTAATGAACTATTTCATTAAGATATCTGGTTGCCAAATCTTTTAGATCAAAGGCTTTATCGCTTACAACCCAGTTGTATATCAAGCCTCTCATCAAGGTATATAGATAATCAATATATTCTTCTGAACTCAGTTTGGTATTTATCTCGTTATTAGATATTGCTTCTTCAACGGTACCGATAAGCAGGGTCTGCATTTTTCTGCCTTTTTTTACAAAAAGCTTATTGTCGGAAACATAGATCTCTTTAATAAAATCAAAGGGCTTTGACAGTATGAAATCTATGTAGAAAAGCATATAGTTTTTGATTCTTATTTTCAGGGTATCCCCCTTAAGTTCATTGTTAAAGAAATTTTCGAAGACAGCATCGCCTTCTTTGAATTCCTCAGTGATAATGTCTGATTTGGTGGAAAAATAGTTATAGAAGGAACCAACTGCAACCTTGGATTCCACGGCAATATCCTTAATTGTGACATTTGCATAACCTTTCTCCTGGAACAATTTTAAACTTGTTTCATAAATCTTTCTTTTTGTCCGTGCAGCTTGCTTTTCTCTGAGCTTCATATCAATTTATCCTCCTAGCTTGAATATTTTTATTATATCACAAGAATTAAAACGTTTTTTTGAAAAAATAATAAATCTACAAAAAATGAATTGAAAAATAAATAACAAACAATTAAGATGAATCTATTCACTGAAAATATTCAGTATAATTTATTTCGGAGGGGAAATAATGAAGAGAGTCAAGCAAATTTTATCTATGGTCCTTGCTTCAGTTCTTGTTGCCGGTACCATAGCTGGTTGTACACCGACAGGAACAACCACAACAGCAGGGTCATCCACAACGGCAGCAACAACAGCAGCTGCAACAACGGCAGCATCTGCCACTGGCGGAGAAGCTAAAGATATTACATTCAAACCCGGCACCTACGAAGGTGAAGCCGACGGTTTCCATGGAAAAGTTAAGGCAATAGTCACTTTGTCTGATAAGGCTGTAACTGACATTAAAATTGAGCAGACTGAAACTCCAGGTGTAGGGGATAAAGCAATTGAAACAATTATTGCAGCAGTAAAAGAAGGAGCTACTTTAAATGTTGATGCCGTATCAGGCGCTACATACTCAAGTAAAGGTGTCATGGCGGCTTTGGAAGCAGCATTTACAAAGGCAGGAGCTGATGTTAATGCATTAAAAACCAAGGCTAAGGCAGAAGTAAAGAAAAATGACATTGAAGAAACAGCCGATGTCGTTATCATCGGAGCAGGCGGAGCCGGATTGGCTGCAGCTGTCCAGGCACACCAGGACGGAGCTTCGGTTATCGTAGTTGAAAAAATGCCAAGAGCAGGCGGAAACACAATAATTTCAGGAGCAGCTTACAATGCAGCTGACCAGGAAATGCAGAAAATGCTTGAAATGACTGAACCTGAAAAAGCTACTGTTGAAAAGATCATTGCAGAGGAACAAGCTGATCCCACTGTAAAAGGTTGGCAGGAAAAATTGAAGGGTGAATGGGAAGCTTATAAGGCTTCAGGTGCTTCATATCTATTTGACTCACCTTCACAACATAAACTGCAAACTTATAACGGCGGGGATAAAAAAGGTAATCCGGCATTAATTGACGAACTGGGTGAAGGTGCAAGTGCAGCTCTGCCTTGGTTACATGAGCTCGGAATGAAATTTAAAGAACATATCTTCACGGTTCTAGGAGGTTTATGGAACAGAGCTCATAAGCCTGAGAAGCCGCTTGGAACAGGATATATAGAAACCTATATGGACTATATAAACAAGAACAACATAAAGGTATATTTGGATACCAAGGCCGATGAGATAATAATGAAAGACGGAAGGGCAACCGGTGTTAAAGCTACAGGTAAAGAGGGAATGGTAACCCTTCATGCAAATAAAGGAGTTATTATTGCATCCGGCGGCTTCGGAGCAAATAATGATATGGTTGAAAAATACCAGAAAACCTGGAAGTCATTAAAGGGAATTAAAACAACAAACCAGACCGGTGCAACCGGAGACGGTATAGAAATGGCACTTAAAGTCAATGCATCATTGACAGGTATGGAATATGTCCAGCTACTTCCAATGGGTGATCCTAAAACAGGTTCATTATCAGGAAACATTGAACAAGGCGTTCAGGACAGAATTTTCGTTAATAAAGAAGGGGACAGATTTGTTGATGAAGGAGCTAGAAGAGACGTTATGACTTCTGCACTCATGGATCAAACAGATGCCACAATGTGGGTAATAGTGGATAAACACTCCTACGCCACAGGTGACGTTTTAAACAACTTCAATGAATCAATTGACAGTCTGGTTGCAGAGGGCAGAGCTTTCAAAGCGGATACACTCGAAGAGCTTGCACAAAAGATCGGCGTGGATCCGGTAAAATTCGTTGCATCTGTTGAAACCTTCAACAAATCAGTTGACGGAGAAGCAGATCCATTCGGAAGAACACTTTTTGCAAACAAGATAGATACGGCTCCGTTCTATGCCGGTGCCAGAGTACCTACAGTACACCATACAATGGGTGGTATTACAATCAATACGGATGCTCAGGTAGTTGATGCCAACGGAAATGTTATAAAAGGCCTATATGCAGCCGGTGAGGTTACAGGCGGCATTCACGGAACAAACAGATTAGGCGGTAATGCTTTGGCTGACATAGTTACATTCGGAAGAATCGCCGGTAAATCAGCAGCACAAGGAAAATAATCAACCCTAATTTAGACGTACTAAACATTACAAAAACCAGGGACCTGAAGTATGACTTCAGGTCCCGAAGTTTTTCATTTTACAATATTTATTTTTCCTTTTACAATTCTAACGATTTGGTCTCCGAATCTCTCGGCTTCATAGGGACTGTGTGTAATCAAAACTGTAGGTATGTTATACAGCCTGGATATTCTTTCGAACTCCTCATAGACATTATTTTTAGTACCATGGTCCAAAGCAGAAAATGGTTCATCAAGCAGAAGAAGTTCCGGTTTTGTCAGAATTGCTCTGAGTAAGGCTACTCTTTGCTTTTCTCCTCCTGATATACTGTCGGGATGAGCCTTTTTCAAATTAACAATACCGAAGGTTTCCATAGCACTCTCTATTTCATCAATCTTTATATCCATCTTACGTGACTTAAGTCCATATTGAACGTTCTTCATTATATCCATATGAGGAAATAATGCGTAATCCTGGAATACATATCCGATGTTTCTTTTTCCGGGGTCCACGTTAATTTCTTTTTTTGTATCCAGAATTACCTTTCCGTTAATCAATATAATTCCTTCATCCGGAGTATCTATTCCTGAAATGCAGTTTAACACTGTGGTTTTCCCGGCTCCCGATTCACCTTGAATTATCAGGATTCCGGATTCAAAGGAGTATTTAAATTCCAAGGAGAAATCACGTAGCTTTTTGGTAAAATCAAATTCCATATTCATACCTTTCTCTTAATGTATTTGTTCATTACCAATATCAGAAGGAAGCTTAAGACTACCATGAATAAAACAAGCTTATTGGCCATTTCCGTATTCCCGCTTTCAACGGCATAATAAATTGCAGTGGGTATGGTCTGAGTTCTGCCCGGAATATTTCCTGCAACCATGAGCGTCGCTCCGAATTCACCAAGTGATCTTGCGAATGTAAGGATAATTCCCGAGAATATGCCTTCCTTAGCCAAGGGCAGGGTAATAGTCCAGAAAATTCTAGTTTTGCCTGCTCCAAGGGTTTTGGCTGCATTCTCATAAACCGGATCAAGACTTAAAAAAGCACCTTTGGCATTTTGAAACATCAGGGGCAGGGATACCAATACGGCAGCCAGAACAGCCGCAACCCAAGTGAATACAATTTGTGTATCAAGTGCAGTATCCAAAAATCTACCGATAAAACTTCTTTTGCCGATGGCTATTAAAAGTAAATATCCGGTGACTGAAGGAGGAAGTACCATGGGTAATAAAATTATGGTTTCCAATAACTCACTGATTTTGAAACTTTTTTTTGATAACTTGAATGCCAGCCATGTACCAATAATTGATGAGAAGACTGTGGCAATCAATGCAACTTTTAATGATAACAATATGGGATTGAGCGTAATTGCCACCTCCTATTTAAAAAACTGAGTATTTGCTCTGATTCAATTACATAAAATTTAATTGATATTTTGATTATAAACTGAACCTAATGTGAACCTAAAGCGGAGTGAAGCCATTTTTCTCAAATATTTTTTTTGCAGTTTCTGTTTTCAGGAATTCTAAAAATTTTTGAGCAGCTTCTTTACTTTTGGCATTCTTGGTTAATGAACCGGGATATAATACCGGAGTATAGGAATCCATAGGGAAATCAGCAAGAATTTTGCCGGATTTCATAGTCATGGCATCCGTTTTGTAGATAATGCCTGCATCAGTGTTGCCTGTTTCAACATAATCCAGAGCATGTCTTACGTCCTTGGTATAAATTATCAAAGGCTCAATCTTTGTAAATAACCCTAGTTTGTTCAAGGCTTCCACTCCGTATTTCCCTGCAGGTACTGCATCAGGCTGGCCGACGGCTATGGATTTTATTAAAGTTCCGTTTAAAATATCCCGGACTGTTTTTGTTTCATTTGGGATTGAAAGTTCAGCTTTACCCACCAAAACAATTGAATTTGTCAAAAGATCCACTCTGGTAGGTGTATCAACGTTCCCGCTTTCGTTTAACTTATCCATTTCGCCCTTTGAAGCTGAAATGAAAATGTCACAGGGTGCTCCTTCTTCAATCTGTTTTCTTAAGGTACCGCTTCCGCCGAAGTTGAAGGTAAGCTTGTCTTGACTGGTTTTTGCAAATTCTGCGGCTATTTCGTTTAAGCTTTCAGTGAGGCTGACTGCTGCAGACACCTGTATTTCCGTGCTTTTTGCCGGTGTTGTAGTTCCCTGGGTTGACTGGCCATAGGTTGTTCCTTGTACTGATGAGTTACAGCCTGTCAACAATAAAATAATGGATAGGGTTTTAATGATGTTTTTCTTCATTTTTATCTCCTTTAAGCATTAATCATGCAGCAGGTTAATTATACCTTGTTTTTTTGATTATTTAATCTAAGCTTTACAAAATAAAACGAAAATAAACCAATCAAAACAAACGAAAACTAACTAAACATAACTACATATAACTAATATAAAATACAGCTGATTAATTGTCCATTATTAAATGAAAGCCCGGTAGGCTATAATATAAAAAAGGATATTTTTATGGAGTGATAATAATGGAAGATAAGGTTTTGTTCACACCTGAGGAAGTTGCTGAAATACTCAAGCTTTCAAAATATACGGTGTATGAAATGATTAAACGGGGTGAGATTAAAGCCCTTAAAATAGGGAGAGGTATCAGGATAAGTCAGGATCATATAAGTGAATACTTTGAAATGTGCTCAAATACCAAGAATATTTTCACCGGTGATATCCGGATAAAAGGAAACATGAGCTTTATGGAGTTGTCAGGAATAAAAATTTTTGTCCCATCAATTAAAGAAGGCAGAGCCAGGATTTATATTCCGCCTGAGACCGTAGTAATAGCATTGGATGAAGTCAGATCCAGCGCCAGAAATAATTTTAAATGTACAATTTCTGAAATTAATTCAACTAATGACAGGATAATTGTAACCCTTGAGGTTAAAGGTTCCGGTCCGGCTTTATATTTTGATGCGATGATAACCAACGCTTCGCTTAAAGATCTCAGTTTGGAGAAGGGACAGACTGTTATTGCCTTGTTTAAAACCATGTCGGTAAAAGTAATGATGCTTTAGTTAAAACAACCTAAAATGAATCAAATTGCCATAAAAAGAAACTTTCTATATACTTATAAAGTTATAAAATAATGTGAATCATAGGAAACGGATTAAATAACGGCTTCAAATTTGAGCTGTTGTTTCGGAGGTATAAATGGATTATAAAAAATTTGTTGCAGATAAGATAAGCCTTGCTACAGGTTTAGATTCAAATAAAATAAAAAGCGCTATAGAAATTCCGCCAAGACAGGAAATGGGAGATTTTGCATTTCCTTGTTTTTCATTGGCAAAGGAGCTGAAAAAAGCCCCGAATATGATAGCCTCAGAGATTAAAGAAAAGCTTGATCCAAGTGGATTGGAAAAAGTTCAGGTCTTGGGACCTTATTTGAACTTCTTTTTGGATAAAGGAGCATTTGTTGAGAATACAGTCTCTGAGATTTTAGAAAAGGGTGATGACTACGGTAAAAGTGATTCAGGACACGGAAAGACTGTTCTTGTTGAATATTCTTCTCCTAATATTGCCAAACCTTTCAACGTAGCTTTAATGTATACGACCTGTCTTGGATCGGCTTTGTACAAGCTTCATAAATTTGAGGGTTATGACACAGTAGGGATAAACCATTTGGGAGATTACGGCACTCAGTTCGGAAAGCTGATTTATGCCTATAAAAACTGGGGAAATGAAGCAGCCTTGGAAGAAGATCCGATAAAGGAGCTTACAAGAATATATGTCAAATTCCATAAAGAAGCTGAAGACAATCCTACTCTTAACGATGAAGGAAGGCAACATTTCAGAAACCTGGAAGAGGGCAGAGAATATGAGACAGCACTTTGGAACAGATTCAGAGACCTTTCCTTAAAGGATTTTAAAAAGGTTTATGACATGCTGGATATTAAATTTGATTCAGTCAAGGGCGAAGCTTTTTATTCCGACCTTATGCCTCAAATTGTTGATGAGATCAAAGAAAAAGGGCTGCTTACCGAATCAATGGGAGCTCAGGTCGTCATGCTGGACGAATATAACTTACCGCCTCTGATGATAATTAAATCGGACGGTTCTTCCATATATGCCACAAGGGACATTACAGCCGCGATTTACAGGAAGAAAACTTACGATTTTTATAAAGCTCTTTACGTTGTCGGGGGAACTCAATCACTTCATTTCAAGCAGGTATTCAAGGTTGTTGAATTACTTGGGAATGAATGGGCTAAAGATCTTATCCATGTTCCCTTTGGTCTTGTCAATCTCCAGGGAGCAAAATTCTGTACAAGAGAAGGTAATATAATTTACCTTGAAGATTTCCTGAAGGATGCCGTCAATGTAGTAAAAGACATAATAGATGAGAAGAATCCGGAACTTGAAAACAAGGACGAAGTGGCTAAAAAAGTCGGTGTCGGCGGAGTAAAGTTTATTTATCTTAAGAATTCAAGGGAAAAGGAGATATCCTTTGATCTTAAAGAAGTCCTTAACTTTGACGGAGAAACCGCACCCTATGTTCAATATACATATGCCCGCGGAAGAAGCATTTTAAGGAAAAATGAAATGACCGGAGAAGGAGATTTATCGAAGCTTACCGAAAGGGAAGAGTTTGAATTGGCCAAGGTACTTGAGGGATTTAACAAGGCAGTTTTAGATGCAATCGAAAAATATGAACCTTCGGTGGTTGCAAGATATGTTCTTGACGTAGCCAAAGCCTTCAACAAATTCTACAATAACATCCAAATTTCCACCTCGGAAGAGAATCTTAAAAATGCAAGACTGAGACTTACCATGGCAACCTGTCAGGTAATCAAGAATGCATTGGCAGTACTTGGTATAGACGTGGTAGAGAGGATGTAATGGGAAGGGAACTAAAGAAAGGTTCTTTGTACAGGCACTATAAGAATAAGTGGTATTTCGCAATTGATAAATCCATCAACTCCGAAACCAGGGAGGAGTATGTAACATATTTTCCCCTGTATCAGAAACCAATCATGCTTTTCGTAAGGCCTTTAGCCATGTTTTTGGATGAAATAGAGAAAGACAGGCAACTGATTCAAAAGGAAAGATTCCTGGAAGCTGAAAAAATTCAGCTGGATGAAAATGAAGAAAATTTATTGATTGAAACTGCAAGAATGCTCCTGAATGAAATAGGCTTGGACTTGAAGTAGAAATATAAATTTTGGAAATACTAAAAAAATCATATTTTAAAACCGGAAGTCAGTTTTTGAAACTGACTTCCGGTTCTTTTTACTTCTTCATTATATTTATTCCTTTGTAATTACCTTCTCTTTGTGAGCAGTTTGCTGAGCAGGAACTGCAGTCACAATCGCCCTTAGCTTTGCCTCTTACTGATTTGACAAGAAGATAAATTGCTGAAGCGACTATTGCAACGGTTATTATTATTTCCATGCTGACCTCCTAAAAAAGTCTGCTTCCTATTTGGAAGACTATAAATGAAACTATCCAGGCCAATGCAAGCTGATAACCCACTGAAAAGAACATCATTTTAGTACCGTATTCTTTCTTGAGTGTTGCAATAACCGCAACACAAGGAGTGTACAGCAATACGAAAACCAGGAATGCATAGGCTGAAACAGGCGTAAACATTGTCTGCAGGGTTTTTGCCAGGTCACCTTTATATACTATCTCCATGGTGGATACAACAACTTCCTTAGCCATGATTCCGGTTAAAAGGGAAACTGCAGACTGCCAGTTACCAAAACCAAGCGGGGAAAATATCGGTGCCATGAATCTTCCCAAACCGGCCAGAATACTCTCGCCGATATCCTGAGTCATACCTGAAAAATTGAAATTCGACAGGAACCATACCAATACTGATATGGAGAATATAATGGTACCTGCTTTTTTTACGAAGCCCTTACCCTTATCCCAGGTATTCTTCATTACGGATTTAAAATTAGGTATCTGATAGTCAGGAAGCTCTATTATGAAAGGTTCCTCATCCTTTTTGAAAACAGTGTTCTTGAATAGTATACCTATCATAAAAGCAATTACTACACCGAGAACATACAGGCTCATTACAACCAATTCTTTTCTGTTTGGGAAGAATATCCCGGCAAACAAGATATAAACAGGGAGTCTTGCATTACATGACATCAAAGGGGCGAGGAGGGCAGCAATCTTTCTGTCCTTTTCACTCTCTAAGGTTCTGGCACTCATTATTGCAGGTACGGAACATCCAAAACCAATGATCATGGGTATGAATGCCTTACCGGATAATCCCATTTTTCTCATAAGCCTGTCCATGATCAAGGCAGCTCTTGCCATATACCCGGATTCTTCCAGCATGCTGATGCCGAAGAACAATGTCATAATCAGGGGCAGGAAGCCTAAAATACCACCGACGCCTGCAAGGATGCCGTCTACTATCAGGTTCTTAAACCATGGAGAAGAGCTTGTAAGCATATTTGCTATAAATTCTGAAAAAGGTTTTATTACTTTATCTTCAAATAAAACTCCGAGGGGATCTCCCACCCATGAGAAAGTAAACATGAATACCAGGTATAAGAGCAGTAAAAAAACAGGATACGCCAATACCGGGTTTAAAGCAATCCTGTCAATGGATTCAGTAATACTTTTACGGTACCGGGTTTTCTCCTGAACGTTCTTCAATATACTGTCAATGTGATTATATGCTTCAATCTCGCTGTCAAAATTTTTTAGTATTGGTTTTTTAATGTAATCTCCGGTTTTGACTCTTTTTACAATCTCCTGGATTCCTTTACCCTTGGATGCAATTATTGGAATAACCGTCATTCCCAAGGCATCCGACAATTCATTGGGTTTAAGGTCTATACCCTTGTTTTCTGCCATATCCAACATATTCAAGGCAATTATTATAGGTATGCCGAATCTTGTTGCCTGAGATGTCAGGTAAAGATTTCGGGAAAGGTTGGAAGCGTCAACTATATTTATTATGATGTCGGGGGAAGAATTTGTTATAAATTCCTTGGCAACCCTTTCTTCATTTGAGAAGGTGTCCATGGCGTATATTCCCGGAAGGTCAACTACCTTGATTTCACCCACAAATCCTTCTTTTTTTTCAACTGTTACCCCGGGCCAATTTCCAACATACTGATTCATTCCCGTAAGAGAATTGAACAATGTTGTCTTACCGACGTTGGGGTTTCCTAAAAGTGCAATAACCAAGACTTAAACCTCCACTGAGATCGATCCTGCATCTTTTTTTCTGATTGCAAGAGAGAAGCCTCTGAAGGCAATAACCAATGGGTCTCCAAAAGGTGCTTTGTTCATGACTGTAACTTCTGTACCCTCAAAGCAACCAAGTGCGTTGAGCCTTTTCTTAAGCTTACTGTCACCATCTATTCTTAAAACTTTACATATCTGGCCTTTGTTCAATAGTGATAATCTCTCCATGAATGTCCATCCTTTAACTATTTTTTGTCAATTACTGATAACAATTATCAACTTCAATGTAATTATATTAGTAGTGATAATCATTGTCAATGGAGTGTGAACTAATTATTAATAAAAAAACCAAAAAACTTGAAGTAATTTCTCCGTCGTTCCTTAGTGTATAATTGAAGAAAGGGCTTTTATAAGGAGGCTACGATATGAGAACAGCAGCTTTTTTTGACATAGACGGAACCCTGTACAGAGAAGGATTTATTGCAGATCTTTTCAAAATGTTGATTAAATGTGAAGTAATTGAATACGATGAATGGATAGATAAGGTAAGACCTGCCTTTGAAAACTGGGACAGGAGGCTTGGAAACTATGACAAGTACCTCCTTCAAATGGCTACCAGCTATACAGAAGCATTAAAAGGTCATCATAAAAGCCTGATGGATCATATTGTGGACAGGGTAATCAAGGACAAAGCCATGAGAACCTATGTATACACAAGAAACAGGATAAAGTGGCACAAGGAACAAGGTCATCTTGTTTTTACAATATCAGGATCACCTGAAGAATTAGTAAGGGCAATGGCAGAATTTTATGACTTGGATGGTTATGTGGGGTCCAAATACCTTTTGGATGAAAACAATTATTACACTGGTGAAATAATCCCAATGTGGAATTCTAAATCAAAGGACAAGGCAATTTCTGAATTCAAGAAACATTATGATCTTGACTTAAACGAATGCTGGTCCTACGGAGATACTGCCGGGGATCTGGCCATGTTTAAGAAAACCGGTCATCCCGTTTTGATTAATCCCACAAGGGAACTTTTAACCCTTGCCAAGGAGGACATTGAACTTACAAAAAGAGCAGAAATTATCGTTGAAAGAAAGGATGTCATTTATAAATTGGGGTTTGATAACCTGGTGATTCTTAAATGATTAAGTTCTTCGATTCCGTAAGATTAGAATACAATGCCTTGAATAAGGAAGATGAATTCACCCATGAAGGCAGAAATATTTTGGATAAGTCAATTTTCCTTGACCTTGAACATTATATATATAAGAAGCCAATTTGTATCGGTATTTATGGGTCGGCCTATATTAAGAACGGGGAACTGCAAATAGAACAATTCTTTCTTGAGAACTCCAAGGATTCCAAGGTGCTGACCGAGGAAGTAAACAGAAGGTTGCTGGAACTTCGCAATGAAGGCTTTGAGTATTTGGTGACCTTTGCAGGGAAAAACGATTTGATGGTTTTGAATTCAATGTTTAAAAAATTTGAAATAATCACTGATTTAAGAAAACAATTCAAATTAGTTGATATTCAAAGAGAGTTTGAGAAAAAGTTTCATATCGGGATAGGTCTTAAACCGTTGGAAAAACTCATGGGAATTGAAAGAGAAGGCGGAGAGATCTCAGGATCTTCAATTGCCAAGACATTTGCCAGAATCATGAAGGATCCGGGACATATCAAGAGAATGGATAAAAACAAAATCAAACGATTGGTTGAATATAATAAGGAAGACGTAGTTGACTTGTATCATATACTTAAGCGCTGGGGAACTTTGAATGACGAGCTCATAGGGTTATACATCAGTGAGAAGGAGCGGCTGAAGCTACTCAGTTTGGGAACAAGTACGGAAACAGAATAGCTATTTACATTTATAAGGCGAATCATTAAAGTGATCTGCCTTTTTTATATGTAAATTTTTACCGTGTAACTACATTTTTAATTTTTAGATTGTAAAACAGGCAAGTCTTTAAGTAGATTTTTTGTTAAACAATCAGTTTGAATATCAATGGACAGCTGATTGTAAACAAAAAATTATGATTGGTTAAAATTCGATTAAATCGTATTTAAAACATGGTTTTCTTGTTTACATGTCGGGATGTTAGTGTTAAAGTATAAATGTACTTGTTAGCACTCCATATGAATGAGTGCTAACAATTTCAAAAGGGAGGTGAGGTAGTTGTCAGAGGATGAAATAAATGAACGAAAACTAAAGATACTTCAAGCCATTGTTTCAGACTATGTAACAACCGGGGAGCCGGTGGGCTCCAGAACCCTTGCGAAAAAGTATGATTTGGGAATAAGTCCTGCAACAATCAGAAATGAGATGTCCGATCTTGAAGATATGGGATATTTGGAGCAGCCTCATACTTCGTCCGGAAGAGTACCTTCATCAAAGGGCTATAGAGTATATGTAGACAAGCTGATGACTCAGAAAGAAAGTACACCCGGAGAATTGAGGCTGATTGAAAGCCAGATTATTAACTTGGCTTCCTTTGAGATAGAAAAGATTATAAGACAGGCTTCAATGATGCTTGCTCAAATGACAAATCTGGTTACCATTGCCAGGACACCTTCTGTCAGGAGTTCGCACATCAAGACTGTTCAACTTGTTTCCTTGGGAGCGCAGCATCTTATTGTTGTTATTGTTTTGGATAACTCGGCGGTTAAAAACACTGTTATAAAAATAGATAATATGCCGGATCCGTCAGAGTTGCTCATGATATCAAATCTGCTTACATTAAAGATGTCGGGACTTGCCGTCACCGATATAGATTTAAGTATTGTTGATTCCATAAGGAAGGATTTAAAAGGTTACAGCGAGCTTTTCAGTTCGGTCATGGAGGCAGCATATACTGCACTGACTGCAGACAGCAACGGGTACATAATTGAAGGTAAAAGTAACATACTGGATTATCCTGAATTCAAGGATATAGTCAAAGCCAGGGATGTGTTCAATATGTTGGAGAACCCCATAGATCTCCTTGAAAAAGTAAATCAAGATAATGATGATGAGGACAGCAGAGACTTCAGAATAGTAATCGGTGAAGAAATTGATCTTCCGGACACATCTGATTGGTCTGTAATCTCAGCTAAATACAAATTAAACGGTGAAGAGGTAGGCACTATAAACCTTCTTGGACCAAAAAGACTAAATTATGACAAAGTCACTTCAATTCTTTCAAGTGTTGTAAGTGAAATCAATAAAAAGCTCAGAGTTACTGACGAGGAGGTAGATATAGATGACGGAAATGGATAAGGACAATTTGAAAGATGATGCTTCAAAATCGGAAGAGGCAATAAATGAAGTTGAAAAGACTGATTCCTTGAATGACGAGGATTTTGAGGAGCTTAATGACAATGAGGAAGAGGAAGTGACATCAGAAAGAGACAATATTTTAGCCAGACTCAAGGATGAAGCAATGTTCAACAAAAAGAAGATAAAGACCATGGAAGATCAGATAAAGAGATTGACCAACGAGGTAGAAGCCTATAAGGAAAGACTCTTGAGATTAAATGCTGAATATGAAAATTACAGAGCAAGGTCTGAAAAAGAGAAGAAGGAAATGGGAGCTGAAGGTACTGCAGGAGCGGTAAAAAATATTCTCCCTGTCATAGATAACTTAGAAAGAGCTTTAAAGACCGAAGCCACAGATTTAGAAGGCTTATATGAAGGGGTAAATCTTACCCTGGGACAGTTTGCACAAGCTTTGGATAAGCTTGGGGTAGAAATGATAAAAACAGATGAAGGATTTGATCCGAATTTCCATGAAGCGGTAATGCATTCAACGGATCCTGAAAAAGGCCCCAATGAAGTAGACGAAGTATTCCTTAAAGGATACAAAATCGGGGATAAGGTTATAAGACATTCTGTTGTAAAAGTAGTTAATTAGTAAATACAAAATAAATTATAAATTAAATTATAGAAATCATGTGAACATGGTTTTCAGGAGGAAAATAATATGGCAAAAGTAATAGGAATTGACTTAGGTACCACAAACTCAGTCGTAGCGGTTATGGAAGGTGGATCACCGGTTGTTATACCAAACGCAGAAGGAGCAAGAACTACTCCGTCAGTAGTTTCATTCCAGCCTAACGGAGACAGGTTGGTCGGAGCTACAGCAAAGAGACAGGCAATAACAAACCCTGACTTTACAATAGCTTCCATAAAAAGAAAAATGGGAACTGACTTTAAAGTTCACGCAGGGGACAAGGATTATACCGCACCTGAAATCTCAGCAATGATACTTCAGAAATTAAAGACAGATGCAGAAAGCTATCTTGGGGAAAAAATTACCCAGGCAGTTATCACAGTTCCGGCATACTTCAATGACAGCCAGAGACAGGCTACTAAAGATGCAGGTAAAATAGCAGGCCTTGAAGTTTTAAGAATAGTTAATGAGCCTACAGCTTCAGCATTGGCATATGGTATCGACAAAATAGACGATGCTCACAAGATATTGGTATATGACCTGGGCGGCGGAACATTTGATGTATCCATCCTGGATCTTGGAGACGGTGTATTTGAAGTTCTTTCAACCAACGGTAACACCAAACTGGGCGGAGATGACTTTGACCAGAGAATAGTAAACTGGATAGCGGATGAATTCAAAAAGAGTAACGGTATTGACTTAAGAAATGACAAAATGTCCATGCAGAGACTTAAGGATGCGGCTGAAGCAGCAAAAATCGAGCTGTCATCAGCAACAACTGCACAGATTAATCTACCGTTCATAACTTCAGATGCAACAGGTCCTAAGCACATCAACATGAGCTTATCCAGGGCTAAATTCAATGAATTGACTGAGGATCTTGTTAAGTCAACACTTGAACCAATGGAAAAGGCTATTAACGATGCGGGACTTAAAAAAGAAGAAATAGACAAGGTTATTTTGGTTGGTGGTTCAACAAGAATCCCGGCAGTTTATGACATAGTCAAAAACTTCAGCGGAAAGGAACCTACAAAGGGAGTCAATCCTGATGAAGTAGTCGCTTTGGGAGCTGCTATACAGGCAGGTGTATTGACCGGTGAAGTAAAAGAAATAGTTCTTCTTGATGTAACTCCTCTTACACTGGGAATCGAAACAATGGGAGGTATTGCAACTCCTATCATCGAAAGAAATACTACAATTCCTGCAAAGAAGAGCCAGATATTCACAACTGCGGCAGACGGACAGACTTCAGTTGAAGTGCATGTTGTACAGGGCGAAAGAAAGATGGCTTTGGATAACAAGACCCTCGGAAGATTTACATTATCCGGAATTGCTCCTGCACCAAGAGGAATCCCTCAGATAGAAGTTACTTTTGATATAGATGCAAATGGTATAGTGAAGGTTACAGCTGTTGACAAGGCAACCGGAAAGGAAGCCAATATCACAATTACCGCTTCTTCAAATATGACATCGGAAGATATTGACAAGGCAGTCAAGGAAGCTGAAAGATTTGCAGAGGAAGATGCTAAGAAGAAGGATTCAGTTGAAGTTAAAAACAACGCTGAGCAGGCAGTTTACCAGACAGAGAAGGCTTTAAAGGATCTTGGAGACAAGGTGGATGCAAATGATAAGTCTAATGTTGAAGCAAAGCTTGAGGCTTTGAGAAATCTTAAGGATTCCGACGATTTAGAAGCAATCAAGAAGGCTCAGGAAGAATTGACTACTACCTTCTATGAAGTGTCATCAAAGGCATACGCTGCAAATGCTCAGGCTCAGGAAGCTCAGCAGGAAGGACCTCACACTGAAAGTGCAGGCTCATCAAATGTAGATCCTGATAATGTTGTTGATGCAGAATACACAGTTGAAGAGGATAAATAATCGGTTATAATAGATAATCGGAAGATTAATTTATCTTAAAGATGAAATCAGGAGTTTCTCCTGATTCATCTTAAGTTAAGGAGAAATATAAATGGCCAATAAAGACTACTATGAGGTACTGGGAATTGAAAAAAGTGCCACCGAAGAAGAAATAAAGAGAGCTTTCAGAAAGCTTGCAATTAAATATCATCCGGACAGAAATCAGGGAAACAAGGAAGCCGAAGAAAAGTTCAAGGAAATTAATGAAGCTTACCAGGTTTTGTCTGATAAGGAAAAAAGGGAACACTATGATCAATTTGGTACAGCAGACTTCCAGGGATTTGGCCAGGGTGGTCAGGGTTATGCCGGATATGATTATACGGGCTTTGGTGATTTGGGTGATATATTCGGTCAATTCTTCGGAGGAGGCTTCGGCAGGCAAAGAACTCAATCAAGAGCTCAAGCCAGAAACGCTCCAAGGCGCGGCGAATCATTGGAATATATCCTGGATTTGACCTTTGACGAGGCTATGAAAGGTACCGAGAAAGAATTGAATATAACAACGGATTCAACCTGCTCAACCTGTAACGGTTTGGGAGTGAAGAATCCTTCGGATAAAAAAACCTGTACAAAATGTAACGGCTCGGGAGTTATCAGAACTCAAACACAGACAATGTTCGGAAACATGATAAACGAGAGTGTCTGTGACGTGTGCAGAGGTTCCGGCGAGATTGTCGTCAATCCTTGCCCTACCTGTAAAGGTGCCGGCAGGGTCAGATCACCGAAGAAAGTGACTATATCGGTGCCAAAGGGTATTGATACAGGTAATATAATTAAAATGAGAGGACATGGTAATGCAGGCTATAACGGAGGCTCCGCCGGAGACTTGCATGTTATTACCAGAATTGCTCCCCATAGTACTTTCGTTAGAAAAGGCACGTCAATTTTTATTGACAAACATGTGGATATGGCTCAGGCTGCATTGGGATTTGATACAAAAGTTCCCACCATAGACGGTGTAGTCAGCTATAACATACCATCGGGAACTCAATCAGGCACAGTATTCAGACTGAAAGGAAAAGGTGTTCCCGTAGTAAACTCCCCTACAGATCAAAGAGGAGATCAGTTTATCAATGTAATTGTGGATACACCAAAGAATTTAAATGACTCCCAGAAAAAAGCACTTAAGGATTATCTGATTGCTTCAGGTCTCTCGGTTGATAAAGAGAGTAATGAAAAAGCGGAACAGCCTAAGAAAAAATTCGGGATATTCCAATAAATAATACAAGGCAGATGAAATTCAAACATCTGTCTTTTTTTTGGGTTACAAATTTTCTGTTATACTAAAATACAGTAGATAGATTTTTATAAGAAAAAAATGAAAAACTGTTGATATGGAGAAAAAATGAAAATATTAGTAACAAATGATGATGGTATAACCGCCAGAGGAATTAAAATATTGACTGAGGCTGCAATGAACTTTGGAGAAGTTTATGTTGTTGCTCCAAAAACGCAGCAATCGGCAGTTTCACAAGGAATAACCATTCACAATCCCATAAGTATTGAAGAGTATGATTATATTACTGGCACCCGGGCATGGACCGTAGGCGGAAAGCCTGCTGACTGTGTCAAGGTGGCAATGGAATATCTTCACTTAAAACCGGACCTGGTTTTATCAGGTGTTAACGACGGACCGAATCTCGGTACGGATATACTGTACTCAGGTACTGTTGCCGCCGCTTCTGAGGCTGCTGTGTTCAAAATTCCTGCAGTGGCAATATCCACGGATTTCGGAGCTTTTGATATTGTTGAAAGGGAAATCAGCGATGTTCTTTCTTTCTTGATAGTAAATGACATACCGGCTCCGGGAACATTGGTGAATGTGAACTTCCCTGTGAATGCTTTTAATTCTTCCCTTGGTTTTAAATTTACAAAGCAGGGTGAAAGATTCTTTTCAGCCAAATACCGTCATGATGAAGGCATGTATTGGCAGGAAGGAAATTGGGTTAGATCCGAAAATGATGTGGACAGTGATGTCAAAGCCTGTGAGAATGGATATATTTCCGTATCTCCCCTAGGTATTGATAGAACGGACAGTGATGTTTTAAATAGTTGGAAAAGCAGAATTGGACTATAAAGGGGTAAAAATGAAGGGCGAGTGGAATGAAATTAAGATAGTTGTTCCTGTAAACTCACAGGAACCGGTTGCTTCAATACTTTACGGTATGAATGTCAAGGGTATTTCAATAGAGGATCCAACGGATTTGGACAAGTATGAGAAAAGTCCGTTGACTTGGGACTATGCCGATATCAATTTGTTTAAGGAAGGAAAGGATTCAGCTGTTATAAAAGCTTACTTCCCGGACACGGACAATATAAAAAAGCATATTGAGTATATAACTTCAAAAATAGAAGAATTAAGGACTTTTGGTTTTGAAATAGAAAATTACCTGGTTGAGAGCACCAAAGTAAATGAAGAGGATTGGGCTACATCCTGGAAGAAATACTATAAACCCATGAGAATAGGCAGAAATATTATTATCAAACCTATTTGGGAGGAGTATGAAGGAAAACCGGAAGATATAATAATTAAAATGGATCCGGGAATGGCTTTTGGCACGGGTACACATGAAACTACAAAAATGTGCATTGATGCCCTGGAGGACCATGTTCACGGCGGAGAATTCGTTGTTGATGTGGGTACAGGATCCGGTATATTAGGCATTACATCTGCAAAACTTGGAGCTGAAAAGGTTATTGCCGTTGATTTGGATCCCGTGGCAGTGGACTCGGCAAGGATAAACAAAGGGTTTAATGAAATCTCCAATATGGAAGTTTTAGAAGGGAATCTACTTGATGTAGTAACCGAAAAATCTGATGTGGTTATTGCAAATATAATTGCTGATGTCATAATCTTTCTCCTTAAGGACATAAGAAGAATACTAAAAGAGGATGGAATTTTCATAGCCTCGGGTATTATAAATTTAAGACTGGATGAGGTATTGGAAGCATTGAAAACCGAGGGGCTGGAGGTATTGGAAGTCAGAATGGAAAATGACTGGTGCTGTGTTGTTTCCAGATTGAATAAAAAGGTCGATTAAGAATTTACAAAAAAATTAAACAGGGTGCTTGAGTGCACCCTGTAAAAACTAACTTATCCTGGTTTGTATATTATATATTAACCGATCTTTTTAACGTTAGCTGCCTGAACGCCTTTTGGGCCTTCTTCAATCTCGAATTCTACAACATCGCCTTCATCAAGGGACTTTCTCATTTCATCTGAGATAATCGCTCTGAAGTGAACGAAAACGTCCTTTTCACCCGGACATTCGATGAATCCGTAGCCTTTTTCTTGGTTAAACCACTTAACTGTTCCTTCTTTCATTGACTTCCTCCTTTAGAGGTTTTACCCTCTGGTTCCTTAGTAGTATAACACAAGAAAATAATAAATATGTGAATAAAAAATATATAGATTAAATACAAAATTAACTTTTATCTAAATTTTCGATAATAGGGATCCATATATTTAAACAAAATTGGAGTTTTTTATGCATAAGTTTTTTACTGAACAAGTATATTTTGAAGCCGGATTTGGAGAAGCTACAATCGTGGGTGACGATGTTAAACACATTTGGAAAGTACTCAGGCTTAAGGAAAAGGACAAGGTTTTGGTCAACGATTTAAATGGAGTGGATTATTCCGGGGAGATACTGAGTGTTTCCAAAGAAGAAGTCAAGATCAAGCTTAATGAAATTATACCTGCTTCATCAGAATCTCCCTTGGAAACAATTGTTTTTCAGGGGATCCCAAAGGGACAGAAGATGGATTTAATAAGCCAGAAACTCAGCGAACTTGGAGTTACAAAAATCGTTCAGTTGAGAATGGAAAGAACAATTCCGGAAAATGAGAATGAAAACAAGAAGCTTGAAAGATACAGAAGAATAATACTCGAAGCCTGCAAGCAATCCAAAAGAAGCAGAATAACAACAATTACACCTCCAATGGTACTGGATGAAGCTTCAAAATTGATAGGGGACCTGGACCTTTTGATTGTCCCTTATGAAAATGAAGCTGACAGAGGATTAAAATCCATGACCGAGAGAATAATGTCTGCAAAAAAAATCGGGATACTTGTAGGACCGGAGGGTGGAATTTCAGAGGAAGAAATTAAGAAACTGGAAGATCTGGGCGGTGAGATAATCACGCTGGGTCCCAGGATTCTTAGGACGGAAACCTGTGCACTGACAGTAGTTTCCATACTTCAATATATAGCAGGAGATATGGGTTAATGAAAGCAGCCATAGAAACCCTGGGATGCAGGGTAAATATATATGATTCAGAAGCAATGGCAGAGCTGTTCCGTAAAGACGGATACACCATTGTCGACTTTAATGAAAAAGCAGATGTTTATGTCATAAATACTTGCACCGTTACAAATACCGGGGATAAAAAATCAAGACAAATGATCGGTAGAGCGAAAAAGACCAATCCGAATTCAGTAGTCTGCGTAGTCGGGTGTTATGCCCAGGTTGCGGCAGATAAGATAGCCGGAATGGCAGGTGTGGATGTTGTCTTGGGTTCTAGGAATAAAAGCATGATTGTAGATTATGCAAACAGAGCCTTGGCAACCGGTGAAAAGTTCTCTGAAGTATCTGAAATTATGTTCTCAGATGAATTTGAAAAGCTGGATATTACGGAATACAGGGATAAAACCAGAGCATTCATGAAAATTCAGGACGGATGTAACAGATTCTGTACATACTGTATGATACCCTACGCAAGGGGAGGGATATCCAGTAAGGACAAGGCAGACGTCCTTAAGGAAATTTCCCAGTTGAGGGATAACGGATTCAAGGAAATCATATTGTCTGGTATACATATTGCTTCCTATGGTATGGATAAAACACCCGGGAAGAATGATCTTCTTTCCTTAAATAATAAAGGGTATGACCTTTTGGATTTGCTTGAGGAAATAGACAGGAAGTCAGGGATGGAAAGAATCAGAATAGGATCCATAGAACCAATGTTTTTCCAGGGCGACAGATTGGACAGAATTAAAAAGCTCAAGTCACTGATGCCTCACTTTCATTTAAGTCTCCAGTCCGGATCGGATTCAGTATTAAAGAGAATGAACAGAAGGTATACCTCAGATGAATATGCAAGGGTTGTGGAAGATTTGAGGAATTCTATCTCCGGGGTATCAATAACAACGGATGTCATCACGGGATTCCCGGGGGAAACAGAGGATGAATTCAATGAAACTGTGTCATTTTTAGAAAAAATAAAACTTACCAAGACCCATGTATTCAAGTACAGTCCGAGGGAGGGCACCAAGGCGGCTTCCATGGAAAATCAGGTGACTGCAACCGTAAAGGATGAGAGAAGCAGAGTATTGATCGGGCTTTCAGATTCTAATGAACTTGATTTTATAAATAAGAATATGGATACCGAACATATGGTATTGTTTGAAGAGGAAGAGGACGGAAAACATTCAGGGTATACTGAAAACTACATCAGGGTCAGCCTTAATAGCAATGAAATATTAACCGGCCAGATCAAAAAGATCAGAATTATTGAAGCAGGCTTACCGGCTTCGAAGTGTGAATTGATTTAGAATTCAATGACAACCATTCGCAATGGTTATATAATGTAAGAACAGGCATATAAAAAGTCTGCTTAAAATTAAAAAGTTTGGAGGCGTTAAATTGGATTGTATTTTTTGTAAAATTGCTAATGGTGAGATACCCTCTGAAATAATATTTGAAGATGATGACTGTGTTGCATTTAATGATTTAAATCCCCAGGGACCGGTTCATTTCCTGGTTGTTCCGAAAAAGCATATCGAATCATTGGCAGAGATGACCGAGGATGATGAAGCATTATTCGGCCATATGCTCACAGTGATTTCCATTCTTGCAAATGAAAAAGGCTTGAATGAAAAAGGCTACAGAGTGGTGAATAACTGCGGTCCGGACGGCGGTCAGACAGTGGGGCATATTCATTTTCATGTAATCGGAGGCAGAGCAATGACTTGGCCGCCGGGCTAAATTATTGTTGACGAAAACACAGAATGTAGTATATAATTACTTTTGTGTTATTTTGCCCCGCAGGGCTGAAATTTTATATTTTGTGCTAGCGGAGGGAGGGATAAATAATGTCAGAAATTAAGGTTGGAGAGAACGAGACACTAGAGTCTGCTCTCAGAAGATTCAAGAAAAAGTGCGCAAGAGCCGGAGTTCTTAGTGAGGTCAGGAAAAGAGAGCACTACGAAAAGCCAAGCGTAAAAAGAAAGAAGAAGTCAGAAGCTGCCAGAAAGAGAAAGATTAAGTAATCTTTTTACCGGAGGAATAGATATATGACTATAAAAGAAAGACTCCAAAGTGACTGGATTGCAGCCATGAAGGAGAAGGATAAGGACTTGAGCTCAATTTTGAGTATGGCTAAGGCTGCGATACTTCAAGTTGAAAAAACTGACAACCGTAAGGTTGAAGATGCAGAAGCCGTTGAGATCCTTGCAAAAGAGATAAAGCAGAGACGTGAAACCATTCCTGAATTTGAAAGGGGAAAACGTCAAGACCTGGTCGATAAGGCAAACTATGAGATAGGAAAGCTGCTTTTGTACATGCCTGAACAGCTCAGTGAAGAAAAAATCGTTGAATTGATCAGGGAAAATGCCGAAAAAATGGGTGCAAATAACATGAAGGACATGGGAAAGCTGATGGGTGCTTTAAGGCCGCTTACCACAGGTAAAGCGGATGGAAGACTGGTCAGTGATCTTGTGAAGAAATTCTTAAGTGAACAAAAGTAAGACTTGTCAATTTGACAGGTCTTTTTTGTTTCCTGATATAGTAAAATAGAATTATAAATCTTCGGAGGATGAGTACATGTTAAATTTGGAAAATGTTCAAGATTCTGTAATTTTGGATGAAAGAACGCTGATGAAAATAGAAGAAGCCCTGGATTTAGTCACTGCTGAGGAAGGTGTTGAATATGAGCCTGAGGTTTCAGTTTATTTTGTCAACGATGATAAAATACAAGAATATAACAATATGTACAGAGAGATAGATTCAGCAACAGATGTCCTGTCATTTCCCATGTTGACTTATCCTGAAGGGAAAACTTTCGGTGATACTTACATCCATGAGGACAGTCTTTTGGATTATATGTTCAATGAAGATAAATTATTGCTCGGGGATATTGTTATTTCAGGGGACCATATAAAAAAACAGGCAGAGGAATACGGCCACTCAGAGTACAGGGAAACAGTATTTTTATTTGTTCATTCCCTGCTTCATCTTTTAGGCTATGATCATATGACTTTGGAAGACAAAACAGTCATGAATGAAAAAGAGGATTATTACATGTCCGTGTTGGGAGTTGACAGGTAGTGAAAAAAAGAGGACTGTTAGATAGTTTTAATTACGCCATTGAGGGATTGGTTCATGCCATAAGAACACAAAGGAACATGAAGATACATGTGGTAACTTCAATCGGAGTCCTGTTGGCATCCTTATCCTTCAGTATTTCAAAGGTTGAGACAATCATACTTTGTTTGACCATAACCATGGTAATAGCTGCAGAGCTGATTAATACAGCCATAGAAAGCGCTGTTGATGCCACTACAAATTATTATCACCCTTTAGTTAAGGTCGCTAAAAATACAGCAGCGGCAGCTGTGCTGATTACAGCCATTAATGCAATTATCGTTGGAACACTGATATTCTGGAGACCTATAACCAAGATGACTTATACAGGTATTACTGTGGTGAAACAAAGCAGTCCATATCTGATTGCTGCCATCCTGGGAATTATCTGCTTAATCGTATTATTTATCAAGGCACAGGTTGGAGAAGGGACGCCTCTAAGGGGAGGAATGCCTTCGGGGCATACTGCGGTGGCATTCGGAATGGCTACTATGATAAGCTATGTTTCAGGTAATCCTATAATTATTACACTGTCCTTCATATTGGCAGTTATTGTTGCTCAAAGCCGGGTGGACTCCAGGGTGCACACCTTTTGGGAGGTATTGGCGGGGGCCTTGATAGGTCTGTTAACCACCGTACTTATTTTTAAAATATTCGGTTATTGATATAAAAAGGAGAAATTTTATGAACAGCAAAAAGAAGGGTCTTAAAGGCCTTGATGATAATACAAGAGAAAAGTTGGTGGCAGAGGCATTCAGAAAAAAAGAAGAAGCATATGTGCCTTACTCGCATTTTCATGTGGGAGCCGCAGTATTGACGGACGAAGATAAAATGGTGGGTGGTTTCAATATAGAAAATGCATCCTACGGTGCTACCAACTGCGGCGAAAGGACGGCAATTTTCACCGCATTGAATCACGGGGCTAAAAGAATGAAGGCCATTGCAATAGTCGGTGACGCAAAAGAATATACCTACCCCTGCGGAATCTGCAGGCAGGTCATGGCTGAATTCATGGATCCTGACAGTGAAATCATCCTTGCAAAAGATCATGAAGAATATAAAGTATTTAAACTCAATGAGCTTTTGCCCGGTGCATTTACAAAAGACGACTTAGAAAGCGGGAACAAAGGAGAAAATGATGTTTAAATCCGGATACATAACAATAATGGGCAGACCGAATGTGGGGAAGTCGACATTAATCAACAGCATAATGAAGGAAAAACTTGCGATTGTTTCGTCTAAACCTCAAACAACAAGGACTTCCATGAGAGCAATATATAATGATGATGATTCCCAGATTATCTTTGTGGATACTCCCGGAATGCATAAGCCAAAGCATAAACTGGGTGAGTTCATGGTGGGAAAAGCTACGGAAGCGGCACACGATGTGGATCTTATCGTGTTTATAACCGAACCGGGAGATAAGATTGGTCCCGGGGATAAATACATAACAGACTTTTTGAAGGAAAAAGAATCTCCCAAGATTCTTGTAATAAACAAGATGGACGAAGTATCTCCTGAGACCATGGCAAAAACATTGATGCTCTACTCATCGGAGCTGGATTTTGATGAAATTATTCCCATTTCAGCATTGAAAGGGAAAAATGTTCCGGAACTTTTGGAACTGATGAAGAAGTATTTACCTGAAGGCCCAAAATACTATCCTACGGATATAATGGCTGATATACAGGAAAAATTCATTGCCTCCGAAACAATCAGGGAAAAAGCCCTCAGACTTTTAAATGAGGAAGTTCCCCACGGTATTGCGGTAGATGTGGTTTCTATGAAGGAGAGGCCTGACGGAACCCTTGATATAGAATGCGATATAATTACGGAAAAGGAATCCCATAAGCCGATAATTATCGGAAAAGAAGGGCAGACCCTTAAAAAAATCGGTACCTATGCAAGGCAGGATTTGGAAAAGTTCTTCAGAACCAAGGTAAATCTAAAGTTATTTGTGAAGGTAAGGAAAGACTGGAGAGACAACCCGGCTTATTTGAAGGATCTTGGTTATAAACGTGACTAATGAGCTTGTAAAAACCAAGGGTGTAATCCTTAAAACCATGGATTATAAAGAGAAGGATAAGCTTGTTTATGTTTTTTCCGAGGATTTCGGTAAAGTTACACTTATCTGTAAAGGTGCCAGAGGTAAAAGCTCCAGATTTGCATCTTCGATAATGCCTTTGAATATCTGCAATTTTGTAATATTCACAGGCAAGAATATCCATAATTTAAATGAGATTAATATAATTAATACCTTTCCCGGTCTAAAAACCGATTATGAAGTATTGACATATGGACTTTATTTCCTTGAATTATGTGATATCGCAATGTCCGACAATGAAGTCAACAATCCGTATTTTTTAGATTTGATTAAAAGTCTTTATCTTTTGGATTCAAAATCCATAGATATTAAAATTCTGGCAAGGGCTTTTGAACTGAAAACTTTAATCAGGACAGGCAACTTCCCGGACCCTGAAATTCACGGGGGAAGGATGTCCGCCGGAGCCAGGGGTGTCGTTAGATTTATGATGAACAAAGGCTTGGAGGAACTCCTGGGAATGGAAGTACCGGAAAAGGATCTGGTGCAAATTGAAGCTTTGACGGAAGAAATGATAAGGGAAAATTTTCAAAGGAAACCCAAAAGCCTTGATATACTGAAGGAAGAAATTTAAGGAGGCAGTTTAATGGAGACAGATTTACTAAAGAAAGCCGATGAAGTAATTAAGAGAGTTAAAGTTACTAATAAGGAAGCCATAGATGCTTTGGAGAAAAACGGAGGAGACGTGTTAAAGACAATAATGTACCTTGAAGACAAGTCAACTTCAGGTTTGAACCAATTGTCTCAAAAAGCCTATGAGTACATAAAAGACGAGCCAAAACTGGTGTTGAGCCGCAACCACAAGGAACTGGCAAAGGTTCCGGCAATTGCAGGTTTTGGTGTCGTTCTGCTTGGTCTTTGGAAGCCAAAGCTGTTAGGACTTGGTATCCTTGGATTTGTTTTATCCGGAGCTGATTTGGCATATGAAAATAACGGAGAATCTATCAGTATAAGGGACTCTTTCAGAAAGAACTCAAAACTTTTTTCCAACTCCTTTAAAAAAAGTAAAACTAATTTGGAGTATAGATATTCTGAACTTAAAGAAGCCGGATTTTTAAAAGAATTCAGAGAAGGCGGAGAAAAATATTATACAATAAAGCTTTAATTTTAATACGGGGGTTTACTTGCTTTTGTTTATTATGTACACAATAGTTAGTAAAACCCCTGTTTTTATGCAAAAATGTAAATTGATAAAACAAAAAATATCTTTAATTTCAATTGAAAACGTGTAGACGGAAAAAACAATGATTTCTTGCTAAAAATGATGTCGAAGCTGTGAATTATTATTAAACTTAAGTAGGTCAGCATTTAATTGTGATATAATTATTAAGGTTTGATTTAAACTTTTTGTTGTCATGAGTAAGGAATTTACTTATGCAGCATTAAATAAGAATAAATAAGTGAGGTACTAGCATGGAAAATAAGAAGTACGTATACCTTTTTAAAGAAGGCAACGCTTCAATGAAAAATCTTCTCGGCGGAAAGGGCTCAAACCTGGCGGAAATGACAGGAATAGGCATAACTATACCGGAAGGATTTACAGTTACCACAGAAGCATGTAACAAATACTATGAAGATGGAAAAGTTATATCACCGGAAGTTGTAGCTCAGGTTGAAGAAGCAATGGCTACATTGGAGGGACAGACAGGGAAGAAATTCGGCGGAGAAAAGAACCCGCTGCTTGTTTCTGTAAGATCGGGAGCAAGAGCTTCAATGCCCGGTATGATGGATACCATACTTAACCTTGGACTTAACGAAGATACTGTTAAAGTAGTTGCCAAGGAAACAAACAACGAAAGATTTGCATATGATTCATACAGAAGATTCATCCAGATGTTCTCAGATGTTGTTATGGAAGTTGAAAAGCATGACTTTGAAGAGATTTTGACAGCAATGAAGGAGGACAGAGGAGTCAAGAGCGATACTGATCTGACTGCCGATGACCTTAAAGAATTGGTTGTAAAATTCAAGGAACATTACAAGAAGGTTAAGGGAACAGATTTCCCGGAGGACCCAAAAACTCAGCTGTTTGAAGCTATTACAGCAGTTTTCAGATCATGGGATAACCCAAGAGCTAATGTATACAGAAGACTCAATGAAATTCCTTACTCATGGGGAACTGCAGTAAATGTACAGTCCATGGTTTTCGGAAATAAAGGCGACACATCAGGTACCGGAGTTGCTTTCTCAAGAAATCCTTCAACAGGTGAAAAGAGAGTATTTGCAGAATATCTGATGAATGCACAGGGTGAGGACGTTGTTGCAGGTATCAGAACACCTTCACCAATCGAAGAACTTGAAAAGCAGATGCCTGAAGTTTATAAAGAATTCATTGACATAGTAACAAAGCTTGAAGCTCACTATAAAGATATGCAGGACATGGAATTCACCATTGAAGAAGGTAAGCTTTACTTCCTGCAGACAAGAAACGGAAAGAGAACTGCACAGGCAGCTTTAAAGATTGCAGTTGACCTTGTTAACGAAGGAAGACTGACAAAGGAAGAAGCACTGCTTAAGGTTGATCCTAAACAGCTTGATGCACTTCTTCATCCTGCTTTCGATACAAAGGCATTGGCTAAGGCAGAAGTTATCGCGAAGGGACTTCCTGCTTCACCGGGAGCAGCTTCCGGTAAGATTGCATTTACTGCAAAAGAAGCAAAGGAAAGAGCTGAAAAGGGCGAGAAGGTTATACTTGTCAGACTTCAGACTTCACCTGAGGATATTGAAGGTATGGTTGCAGCAGAAGGTATCTTAACTTCAACAGGCGGTATGACCTCACATGCAGCAGTTGTTGCAAGAGGTATGGGAGCTTGCTGCGTAGCAGGATGCAGTGACATCATCGTAAGTGAATCTGAAAGAACAGTTAAGGTAAACGGCCTGGTTCTAACAGATAAGGATTACCTGTCACTTGATGGTTCAACCGGTAAGGTATATGCTGCTG
>DAINSS010000023.1:18064-38698 GCA_036741195.1 Clostridiaceae bacterium | reverse complement strand
AAGATATGCCCAGCATGTTTCTTCTGCTGATACAGGGGCTTGTTACGCAAATTAAAATATAAAAATGTTACTAATCAGAATGTGAGGAAGAAGATGAAAGGCAGCGAATTGATTTTGGATTGCCTCGAAAAGGAAGGTGTGGATTCGGTGTTCGCCTATCCGGGCGGCTCGGTCATACCACTGTTTGATGCACTTTATGACAATAAAAATATAAAAGTATACAGACCCTGCCATGAGCAAGGGGGATCCCATGCCTGTGACGGTTATGCAAGAGCCACGGGAAAGCCGGGAGTTTTGATAGTTACATCAGGCCCCGGAGTTACAAATGCCATAACAGGCATTGCAACGGCTTATCTTGATTCAGTACCCATGGTTGTTATAACAGGACAGGTGGGAAAGAACCTACTTGGAAAAACTTCTTTCCAGGAGGTAGATACCACGGGTATTACAATGCCTATAACTAAACATAACATTCAGGTAACTGATGCAAGCCAAATCCAGGAAGCGATAAAACTGGCCTTCCAGGTTGCAAAAAACGGCCGTCCGGGTCCGGTGGTGGTGGACGTCACAAAGAATGCTTTCATGGATGAAGCTGAGTATAAAGAGTATACTCCATCCTCTTATTTAAAGGATAAAAGGTCAGCTCATTATCTGGATGAGATAAAAAAGGCTGCAAGGATCCTGAAGAACTCAAAGAATCCCGTAATCTATGCCGGGGGTGGCGTATTAAAGGCGAAAGCTTCCGAAAGGTTGAGACGATTGGCGGAAAAGTGCAATATACCGGTGACCAATTCCATAATGGGGCTTGGATCCTTTAACAGGAAATCTCCCCTGTCCTATGGAATAGTGGGAATGCACGGTGACAAGGAAACGAATCTTTTAGTCTATAACGCAGACTGTGTCCTGGGACTCGGGGTAAGATTCTCTGACAGAGCCATAGGACATAGAAAGGGATTCTCCCCTGAAGCAAAAATCATCCAGGTTGATACGGATGAAACTGAATTTGGTAAAAATGTGGATGTGGACATTCAAATCCTGGGTGATATGAATGATGTATTGGATCTTCTGTATGAGGAACTGAAAGACGTAAGATTTGTTGATAAGCACTATGCCACGAAGACTCAGGAAATTGAAGAGGGCTTCCTCCCTGCCGTAGTTTTGGATACAGTCCAGGAGCATTTTCCGGAGGGCACAATCGTAGCAACGGATGTGGGGCAGCATCAGATGTGGACAGTCAGAAACTGGATGTTTACAGACCCGGATACCCTTCTAACCTCCGGCGGTCTCGGCACCATGGGCTTCGGCCTTGGAGCTGCAATCGGGGCAAAGGTAGGAATGCCAAATAAGAAGGTTGTTTTAATCACAGGCGACGGCTCCTTCAGAATGAACCAGAACGAGCTTCTGACAGCAAGAAAATATAATCTGGACCTTACAATAGTGCTGTTCAACAACCATACCCTTGGAATGGTACGTCAGTGGCAGAATGTCTTCAATGAAAAAAGATACTCTGACACAGACCTTTATGATTCCTTGGATTTACCTACCCTATGCAAGGCATACGGCGTAAACTACACCGGCAGCTTCCATGATAAGGCGACCTTGAAAGAGCTCTTGGCTTCAAATGATGTATTCCATGGCATAAACATCCTGGAATTCCAATTGGATCACGATGTCAACGTAACTCCAATGGTTGCCGCTGGTAAGGCAATAAATGACATGATAGAAAAAATATAGACTAACTTCAAGACTTTAGTTATAAATGAAGCCAGGCAGATTCACTCCCTGGCTTTCCTTTATATAAAACATTGTAAATCAATATGAAACGAACTGCAGTTACATCCTTTTAAGTTGGCCGTCCACTTCGGATCTTATCTGAGTTATCTTTTCCTTCAAGGATTCCAGTTTATTCAGATTTGAACTGATTTCTCTTTGAACACGGACATCGGTAAATATATTGTCGAAGCCTATATCAAAGAACAGATCCCAGGTGGTCTCACTTAACCCGTACAAGGCTTTCATGTCAATGTCATCCAGCTCTCCCATGAGGCTTTTCATTGCTATGTTAAGCTCCTGAATAAGCTGATTGGCAGAGGATATTTTATTTCTCTTAATAAGGTTTGAAATCAGGCCTCCGCCCATAATATCCCATATACCCCAGTTTTTGGCACTTTTAAGTTTACTTATTGCCAAATCAAGTAGTTCAATGACTTCGTTTGACGCTTCCCTGGCTTCCATCAGTTCTTTTCTTTTATCCAAAATGACCACTCCTTGCAGTTAATTTGAAAAATCAGTTATCTGTTGATATACTCGGCACATTTTAGAAGAATTTCTTTTATTACAATATCCTGGTCAACCAGTTCATTGTATATTGGATCCTCTCCCATGACTTCCATGTTCTCACCCTTGTCATAGAGCTCCTCCATGTCCTGCATCCACTGGTTTTCATAGTATTTGAGCATCTCATCCATTCTCTCGGTTATACCGGTCAAAGATTCTTTGAATTCTCTCAGCTTTACATTGTCTTCTTTTATCTTTTCAAACAAAACCTGTGCCTCTGACATTCTTTCCTTTGATGTTTCAGTCATAAAAATATCCTCCGAAATTGTTATGTACCAAGAGTAGCAAAATTTCCTTAAAAAGAGGTGAAATAATATCACTCAACCTTATTAAAACTAAAAATTAAAAACTCAGATTTTTTTATACTCTTAGATTTTTTAACTCTTAGAATATTATTCCCCTTTAAAAAAAGGTTGGCTTCAGACCAATACTGTCTGAAACCCACCTTCTTAAATTTATTTCATCATTTAAATCCAATAAATTACTTATTGAATTTCTTTGCTATATCCCCTAAGGACAATGCTTCCTGCTCACCTGATTTCATATCCTTGAACATAAACTTACGGTTTTTGACTTCATCCTCTCCCACCATGATTGTATATGGTATGGACAATCCGTCGGCATACTTCATCTTTTTGCCAAGCTTGGCTTTTTCTGTATACAGGAATACCTTGACTCCGCTCTTTCTGAGCTCAGTTGCAAGACTGATTGCATCTTTTACAAAGCCGTCAAAGGGGATTATCAATACATCGCTTAATGTATTCTCTTCGTCCTTTATGATTCCGGCGTCCTTCAACTGGAAGAACAGTCTTGTAAGACCTATGCTTATCCCTACTCCCGGAAGCTTCTGCTTTGTATAGAATCCGGCCAAGTCGTCATATCTTCCGCCGGAACAAATACTGCCGATTTCCGGATGGGAATTTAGCATTGTTTCATAAACTGTGCCTGTATAGTAGTCAAGACCTCTTGCTATCGTAAGATCGAAATTCGTATTCTTTTCAGGCACCTGGAAGGATTTAAGGTATTCAAATACCTGCTCGATCTCCCCCAGTCCTTCTGTGAACACTTCATTATCAATATTCATGTCTTTAAGCTGTTGGATTTTCTCCCCGTTTGTACCCTTGACACTGATAAAGTCCATTATTGACTTTGCTGCGTTCTCTGTAATACCCAGCTCGGTAATCTCTTTTACAACATTCTCGGCACCGATTTTCTCCACCTTATCCACAATTCTCAAAACACTTTGTGAATCCGATATTCCAAGGCTTTCAAAAAAGCCTTTCAGTACCTTTCTGTTGTTGATTCTTATTGTGAAATCTCCTATATCAAGCCTTGAGAAAAGGTTGTATATTACTGCCGGTATTTCTGCATCATTTATAATATCCAGGGAATTTTCCCCGATTGTATCTATATCACACTGGTAGAACTCTCTGTATCTGCCTCTCTGGTTTCTCTCTCCCCTGTATACTTTGGCAATATGGTATCTTCTGAAGGGAAAATTAAGGTCGGAATAATGCTGGGCAACATATCTTGCCAGAGGAACAGTCAAGTCAAACCTCATGGATATGTCAGCACTTCCCTTTTCAAATCTGTAAACCTGCTTTTCTGTTTCTCCCTGACCCTTGGCCAATAAAACCTCACTTTTTTCAAGTAGAGGTGTATCCAGCGGTAGGAACCCGAATTCCTCATAGGTCTGGCGAATGACCTCTTTGATTCTGTTGAACTGTATCTGGTCCTTTGGCAATAATTCCATAAACCCAGGCAGTATCGACGGCTTTACTATTTCAGACATATATATCCCTCCTGTTGGTGCATTTATAAAACTACTTAATTGATTATATTAATATTTACCCGTATGTTTTGTATTGTATATCTATTTCGGGTTTTTAACCACAAAAATATGGTCAAGTCCGTTACTGCGGCTTCTCCAAATCCTTAATATCTCTAATCGGATGATCCTTGAACATTTCTTTTATCCCCTCTCTTATTTCATCACGGGTAAAATCATATTTTTCAAGCTCCTCATCAGACATTTTTTGAAGAGTTCCGTAAAACCACATGGCAAGGGTCAAAGCATTGGCTTCGTTATTGAACTTCCACTCAAACAAATTATTTTCGGCTTCATTAAGCATGCCCTTGGCAATTAGTTCCCTCAGGACTCTCTTTCTGTTCCCAATGTCATCCCCTGAGGTTTCAACCTGAAAATAAATATTCTTGGTTTCTTTTTTTCGAAACAGGATTTGTGCTATTCCCCGCCCCATACTTCTTATCTGAGACATCATCCAGTCATAGTCATCCTTCATGAGCTCACCTGCCTTTATCGGGGTATGAAAGTTACTTCGTAAAAGATCCGGACTAATTTAAAAATTAATAAAATATCCCATCTATATTATATATGATTTGCAACACCTTTATTCCTTGACTAATCAAGTAAATATTGATAAAGTAATATAGTTGATTAGTCAAGCAATTTAATTGATCAGCCCTTTTGATTTTTTAGATAAATTGTTGGGAGGTAGAATATTGGAAAGACCAACAGGAAGTATAGGTAAATGGGTATCTGTCATTTACAGGAAAGGCCAAATCTTCATGCAGGCTAAGCTGGGTCACCTGGGATTAAACCAGACAGAATTGATTTTCCTGGTACATATGCCGGACAAAGGAATTAATCAGAAATACATGTCCGACCATCTTAATTTGGATGAAGCTTTAGTTACAAGGATAATGAGTTCCTTGGAAAAAAAGGGTTATATAACAAGAAAAAAGGATATCAATGACGGCAGGGCCTATATAATAAACCTGACGGATGAGGGTAAAGCCTTAAGGCCGGTAATAAAAAGCTGCCAGAAAGAATGGATATCCGGTATTACGGAAGGGCTTAAAGAAGAAGAGATAACGGATCTTCTGGATAAGCTGACAATACTTGCAGACAATGCAGTAGAAATTACAAAAAGGAGTTGATGTCATGCTAAAAAAGCTATTGCCTTATATGAAAAAATACAAACTATATGCCATACTGTGCCCGCTTTTAATGATTCTGGAAGTTTTCACCGATATTCTGGTTCCGTTTTTAATGGCAAGAATAGTGGATATTGGTATTAAGAATAATGATACTGATTTTGTAATAAAAACAGGACTTCTTATGATAGCCCTTTCCATGAGCGGAATGGTCATGGGAGTTATAAGCTCCAGACTCGGTGCAACAGCCGGTTACGGTTTTGCAACTGAAATCAGAAATGCAGCCTATAAGAAAATTCAGACCTTCTCCTTCACAAATATAGACAATATGAGCGTCCCGTCTTTAATAACAAGGATAACTACAGACTGTGACACCCTTGGAATGGTTACTATGATGAGCTTGAGAATGGCCATCAGAGCACCCTTTATGATGGTATTCGCATTGATCATGGCATTCACAGTCAATTCTCAGCTTGCACTGGTATTCACTGTGGCAATCCCGATAGTGGTTATTTCCACATATCTGCTCCTTAAAAAGGCAAGACCCATGTTCACCCTTCTTCAGAAAAAAGTGGACGGTATAAATGCCATAGTTCAGGAAAACCTAATAGGGATTAGGGTTGTAAAGTCCTTTAACAGACAAAGCTTTGAAGAGAAAAGATTTAAGATTAAAAATGACGATCTGCAGAATACCGCTTTAAAGGCTATTTCAATAATCGTATTCTTCTCCCCCATTATGAGCATTGTAATCTACGGATGTATCGTTGCTGTTTTATGGTTCGGCGGACTACAGATTATGGGAGGTACACTTACAGGCGGAGAACTTATTGCCTTTGTAACCTACGTTGTACAGATCATGATTTCCCTGATGATGATGTCCATGTATTTTATGCAACTGACACGCGGTCAGGCTTCTGCGGGAAGGCTCATTGAAGTTTTGGAAACCGAATCGGAAATAAAAAATCCGGTAAAACCCATGGAAACAATATCTGACGGCTCCATTGAATTCAAGGATGTTTGTTTCAGATATCCTGGTTATGTAGATGACATTTTAAAGAATATAAACATAAAGATAAAATCAGGAGAAACGATTGGCATCATAGGAAGTACGGGTTCTTCCAAATCCACTTTGGTCCAGATGATACCGAGGCTTTATGATGTTATTCAAGGCGAGGTCTTAGTAGGCGGTCACAATGTCAAGGAATATGACATGGAGAAATTAAGGGATTCTATTGCCTTTGTTCTTCAGAAGAATACTTTAATTTCAGGGACCATAAGAAGCAATATGCTCTGGGGTGATGAGAATGCTTCTGATGCTAAGATAGTTGAGAACTTAAAACATGCCCAGGCATGGGAATTCGTCTCAAAACTCACAGACGGACTAAACCATCCCGTTGCCCAGGGCGGTGCAAACTTCTCAGGAGGGCAGAAACAAAGGCTTACCATAGCGAGAGCTTTGATGAAGAACCCTAAGATCATCGTTCTGGATGACTCCACAAGTGCCGTTGATACAGCTACCGATGAGCTTTTAAGAAGATCCTTCAAAAATGATCTTAAAGGAATAACAAAGCTCATAATTGCTCAAAGAATATCTTCCATTGAAGATTCTGACCGCATCATTGTCATGGACAAGGGTGAGGTTGAGGCCATGGGTACCCATGAAGAGCTAATCCAAAGTTCAAAGGTCTACAGAGAAATAATGGAATCACAACAAAGGGGGTTGGCAGTTTAATGGAAGGAAAAAAATCCAGGGTAATGCCTGCAAACCCCACAAAAACACTGATAAGGATATTTTCATATCTTAAGTATTATAAATTCCTGTTCTTTGCAGGAATGTCCCTGATATTCATATCATCATTATCGGCAATTGCATCCAATGCCATGTTAAGCCCTATTGTTGATTCCCTGCTGACTGACAGATCCGTTGAAAAGCTTCTTGGTTATCTTGCAATCATGATTGTATTGGTGGCAGTCATAGCCGCTTCCGATTATTTTGGCAGTTTATTCATGGCAAGGCTGGCACAAAGAGTTGTTTACAGAATCAGGGAAGAGTTATTCCATAAGATACAGGGACTTCCAGTATCCTACTATGATGCCCAGGGCCACGGAGTCACCATGTCTTCATTTACCAATGACATGGATCTTCTTAATCAGGCCTTGGAGCAGAGCTTGAATCAAATCGTAACCTCAGGGGTCATGGTGATAGGTTCATTTATTATGATGATCCTTCTGGATTTCAGGCTGACTTTGATAGTGGTTGTCGTTATGACATTCATGCTTTTGTCCATTAAGTTCATTGCTTCAAAATCAAGCAGAAACTTCAGGGAAAGACAGGCTAAAATGAGTGAGATGAACAGTTTTGTTGAAGAAATGGTTACTGCTCAAAAAGTCGTCAAGGTATTCAACTATGAGGACAGAGCAATCGAAAGCTTTGAAGCAACCAGTGAAAAGCTTAGGGTTGCAGCAACAAACGCTTCCACATATGGCGTCATGATGATGCCGGTTGTAGGCAGCCTATCCTATGTCATGTATGCGTTGGTTGCCATGTTAGGATCGGTGTTTGTCATGACCAAGAGCCTGACAATCGGAAACATTGCGGCATTCCTGCAATATACAAGAACCATTTCAAGGCCCATTGCCATGGTATCAAACCAGCTTAACTCTATACTTGCGGCAATAGCCGGAGCTGAGAGAATTTTCAAAATACTCGATGCCACCCCTGAGGATATGACCGGTGATGTGAAATTACATGGCGGTTGCGAGGGCAAGAAGGATCTGTGCTGGATGGTGCCTCAGGCGGACGGAACAGTAGAAAGTGTCCCTGTACTCGGTCATGTTAAATTTACCGATGTTGACTTTGGTTATACCATGGGTAAACAGGTTTTAAATGATATTTCCCTCTACGCAAAGCCGGGCCAGAAAATTGCATTTGTAGGTTCCACGGGAGCAGGTAAAACCACCATAACAAACCTGATCAACAGGTTCTATGATATACAGGACGGCTCTATTACAATAGATGGAATAGATATAAGAAGAATAGACAAGTTCGATTTAAGAAGCATAATGAGTATTGTTCTTCAGGATGTCCACTTATTTACAGATACCATAATGGAGAACATCAGGTATGGAAGATTGGATGCAACGGATGAAGAAGTATATGAGGCGGCAAAGCTTGCCAATGCACATGACTTCATCCTGCAGCTTAAGGATGGATACAATACCCTGCTCACCGCAGACGGAGGCTCACTGTCACAGGGTGAAAGACAGCTTATTTCAATTGCCAGGGCAGCCATTGCAGATCCTGTGATTCTTATCCTGGATGAAGCAACATCCTCCGTTGACACCAGAACAGAGCTTGCTATTGAAAGAGGTATGGATAAGCTCATGATGGGCAGAACGACCTTTGTAATTGCCCACAGACTCTCTACGGTAAGACATTCCAATGCGATTATAGTACTGGAAAACGGAAGAATAGTTGAACGCGGAGACCATGATGACCTGATGAACCAGAAGGGCAGATACTACGACCTTAACATGGGCAGCATCCAGCTTGACTAAAACCCTTGGAAATTGGTTCAATAACCATTTCCAAATGATTCACCTATTTAACTAAACCCACACTTTCTTTAAAAGGCTTTTGATCAAAAATCAAAAGCCTTTTACCTTTTCCTTAACCTTACCAAACTTCCATACAATATCTTATAATCAAATTAAGAGTTTAAGCTTTTACAATAATAAAGCCTTTGAATGAATTAAAGGAGGAATATATATGCCGTTTCAAATAGTCCAGGGTGACATTACAAAAATGAAGGTAGATGCCATAGTAAATGCTGCCAATAATCTGCTCCAGCGCGGCGGCGGAGTTTGCGGTGCAATTTTCTCTGCGGCGGATTCACCCCTCCTTCAGGAAGAATGCAACAAAATAGGACATTGTCCGACGGGCAGTGCCGTAATTACAAAAGGATATAAATTAAAGGCGAAATATATCATTCATGCCGTGGGTCCGGTTTGGCGCGGCGGAAACAATAATGAGGAGAACCTCCTTTATTCGGCATATTTTGAATCAATGAAGCTGGCCTCAGAGAACAACCTTGAATCCATTGCCTTTCCGCTGATCTCCTCTGGTATATACGGATATCCAAAGGAGGAGGCATTCAGCGTTGCAAAAGCTGCAATAAATGATTTTCTTATAAGCAATGAAATGTCAGTGTACCTTGTGTTATTTGACAACAATCTGCCCTACTTGGATACCGAAGTTAAAAGAGAGGTCCTTGAATATACCACTTTAAACTACGTCAAACCAACAAAGGATAAAAGACTGCGAAGATTGAAATTGAATCTTCCGATTGAGAGCTACGGTAATCAGTACACCATTCAGGAATCACCCTATGTTCCCCAAAGGGATAAAACCCTAGCAAGAGCAGGCTACCACTCCATGTTCGACATAACCGGTGAGACTTTTTCAAAAATGCTTTTAAGGCTCATTGACGAAAGAAACCTGACAGACCCGGAAGTTTACAAAAAAGCGAACATGGACAGGAAACTATTCTCTAAAATCAGGAGTAATGAGAAATATAAGCCAAGCAAGAATACGGTAATTTCACTGGCAATCGCTTTAAACCTTAACTTGGACGAAACCAATGAGCTATTGCGTACAGCCGGCTTCGCATTATCACCCAGCAACAGGGCAGACCTAATAATTGAGTACTTCATTAAAAACTCTGAATATAATATTTATAAGATAAACGAGCTCCTCTTCAGCTTCGGAGAGGCACTTTTAGGAGCATAATTCAGTTTTAATACTAAAAAGTCTATTTCATGGGCTCACAATAAAAATGTCGCTTCTTCATATGAACATTAAAATGTCGCTTATCCGGCGACCACTCGAAATGCCTCCAAAGGTATTATCAAATCAAGGAAAAGATTAATGATAATACTTAGGAGGTATTTTAATGAAAAAAGATCTAACAGAGTTGGTTTTTATATTGGACAGAAGCGGTTCCATGTCTGGTTTAGAGAAGGATACTATAGGCGGTTTCAATTCCATGATTGAAAAGCAAAAAGAGGTTCAGGGTGAATGTATATTGACCACTGTGCTATTCGACCATGATTTTGAACTTCTCCACGACAGAATGAACTTAAAAGGAGTTCCGTTACTTACTTCTGAGGATTACTATGTCCGCGGTTCCACTGCACTTCTGGATGCTGTCGGTCAATCCATCGAAAAAATTTCTAATGCTCAAAAACGTACCTTGGAGGATGAAAAACCGGAGAAGGTTATATTTGTCATCACCACTGACGGAATGGAAAACGCCAGCCATAATTTCAGCTACTCAAAAATCAAAAGAATGATTACTGCAAAGCGGGAAGCAGGTTGGGAGTTCATATTTTTAGGGGCAAACCTTGATGCTGCAAAGATGGCTGATGATATCGGAATCTCCAGGGACAGAGCTGCAAACTATATGTCAGATTCCAGAGGAACCAAGCTTAATTATAAAATAATGTCCGAAGCAGTTTGCGAATTCCGATCTAACAATTCCATCAGTGATTCCTGGAAGGATGAGATCGAAGAGGACTTTGAGAAGAGAAAGAAGTAACAAAATACTCTTTAAGAAACACTCCAGGCTGCAACAGCGTTCATATGCTGTTGCAGCCTGATAAATTTAGAAGTTATTTGGATGATTTAACTACTCTTCCTTTGATATATACATTCTTTCTTTATAGGATTTTTCTCCAAGCATTATGGTTTTGGTCTTCTCTGTTGGTATAAATCCGTTATTGGAATAAAAAGCCTTAGCCCTTTCATTATTATCAAGAACCCATAGATAGATTTTGTTAAATCCCATTTCTTTTAGTTTTTCCACAGAAAATCGGAACATTACGCTCCCGTATCCTTTTCTGAAATATTTTGGGAGTACATACATGGATATTATTTCTCCCCACCCTTCCAATTCCCCGTCCCGTGCCGGAGCAACTGTGGAGGTGGCAATATACTCATGGTTTTCCACCAATACAAATCCTTGAAACTTACTGTTGTCCAATTTATTTGCCCATCTGTCCATTGGTATGGAGTCTAGATAATCTTGATCTATTATTCCCTGATATCCTATCTTCCAACCTTCTGCATAAATTCGGCTCACTTTTTTTGAGTTATTTTTTGTCACTCTGACTATTTCCATGATGTCACACCCTTATTACTTTCCTTTTACTTTAAAATTGCATAGGTATCTTCGGCAATTATCTTTTCTTCATTTACTTTTACCACAAGGATTTTAACCTTTGAATCTTCCGTATTTATAAAGCCTGAGCCCTTCAGTTCCTTATTTTTATTCATGTCTAAGCTTATTCCCATGAAGTCCAAACCTGAACATACCTTCTCCCTTATATACCAGGCATTTTGTCCGAGACCGCCTGAGAATACCAGTATATCCACTCCGTCCATTATGGCTGAATAAGCTCCGATATATTTTTTGAATCTGTGGCAGACTGTGTCTATGGTAAGCTTGGCCAGATCGTTTCCTGAGTTTGCAGCAATGTAAATATCCCTCATGTCATTGCTTAATCCGGACATTCCCTTCCATCCGCTTTTCTTGTTTATAAGGTCCACACCTTCTTCAATTGACATTCCTTCCTTATCCATGATGTAAAGTACGGCGGCAGTATCCAGATCCCCTGCCCTTGTGGATTGAATCAACCCCTCCTGAGGAGTAAAGCCTGTGCTTACTTCAACAGACTCACCGTATTTAAGTGCATTTGCGGTGGTACCGGAACCCAGCATCATATTAACAATCTTATATTTCTTATAGGAATCACCAAGAAGAATTTCTGCCTCTTCTGCCATGGATCTGAATGCAATTCCGTGGAAACCGTATTTTCTTACTCCGTATTTCTCACATAACTCATGGGGTAGTCCGTATGTATAGGCACTCTTTGGAACTGTCATATGGAACCCGTTGTCAAAAACAGCAACCTGGGGTATATCCTTTAAAAGTTTCTCACAGGCATAAATCCCGGCAAGATGGTTTGGATTATGCAATGGTGCAAGGTCTTTGATACTTTCGATATAAACTGTAACTTCTGTGGTAATCGGCACAGATACATTATGCTTGCTGCCTCCCTGAACAATCCTGTGGCCTACGGCATTGATAGAAGAAGGAGTGATGCCTGTATCACTGTCATTGAATATCGTATCTAGAATTTTACTGATACCTTCTTCATGGTTGTTAATCCTTGTGACCTGTTTTTTAACCGAAGCCGAACTACAGATCTTGTATGAGAATATTGCGTCCTCATAGCCTACTCTTTCAACTCCACCTTCTATGACCACGTCATATTGGGGCATTACAGCTATCTTAATTTAATTGATAAACTTCCGCAGTTCAATATAAGTATGTTCATGAGTCCCAAACTCCTTTTAAAATTTCTGTGTTTTATTTACGAAAATTATACCATTTTACCGGTGTAGACAAACTAAAAGAATGTTTATATCAGTACTTTAGAATCAAAAAATAAAACTGAGATTTCATATGCTCAACTTAAGGTTGACACGAGAATATCCCAGTTTATTTATCTGATTAGTTTTCTACTTACTTGCTTCTTTTACTTCATCAAATTCATTGAGAATCTTCTGATCAATATCTTTATCCATTAATGATACAACGATAATGAATGCACAGGATATCAAGAAGGCCGGCAGAAGCTCATATATTCCGAATACTCCGCCCATTGGCTTGATTAAAAGCTTCCAAACGAATACTGTTATACCGCCGGACAGCATACCTGCAATTGCACCCTTTCTTGTTATCTTTCTCCAGAATAAGGAGAATAACATCAAAGGTCCGAAGGTGGCACCAAAGCCTGCCCATGCAAAGCTGACTACCTGGAATATTATGGACTTTTCATCAAGTGCAATAATTATACCTATAACGGTCAGTACAAGTAGTATTATCCTAGACATCTTCATAACTTCTTTGTCTTCAACATCTTTTTTTACAAGACCATAAATATTCTTTGCAAATGCGCTTGCTGCTATAAGAAGGTATGAGTCAGCAGAACTTATTGTTGCCGCCAATATACCCGCCATAACAATTCCTGCCAGCAGCGGCGGGAACAGCTTAGTTGTCAACAGGATGAAAACTGTTTCCGATGCTGCCGAGGTTGTTAATTCTGCAGGGTATAAGTCTCTTCCGAGAAGACCGATAAATACTGCTACAAACAATGAAATTGAACACCAGATAATAGCGATGACTTTTGATTTACCAAGTTCATCTGCATCCCTGATTGCCATGAATCGGAGCAGAACCTGCGGCATACCAAAATATCCTACCCCCCAAGCCATAGTTGAAACAACGCTTAACAGTGAGTAATTGCCTGCAGGTCCGAATACGGGAGAACCTTCCGCAATCTTCTGTACTCCGTTTTCCATCACCGGCGTAGCTATTCCGAACATATCCAAAAATCCCGGTATCTTATTTAAATTGTTAATGACGTTATCCAAGCCACCGCTTACCATGATACCGCCTACCAAAACAAACAGCAGTGATATTATCATTACTATGGCCTGCATAAAGTCTGATACACTTTCAGCGAGGAACCCCCCTACAAAGGTGTAGAATACCACGAATACCGCACCTGCAATCATCATTTGAATGTATGGTTGACCGAATAAAGCCGAGAAGAGCTTTCCGAAGGTAACAAAACAGCTTGCTGCATATACTGAGAAGAAGATGAAGATGAATACTGAGGATATTGTTAAAATAACCTTTTTTTCTTCATGGAATCTGGCTGAGAAGAATTCCGGAAGTGTTATGGACTCTGTCTTTTCAGAGTAAAATCTGAGTCTTCTGGATACTATGATCCAGTTTAATGCCGTACCTGCAAAAAGACCTATTGCGGTCCACATGGCATCTGAAATACCAAGCCAGTAAGCAACTCCCGGCAGTCCCATAAGCAGCCATCCGCTCATGTCAGAGGCTTCTGCAGACATTGCAGTTACCCATGGACCCAGTGTTCTGCCCCCTAAAAAGTAATTTTCCGAACTTTGATTAGCCTTTTTATAGTAGTAAAAGCCAATCCCTATTATTGCTGCCATATATAAGGACATGGTAATTAGAATTTCAAGCTTTTCCATATGAACCCCTTTCTTAATAATGATATTTTATTTGTTATAATCATACGACATTATACATATTAATACAAAGTTTTTTTAACTGTAACATTTCTTAGAAAATATAATAAATCCATGCATATCAGAGTAAATTGGATTTTGGACAATTGAATTCTTCAGCAAACATTAGTGCATATTTATAGCAAACTTGAATGTATTCAAGATTGCTGTTTTCTGACAATCTACTCTTTTTCCAGCCGTATCTGTACTAGAATTAATAAATAGTTGTATCAGTCTTTAAGTTTCAAGTTGTTACTTCGAAAACAGGATGACATTTATTCGAAAACACATAAACAATTGATTAAAATATTACATTAATCCGGGTATAATAACCGGGACATTTTCTGTCCCTGATGATATTTTTTTGTCATAGTAAACAAATAAGGGCGATAAAAATTTAATATTTTTTATGTATTCTATGTTTTTTTACTATAATGATAAAATTCTTCAATTTCTCTACAAGTTAGATTTTTAGAATAGTGATTAAATGACGGATTTATGATTTTCAACTCATTTCCCGTGAATTGTGGAGAATCCGCACAGTTCACAATCTGTATACAACTTGTTATAATTATCGGGTAGCAGGCGATCGGGATATTCAAATCATATTTCATCGTCTTTTACGTTGAAAACAGTAAAGTTTTGTTTATCATCCGCATCAAACAACTTCATTGATTGATGTAGAGATAATATACAAATTGATTTAAATCTGTATCAACATTAATCAATATTCTGCATCATTGTTTTTGGAAAATATCCTGGGGGACCTTATATTTCGGGACTCATCCTGTCCCACTTTGAAGTGTTTTACTATTATTTATCAATGAATTGATGCAGGACGAAATTTAGAATTTTAATTCAAAGTAAGAAAATGAAATATGATTGTGATTGTGTAGGAGGATGTAATGCGAAAGAGAATAGCGATCAACGGATTTGGAAGAATCGGTAGAATGACTTTAAATGCAATGGCATCAAGAGGAATGCTCGGGGAAGATTTTGAAGTGGTGGCATTGGTAAAAAGATCAGACGACGCTAAGAACTTTGCCTATCAATTGAAGTATGATTCAACCCAGGGAAGATTCCCGGGAGTGATAGCAACGAGAAAAAGTGATCCTAATCTTGAGAATGATGACATCATCATTGTTAACGGGTATGAGATAAAATGTATTAAAGGAACATCAAGTGCCGAGGATCTTCCGTGGAAGGAGCTTGGTGTTGATATCGTAATTGAATCCACCGGTTTGTTCACTGACTCTAAATCCGTTTATAACCATATTAAAGCAGGTGCTAAAAAAGTTATTCTTACAGCTCCGGCTAAGGATGATATGAAAACATTGGTATACGGTGTAAACCATACTGAATATGATCCTAAAATACACGATATGGTTTCAAACGCATCATGTACCACAAACTGTCTGGCTCCCTTAGTCCATGTGCTTTTAAAAGAGGGTATAGGACTTGAGAAAGGCCTTATGACAACAGTCCATGCTTATACATCCAGTCAGAATGTCTTGGATAACGCCACAAAGAGAAACTGGAAGGGCGGAAGAGCGGCAAACTTGAATATCATTCCATCAAGTACGGGCGCAGCCAAAGCAGTTGGCCTGGTTCTTCCTGAGGTTAAAGGAAAACTTTCGGGTATGTCCTTCAGAGTTCCGGTTCCTGCAGGTTCGGTTGTTGACTTGACCTTTACAGCCGGAAGGGATACATCGATTCAGGAAATAGATGCATTAATGCTTAAGGCATCACAGACATATCTTAAAGATGTACTTGGTTACACCGATGAAGAGCTTGTATCCACAGACTTCATCCATGATGCCCGTTCATCAATTTATGACTCAGGCACCACACTTGCCAATAACCTGCCTGGTGAAAAAAGATTCTTTAAAATCTGCAGCTGGTATGACAATGAGTGGGGTTACTCAAACAGAGTTATCGACCTTGCCAAGTATTTGATCGAAACATCATTTTAAGAAATACATATTTTAAGCAAACCCTACAGTTTAAGAAATAAACATGACCGGTTAATCGTGACAAACGACTAACCCGGTCATGTTTTTATATGTTGAATATTACTTGCTTTTTGATCAGAAAGTTGACATACAGTAAAATTCCGTCTATCAACACTTTTTCGTCAAAATTGAACTTACTGCTGTGCAACGGATTATCATATCCTTTTTCTGTGTTTCCGCATCCCAGCATCATAAATACTCCGGGTACTTTTTCTAGATAATAAGAAAAGTCTTCTGAAAGCATTAATGGATCAATGTTCACGAATTTTAAATTTGTAGTAGTTTCTGATATTTCTCTTAAAAGTTTTAAATCATTGTTTACTTCCGGATAAAAGTCTCTGATAGTTAATTCCGCTGATAAATTATGGCTGATTTTTATTCCCTTTACTTTATCCTCAATCCTGGATTTGACGAAGTCGTATGAAATCTGGCTGAATGCACGTATTGTCCCATTTATTTCAGTGTAGTCGGAAACAGTATTTCTGGTTTGCCCCGATCTGAATTTTCCTACATTAATTACTACAGGATCTGAAGGATCAAAGTTTCGGGCGATGATATTATTGAAGTCTGCTACTAAGTCAACACCGGCTATCAATGCATCCCTCCCATGGTGAGGAAGTCCTGCATGTGACTGTATTCCGAAAATTTCAATGTCAAATTCACCGCTTCTCGCCATGAACGGTCCCGGGCGGCAGCCGATAAATCCTTCATCCAGTCCCGGATAAAGGTGGAATCCGTATATCTCTTTGACATTATATTTCTCCAATATACCCTCTTCAATAATAACCTTTGCTCCTCCGGGGCCTTCTTCAGCAGGTTGAAACAAAAGAAGGATTGATTTTTCAAAAACATCAAAATCGTTTAGTGCTCTGGCTAACCCAAGCAGCATTGACATATGCCCGTCATGGCCGCAGGCATGCATCATAAATGGATTTTCCGACTTAAAGTCCAGTTCGGTTTCTTCCATTATCGGCAACCCATCCATGTCTGCTCTGAATGCAATTGTTTCATCAGAATTACCCTTAATATGTACCGCTACACCGGTTCCGGCAACTGAAAAAGGCTTGTATCCCATTCTTACCAATGCTCTCTTCAAATAATCGGATGTCTTATGCTCCCTGAAACCAATCTCCGGTATTTTATGCAGATCTCTCCTGAATATGGTTACTAAATTCTCAGAAGCCAATCACATCGCCTCCCTTTTAAGCTTCATAAATATATTATATAGAATAATAATTTTAAGTTAATACACTTAATCCTAACCATGTTAATTCAATTTAGTCCGTAAGTATTAATTAATGATGCTTGATATCTCCTTTAAAACCTCATCCAAAGTCTTCAAAAAAATGTGTACTTCGTCAGGGCTGATATTTAAGGGAGGAAGCAATCTGATTACGGTTTTACTTGTTACATTAAGAAGCAGTTTGTGCTTTAGAGCAATATCCTTAATGCTTTCGGCATATTCTCCCGCATCAATACCAAGCATTAACCCTCTGCCCCTGATGTCTTTGATAACTGCCGGATACTTTTTCTTTAAATCCAAAAGTCCATCTTTCAAAAACTCTGAACTATTTCTTAAGTCATTCTTAAATTTCTCACTGTTGAGTATCTTTAATACTTCAACTCCGGCAGCGCAGGCAACAGGATTGGCACCAAATGTAGAGCCATGGTCTCCCGGTTGTAAAACCCTGCTGTACTTTTCATTGATTAGCAAAGCCCCAATAGGCAGTCCGCCCCCGAGGCCTTTGCCAAGGGTCATGGCATCGGGTACCACTCCCCAATACTCATATGCAAAAAGACTTCCCGTTCTTTGAAGACCCGTTTGAATTTCATCAACCAAAAACAAGCAATCGTATTTAGAGCATAAGGATTTAACCAAAACCGCAAATTCAGGTGTAACCTCACTTATGCCTCCCTCTCCCTGGATGGGTTCCACAATTATTCCGCAGGTATTGTCATCAACTGCATTCAAAAGTGCAGCTGTGTCGTTTATGGGTATGTGCTTCACATTCCCTATTAAATCCCCGAATTGTTCTTTGTAATTTTTATTTGCCGTAAGTGCAAGACTGCCCGTTGTCCGCCCGTGGAAACCCTTTTCCAAAGCTACAAAATCAACCTTGTTCCTGTTCTTGGCGATCCCGTATTTTCTTGCAAGCTTTATCATGGCTTCCACTGATTCTGTGCCTGAATTTGTAAAAAATACCTTATCGGCAAAGCTGTTCTCCACCAGGAGCTTTGCAAGCTCAACCTGGGATTTCTGAATGAAGTAGTTTGACAGGTGGATATACTTATATAGTTGATCCTTTATGGCTGTAATTACTTGGGTATTCCCATGGCCTAAAATATTTACGGCTATTCCCGAAAAAAAATCCAAATATTTATTCCCTTCAATATCAATAAGATAACTACCCTCACCTTTTACAATTTCCAAGGGAATCCGCTTATACAGCGGAAGTATATATGTCCTGTCATCTACATTCAAACTCATTTTCTTACCTCAAATCTTCCATAAGCTTAGTCTTTTCTTCTGTTTTATCATCCTTCAGCTTAATAACCTTTGCAGGAGAACCTGCAGCCACGCTTTCCGGAGGAATATCGGATGTAACTACGGCTCCCGCTCCGATAACGCTGTTTTTTCCGATTCTTACTCCCTCCAAAACAACTGCGTTGGCTCCGATTAAAACTCCGTCTTCAATAATCACCGGAGTTTTGGATGGTGGTTCAAGAACGCCTGCTATTACAGCACCTGCCCCGATGTGGCAGTTTTTGCCGATGGTACCCCTGGCTCCCACAACGGCATTCATATCAACCATTGTTCCTTCTCCGATTACCGCCCCGATGTTGATAACTGCTCCCATCATTATTACGGCTCCCTTGCCGATGGTAACAAATTCTCTTATATATGATCCCGGTTCTATTCTTGCATCAATACCCGAAAGATTCAGTAAAGGTATGGCAGAATTTCTTCTGTCGCATTCTAATACAACCTTTTGTAGCTTATCACCGTACTTATCCAATATGGAATTAACTTCACTTGCTTCGCCGAAAATAATATGTGTATCGCCATGACCGTAATCTGCAACACCCGCTAAATCTCCGGAGTCAATTGAACCCATGGCATATAGTTTCACCGGTGTTTTTTTTACTGCATTTTTGATGTATGCTGCGATTTCATATGCATCTGTTAAAAACTCATTACCCATTACTGCTCCTCCAATTCATTAAATCATCCATGCCGTACAATCCGGCAGGTTTCCCGATAATTTCCCTTGCCGCCGATACTGCTCCTTTTGCAAACAGTGTTTTTGACTCCCCTGTATGTTTAAGCTCCAAAGTCTCCCCGTCCATGCAGAAAATAACACTATGTTCTCCTACAATGGTTCCGCCCCTTAAAGAGTGTATTCCGATTTCCTTATCTGATCGTAAGCTTTGACCTTCTCTGCCATATACAGGCTTTAAATCTAAGCCTGCACTGTTTACCGAGTGTAAAAGTATCACTGCGGTTCCGCTGGGCGAATCTTTTTTCTTTCTATGGTGTTTTTCAATCAACTCAATATCAGAATCACTTCCCACAAATAAAACTGCTTCTGCCACAAGCTCTCTGAGTACATAAACACCGAGGCTCATGTTTGCACTGTAAAAAACGGGAAGAACCGATGAGGTTTCTCTTATTAAATCTCTGTCCCCTTCGTCATATCCGGTGGTTGCCAGGACCAAGGGAATATTCAATATTTTACCCAGATCCAGTACTTTTTTAAGTGCAGTTTTATGAGAAAAATCAATCAGTACATCCGGTTTTTCTTCAATCAGCGATTCTACATCAATATCTCTTCCGAGAAGGATCAGGGATACGTCCGGTTCACTGCTTCTGTAGAGTTCAGTCAGTACTCTTCCCATCTGTCCCTTTGAACCAAATATGGCTACCTTCATATTAATCACCCGATATAAGTCCGTATTCGGTTAATATCGACTCCAGCTCAGCCCTGTGTTCTTCAGTCAGACCTACTAAGGGCAGTCTTAAATCCCCTGCCATATAACCCATCATATTAAGTGCTTCCTTTGTAGGTACGGGATTGGTTTCCATGAACAGTGCCGCAATAAGCTTGTCAAAGTACCTCTGTACGACTTCCGATGCTCCGTGGTCTCCGTTTAAGTAGCTTT
>DAINSS010000023.1:14681-18054 GCA_036741195.1 Clostridiaceae bacterium | reverse complement strand
TTCAACTATATTATGAGTACCTTGGGGAGCAACATTTGAAAGGACTGAAATTACCCCGTGGCCTCCGTTTACCATAAAGTCATATATCTCGTTGTCGTTTCCGGAATAAACCTTGAACCCTTCCTTTACATTGGGAAGGATTTGGGAACATCTTTCCGGATGTCCCGAAGCTTCCTTCAATGCCATTATGTTGTCAATTTTCGCCAGTTCAATGACTGTTTCCGGCAAAAGGTCAACGGAGGTTCTGCCGGGAACGTTATATAGAATTACCGGTATTTTTACACTGTTGGCAATTGCAGCAAAATGAGCATATAAACCTCTTTGTGATGGCTTGTTGTAATAAGGTGTGACAAGTAAGAGTCCGTCTACTCCAATCTCCTCTGCAGCTTTTGATAGTGCAATGGAATCGGCAGTATTGTTTGACCCTGTACCTGCAATCACAGGCACTCTGCCTTCAACTACCTCCATGGTAAATTTGAACATCTTCAGCTTTTCTTCCTTTGATAAAGTGGCTGATTCCCCTGTAGTCCCCGCAATTATCAATGCATCGGTTCCGTTATCCAATTGAAAATTTATAAACTGTTCCATTACTTCGTAATCCACTTTACCGTCATTCATCGGAGTTATTAAAGCTACCCCTGCTCCATTCCATAAATTCATGATTTTTCCTCCTATTTTTTTATTACAGTTTTTCTGTTAGTTTTTAACCCTTTGTTTTTTATTACTGTCTTCCCGTTTGTTTCTTTATTTCTGTCATCCATTTATTTCAATTTATTTTTACCCTTGTTTATAACCCGAACTCTCTCGCAATAACCTCTACTGCTTTTTCCTTATAGCTTTTATCCATGGTATAGGATATTGAAATCTCTGAGGTGGAAACCTGCTTAAACTCCATTTTATGCTCTGCCAGAAGTCTGAATAACCTTGCGGCCACTCCCGATTGCGTTCTCATTCCGGACCCCACAACCGATACCTTAATCAGGTCATCTCTGGTTTCCAGTTCCAAGTCTTTGTCCTTTTCAAAGATTCCGTCAAGAACCCGGCTTACAACCCCGATATCGGAAGAAGGTGCAGTGAAGGAAAGACTTACCTTTCCGTCCTCCTCGGGAATCTGGTTAATAACGTCTATATTGATTTCTTCATCTGCCAGCTTGGAGAATACTTCTGCGATGCCCTCTCCCATACCTTTTAGATTTCTGATGGTGACCATCATAATATTCTCTGCGACCGATAGTCCCGTTATACTTCTTTGCTCCATTTCATCCCCCACCCCTTTGATATTTGTGCCGTCCCCTCCGTTGAAGGTTGACCCTACATGGATTACAACATTATAGTTTTGTGCAATTTCAACGGATCTGGGTTCCATTACCTTTGCTCCCAAGAACGCCATTTCCTTCATTTCTTCGTAGGTTATGCTCTCGAGCTTCTTAGCATCGGGATAAAGTCTCGGATCAACTCCGTAGATACCGTCCACATCCGTATATATTTCACAGTCGCATTTTAACATCGCTGCCAATGCCACAGCCGTAGTATCCGATCCTCCCCTGCCTAAGGTAGTTATCTCACCTGCTGCGTTATAACCTTGGAATCCTGCGACTATTACGACCTTTCCTTCGGAGAGATGCTTTTCTATTGCTGTTGTATCTATTTCCCTTATCTTCGTTTTAGTATGCATACCTTCAGTCAATATCCCAGCTTGGTACCCTGTAAGGGAGACTGCTTCCGCTCCGATTTCATTTAAGATCATGGAAAGAAGAGCAATTGAAACCTGTTCTCCGGTGGATAAAATCATATCCACTTCACGTTTGGATGGATTCTTTGATGCTTCATTTGCCATTGCCACCAAGGCATTTGTAGTTTTACCCATGGCTGATACAACAACTATCAGTTCTTCACCATCCTCCTTCCGTTTCTTGATTTTCTCAGCTATGGCTCTCATCTTATCCAGATCTGCCACAGACGAGCCTCCGAATTTCAGTACTTTCCTCTTCATTTGTTTCTCCTCTGTTCATAAATATTCAGTCGTCTAAACATTTGATTATCAATGACTTTTTGATTTTAGATCTTAACTCAAGCATATTTTTTTGAATATATGCTGTATATTTATAATTCTTAACTCTACTTCCTATAATTAAAATTACAGTCTTTTATTTGTAGCAAAACAATCTTCTATTTGTAACTAAACAAACTTTTTTATATAACAAAAACACCATGAGCGAATGCTCATGGTGTATGGTTATACCTTGCAATCGCCCTGTCATTGCTAAAGCGCAATTCCTATCCATCGGGCAACGGACAGGAAACAGTTCCACACTTCTTAAGTATGGCCCCAGCAGTTTCACTGCTTCGGCACCAGCCCCTTTCTTATAAAAATACTATTGGCTCGGTGCGACCTCTTTTCGCAAGACACTTATTAAATTGTACTAATGGTATACTTAAATGAATCTAAAGTCAAATAGATTTGAAAATTTTTACATTATTTTAAATTATCCGTTATTCCACGTATATTTATACATTATCTAAAGGGTTTTACTTCTCTTTTTATTTTAGAAATCAAAGTCCACCCCCTTGATTTAAACATTTATTAATTTTAAAAACTGTATCCTGTTAAATTATGGCTCCGTATCTTTGCTTCATTATCTTCTTAACTATCAGTGTCAGTGTGAAGTACCCTATTATGATCAATACCAGGAATCCGTAGAATACGGGTGGTAGCGGCCTTAATCCAAAGTAACCTGCAAGGGGTGTATATGGCAATGCAAACCCGACCGCCAATATTATTGAAGTTACGGCTATGACCTGCTTTGAAGCCCAGCTTTGAATAAAAGGAAGCTTTTCGGTTCTTAATACGTGCATGACCAGGGTCTGGGTCAAGAGACTCTCCAAGAACCACCCCGTATGGAATGCAATTATAAACAATGCTTTGTTTGTTACCGGATCAGTCCACTTACCTCCTGCTATCATGGGGCAAATATAGAAAAACAGGAAGAAGAAGGTAGTTAAGTCAAATATGGAGCTTACCGGTCCGAATCCCAACATGGATCTTAATATGCCTTTCGCTTCCCATGGTTGCGGCTTTTCCAGATATGATTCGTCCACATTGTCCCAAGGCAGTGAAGCACCGGAAAAATCGCTTAGCAAATTCAATAGCAACATCTGGATTGATATCATCGGTAAAAACGGCAGGAATAATCCGGCAAACAGTATACTGAGAACATTCCCGAAGTTGGAGCTTGTTGTCATTTTAAGATACTTCATAATGTTTCCGAATATTGATCTTCCTTCTACAACGCCCTCATCAAGTATATTCAGGTCATTTTCCAATAGAATGATATTTGCACTTTGCTTTGCAATATCCACACCGCTGTCAACA
>DAINSS010000023.1:11233-14671 GCA_036741195.1 Clostridiaceae bacterium | reverse complement strand
ATGCCGATATCGGTTTTTTTAAGTGCCGTTGCGTCATTTACTCCGTCACCCATGTAACCTACAATGTGACCTTTTTCCCTGAAGGTTTCCACAAGTCTTTCCTTCTGGAGAGGTGTCAGCTTTGCAAATATACAACAGTCATCCAATGCACTCTTTAACTCATCTGTGGACATGGCTTCAACCTCGTCCCCGGTAAGAGCTTTCTCATTCGGTATTCCGACTTTTCCGCAGACTGCTTTTGCAACTCCCGGTGAATCTCCGGTTAATACTCTGACCGATATTCCATGGGATTGAAGGGATTTAACCGCATTGGCAGCAGTTTCCTTCGGAGGATCTAAGAACAAAAGATATCCTAATATTTTAAGTTCTGATTCATCCTCAGGTTCAAATTCCGCTCTATTATTGTCAACGGTCTTTTCTCCCAAAAGAAGCACCCTGTATCCTGCTTCGTTATATTCTTCCGACTTTTCCTTAACTGTTGCTTTCTCACTTTGGCTCAGATTGGATGAATTCAGCATTTCGTCCACAGCACCCTTAGTTATCATAAGCCTTCCGCAGCTTTTTGAGTCGGCAACTATACTGGCCTTTCTCCTGTTAAAGTCATAGGGAATCTCATCTATGAATGTAAAGGGTTCAGAGGCTTTGAATACGGATTTAGCTTCCTCTGAATTCTCTAATGCCAAGTCCATGGGGCTGTTGCTTCCGTTTTGCATAAAGGCGTTAAGATATGCTTTTAAAAGCATACTTTCATTCTTTACTCCGTTTAGATCCAGATAATCCTGAAGCTCTACCTTGTTTTGAGTCAAAGTGCCTGTTTTATCGGTGCAAAGAATATCCATGGAACCGAAGGTCTGTATTGATGACAAATCCTTGACTATAGTCTTCTTTTTTGCCATGACTCCTGCACCTCTGGCAAGGTTTGTAGTCAGAATCATGGGCAGCATTTCAGGTGTCAATCCTACTGCCACTGTCATGGCATAAAGGAACGCTTCCAGCCAGTTCCCCTTTGTTATTCCGTTTATCAATAACACTATTGGTACCATGACCATCATAAATCTGGCAAGAAGCTTACTTACAGATGCTATACCCTTGTCAAAGCTGTTTGGCTCAGGCTTTTCTTCCAATGCTTTGGCAATAGAACCAAAGTAAGTGTTGTTTCCCGTTGTCACTGCTATTGCATTTGTACTTCCGCTTGTGACAACACTTCCCATGTACACCATGGATTGATCATCCAATATTGAACTCTTTCCTGAATCTTTTGCCCCAACCTCCGAAATCTTCTTTCCAAAACCCTTCTTTTCCACGGGCAGGCTCTCACCTGTAAGTGAAGATGTATCAACCAAAAGATCTTTAGCTTGAATCAATACCAAATCACAGGGGATGATATCACCCACATTCAGTTCAATTAGATCTCCGGGGACAACCTTGTCAACATCGGTATCAATTGGGGCTTCACCTTTTCTTAGAATCATAGTCTTGTTCTTGATCAGTCCCATTAAAGAACTTACCGCAATCCTGGAATTATGGTCCTGTATGAAGCTTATTACACCGCTTATAAGAACCATGATTATTATAATTAGAGTAGTTGAATAGTCCTTCTCCCCCGGTTTCATAAATACCACGTCTGTGAAAAATGATATTAACGCAAGTAAGAGCAGAACAAGAGTGAAGGGACTTGCAAATGCATCAAAGATTTGTTTGAATAAACTGTCTTCTTTGGCATCGCTTATCTCATTCGGTCCGTACTTCTCCAATCTTCTTGCGGCTTCCTCAGAAGTTATACCCTCCTGGGATGTCTCCAAAATACTGTAAATTTCATTTACGCTGTTGCTCTTAATTATTTTTTTATATAAAGAATCATCGAATTTACTTTCTTTATCTGATATGGATTTATTTACTGCTTTCATTTGATTGTCCTCCTTGTCCCATGCTTTCAATATACCCCTAATTGACATCTTTTCAACACCCAGGCTATTTTGTTTGCAATAAGTTTCCAAAGAAAAAACGAACATACTTTTTTTACATTCAGTATGTCCGTCATAATCATCCCAGAGTTGTCCAATCTAATCTTTTACTTCCTTCGGTCGGCCTTATTTAAACTTCTTCTTACAAGTCCAATCCACTTGATGAATAATAGAAATCCGTCCTGCAAATACTCCAAAAGTTCTATATTGCCTGCTTTTAGGCAGCGCACCGAAAAACTCGGTTAACCCGCTTATATTATTTGCTCCTGAAGCTACCGTAACCATGGAACTCTGAATACCGCCGGCAAAGCTAATATGGGAATCATCGGAGGAAACTTCTAGTTTTTCTTCTGATTCGAATACTGCGTTCACCAGAAGTCTTTCATTATTAATCATATATGGATGACAGGTCAAAAGTGTGAGCATGTCCCTATCAGTATCAGGCAGAAGCTGGTCATTGTCATTGGGAGCAATAATCTGAAGATCTACTATTCTATATGTAAGCTTTTGCCTAAAACTTCAATATATACAGTATCCCCGGGCTTCAGCCTGTCAAGATTTCTGCCTGATGGATCATATGTAGATTTAACAACAGATGTAAATGGTAATGCTTCTATTGATTTGCCTGAAGACTCGACATATACAATACAGCAGATTTCTACAAAGACACCGGAGTATATTTTAGAGTAAAGTTCAAAACCTTATCATTCGTTGTTAAATAAAATACTATTTGTGTCAAAATTATGAAATAATAATTACATATTGAGATTTGCTTCTGGGAGACTGAAAAAGAAAAGAATAGAAATATATATGAAACAGGTTTAGATCAATCGGTTGATAATAAGTATAAAGAAATTATTCCTTAAACAGTATGTGTATTAAAGTTATTTTGAAGTGTTGTTCATATAATTGAAAAATCTTCGAAATTAAAAAAATAATTGGAGCCCAAGGATGATTATTTATTTTAAAGTTAGATCCTTGTAACATTGAGTTTTATTGCGTTTGTAACCGTTCTTAAATCGAAAAATGTCTGGTATGTACAGGAAATCCAATTTATAATAATTGTTCATAATTTGTTAAAAAAGGATCGCCAAGATATTTCTTGGCGATCCTTTTTACTATTTTGCTTTATTTAAAGCCTCGGCTATTGCTTTAACTAAGCCGTCAACACTTAATGTTGCACCGGCTACTGCATCCGCTTCAGCTTTTTGAGTTCTTATAACCTGGTTTATGACCTTTGTTTCTGCTGTTTTGAAAATCTCAGGAGTTTCACTGTTCTTAGTTACTGTTATAGCTGTTACTGAAGAATCAGTTACCTTAACTTCTACTTCAATATCCCCACCCTTGCCGGTGCCTTTACCGGTATAGGTTCCATCTTTGTAGTTTCCTTTAACTTCAGGTTTTACAGCTGTTTCACCGGACTCTGCTTTTATAGTGGCAGGAGTATTTCCGCCGTTGGCTTTTACAAATGCTT
>DAINSS010000023.1:0-11223 GCA_036741195.1 Clostridiaceae bacterium | reverse complement strand
TATTCTACCGAAAACAATGATATCTGCAACTGCGTTACCGCCCAGTCTGTTAGCTCCGTGGATACCGCCTGTGACCTCACCGGCTGCAAATAATCCAGGAATTGCTTTACCGTCTTTATTAACTACCTCAGCATTCTTGTTTATAACAAGTCCGCCCATTGTATGGTGTATTGCAGGACTGCAAACTACAGCATAATATTTTGGAGTAGAAAGCGGGAATTCCATCTGTGGTCTGTTGAATTCTGTATCCTTACCTGCTGTCTGGAATTCTGAATAGTTCTTCACTGTTTCTGCAAATGCAGCGGGTTCAATTCCAATCGCTTTAGCTAATTCTTCAGGAGTAGCACCTTCTTTCACCAGACCTTGTTTAAAGTAGCTTTCAATAGCCTTTAATGATTTTCTTACATCCTCATCAAATACCATGTATGCCTTACCGTCTGTCTGGGCAAGTATTGCAGTAGATACAACGTCTCTTGTATCCAACTCATTTACGAATCTTTTTCCTTCTTTGTTCACTAATATAGCACCGTTACCACGGACACCTTCTGTATAAAGTGTTTGAGTTTCAGGATCAACGGTTGGATGATTCTGAATCTGATCCATATCCACAGTTGCAGCGCCGAGAGCTTCTGCCATAACTATGCCGTCTCCGGTTGCACCTGCATGATTTGTTGTTCCAAATCCTTTAAAGTCAGGTTTGTATTTAACAACCATTTCACTGTTGGCACCGAATCCGCCTGTAGCAATTACAACAACCTTACATTCAATGGTGCTTTCCTTGCCTTTGGAGGAGATTTTAACTCCTGTGACTTTACCATCCTTATCAGCTGTAATCTCCTTGGCTTCAGTTTCAAGAAGTACAGGTATCTTAAGCTCAGCTACCTTGGCATTAAGTGCCTTTACAAGCATAGGACCGACTGCACCTGTATCTGAAGGTCTGTGTATTCTTTTAACGGATGCTCCGCCAAACATACCGACAACACTTAGATCTCCACCTATCTCATTTACCCAGTCAACGGCTGCTGCTGAGTTGTCAACCAATGTATGGACAAGATCAGGGTTGTTTAAATTCTTACCGCCCTTCATTGTATCATCAAAGAACAGTTGGTTTGTATCCTCTATACCGTCCGCTTTCTGATACTTAGTTTCTGAAGCGTTTAGTCCACCAGTGGATCTAACGGTATTACCTCCGGTCATTGGCATTTTTTCCAAAATAACCACATTGGTTGCTCCGTTTTGCACAGCCTGAATTGCTGCAGTCATTCCTGCACCGCCTGCTCCTATTACAACAATATCTGCTTTCAACTGTTCAGCTGCCGCTGTAGTTGTAGCTTTTGTTCCCTCTTTTGTTGCCGTAGTTGTACCGGCTGATGAGCTTCCTCCTGTTGTTCCCGTAGCTCCGGGAGTACACCCTGCCAGTAGGCCAAGTGTCAATAAAAGTGCTGCTATTTTTTTCATTTGTTTCCTCCGTAATTTTCTCTTTTAAAATTCAAACTAAATAATAACATAAATTCAAATTTTTATTAAATTTTTATCATAGTTCCGTAAAGATAAGTCAATGATTCTAAGACCCTCAATAATTTTGATGGACGAACCTCTGACAAGTCTTGACGTCATAATGCAGCTCCAAATAAAGAACCTAATAAGAGAGATCCACAAGGATCATATAATACTGTTCTCAACACACATTCTGCAGCTAGCTACGGATTTGTGCGATGAAATTGTAATACTCAATGAAGGTAAGCTATCCCTGATTGACCATACACTTTTGGATGATCCGCAGTTTGAGCAAAGGATAATAGACATCCTCGCAGGACAAGCCAACCATGAAAGAGTCCAGAGTCTTGTGTCTTTAAACTCCAAGAGCATCGAGAAGAATGAAAATTCAGAAATAAGCCGCGAAGTTTCCGAAGTTGGTGATGCTTAAATGCTTTCACTTTATTTAATGGAACTAAAATATGAGGTTCATACCAATATAAACCTCATATTTCACCTATTAAGAAAGCTGAAGATTTTCAACAGCATTATTCCCGAGGAATCCAATTTCATCGGTATAAAAGAAACTCTGACCGGAATCTCCGTAGTGTTTAAAATAGTAAAGTCCATATTTTTCGGTATTCTTTATGCAGGTATAGTTTATTTCATTACAACTATCTACAGCAAGTTTGTCGGACTTGATGCCAACAGAACAAACATATTGATGTCAACATTGTTTATGCTGTATGTCATAATCAACAGTATGCACTCCAGCATATTAGGAGAATCTGAGAAAATACTCCTCTTCCATGAGGTGTTCAGACAACCTGCAAAGGATCTTGCAAGAATAGAGCTTTTAATAGGACCTTTGACTACAACTCTTGGCAGACTGGCCGGCTTCACAACCATATTTACTTTACTCTTGGGAGTACCGTTTACTGAGGTTCTGGTTTGCACGCTTGTCATCTTGACTATAACCATGATTGCCGACTGGGTGCATCTGAAGCTCTTCGATAGAGGTATAAGCCTACAGGACAATGTCCCCTATACCGTAATTGTAATATTAGGAGCTATGGCTTTAGCCATTGTAATCATGGTAACAAGATTTGACTTGACCTTCCTGTTCAGAAGTCCTTTTACTGTTATTGTTTCAATTGGATTACTGGGATCTGCATATTTTGCCAATTGGAATTATAAGAACTACAACATGATTGCCAAGCAAGCTAAGAATGTATATGAAAAACAAATGGAGATGAAAGCAGGCTCTTTTAGAACCAAGGATGTGGAACTTAAAGAATCCGATTTAGTCAACGGTGACAAAGCAACAAAAGAGAATGCTAAAGCTGCCAAACTCCAGGGATATGCAAAGCTTAACTATCTTTTCTTCTCAAGGCACAGAAGAATCCTTTTAAAGCAGCTCCTGATCATGGGCGGCATAGTATTGGTAGTTGCAGCAATCGGCTCCATTGGCCTTATCTATAATAAGTTCAACCCGATTTTAGACGGTAAAACAATGGAGATAATATTCGACTTCATCAAGGGAATTATTCCGTACTACATGTATGTTTCTATGGGAACTGAGAGGCTTGCGAAATCAATGTTTGTAAACTGCGATTCCAGCCTTTTGACCTACAGCTTCTACAGAAGACCTGCGGATATATTGGAAAGCTACAATCATAGGCTAAAGGAAATAGTAAAACTGAACCTGCCCCCTACAGTTGCTGCATTGGTATTGGTACTCAGCTGGTTATTTTTAAGCGGCATCCCGGTTACTTCGGACAGACTACTTTTGATCCTCTTGATTATTACCCTGTATGCATTTTTCACCATACACCAGTTGTTTATTTACTACATATTCCAGCCTTATAACAACGATGTAAAAATCAAAAGTCCAATATATTCAATAATAAACGTTGTTGTTTACACTATTTGTTATTTCCCTTTGATAATGAAACCGCCAATGACGGTCTACACAATAGTGGCTATACTTCTAACAGTCATATACGCAGTGGTGTCCAGAATCCTGATTCCTAAGATGGCACCGAGAACCTTCAGATTGAAATAACAACATGGCTGTTATTATATGATTGATATATTACGAATTAGAAGACAAAAGAAGATATAAAATTGGAATATAGAAATCAGAAGGTGCAGAAAAGCTTAATGACTTTTCTACACCTTCTGATATACTATTCTATTTTTTGTATTTTATATTTCTAAAACTCGAGGAAGCTTCCGATGCCTTTTTTTATTGCTGCTTCATAAATCCTTTGAGCAGTTACTATGTCTAAAACTGCATTACCGGTGGTTTCAAAGAAAGTAATTTCATCATCTGAAGTTCTTCCCGGGATTTTACCCAGAATTAATTCACCAAGCTCTCCTGTTACTTTATCCAGGCTGAATACTCCCTTTTCAACAGGTTGAGTAAAGTCTCCCGATTCAACTAATGCATCCTTTGTATCACAATAGGTCTTGTCTGCATTGACTATGATATACTCGTCTACCTCTGCCATTAAAGGAGTGTAGGATCCGACACCGTTGATATGGGCACCCTTCTTGACAAGTTTTCCGTTGAAAACAGCTTTTTTGGAAGTTGTAACAGTTGTTATGATATCTGCATCAGCCACAGCCTCATCAGCTGACTCTGCCGCTTTAATTGTTACATTGAACTTCTCCCCGAAAAGATCGGTCATTCTTTTTGCGAATTCTTCTGCTCTTTCCTTGCTTATGTCAAAAACTTTTGCTGTTTCAACAGGTCTTACGGTAAGAACTGCTTCCAACTGTGTTTCAGCCTGACCCCCTGTTCCGAATAAAGCAAATACTTTACTGTCTTTTCTTGCAAGAAGGTCTGTTGCTGCACCGGAAACAGCTCCGGTTCTTAATCTTGTCAGATAAGTGCCGTCCATTATAGCTGACACAAATCCGGTTTCAGAATCTACAACTACCATTGTAGCCGGAACGCTGGTTATACCCTTCTCAATGTTTTTAGGATAAACTGAAACGATTTTTACTCCGAGGGCATTTGCATCAGGAACGTATCCCTGCATGTACAGGCTCTGTCCTTCGTATTCGGGAACATTCAGGTTGGTTCTTAAAGGAATGTTACACTTTCCGGCTGAATATAGCTCCAAGGCATCCTTGTCAGCCTGGACAGCCTCTGCCATTCCGAGGACTTCCCTCATTTCCTTTTCTTTAAGCATCAGTATTTTCATTCATTTTCCTCCACCTACTGTTTTTTATAGATATTCGACTAAGTTCAGATTATATTATTCAGACTTCTTGTCCTTTAAGGACATTAGCATGCTGATTGCAGAATAAATAATAACAACCAAAACCACCCACTGGAGCACATTGACATCAAGACTCTTTACGACGAAAGCTGCAACCAGAACTCCTATGACACCTGCAGTTGCAGAGAACAGAGTAATTTTTCTTGAATATGAGTCCAGCTTTATAAACTGCATACTTCCCACAGGAACTGAGAATGTACATGCACCCATCATAATCGGGAAAGCCACGCTCGGACTCATGCCAAGGGCATAAACGGTTGCCATGGTAAGGGCATAGGATCCTATACCGATATTATTAAGGGCCCCGTAAATTAATGACAAAATACCAAGTAGTATCAGCTTACCTCCGTCCAGTGAAGTTGCCACTCCGCCAGCAGGCATAATGTTCATCTTACCCATGAAAATTATCGCTGCGGCTGTAATAAGTCCGATGGAAACAAATATTTTTATTGTTCTGACAGGCAGCTTAACTACAAATCTTGGACTTGCATAAGCTCCTATAACCTGTGCAACTATTGGAACGATCAATGTAGCCAAACCAACTTCAATGCTTGAAATATAAGCCAGAGCCATTGCCGCAACAGGAATAACGCAGGCAGTGTTCAAGGTTCCCGGAAGTTTTTTGGCTTCAACCCACTTCGCCTTCGGGTAAAGTGCGGCACCAATGGCAAAATCTGAGATACCAAACGTAGAAAGTAAGAAAATTGCAAATTGAGAAACAGCCATTATTATCGGATTACCGGGCTCTTTCATTACGGTTGTTTTGTTTTTTATAAGGTCCTTGATAAAGGTAACTGCAAAAGCTCCGTTTACAAGAACAATCAATGCCAGAATAACTTTTAGTACCATAAAATCTCCTTAGGTTAAGGAATTCTCACGGCTTACTTTTCGTAGGAATAAATATCCCTGATACCCTCCATATCCTCACCGAATTTAGTCTGAACCTCCTTACTCATCTGAGATATCATCCTCAGACAGTAGGCATCATGAATAACATATTCTCCGGCGAAGAATATCATGCTTTTATTTTTTGTATTTATAGCTGAGGCTGTATTGTCAGGCTCAATGGTGACATAAAGTACCTCTGATGAGTCAGTGACCACTGTCATCCACCTATGTCCTATATCAGCCAGCTTATCATCCTCAAAACCATGGGCATAATACTTTTTAAGACCTGTATCATACTCTTCCTTGGAATCGTAAAGCACTACGATGACGTTTCCTAATTCCTCTCTTTTTTTATTGAGCATTTCTGCAAGCTCATCATCCAAATCATTTACCCAGACCTGGACCTGAACTGTTTTTTTTGCGTCTCTTAAAAGTGTCATGGCTTTGTTTCTGATACTCGGCCAGCCATTGATATGCCAGATTCTTTCATCCGTTGCAGGTGTCGACAGTTTTACTGCTTCAGATTCAATTTCTGACAGGTTCCCACTTAGCCTTGCCTTCATAATTTCAGCAAGGTCAGAGACAGGTATTGCTCCATAAAGAGTTGATTTTTCTTCGTGAGTAGATCTTACAAAGCCTTTTCTTACAAGTCCGTCCATTATTGTGTATAGCTTTGATCTTGGTACTCCCGATTGCTTACTCGCTTCATATCCTGTAGACTCACCGTTCTTTAAAAGGGCTGTGTACACCTTGCCCTCTGACTCGGTAAATCCCAAGCCCATAAGCAGATTTATGATTTTTTCTGTGCTTTCGATATTTTCCATGGTTATCCTCCGCATTCATCTTCTTTGATTATAAACCAAAGTCAGACAATTTGAAAAAATCGTAAATTTTAGTAGCTCTCTATGGTAACTACTATGTTAAATCAAAGACAATATATTGTCAATACATTAACAATGATTTTTAGTTTCACTTGCCCCTCAAGGTTTTTTCATTTTTTATCAGAGTTTTTCTCTCATCACCCAAAAAAAAGTTTAGCCTGTAATCCCCTAATACAGGAAATCACAGGCAACCCATCATGCTTTATAATATGTTTTGAAAATTATTTGTTATCTACGGTTATTATAAGTATTTCAGGATTGTTATATATTTTGGGAACCCTGGTTGATTCCCGGCTCAATCCCTTGCTTACTATAAGCTTGAAATCCGTCATGTCATATACTCCGGAGGTATATTTGGGAAATAGCCCCTGGTCCGGAGAATAAAGTCCGTTAAGGATAAAAGGTATTCTCCATTGTCCGCCGTGGGCATGACCCGATAATACCAAATCAGGTGTAAGAGCTTTGTATTGCTGTGTAAGCTCAGGTCTGTGAGCAAGAAGGACTTTTAATCCTTTTTCATTTTTGACTGATTTCCCGAGTTTTTTCACTTGCTCTTCATAATCCGGGTTACCGAACTCCGGATCATCTATCCCCATTATTAAAATTTCGCTTCCGTTTATTTTAATGGGTACCTTATCTCCCTCTAATACAGTCACACCAAAGCTTCTTATCTTACCCTTAATCTCATCGATCTTTCTGCTCCAGAACTCATGATTACCTGAAACATAGAAGGTTTTATATCTTTCTACGATTAACTTAACCGCTTTATAACCCGGGGCTTCCGGCATAACGTCATCTATGATGTCACCACCCAAAAGAACCACATCCGGAGCTTCTTTTTTCAAAACCTCCATGATATCTTTTTGCCCTTCGCCATGTTTACAGCTGTGAAGATCGGACAAAAATGCTATTTTGACTGGTCCTTTAACCTTATCTGAAACAATTTTGTGATGTACAGTCTTCAATGTAGTATCCAGTCCAAATGCAATTATGACTACTAAAAATAAGCACACAAAAAGAATTGTCTTTTTGCTTAGAATTTTCTTTATTGTTTTTTTCATGATTATGTCATTCTCCATCTTGTATTAATATTTTGCCGTATTCAATCCATAACTATCGATTCTTGATTTAGTTTTCCTCATAAAACTATATGAACCAGTCTATAATGACTGATATTTTAAGAACAAGAACATTTAGGTTACAAAAAGTCTATAAAAAAACATAGAAAAATCTAAATTATATCTTAATTGACAGTGATACTTTTAAGTAAATACCTTTATTTACATGTAATAATATTTTATTAACTTAATAAGAATTTATTGAAACCATGTTCTGTAAATGTTATGATGTTAAAAAGTTGTCATCGTTGAAAAATAATCTTTTGGAGTTAAGTTATGGAATGGCAAAACTATTTGACCATGGTCGATGCACTTGGTAATTTTTTTGGAGGTACTGCGGAGGTAATACTCTTCGAATTCTCCGGTAATGAACAGAAAGCTATCTATATAACCAACAGTCTTACTCAGAGGGGCATTGGATCCTCAATGTCAACTCCGGAACTTGCGGCATTAAGATACTTGGAAGCTCATGACATGGAGTCGCATAAGGTTTTTGAAAATGGTATGGAAGAATTACCTGATTTTAAATCATCCATTTCTCTTATTAAGGATGATGGCGGGGAAATAATCGGTGCTGTTGTAATAAACCTTAAGCAAAGAGAATTACAGCTTATACGTAACTTTATTAACAACCTGGCTTCAACTGATTCATCCGGTATTGAAGGATTGATGACGGATGAGTACAAGTTGGCTTCAGGAAATCTTCATCATGTGATATCAACAAACATTCAGAAGTATACAAGTCTTAATGGGACTGATGTCACAAGGCTAAAGCCGGATGAAAAAATGGAGATCGTAAAAGAGCTCATGGACTTGGGTTTATTTCAGATCAAGAATGCAATCAACGAAGTTTCAGCTCAATTACATACCTCCACACCAACCATATACAGATACATTGCCAGAATCCAAAAGGAAGAAGACTTTACAAGGTTATGATTAATGACAGACATCAAAAATAAGGAGGAGAAGTAATGAATCTTACTTTACCGGTAATAGTTATAGTTATTATCTTTGCTCTGCTCATCTTAGGACTGGTTCAGATGAAGAAAATGAATCTTTCCTTCACTGTTCGTGTCATCACCGCACTCATTATGGGACTTATTTTCGGAGCAGCACTTCAGTTACTTGGACTTGGAGGTCCTGTAATCAAAGGAGCCATGGACTGGATTTCCATTGTAGGTAACGGTTATGTCAGATTACTTAGAATGATAGTCATGCCGCTTATCTTCATCTCTATACTGAGTGCATTCGTAACTCAGAAATCACAGGGATTAGGAAAGATTGCGGGAAGAGTACTTGCGGTGCTTATGATTACAGTCGCTATTTCAGTATTAGTCGGAGCAGTCACTACAAGTGCATTTGGTCTGAACGCATCAGGAATTCAGGTAGGACAGGCAGAATCAGCGAGAGGAACAGGACTTGAAGAAACCCTGGCTAATTTCTCAAAAACCCCTATTCAGCAACAGATATTGGAAGTCATCCCTACAAACCCATTCGCGGCACTGACCGGCACAGGATCCAATCCTACATTGGCAGTTGTTTTCTTCGCATCGGTACTTGCTATTGCAGTAATCCAGCTTAGAAAATTCAAACCGGAATCAGCAGCCAGCTTTGAAAAGGGAGTCAAGGTGCTTCACGATGTCATTATGAGACTTGTTGCCATGATTATGAGATTTACACCTTACGGTATCCTTGCTTTGATGACAAGAGTAGCATCAACATCAAATGCAGCAGATATCCTTAGATTGATCAAGTTCATGCTTGCGTCATATGTGGCCATCGCTATCATGTTTGCAATTCACCTCATCATACTGGCAATTTTCGGATTAAACCCAATAACATTCTTGAAAAAATCCAGTGCAGCTCTGCTGTTTGCCTTCACATCAAGGACTTCAGCAGGTACATTGCCATTCACCATTGATGCACAGCATCAAAAGATGGGAGTTCCGGAAGGTACTGCAAACCTTGCTGCTACTCTGGGTACATCCATAGGACAGAACGGTTGTGCAGGTATATATCCTGCTATGTTAGCCGTCATGATCGCACCGACATTGGGTATCAACCCACTTGACCCGGTATTCTTAGTTAAGCTTGTCATAATCACTACCTTCGCATCCTTCGGTATTGCCGGAGTTGGCGGAGGAGCAACATTCGCAGCACTTACAGTACTTTCGGCACTTGGATTCCCAGTAGCACTTGCGGGTCTCCTCATCGCCATTGAACCTCTGATAGATATGGCAAGGACTGCACTGAACGTGTCAGACTCCATACTTGCAGGTGTGGTAACTGCTAAGAGTACAAATACAATAGATATGAATGTATACAATTCACCGGATACAGAAGAAGCTACCATAGGTTAATAAATATCAGATATCCGGAAAACTAAAGAAATAAGGAGGGAAGTTAATGAAAGTTCAGTTAGATCCCAAAGCTAAAGAATTCATGTCTAAAAAAGGCAAGAATGACTTGATGGTTTATGTTAAAGGTTGCTCTTCCTGAGGAACCGGAGAACCACAACCATTAGTTGTAATGGGAAAACCAAGCGGCGAATTGTCAGAATACAGCATCCAGGATGTTGACGGAGTTTCCGTTTATATCCGTAACGATGTTCAGGCAAATGAAGAAGGGATTAAGATCAAATACGCCAAGATACTTTTCAAGGAAAGTCTCATAGTTGAAGGCGTAGTAGTCTAATCATTCAGATAAGGATAAACCCACCCCCATACAGGATTTTCTCCCGTATGGGGGTGTCTTTCATTATATGGTTACTTAATAGCCTTTATTTTCATTCAAAATATCCCAAACGTGTTTTTTCAGCTCAGGGATGACTTTTTCTTCAAACCAAGGGTTCTTCACCATCCACCTTATATTCAATGGTGACGGGTGTACTATCGGAAAATACAGTGGCAAATAGTCCCGGTAGTTCCTGACTGTTTCAGTCAGGTTTTTTTTACGTTTTTCCCCAAGGTAATACGCCTGGGCATACTGCCCGGCCAATATGAACATCTTAACATCGGGCATTTTTTGTAACAGCTTTGTATGCCATAGTTCGGCGAAGCCTTTTGTGGGAGGCATATCTCCGGATTTGCCTTTCCCCTGGTAATAGAAATCCATGGGAAGATGTGCAATCATCTCCGGATTCCTGAATACTGAATCGTCCATACCAAGCCATTTTTTAAGGTTTACACCGCTTTGATCACCCCAGAGAATCATAGCAAGCTGCCCCTTCATACTGGGAGCATGTCCCACTATAACAATCCTTGATTTCTCATGTGCAACGAACAATGGCTTATATCCTAATTCAAGAAGATGGCTGTTAGAATGGTGTCCTTCTATTTCTTTTCTGATTTTTTCAATTTCTTCATTCATGATAATCTGACCTTTCAATAGTTAAATGTTACAACAAACAAATGAAGAAAGAGTTAACCATATCATCATTTCTTTTTACAGCCTGTTCATAGGGAATCAAAAGTCTGAGAGTATAATTTTAAAAACAAGGAAACCAGCAATTAGAAAAGACTGACTATATGAAGTCAAGTGGTAAATGAGAAAAAAGTAGCGTAGACGCTA
>DAINSS010000022.1:15730-40569 GCA_036741195.1 Clostridiaceae bacterium | reverse complement strand
AGCTGGTAAATTGGATGAGGATTTTAAAGAAGAGAATCTTTTAAAACCTGAAACAAATGTTAAATACGGGACTTGGTATCTGGATTATTTAATAAGCAGATACAAAAACACTTCAACAGCGCTGGCTGCATACAATGCAGGACCCGGCAACGTTGACGACTGGATGGAAGAACAAGGTATATCCATCGGTGAAGAGCTAAAGGAAATACCTTTTAAAGAAACAAGGAACTATGTGGATTCCATTTTAAGAATGAGAACAGTATACGAAAAAATGTATGCCGATAAATTTAAGGGAACTAATACACAATGAAAAGAGACTATCAGGAAGAGGATCTATATAAATACATAGAAGAATATTTCAGAGACCTGGGTTATAAGGTCAATGGGGAAGTCCATTCCTGTGATGTTACTGCGGTAAAGGATGATGTACTCATTATTATTGAGCTTAAAAAAGCATTGTCCATGGAGCTTCTGATACAGGCGGTTAAAAGACAGAAGCTCGGTGACTTGACTTATATGGTGGTACCAAAGCCAAAGAATTTTTCAATGAACAGAAAATTCAATGACACCCTGTACCTTTTAAAAAGGCTTTCACTTGGGCTTATTTTCGTGGATGTTGAAAAACAGACCGTTGAAAATATTTTGGATCCTCAGGATTTTGACATGAATAAATCCAGAAGAATGAATCTGGTAAAAAGAAACAGGCTGTTAAATGAGATAAAAGGGAGACAGACAAGTCTGAATAAGGGTGGATCAAAGGGTAAGAAGCTCATGACTTCATATAGGGAAGATTCTATCAAGGTGCTTTATCTAATTTCCCTTACCGGAATCATTCAACCCAAAACAGCCGTAGCTGCAGGTGTCAAAAAAGCTCCATCCATTTTAAGGGATAATTACTACAATTGGTTCCAAAAAATTGAAAGGGGCAGATACAGCCTGACAGAGGAAGGCAATAAGGCTTTATCAGAGTATAAGGCCATTATTCAGACCGTCGTATCAGAGCTTAACATAACTTTTGAATAGCATTAAAAAAATAATTGCATTTAGAATATGAAATGCATATAATAAAGAAGTCGCAAGTTTTAGCGGGAGTGCTGGAATCGGCAGACAGGCACGTCTCAGAAGCGTGTGTGCACCGCACATGTGGGTTCAAGTCCCATCTCCCGCACCAAAACATATTATTGCAAATCGAATATTGTATTTGATATAATGACAAAAGTATCATATGCAGGAGTGCTGGAATCGGCAGACAGGCACGTTTGAGGGGCGTGTGTGCTACGCACGTGTGGGTTCAAGTCCCATCTCCTGCACCAAAAAAGATCCATTCAAGTTTTCTTGAGCGGATCTTTTTTTTATATGAATTATTTCGCTTGTTTTATTACTGGTTTTAGTATCAGGATTTTGAAATCAGGGATACAGTTTCACTTAATGTTCTGAAGGAAGTGCTGATTTCGTCAGTATCTCCAAAATTGATAACATAATATGTATCATTCTCGGGATCATAATAAGCGTGAGTGGACAGTATGCCGATATGGCCTCTCAGCTTTGGAAGCCCCCTTAAGAAGATGAGAAAATCTCCGAATCTGATTTCCATCATTCCTCCGCCGTAGTATATTCCCGATCTGAATTTTTTAGTGAAGTCCTCCATGAAGTCTAAGTAAGTATTGCTGACTAATTTTCCCGATTTGAGAGCCATGAGGAATTTGATCAAATCAACGGGAGTGGAAATTATACCTCCTCCGGACCAATCACAGCTCAGGCTCTTAAAGCCGGTAATATCATTTTTATTGAACATAATCTTTCTTATTCCCTTGTTGTTTTTATTCTTCGGCTCTGAGTAGAACATCAAATAGGAGTCATCCATGTTAAGGGGTGAAAAGATATTGTCATGAAGATTTTCATGGAAGGGTTTGCCGCTTATTTTCTCAATCAATAATCCGAGAAGTATATAACCTGTATCGGAATAATAATATTTGCCGGGAGGGGAGTTCGGTTTCTGGTTATTTCTTGAAAAATCCAACAGGTCCAAAGGCGTCCAGAAAGTGTCCGGTTCAGATATAACTATATCAGTGAATTTCCTGCCCCTGACTACTTTACCGTCAAAATAATCGGCAACACCGGATGTGTGTGTAAGAAGCTGTTTTACGGTGATCTCATTCTTATAATCCATATCAATGATTTTAAATAGGTTTTCTAATATTGAATCAGAAATATAGCTGCTGATTTTATCCTCCGGATTCAGTTTTTTCTCGTCTGTCAGCATTCCGATTAATACTGATGTAAACAGCTTGCCGTTACTTGCAATATGAAATTGTTCATTGCCTGAATTAACAGGGTAAGAATAGGTACTATCTTGCTTTCTTATGTAGATTTGAGGTTTTTTGCCTTTGTTTTCAAGCTTGGTGTATATTGCATCAAGCTTTGATACTGATTTTTCCGTGAAATCATTATTTTGAGAATTAATATGACCTGTTTCGTTTTTATTTATATCCATTTTATTACCTCCAAAACCTTCTTAGATTATTGATTCATTTAATATTTGAGTCTTTGATATATTACTATTAGTAATATGATATAATCGAAGTATAACATGAACGGATGAGGAAGTTGTTAACTGGAGGTTAATTTGGAATATGTGGTTTTAGGTCTTCTTATGATTGAGGACATGACGATTTATCTGTTAAAAAAGAACTTTTCCGGGAATATTTCTCTTTTTTACAGTGACAGTATGGGAGGAATCCAAGCTGCAATTAAAGGGCTGCTGGGCAAAGGCAGTATAACTTTTAAAGATACGGTAGAGAAGGGCAGAAAGAAAAAAATATACTCGATAACCGATTCTGGAAGAAAAGCCTTTTATGAATGGATGTGGGAGGATATTCCTGAGAATAAGCTGGAAGAAGGCGTATTATCAAGGGTTTACTTTTTAGGATTATTAAAGGATTTTGAAAAGAAAAGTGTTTTGGAGAAGATTATCCGGCAGGTTAAGAGCTCTGAAGAATTTTTGGCCTATAAAGAAAAAGAACTGGCAGAGTTGGAGCTGCCAGAGGATTATGAGGAAGTATTCGGTTTCCAGTTTTCGACTTTGAAATACGGGCTTCTTCAGCACAGAACGGCACTGAAATGGCTTAAGGATTTATATAAGACTATTTAATCTGGTTATTGATTAATTGACGTCCTTGGACAGCTTATCGTCCAGTACATCCAGGAATTCTTTTTGATCGTCGAAGCTAAGGTGCGCCAGGGGAATATTTACTTTACCGCTGGTTGTGTTAAAACTGACATTTTCATTTTCCACAGTCATGCTTTTAATACTGGTAAAAACTACCTTCTGATCATGGAGTATTGAATAATGTACAATCATATAGTCTTTAAACACCGTTATATACTTGCCGCCGTATCTGTCAAAGGATTGTACTGCAGATATGGAGCTGTATATGACTGCAATGACTAATGTGAAGCCGGTGATATCCTTAATGGTTACTTTAAGAATTATAAATTGGTATATGGAAGCTAATGCAATACCTACCCAAACAAGGGTGAAAAATATGCTTGATTTCAACACCCTGTAATTGAAAATAATCTCCGGTAGGGAACTCTTGTTATTGTTTATATTGGATTCTGTTTTTTCAGTGTTTTCCATGATTAATTATCCTTCATTGGTAGGTTAATCCTATTATACCAATAAAGGAAGTGTGTATTAACGGTAAACCGGCAAAACAAAATTTTCTGGTGTGTTATAATTTAGAATAGGCTGATTTTTTTTTTATCAAATAATTGAGGTGTTGATTTGAGTATAGATATTAATAAACTGAAAAAATCTGACTATGAAAATATTACCCCTGCTGAAATTGAGAAAGCACTTAATGATCTGCAGGTCAGAGTGACTAAGCATAATGGAACGGAACCGCCTTTCAGCAATGAATTTGATAAGAACACCGAAGAAGGAATTTATGTGGATCTGTATGACGGAAAAGTACTTTTCACCAGCTTGGATAAGTATGATTCAGGTTGCGGGTGGCCGGCTTTTACCAAGGCTTTTGACGAGAGTATTGTCAAGGAGCTAAATGACTATTCACACGGAATGTTCCGTACGGAAGTGAGAAGTACAGGTTCAGATTCTCACCTGGGGCATGTTTTTACCGACGGTCCGAGGGATAAGGGCGGGTTGAGATATTGCATTAACTCTGCTGCTTTGAGGTTTATACCTAAAGACAGAATGGAAGAGCTCGGGTATGGCGAGTTTTTAAGTATATTTAAATAAATTGTTTGGAGTGTGAAAGACGATGAAGAAGATATTGATCGTTGAAGATGAGAGAAAACTTGCCAGGTTTATGGAACTTGAGCTCAAACATGAAGGCTATGAAGTAGACACTGTAAATGAGGGTCAGACAGCCATCATGAACATAATGAACAATAAGTATGATGCTATAATACTGGATCTTATGATACCCATAGTAGACGGAATCGAAGTTTGTAAAAGGGTAAGAAAATTCTCTGATGTTCCGATTATCATATTGACTGCAAGGGACGGAGTCAAGGATAAGGTTGAAGGACTTGATATCGGTGCAAATGACTATATGACCAAACCTTTTGCCATGGAAGAACTTTTAGCCAGATTAAGAGTGATTTTCAGAAAAGAAGAATCAAAGAAGGAAAACTCTACAATTTTAACCGTGGGAGACCTCGTGCTTAATAAGGAAACCTATGAGGTTAAAAGAGGAGAAGACAGAAAAGAGCTTACAAAGAAGGAGTTTGACCTTCTGGCTTACCTTATGGAAAATGTTGGGATAGTTTTATCCAGGGAGAAGATATTAAACCAGGTCTGGGGCTTTGATTTTGAAGGGGAAACAAATGTAGTCGACGTTTATATCAGATTTTTAAGAGTAAAAATTGATGATAATTATGATAACAAGCTGATCCACACGATGAGAGGCGCCGGTTACGTAATCAGGAACACAAATGAAAATTAAGCTTCAAACCAAGATCACTTTGATCTATGCATTAATCTTTACCGTTGTATTGACAGCAATCAATACAGCGGTTTACCTATCTGTCAGGTTTTACAACACAAGTTCATCAAATCAGCAGATTCAAAGAACTAAGCAGATTGTTGATAAGCTGATTATTACAAACGGTAAAGTCACGGTAGATGACCTTAAAACCCAGGGGATCCAATTTCCCATTGTTATTAAAGTTGAAACCGGAGATAATGTGGTTTATTCCATAGACAGGACCACAATCCTAAAAGAGAACAACAAGGATTTAATCAAAACAGTTTATCTGAATAACGATACAGAGTTTAGTGCAATAACATCAAAGTATGAATTGATAGGTCCCGGTCAGGTAAGTCATTTAATAACCATAGCAAAAAGCGTTGAAGAAAGTGAATACAGCAGGCGGGTCACATTGGTTACCACACTTATTGCCTCACTGCTCGGAACAATCTTATCCCTGGTTGTCGGGAGTTATATGAGTCAACAGACACTCGATCCCATATCAAATATAAGAAGGTCTGTAGAAGCCCTTAGTGAAGAAAACCTTCATGACAGGATTCGGGTACCCAACACGGGTGACGAATTGACTGACCTTGGTAACACCTTCAATTCACTTTTAGACAGACTTGATGTGGCATATCAAAGACAGGTTAAATTCGTATCCGATGCATCCCATGAATTAAGAACTCCGTTGACCGTCATAAAAGGTTATAACGATATGCTGGACAGATGGGGTAAGCATGACCCTGAGATTCTGGAGGAAGCTATACACTCCATCAAGGATGAAACTGACAATATGAGTAATTTGGTGGAAAACCTGTTATTCATTGCTAAGGGTGAAAACAAAAAGTTGAATGTTGTGCCTGAGAAATTCAACCTCTTGGACTTGATTCGGGAGGTTACCGTTGAAACTCAAATGGGTCATCCTTTCAGGGATATAACCTGTGGGGGAGAAAGTCTTGAAATCTACGCCGACAAAAAGATGATCAAGCAGATGCTCAGAATATTTATCGAAAACTCAGTCAAGTTCACCAGCGAAAACGGAGTAATTAAAACAACATTGGCAAGATCCGGCTCAACAAACCTGGAAATCAAAATCTGGGACAACGGGGACGGAATAAGCAAAGAGGATATAGACAGGATATTTGAAAGATTCTATGTGGCAGATAAAGCAAGAACAAAGGACAAATCCGGTTCCGGGCTTGGTCTTTCCATTGCTAAATGGATTGCCGATGTTCACAGAGGGTCTATATCTGTTAAATCAGAAGTCGGTGAGTTCACGGAATTCTCCATTATTCTTCCGGATAACTTAAGTAAGGTAAAATAAATATAATATTAAGGGTTTGGAAAGTACAACTTAATATTGTAATTACCATATAGAAAAAAATTAAAAGGAAAATCTCTTATCATTCACGAAAGAAATCCCCATATTTTATGGGGGAGAAAAATATGACCGGCCAATATTATTTGGCCGGTTATATTTACATTAAAATACTTTTTTATTATTCTTCATCATTTAAATCAGTCTTTGACGTAAATTTTACTGTTTCAGTGATTATCTTGCGTTTTAAGTCTTTACTTTGCAGCTTCGGTGTTTGATTTACGGATTCTGTTGTATTTGTTGATTTTATATACCTTACGACCGCCTGTGTAGAGAGCCTGCAGTATGAAACCAACAAGCAAACCGCCGAAGATTAGTGCATACCAGGTACCGATACCAGACTTTAGTCCAAGATGGTATATTGTGTTATCCCAGTTTCTTAAGAAATAGAAGTTCTGTCCTGCCAATGCTCCTAAAAATACCCCGTATGCGAGGAAACGGAATCTAAGTGCAAGGAATACCATGATTACTATGGTTAAAGCGATATACAGCCACAGGAAATCACCTAAAAGGGAAGGCAGTTTATCGAATTTGAGTAGTTCCAAGGGATCCAACTGATAGGAATAAACCTCCCAGAAGAAATGAACTGCTGCGAATATTATCAGTGGTAATAGTCTTATGACTGTGGATATTAAAAATATTATTAGTCTAAAGAAGTTCTTCATTTTTCCTCCATGCATACCTATTAATTGCAGGGCATGCCTATAAGATACGTTGATTATACTACATATGATGTATGATATACAAAAACAATATGGAAATAACATTGAAAGGGTATAATTAAAGTATAGTTTTTAGAATTGTGATTGTTTTAATTTGATTTCAATAGGAGTTGTGTAAAATGAAACATGAATGGCGTAAGGAAGAAAAAGAAATATATTTACCCAAGGAGAAACCGGTAGTATTGGAATTGGGACCCATGAAGTATATTACTGTTTCAGGCAAGGGAGATCCTAATAAAGAAGGGTTTAAAACTGATATCAAAAAACTTTATTCCGTTGCCTACGGCATAAGGATGATGCCTAAATCCGGGTTTACTCCTCCGGGATATTTTGAATACACGGTTTATCCCCTGGAAGGGATATGGGACGTTGCCCAAACAGAGGGTACTTTTGAGTATATTGCGGGAAAAACAGACAAGGATAAGTTGATTTATAAAATCATGCTGAGGCAGCCTGATTTTGTAACAGATGAAGTATATTGTATTGCCCTCCAAAAAGCAGTTGAAAAGAACTCTGACCTTGACTACTCAGGTGTCAATTTTGAGGAGATAACCGAAGGCAGGGTACTTCAGATGCTCCATGTAGGAAAATATGACGATGAAAAGAGAACATCTGATATAATGACAGAAGCGGTTGAAAAACTTGGTTTGAAAAGAAGGAGTTTTACCCACAAGGAAATATACATTTCCGATCCTTTTAAAACAGAACCGGATAAGCTTAAAACCGTACTTAGATACTTTTTAGAATAAGGGAGAAAAAATTAACAGCATGAAATATATAACGGACTTTTTCGACAGAATAGCAGACAAAATATTACCCAGGCGGATGATTGTATATCTTATATACAGTATGGCTGCCATTTATTCCTTGGATTTACTGTTAAGTTTATCAAGAACCGGCAGTATTTCGGAATATCTCTCGTTCTTCAGGGATGCCATATTCCAGGGACAGATTTGGAGGATTTTCACTTTCCCGTTATTGCCGGGATTACCTTCATCCCCTTATACAATATTCTCGTTTTTACTGAATATTCTGTTGCTTTACTTTGCCTCAGGGTTGCTGCTTGCTAAAATCGGCGCGAGAAAAACAAACGGCTTCTTACTGTTGATGTGGGCTCTTTTGGTGATTTTCGGTTTCTTTTATGGATATGCAAATTATTCAAAGGCAATCATGGGAGTCGTAATATTGGCGGCACTTTATTCACCGGAGTTTCAGATAAACCTTTATTTCATCATTCCGATAAAGGGACTTCTCATTGCAATTTTAGGTTCAGCCTATTTACTTTGGACAGGTGTGACCACATCTCCCGATGCATTGATGGTGTTATTGGCAGTTGCAATTTACGGATGGGATGAGATCAGCGGTTACCTTGGCATGAAAAAGAGGAACATTGATTTTAAAGCAAAGGTAAAAGACGCCCAGGCAGTAAAAAAATACAGACATAAGTGTACAGTCTGCGGAGTAACCGACTTAGACAAGCCTGATATGACCTTCAGATACTGCAGCCAGTGTGAAGGTAATTTTGAGTATTGTGAAGACCACATAAGAAACCATGAACACAGAACCAATGTCATCGACATAAATTCCAAACTTAATAAATAAGATTTGCTCCGCATATATTCACGGCTACTGCATTATGAATAAATGTGGAGCACATATTTTTGTTTAATGGAAAAATGTATAAATTGCTCCCCGAAAAAGAATCAATACTAACTATTTATCGGTTTGAAGTTAATTTGAGTTTCTTAAAGCTCTAAATATAAGTTATAATAAAATATATGATTTGCGACAGGGGAATGAAAAAACGGTTTATTATATATTTTCTGTCGCGGGAATTGAAAAGTCGAATGTAGAAAACAAAGAAACAATACCCTGGTGAGGAGAGGAAACAAAAATGAGAAGATACGGACTTTCCGCAAGGGGAGAGGAGAAGGCTGTCAAGCTTAACAAGCTCCATGTCTCCGGAAATATTTGCGGTGAGTATATAGAATATACCATCGCACAACACTATAGGAATGAGAATAAGGAAGAGGTTAACTGCACCTATTCTTTCCCTGTTCCTGATACTGCAACACTGACAGGTTTCAGTATAAATATAGGGGGTAAGAACTTAATAGGTTCTGTTGAATCAAGGGAAGAGGTTTTAGCGATCCTGGAGAATGCCAAGGGTCTAGGTCTCAACCCTATAACCATGGAATCTGATGATGACGATGATTTTCAGATATCCATAGATAATGTGCTGCCAAGAGAAAAAATAGTAATCAAGCTGACATATATGGATCAGCTTATTTATGACGATAATTTAATTAAAGTTATTATTCCGTCTGTAATAGACCCCACTTACACAATTGGTGAAGATGAGAAAGAAATAGACGAGGCTTCGGATTTCTATTTATCCTTGATGGTTGAGTCCTTCGGCGAAGTTACGGCAAGATCCACCAGCCACAAAATAAAGGTTGAAAGGCAATTTGAAACACTGAGAAAGATTACCATAGACAAGGGTCAGACTCTGGATAAGGACTTTGTTTTAATTCTTGAAGAAAAACGTCCGCGTCAGGCTGACGGTATTGCCTATACCTACTATGACAATGAGAAGGAAGAAGATAAAGCTATATTAATGCTGAGATTCTTCCCTGTATTGCCACCTACCGAAACGGCAGGACCCAAGAATTATAACTTCATAATGGATACTTCTTTATCCATGGAAGGGAAAAAGTTTGAACAGTCTCAGAATGCAGTTTTAATTGCTCTACGTTCCTTAGAGGAAGGAGATAAATTCAATATCATTGCATTTAACTCGGATGTGCAGATTTTCTCACCCGGCGGTAAGGTAAAGTACAACAAAGAGAATCTTGAAGCTGCGACTGAATGGATTGAAAGCCTGCCTTTAATGGATGGATCGGATATTTTCGGAGCACTTAAGGAAGCTTTGAGAGAATCTGAATTTGACGAAGAACCATCATACATTTTCCTTTTCTCCGATGATATGGTGGAAAATGAAAATGAAATACTGGAATATATCAAAACAAATATAGGGGATGCAAGAATTTTCCCGATTGGTCTTGATACCGAAGTCAACTCTTACTTTATAAACAAACTTGCTGAAGTTGGTTACGGAATGAGCGACTTCATAGAAGTAGGCCAGAGAGTCGATGACATTATCCTTCGACAGTTCAACAGAATACATAATCCTCAAATGGATGTGACATCTATAGACTGGGGAGAAATGAAAATTGAAAGAACATACCCCGGTACTATCTCATACTTGTACGACAGAGAGCCATTCACCATTTTTGCAGAGGTCACGGGACAGCTAGAAGGCAAGGTGACTGTCAGGGGAATGATCGGCAGCAAGAAGCATAAACTCACTGCTGACTTGGATAAGCTTGAAATAGAGGAAAACTCAAAGCTCATAGAAAAAGTATGGGCAAGAAAAATGATTGAGTCCCTGGAAGAAAAAGAAAGACTTTTAAGGGATCATGAAAAAGAACAGGTAAGAGCCAGAATTCTTGAATTATCCAAGGCTTACAACATGCTCTCTACAGAAACAGCTTTCATCATGATCGAAGTGGTCGAAGATCCTGTTTCAGGATATGCAATGAACAAGATCGTTCCAGTGGAAATGGATGAAAACACCATGAAGAACTTAAGTGAGTCCTTTTTCCTTGATGATACGAGATACTCGGATGACCTTAACATAAGAGAGAAAATGGCTGACACCGGTATTTCAAAGGATGAGGCTGTACACGCAATTAAGTTTGACAGGGAAAACCTTCTGAGAATATTGGCGAGAAACCAGCAGGCTGATGGATCCTTTAAGGAGATATCTTCCGAGGAGAAGGCGGATATCCTAGAAACCACTCTTAAAGCTCTCCTTGCATTCAATATCGGCAATGAACCCGTAACAATTTATATTAACAACATACATAAGGCCTTCAACTACATAATGGAACAGATATCAAAAGACGAGGATCTTTTGACTGAAAGAAATCTGATGCTGCTTTCCATGGCCTATAAGCTTGCCGATAACAAGAGGCTTATACAGGAGAAGACAAAGGTAAAACTGGATAAATTATTCAAGAATGTGTCCGACGGAGTCTACTCAGACAGCCTGAAGGAAGTAGAAACTGTTGTTGAAAATACTTCAATAATTCAGATGAAGTACATTATGGCTGCTGCCTTGAATATTTCTTCAACATTAGCCAAGAATTCAGAAAATATCTTTGAATTTGACATTAAGAGCAATATCAAGAAGATTGCAGAACTCGCCTTGGCCAAGGCTTTATAAATTTCCTGCAATGAAATATGCCTCATCAATCAGTTGTAAATCACCGTAAATTGATGAGGCATTAATATTTTGTAGTAATAGTTGCCAAATTTGATTATCAGGGACTACTGAAGCTTTTCTCCGTTTGTTTTAAGGGGTTTTATTCTGTTTATTGCATTATTTGGGTTAAGGATGGCATTCTTCATTTCAGTCTTGAAATCAGGGCTTGCTATGAGACTTGACGGAATTACGAAATCAAACTTCGTATTTTCTGCTGTTGTCATATAGACGTAGTATTCATTGAATGTATAGCCTGCATCCTTTGCCAGCTTAAATATATTGTCTGCCATCTCAGGAACCTTTTCTGCATCCACCAGGCCTGTCTGGAAGAATATTTCCATGGCTCTTTTGTATTCCGTGGATTTAGGGTCAAGTTTCTGGTCAAGTTTTATTTTAGGGATGTTCTCATCATAGTAGTCATAGGAAATATCGACAGATGCCTGACCTATGGTATAGAAAGGTGTGGTCAATTCATCCATGATCGGCCTGAAGTCATATCTCCATCTGTTCATTGTGTTGAATCTTCTGACTACATCTCTTTCAAAGGAGTCAGTGATTTCATTGGTAGTTGGGTGCTTATAGAGCCATATTATGGTATCAAGGGAGGAGGTTGAAAAAGCTTCTCCTCTTTTGTATTTCACATTGTTATAATCATAGTCTGTAATATTGACCAGTAACCACTCGTGGTTCGGGAAGTTCTTTTTAAGATAATCTTCAAATTCCTTTTTAACCGCTTCATTTCCGGGCTCAGACTTGTCTTCTACTCCTGAAAGATCCGGAATAACGGGTTTTAATGCATGGGTTTTTGGATTATCCGTACCATACATTTCGTTTGAGTTAATGGGAATTGTAGATTCATTTCCCGGGACTGAGCTGTCGGGGGATGTTGCTTTTGTAATTTCAGTCAGGGTATTTGACGCGGTTGTACTACCTGCAGTCGTATTTGAGGAAGTAGAAGCAGTTGTTGCAGTTGTGGTATTTTTGATGATTTCATCAATGCTTTTGTTGCATCCTGCAAGAATAAATACGGATGTCATTCCCAGGGCTATCAATACACGGCTTTTTTTCATTGGTTTCACCTCTCGTTAGATTAATCTGATGTTATTTTAGGTTGTTGAATTGATTTACAATTGTTTTTTGTTTTCTGAATTAAAACCAATATTATAAAATATTTTTACATATTTATTATCAGTTTGAATTGCAGAATTTAATTACACAGACTCTAATTTTGCTAATTACCCCTTTGTTTAATTATCCAACGTAAAAATTAAAATTGTGTTGGATTATTAAAAAGTTGAAGGATTGTTTACTAATTATTATAAATATTTACTGTGAAAAAAAGTCCCAACTAAAAACGTGGGAGACATTTTTAGTTGGGAGACATATCCATTCATTTCTCAATGACGTACTGTCATAGAAAAGATTTATAAACTATCACTGGTTAACCTAAATCCTGTTTAATATAAAACAGAGCTGCTTTTTACTCTATATGCTTTATCTTATTAATTGGATTACTTGGATCGGAAATGGCATTTTTCAATTCTGCCTTTAAGTCCTGACTTCCGATTAAGCCGGATGGAATCTCAAAATTAAAATGTGAATAATCCTCTCTTGTCATATACACGAAGTAATTCGAGAAGTTAAATCCGGCATCTTTAATTACACTGAATACTTTGCCGGCCATTTCAGATACCTCTTCAGGATCTATTAAACCTTGTTTTATATAGAGTGCAATGTCCGCCTTGTATTCCTTGCTAAATGGATCTAATTCCTGATCCAACTTTATTTTCGGTATGTTTTCTTTATTGCGGAAGTAGTTAATGTAAACCATGACCTCCTCACTTGAATAAAGGGGAGCAACATCTTTGTCTACTTCAATGATCATTTCATTGCGCCATCTTTGCATAGTGGACTGCCTTTTTATTACGGTATATTGGAATGAATCTGTAATATCTTTTGTCGTTTCATTCTTTACAACAGGAGTATATATATCCCTCGAATTTTTTGAATAAGCGTCACCCTGTTTGAATTTGACGTCGCCGGTATCCATGTTAATTACATTTACTACTAACCATTCATGATCCGGATACTTCTTTTTAAGGTAGTCTTCAAATTCTTTTTTTAATTCCTCATTTCCTGGTTCTGTGAAGTCATAAATTGATGTCATATCTAGGGAACAGGATTTAATGAATACTTTTTAGGATTATTCTCACTATACATTTCTTCAGAATCTGAGGTAGTATCCGATACAGTGCCTGCCTTTGAAACGGTGGTTGATGTAGCTTTTGTATCTGGTGAAACAGTTGTATTTGCAGAAGCAGTAACTGCAGCCGTTGAGTTTGCAGTTGTGGTAGCCGTTGAAATAGCAGATGCCGTATTCTTGTTAATATCATCACCTTTGCTGTTGCATCCCGTAAAAACAAGTATTGATATTATTCCAAGTGCAATAGAGACATGGTTACTTTTCAATGAATTCACCTCTCCTTAGAATAAATATACTTTTTTATGTATGGTAAGCTACATGATTGTTGGTATATTTAGGCCTTTGATTAACCTTATTTACAAATTTTATACATAAACTTACATCATTTATGTTAGTATTGTAAGTGTGATTATATTCTATCAGAGTCAATTTCCGATTAGTTCAGTAAATTAGTTTTGTAACTAAAAATTAAATGTCTGTAAATGCATTTCCGTTATAAAATTTAACATTTACCATGTATGATACAAAGTAAAGAGTTATTGTTTTGACAATAACAATCTTTTCGACGGTAATTCATTGCAATGCCTCGAAATTAGCCCCTTCAGTAACTTGAAACAAATATTTTTTCAGTGTTTAATTTATGAAAATGGTAAATAACACGAAACATCCAATTGGTCCGATTCCTGGAAATGGCTTGCAGAGCCGATTATAGCAGTTGTGAACATTTATACAAAAAATATTCAGGGACTGTTTAAATGCTTTTAAAATTTGGGTTTTGTAAACGACTAAATTATAATATTAGTGGAAGTTGAATCTTATTCAAATCAATAAACATTTGGAGGTATTAAGATGGACAATGTTAAAAGGACTCCCATTTACGATTCTTATGCTGGCCTCGGCGGAAAGAACGTAGAGTATGCAGGCTGGGAAATGCCTGTGGAGTACGAAGGATTGGTACCGGAACATAACACAGTAAGGAACGATGCCGGTATATTTGATGTTTCTCACATGGGAGAAATCGAAGTTAAAGGTAAGGACGCCTTAAAGTTTATCAATTATATGGTAACAAACGACGTTTCAAAGATCGTGGACAACCAGGTAATCTACACAATCCTTTGCTATCCTGACGGCGGAGTTGTTGATGATTTACTAGTCTACAGATTCGGAGAAGAAGATTTCCTTCTGGTCGTAAATGCAGCTAATACTGACAAGGATTTTGCATGGTTCCAGGAGCATACAGAAGGCTTTGACGTTGAACTGACCAACACTTCACCTGAAGTAGGACAGGTTGCCGTACAAGGACCGAAGGCACAGGAATATCTTCAGAAGATGACTGACACAAATCTTGAGGAAATTAAGTTCTTCCATGCCAAGAAGGATGTCAAAATTGCCGGAATCAATACAATGATTTCCAGGACCGGATATACCGGAGAAGACGGATTTGAAATCTATGCTGACAAAGAGCACATAAAAGAACTCTTTGACAAGATTATCGAAGCAGGCGTTAAGCCGATAGGACTTGGAGCAAGAGATACTCTAAGATTCGAAGCTAACCTTCCTCTTTACGGACAGGAAATGTCAACTGAAATCTCACCGATTATGGCTGGTTTCGGATATTTCGTTAAGTTAGACAAGGAAGACTTCATAGGAAAGGACGCTTTAAAGGCACAGAAAGAAGGCGGAATGACCCAGAAGATAGTTGGATTCGAAATGGAAAAGGGAAGCCCGAGACACGGATATGAAGTATACAAGGGAGACAAGAAGATAGGTCATGTCACCACAGGATACATCAGCCCGACTCTAGGAAAAGCAATAGGTCTTGCTTTAGTTGATGTTGAAGAAGCTGTTATACCGAATGAATTTGAAATAGCAGTAAGAAAGAACAGAATAAAGGCTACAACAAGAAACAGAAAGTTCTTGGGATAAGAAGTCTGATTTTCGGAAATAGGAGGATAATGTTTTAGGCTTATTCGAATAAATCCGGAAGAATAGTCAATTAGTATCTTGAAAAAATCAAAAATCAAAAATTCAAAACAACAATAATAAATTAATTTTGTAAAACAAGGAGAGACAAAAATGGAAGTTAAGAACGAATTACTGTACACAAAGGATCATGACTGGGTAAAGGTTGACGGAAACAAGGCATATATCGGGTTGACAGATTATGCACAGCATCACTTAGGATCAATAGTATATGCAGAGGCTCCGGATGTAGATTCAGAATTCAAGAAGGGCGAAGCTTACGGCGTTGTTGAGTCAGTTAAGGCTGCTACAGACCTTAATATGCCGGTTTCAGGAAAAGTTGTTGAGGTTAACGAAGACGTTGTTGATGCACCTGAAAAGCTTAACGAAGATCCATGGGGAAATTGGTTTGTTGCTGTTGAATTAGAGGATGCAGCAGAGCTTGATGAACTGCTTAACGCAGAAGCTTACACAAAACTTCTTGAAGAGGAGGCATAAAATTTGAACCATCCATATCTACCGGTCACCCCGGAAGATTTGAAGGTCATGCTTGAATCAATTGGAGTTTCCTCCATTGACGATTTATACAAAGCAGTCCCTGCGGATGTTAGATTAAAGGATGATCTGAAAATCGGTGATAGTAAGTCTGAAATAGAAATCAGACGTGAAATCGGTGCAATGGCAGCTAAGAATAAGTCCATTGAAGATTTGACTTGTTTTATGGGAGCTGGATCCTATGATCACTATATCCCATCAACAGTAAAGCATATAGTATCAAGAAGTGAATATTATACTGCATACACACCTTATCAGCCTGAAATTGCTCAGGGAACTCTTCAGGGTGTATGGGAATATCAGTCCATGATGTGTCTTTTGACAGGTATGGATGTATCCAACGTTTCAATGTATGACGGTGCTACTGCTGCTGCTGAAGCTGCAATACTTGCAACTCAGTCACAGAGAAGAAACAAGATTTTGGTTTCTGAAGCAGTAAATCCTGAAACTAAGAAGGTTTTGGAAGCATACATGAACTTCAGAGATATCCAGGTTGAGTATGTTGGTTTAAACGACGGACATACTTGCAAGGATAAGCTTGCAGCAAAGATGGACAAGGATGTTGCAGCAGTTGTTGTTCAGAATCCTAACTTCTACGGTATTGTAGAAAACTACGATTCAATTGAAAAACAGACTCATGACAACAAATCTCTTTTAATAGTTCAGGTTGATCCTATATCATTGGGACTAATCAAGACTCCTGCAGAATACGGTGCAGATATAGTTGTAGGTGAAGGCCAGACTCTTGGACAGAACCTTAACTATGGCGGACCTGTTCTTGGATTCATGAACATAACTGACAAGCTGGTACGTAAGATGCCGGGTAGAATCATCGGTCGTTCAAAGGACGTTGACGGAAACCACGCATATGTTCTTACCCTTCAGGCCAGAGAGCAGCATATCAGACGTGAGAAGGCTACTTCCAACATCTGTTCTGACCAGACTCTCAACTCAATAGCTGCAGCAGTTTATCTTGCAACTATGGGTCCTGACGGAATTAAGGAAGCTGCATATCAGTCAGCTCAGAAAGCTCATTACCTTGCAAAGAAACTGGAAGAAACCGGAAAGTTCAAATTAAAATTCAACAGACCTTTCTTCAAAGAATTTGTTATGGAAACTGACCTTGATATTAACGAAGTTAACAATAAGTTAGCTGAACAGGGACTTTTAGGACCTTTGAACCTTAACTGGGCAGGTGTTGAAAAGGCTTGTATGTTCTGCGTAACTGAGAACAGATCAAAAGAAGAAATCGACAAATTGGTCAAAGCTCTGGAGGTGATGTAATTGTTTGATAAATACAGAAAAACAATATTTGATATTTCTTCACCGGGCAGACGCGCTAGCCAGTTGCCAGCACTTGACGTGCCGGAAGTTGATTTGGATGAATTCCTTCCTAAGGAACTGAGAAGAGAGACTGAACTCAATCTTCCACAGTTGACTCAGCTGGATGTCATCAGACACTACACACTTTTATCAAAACTTAACTATTCCATAGATGCAGGATTCTATCCTTTAGGATCATGTACTATGAAATATAACCCTAAAATAAACGAAGACATCGCTGCTCTTCCCGGATTCGCAAAGATACATCCGTATCAGAATCCTACTGAGGTACAGGGTGCTTTGGAAGTATTCTACAAGCTGGGTAAGGACCTTTGCGAAATAGGCGGAATGGACGCATTGTCACTTCAGCCTGCAGCAGGTGCTCACGGTGAGCTTGCAGGACTTCTTCTTATCAAGCAGTACCACAGAAAGAGGGGAGACCTAAAGAGAACTAAGATTATAGTTCCTGACTCAGCTCACGGAACAAACCCGGCTTCAGTTTCTGTTGCAGGATTTGACGTTGTTGAGATTCCTTCAACTCCTTCAGGAGCTGTTGATGTTGAAGAATTGAAGAAGGTACTTAATGATGAGACAGCCGGCTTCATGCTGACTAACCCATCAACTCTTGGTTTGTTTGAAGAAAACATTATGGAAATCGCTGACCTCATCCACGAGGCAGGCGGATTACTGTATTATGACGGAGCTAACTTAAATGCCATCATGGGTAAAGTAAGACCCGGCGACATGGGCTTCGACGTTATGCATATGAACCTCCATAAGACTTTCTCCACTCCTCACGGCGGTGGCGGACCAGGATCGGGACCGGTTCTTTGTAAGGCAGCTTTAGCACCTTACCTGCCTGTACCTGTTGCAGCAGTAAAAGATGACGGTACCTATTACTGGGATTACAAGAGACCTGATTCAATAGGTAAGATAAAGGGCTTCTATGGTAACTTCGGAGTTGCACTCCGTGCTTATACTTACATCCATACAATGGGTGCAAAGGGCTTGAAGGCAGCATCAGAGAATGCAGTTCTTAATGCTAACTATATGAAGTTTGCTTTAAAGGATGACTATAAGACCATTAACGATCATACTACTATGCATGAAGTTGTATTCGCAGGACTTAGAGATAAGACCAACGGAATATCAACTCTTGAAGTTGCAAAGAGAATAATCGACTATGGTTATCATCCGCCAACAATTTACTTCCCGCTTATAGTAGACTCAGCATTAATGGTTGAACCTACCGAAACAGAATCAAAGCAGACAATGGATGCATTCATTGATGCAATGAAGAAGATAGCAGAAGAAGCAAGAACAACTCCGGAAGTATTCAAGACTGCTCCTCACAATACTCCTGTAAGAAGAATTGATGAAGTTGCTGCAGTTAAGAATCCAGTTCTGAGATGGAGGGAAGACTTAAAGGATGAGTAAAAAGGTTGCCATTATAGGTGGCGGACCCGGTGGATATGTTTGCGGTATAAGATATGCTCAGCTAGGGTGTGACGTAACCATATTTGAAAAGGACAGAATAGGCGGAACATGTCTTAACAGAGGATGCATACCTACCAAAGCACTACACAAGAGTGCGGAAGTATACCACGAGATCAGACATGCACACGACTATGGTTTTATAGTACCGGAAGTAACCGTCGATGCAGATAAGATATACGAAAGAAAAGCAAATGTTGTTGAAACTCTGGTTTCCGGAGTTGAACAGCTGATCAGAGGGAACGGGATTAAAGTATTAAAGACCGAAGCAAAGTTAAAAGCAGGTAAGGTAGTAACCTGGAAGGACGAAGAAGGGGATAAGGAAGATTCCTTTGACACCATAGTAATCGCAACAGGAACTACACCTCAGACGCCTCCTATTCCGGGAGCTGACACTGAAGGACTTCTTACTTCTGATGAACTTCTTGCTATGAAGGAAATCCCGGAATCCATGATAGTTTTAGGCGGCGGAGTTGTTGCAATGGAATTTGCTTCAATCTATGCAGAGCTTGGAACTAAAGTAAATGTAATAGTCAGATCTGCCATATTAAGAATGGTTGATGGGGAAGTCGTGAAGAGAGCTACTCCTGTTTTAAAGAAGCAGGGTATCGAAATAAACGTAAAATCCCAGCCGCTTAATATCAGAAAATCTGAGAACGGATATACCGTTACATACGAGAAAAACGGCCAGCAGGTTGACGCTGAGGCTCAGTATGTACTATTGGCAATGGGAAGAACCCCTGTTACTAAGAACTTAGGTTTGGAAGAAGCAGGCATCGAACTGAATAAAGGCTACATAAAGGTTGACGATGCATGGAGAACCAATGTTGAAGGAATATACGCCATAGGAGATGTCAATGGCTATGCCCTATTAGCTCATGCTGCAGAGCATCAGGGTATTCAGGTCGCTGAACTCGATATTCTCGGAATCCAGCCGGAACATGTTGAAGTGCCAAACTGCATATTCATCCTGCCGGAGATCGCATCAGTGGGAGACACCGAAGAAATCCTGAAGGAAAAGGGAGTAGAATACAAAACTTCCAAATTCATGATGGCTGCAAACGGAAAAGCTCTTGCACTGGGAGAGACTGACGGATTGGTCAAAGTTATAACCGATATGAACTCCAAGCTGTTAGGAGTCCATATATTCGGAGCACATGCTTCGGACATCATCCATGAGGCAATTCTTGCCATAAACAACAAAATGGGTGTTGAGGATATAAGAAAGACCATGCACGCACATCCGACTCTGCCTGAAGCGCTTTACGAAGCGGTAGCAGGTATTGACGGACTGGCAATACATGTTCTCGAAAAGAAGAAGAGATAATGTAAAAATACAAAAAGATGGTATGGGTTTCCCGTACCATCTTTTTATCTACTCTTTTAGAATACATTCAGTTTGACATTTTCATCATTAATCTATAATATCTATAGTGAACATCGTTCACATTGGATTTTAAAACCAACATTGATTACTTTGGAATATTTTTATCAACAAAAATATCGTCCGGGAAAAATCTTTAAATTAGTACTCAATGTACTACAAAATACTACTTAGATTATCTTCCAAGAAGAATGTCCTAAGAGAGCGTCCCAAATAGAGCTTTTAAAAGTGCTCCCTAATCAGGTTAAGGGGGTATTTAACAGGCTAAATAATGAACATTGTTCAAATTGTTTCAGGATTAAGCTTGTTAGAGTTGGACAGTAGATTCATAAGATTCATTCTTACAGAGTATTTAGAATAGTATTTAAAAGAGTATTTAAAAGAGTATTCATCAGCATAAAAATGTTTGTTGGAATTTTCAATGAGGGTACCTTGTTTCAATAATTACTATAGGGGTCTGACAAAAATGAAAAAGTATTTGAGTATTGCCATGTTCTATTCTATAGCTGCAATGGTAGGTGGTGTTTTTTACAGAGAGTTCACTAAGTGGAACGGATTTACCGGAATTACCGCTCTTGGTAAACTTCACACACACTTGTTTGTTCTGTGTATGTTCATATTCATGATCATAGCTTTGTTTGCAAAAGAAAATGACTTGGAAAAACAAAAGCAATTTAGGACTTTCATGAAGATTTATAACATTGGAGTGCCTTTATCGGCAGTCATGCTTTTAGTACGCGGAGTTCCGCAGGTTTTGGACATAACACTTTCTTCCGGAATAAACAGTGCAATTTCTGGTATTGCCGGCATAAGCCATATCTTGATCGGTATCGGAATTATCCTATTGCTTAACTCACTTAAAAAAGAGTTTGCAGACAGATAGAATAAGTTTATTCGAGTTGTTTCTTTAGATTAAAAGCCTGAATTTATAGAACGGAATCAAAAACAGAATAATCAGCCGGTAACGGCTAACCAGTGAAACTTCGAATTAATATTTAGAATATTTAATTTGAGGTTTCATTTTTAATTAAAAAAGAAATACCATATTGAAATAGGGTATAATTACAGAGAAATATCGGGTAAAAGAATTTAAGGTTGAAACAGGTTTACCATAGGTTTATTCTCAGGTTTTAACTTTTAAAGATACCGATAAAAATGTAATTTATTCGGAGACAATTATGATTAAAGCAATTTTATTTGACCTTGACGGGACCCTTGCAAACACTAATAACCTAATATTTGAATCATTCAAGTATACTTTTAAACAGCATGGTATTGATGGAGTAACTGATGAAGAGATCTACTCATTTTTCGGAGAACCACTTACTGCATCAATGAGAAGATATGTATCTAAGGATAAAGTTGAAGAATTAGTGGAAACCTACAGAGTATTCAACCATATGATGCATGATAAGATGATTTCAGATTTTCCGGAAGTGGAAACTACTTTGAAAAGTCTTAAAGAATTAGGATATAAGCTTGGTGTAGTTACTTCAAAAAGAGAGATGATGGCTAAAAAGAGCCTGGATGCCCTGGATTTGGATGGATATTTTGATATATTGGTCACCCCCGAGCTTACAACACTGCATAAGCCTAACAAAGAGCCGGTGGAGAAGGGAATAAACCTCTGTAATGTTTTACCCCATGAATGTATCATGGTTGGAGATTCTCCATATGACATACTCAGCGGAAATGCAGCAGGTGCTTATACCGTAGCTGTAAATTATACTGTAATTCCCATGGAAGCCATCATAGAATCCGAGCCTGATTTTTTTATAGATTCGGTTAATGAATTAAGTGAAATAATTGAGACGCTAAATAATACATCCTACAGAAAACCGATATTTCGATAAGGATTAAGTACATAAATACATTTATTGGAAGTAAGAAACAGAGAACTAAATAGAGATAATAAGAACTGCCGGATCATTTCCGACAGTTCTTTTAATTGGTTAATCATCAGGGCTTATTTTTTCATCATTATCCTCAGGAGTTACTCTCTCAAAGGAAATGAAATTTTGGGAATCAACTGTTTCAGTATCAGAACTTTCTTTGTCAGTTGGATTACTCTCTGAAGAATTTTCATCATTCTCTTTATTCTCAAACCAATGCTCATCTTCAGGATGATACAGTTGGTCTGAAGAAATAGTGGTTATTACGGATTTTCTTGGTTCTTCAGGATAAATCCGTTTGATTGAGTCCGGATTGCCCCTCAGCCACTGTGGTTTGTACATTCTTCTGTAGGCTGAGAACAGTATAAGGATTAGCAGAGTAACCACGCTGATGGCTATTCCAGCATACCAGCCCCTTGATCTGAAGCTGAATTCCAGATTGTGTGTTCCGGGTTCTAATACTACTCCGGAGAGGAAGCCGTTCATCCTTTGGATTTCCACCTTCTTGCCGTTATCTTTCAAGGTCCAGCCCTTATTGTAAGGAATGTTGAATACCATGATTCCTTTTTCATTATTTGTAACGGAACCTGTGATTTTATCATTGTCTACAACCAGGTCAGTCATGTTATATTTGTTTCTGTCGTAGATAGCTCGGCTTAAATCATTCAATTTGACTCTTTTAAGGTAAAGGTCTCTGATTTCATATGCCTTTTCGTTTGTAGTCCAATTTAAAATTCTTTCAACGCCGTTCATGGCAAAGGTCCAGTCGTTTATGTAGTAGACATAAGGATTTGTCTCATAGGACTTAAATACCTTCTTGTCGTTTACCTTCTGCTCAAATTCTTTTCTGTCCTCAGGCCTTAAGTAGCTGTGTAGGTAAACCTGTGTATTCGGATCAGGGTTTGGAATTCTGAATCTGACTAGGGAATCCTGTCCGAATTCTATCCTGTCTCCTGTGTAGTCCACATTGATAAGTTCCATTGTTTCCACGTTAAGAGGTATATCTTCGGCAAGTACCGGAATGCCTCTTTTTATATTATTGTCTCTCTCTGTTATGGCGTAGTTAATAAGGTTCATATCCTTGTCAGGGATGGAGAGATTTAAGATATAGTCCTTTGGAACTTCTTCAGTGAACCACATATCCATGCCTACATAATCAGGATTCTCCCATAATTCATACAGGTCATTTGAATAGACTCTGGTGTATATAGGGGGAGGAGTATATGTACCTTTTTCAGTGACAATGTATCTTACTGACAGCAGTGCTTCAAGATAAGCTCTGTCATCAAGATTGTTAAAGGATGACAGGTATACAATGTCATGCCTTATATCCAGAATTCTCTTGAGCCAGTCATGCATATTACCGTCAGTCATGGAGCTGAAGGTGGATATACCGTAGTAATAGTAGTAGGTAGTTGCATTTTCCAGTTTATTGTTTCTGAATATGGTTCTGTAGAATTCGTTTTTACCGGGTATTGTCCTGTCCAAGACATCTTTTAGATCAGGGGATTCCATTTTATTGGCTTCCATCTGCTCCTTATTCATGTTAAGGCTCTGGTCACCGGCAAAGGCAAAGTTATTGCCCACCATAATGCCGAACACCATGACTACGACCAAGGTGTCAATGATAAATTTATGCAGGTCCTTTTTAAAGTACTTTCTTATGGCAATAACAAAGAATGCCACCATGTTGAATATAAGAACGGCTATATAAATAGGTCTGTCATCGAAGGTTTTGATGATATCCCATCTGATATAGATCAAACCCAAAGTAAAGGAGAGGAGTAAGGAAAAGAAAATAACATTAAAGTTATTCTTCTTCTTCATCTCATCCAATATATCTGCGAGAGCATAGGCAAATACAAATATCAAAAGGTAGAACCATCTCTCGGAGTGGTAGTTCATCCCATTTAGGAAATATCCTGTGAAGGGGAGACAGTATAGCCCGATGAACAATACCAGGAACACCATTTTTCTTCTAGTCAGGTCGCTTGTGTTTCTGTACCTGATAAACAAAAACAGGATTATCAACATGGGTATTCCGATGGTTGAATTATTGAAGAACAAATTTATGGGCATATTTAGGTAAAAGTCCTTGCCGTAGAAGGTGGACACGGGGTTTACCGTATCAAACCTGTCAATTCTGAGGAATGACAATGCTGCCGGTAAAAAAGCAAACATTGATAACAGGAGTGCCGATACACCCATTAAAGAGTACTCGCCTACACGTTTAAAATATGCTCCGATCTTATCCTTGATTGATTTTCCCTGTGGCGAAACAAAGAACAGGACAAATACAATAAAGAATATGAAGGTATGATATGCAAAATAATAGTTGTTTATGGCTGCCAATGAGGCGGATATGACAAGGGGCCAGAAATTTCTTCGCTTTTCATAGATTCTGAATCCCAAAACCATTAAAGGTACCCATAAATAGGCATCAGTCATAAAGTCGAAGAAGTTTGAGTTCCACATATAGTAAATGCCTCCGCCATAGACTATGGCTGCAGCAAAGGAGGAGAGCTTTGTTCTTTTCTCGTATCTTAAAAGAAGATACATGAAAGACATAATTAGTACCTGTTTATAGATACTGATGAACAGT
>DAINSS010000022.1:10151-15720 GCA_036741195.1 Clostridiaceae bacterium | reverse complement strand
CAGTTTCAGGTTCAATGAATTCTCAAGTGTCCAGAAGGTCTCGGGCAGCGCTTTAAACACAGGATAAAGGGACCAGATAAGGGGACTGGTAGTGTAGTAGTAGGAGAATTCACTGTATATATCTCCACCCATTCCATAGCTCCAGGACCAGAAATTACCGTTAAGGATAAAATTCTTGATCAGGAAGGGAAGAAAATAAATCATTTGTACTGTAGAGTCAGTATTGTCGTCGCCGTATAAGAACCCTGAATCAAATATGTACTTATGCAAAAGCAGGGAGAACACTATTAATAGCAGGAATACTATTATGTCGCTGAAATCCAACCATTTTTCATTGGTATCGGTTGAAGGACTGTTTGAATCCGTACTTTCTTTTACCTGATTAACACTACTCTCTTTTTCATCGTCCTTTGTCAAAATAAATTTTGTGACGAAGAAAGTGATCGGTATGGCTACTAGGGATGCTAATAATCCTGAAATTCCTTTTTCAAAGTTCATAAGTCCCACCAGAATAAACAGTCCAACCTGGCTTATCAAAAAATTAGGCAGGGCAGTAACAGGAAATTGTATGAATTTTTTAAGTGTCGGCTTAGTATTGAAGGTAAATTTTGTATTCAGGAAGAAAGATGCAGTCATGGCTATTATAAAAGCCAGGGTGAATGCTACCTGATAGGGTATTTTAAGAAACAAAAACAAGTTATACCATACAAAATTATGTATGGTATTAAATACTCCTATTAGGATAAAACGAAAAACGGAGGACTTGAAAAAGCTTCCGTCTAGTATCGAGGTTAATAAATTTTTAGATCTCTGTATAATTTTATTTGTCATCCTTGGAACTCCGCTTTTCTAAATTGGTCTCCTGTATCAAGAAGTGTGGTCTTTTTTTCACTTCATAGTATATTTTACCGAGATACTCGCCTAAAATACCCACTGATATCAGAGTGACACCACCCATGAACAATATGGCGAATATTATGGTGAAATAACCCGGGGTTTCTATACCTACCACCATTACTCTGATTAAGGAGTATATCACGTAAATCAATCCAACCAGCATTGTCCAGAATCCCACATAGATTGATATTCGAAGTGGTCTGTCATTAAAGGACATTATACCGTCAATGGCATAACTAAATAAAGAGGAAAAACTCCACTTTGTTTCTCCGGCTTCCCTGGCCACATTTTCATATTCGATGGTGGCTGATTTAAATCCTATCCATGAGAACATGCCTTTACTGAACCTGGTGTACTCATTCATTGATACTAAGGCATCCACTGCCTTTCTTGACAGTAATCTGAAATCTCCGACACCGTCTTCCAACTTGACGTCTATGAGCCTGTTAATCAGCTTATAGTACAGGTGTGTCAGGGCTGTCCTTGATTTATCATCGCCGGTTCTGTTTCTTTTGGCAATGACTTGGTCATACCCCTCCCTGGATTTTTCGATCATTTGAGGTATGAGTTCAGGCGGATGCTGCAGGTCTGAATCCATAATCAAGGAATAGTCTCCGGTGGAGTAGGAAAGACCGGCAAGCATGGCGGCTTCCTTTCCGAAATTTCTTGAAAAACTGATATATTTAACCTTATCATCCATGTCTGAAGCTTTTTTTATTTCATTGATGGTTTTATCCTTGGAACCATCATCGATAAAAATAAGTTCATGGTCATATCCGTTTATTATCCCGTCTCTTCCCAAAACCGTAGAAAGTCTTTCGTACAGCTTTGCAATGGACTCTTCTTCATTGAAAGCCGGGATTATTATTGAAACCTTCATAAAATATACCTCATTCAAAAGCAGGATAGTTCCCACATGATGTGAATAAACGATACTGCATTTTTTTAGAATCGAATCTTAAAATATCAGAAAATCAGTTTTTTGACGAAACACTGATATCATTGGTCATTAAAGTTCTCTGTCCTTGTTATATCTGGATACTTTTCTTCTTCTTTCCTGTCTCTTGGCCAAAATCTTCTTTTGGGTTGAAGCTCTCATTCTGAATAGCTTGAATATAATGAACAGTAAAAGTATTGTTCCAATTAATGCCCCTGCTGCCGCAGATAAATAGGTGACGGCATTTGGGATGTATAAAAGGTCCAGGGCAGAGGATTCTGAAGTTGAGTAAGTAGTTTCTTTAATTTTATCTATATTGACTTCCAGGTCTGCGACCTTGGCACCCTTCTTTAAGCTGAAGACATCCAGCTCTTTCAAAGGCACAACTTTAACAGAATTTGATTCTGCATTTAAAGTATTGTTATAAAATGATACATCCTCGGCTGCAATTGATTTAACGGATAATTTCTTTTCCGGTCCGAACCATTTAAAGAGCTTGTATGTCTGTTCTATCGGAGCAACAGGATCTCCCTTTGTAACCAGTAACGATTTTTTCATGGCAAAGGATTCATCCGCCAAAGTTTTCATGTCGGTAAAAGTTTGGGTGGATCCGAAGTTATCGCTTGATTTTAATACAACCATTACGATATCTCTGCCTTCTCTGGAATAGACTGATGCCAGACAATTGCCGGCTTCTTCCGTATATCCTGTTTTAGCAGCTACATGACCATCCATTGTTATCGTGTCTGCAGTATGTTCTATTTCTCCTATGGGTTGGTCTGTAGTCCTGATATCATGAGTCTTTGTTCCCATAATGGGTTTTAAAACAGGATTTTCATAGGCAGCCTTCATTAGAAGTGACAGATCATAGGCAGTTGTATAGTGATTCTCATCATGAAGTCCTGTGGGATTCATGAAATTTGTTTCATTCATTCCGAGGGTTTTAGCCTTTGTATTCATCATTTTGGCAAAATTTTCTATTGATCCGCCAAGGTCAATTGCTGCTGCAACAGCCATGTCGTTGGCACTTGCCAATAGAATGGCATATAGTGCATTCTCAACAGTAATGGAATCCCCGGGATACAAAATATAAAGATTTGTATTTATTGCAAAGGGCTCTGCAGCTAATGCAGTCTCCTCAATGGCGATTAAGTCTTCGGGTTTTCTATTTTCAGCAAGAATCAAAGCTGTCATCAGCTTTGTTATTGATGCAGGGAACATTTTTTCGTGGGGCTCTTTGGTAAGTATGATCTCGTTGGTTGACAGATCCACGGAAATGGCAGAAACCGCCTTTATTCTTGGCTCAACGGGTTCTTCTTTTTCTGTTTCTCCATAGGCCACGTTAAAGCTCATAAAAGTAAATAAAAATGCCAGTAAAAGTGATAGCTTCTTCTTCATGTAAAATCCTCCTGCTTTATAAACCATATATTAATCAGATATAGTAAAATAAGAAATAAAATTGATTTAAACATATATAACAATAATAACATACCTTCAAATGCTATTATAGTAATTGCAGTATGAGAAAGCATGTCAGGGAGGATAAATAGTTGGTAATAAACACAAATTTTACATACAGACCGGATAATCTTGAAATATTCAGGGACAGAAGGGCAAACCCACTGGGAGAATTCAAGAGAAGTGCAGTTATGATTCTGGTGGCAAAAATCAACGGTGAGGATCATCTCATCCTGGAGAAAAGAGCAAAGAATCTAAGGTCTCAGCCAGGGGACATTTCATTTCCCGGAGGCAGGATAGAGGAGGGAGAAACTCCTCAGGAAGCAGCCGTCAGGGAAACCTGCGAAGAAATCGGACTTAAGGATATTGATTTAGATGTATTAGGACCCATGGATTTTTTCATATCTCCTTTTAACAGCATCATGTATCCCTTTGTTGCAAGGGCAAAAACAAATGAATTTGCGATTAATCCCGAAGAGGTGGAAAGACTCATTATAGTGCCCATCAGGTATCTGATTGAAAATGCACCTACCGTTCACTATGTTAAGCTAAGCTCTGCACCGGACGATGATTTTCCCTATGATCTTATAACAAACGGGAAGAAGTATGACTTTTCCCATTCACAGTTCCCGCAACTTTTCTGGATTTACCAAGGTGAGACCATATGGGGCTTCACTGCCAGAATAATAAAAGAATTTTTGGACATAATAAATTAATGAATAATTGGAAGATTATTGAATAAGAAAATCAACCCGTTAAGTTAAAATTAAATTATTGCTTAAATTGATTACATAACTTAACCAATATTGATATATGATATATAATTAGGAGTGACGTAATGGAGGATATTTATGGACATCTTATATATTTTAAAGGGAATAATAATTGCAGTTGTAGAAGGAATTACAGAATTCTTACCCATCTCATCCACCGGACATCTTATAATCGCTGGACATTTGATTAACTTCGGTAACGGTGAATTCGAGAAGATGTATATGGTTGTTATACAGTTAGGAGCAATACTCGCCATTGTTTATTTATACTGGGACAAGCTTTTCGGGGTTTTAAAATCACTTTTAAAGGGTGAAAAATACGGAATCAGATTTGCTCTGGCAATAATAATAGGTATAATACCTGCAATGATCTTCGGATTTACATTGGAGAATTTCATAGACAACAATTTGTTCTCAGTACCTACAGTAATAATCGGGCTAATAGTCGGAGCTGTAATGATGATAATATTTGAGGAAAAATACAGGGGTAAATCAAATACCGTTGGCGTTGAGAGAATCAAACCCATGCAGGCTATAAAGGTCGGTCTGTTCCAGGTTATGAGTCTTTGGCCCGGAATGTCCAGATCGGCATCAACCATAATGGGTGGTTGGCATCAGGGATTAACACCTGAGGTTGCTGCGGAATACTCATTTTTCCTTGCAATTCCCATAATGGTGGGAGCTTCAGGACTTAAATTTGTAAAGTATGCCGTAAAGGGCGGTTTAAAAGCCATGACCTTATCACAGGGGATTACCCTTATTTTTGGATTCATCGTTGCTTTCTTTGTAGCAATGGTGGTTGTCAAGGCCTTTATGAACTTTATAAAGAAAAAGCCCATGAAGGTATTCGCTTACTACAGATTCGCACTTGCTGCCATACTCATTGTTATGGTGCTCATATTTAAGATATAAATTAAAACCAAAATTTTTGGAGGTTGAATAAATGAAAGATATTAAAAAGTACCTTGATGAAGAAAGAGAAGGTAAATATGCATTCTATTTCGGGGATTTAGACGGAGAGTATGTATATAAGTATAACGAAGAACAACAAATAACATCTGCCGGATGCATGAAGTTGATGGTGGCCATGTCAGTGCTTAAAAAAGTTGAAGAAGGAAAATTCTCCCTGGATGAACTGATTCTTGTTTCTGATAAGGACAAGAAGGAAGGAAACGGAATCTTAAGAGAGTTTATTGAGAGAAGCTACACAATCAAAGAGCTTATCATAGCTATGCTCACCATCGGTGATAATACTGCAAGTTCAAAGTTAATGGATCTTCTTGGCAGATCTGAGATTAACGGAACTTTCAAAGATATGGGACTGGAAAAAACCTATCTTTCGGAAACTCCCGGTTCAAAGGAGAATAAGACTACTGCCAAGGATATGGCGCAGATCATTAACCTTTTGTACCACGCATCCTATTTAAGCAAGGAAAATTCAGATTTTGTCATTGAACTTCTAAGGGGCAGAATAAAGAGCAAAATTGCATTCTACCTTGACTAT
>DAINSS010000022.1:5775-10141 GCA_036741195.1 Clostridiaceae bacterium | reverse complement strand
CCTTTGAGACAGAAGTTTGCTTCAAAGACGGGAGATGCAGAAGGTATAGAAAATGAAGTTGCATTGATCAATACAGACAAGGGTAATTTTGTTTTCTCCATAATGAGCGAAGACCTTCCCAACAGCGTTTACGGAATGATGAGTCTTGCTAAATCAGGCATGATGATGTGGGATAGGATACAAAATAACTGGGCTAATAATTAATTCAGAAAACCAGTAAGTTAAACATCAGCTTATAAATCTAATTTTAATTAAAGTCGATTGCAAATAAACATCAAAACTAAACAATGAGCCGGTTCCAAGGTATATTCCGAGAATCGGCTCACTGTTTTATCCCGATTTTAGTGGGCTGAATTAAATCAATTATTAAGAACTGATAACTTAAAACAACAATTGTTTATCAAAAAGTCACACATTTTTACCTTATAGTATATATAATGTATACAACCCAAACTGCATACATATGCAATTTAGATAACCACATCAGAATTACAGCTACAGCATTTTAGATGACAGTCACAAATAATCAATCCGGACCGAATATACGAGGAGGTATATCATGGAACACAAGAAGTATTACTACAAAAAACACAAAGATGACGAATCACCGATTTCTGTGATTAAGACAGCAAATACCGCCGGTGATGAGGTCAAAGGAAAAAACACCGTATTAAACAGGGTACATGATAAAAAGACTGAAGAAATCAGAAGTACCAAGGAAGAACAGTAACTTTGAAGCTTGGTATTTGATTTCAGGAGCCCACAAAATAATGAATACAAAATAAGAATGAAAAACAATAAATATTTATGTTTCTTGAACAATCGGTTAAATAACCGGTTGTTCATCTCTTTATCACACTTTTTACCTAAAATAGAATTAAGGAATTAAGAGCTGAATGCAATATTTGCAGATCCTTTTAAATCAGACAGAGCCAAACAATAAAATTAGTATTGGAGGAAAAAGAATAGTGGACGAATTAAACAAGTTTTTTGATAAGGCAAAGGAATCCTTTGACAACATTAAGGATAAAGCTGAGGATGTAGTAGAGGACGTTAAGAACAAAGTCGAAGGTGTTAAGAACAATCTTCCGGAGGGTGAAGAGTTAAAGGACAACATTTCCAGAAAGGTTGAAGAAGTCAAAGTCGAAGCTGATAAGCTTGGAGACAGAGTCCGTGACAAGGCCGGGGATGTTGTAGATGATCTTAAGAGAAAAGGTAATGACATTAAAGAAGACATAGAGGACAAGTTCCAGAAATAAACTTTAAAGACATTGCTGATATGTGGCTTCCGGGGTGAATATCCGGAAGCCATTTTAGTAGAGAATAAAATAATTCCTTTAAAACCATTGAAAACAGCAAAGTTCACAATTTAGACACATTTTATCATTGAGAATGATGTGCTGCTTTTGTATTATGAATAAGGAATTATTTCTAATAGATAACGCAAAAACTTGTCGGAGGTGCATTATGAGAATAAGTAACAAGTTGTCTACTCCTGACTTCATTCAGTTGCAAAAAGCATTGATGGAGTCTTACAAACCAAAACCGGCCATGCAGTTCATGCTTAAATACGTGGTCAATTTTCTTTACAGCTTTGTAGTATTTTTAGGACTATACTACATCATGAAAACAAGCGGATTTGACAATTGGATAATACCTGCCCTAGCCGGTATAGCTACGTTTGTCGGATTGTTTGTATTCTACCCAAAGATTTACAAGAGCAGGTTGAATAAAGCCATTGAGAAGTTCTACGGAAAACAGGTCATCAATGTTGAAAGAGATTTGGACATTGACGAAACCGGTATTTCAGTAGATGATCACAAAGGCGAAGTTAAGCACCATGATTGGTCTGCATTTGACAGAATAATCAGGGATGCCAAGAACGTTTATTTGAAGTTCAAGGACCAGGATGAGGGCTTTATTGTCCAGACACAGTATCTCACTCCAGAGGAATACGACCAATTATTCGGATATCTTAATAATCTGAATAAAGAAATCGAGGTGAGATAAATGAGAAAATATAATGTGAGAACAATGGTCTATATGGCAATATTCATTGCTTTATCCATAGTCGCAACAAGAATCACCGCCATAGAAACGCCGATTTTGAGAATCAGCTTGGGTTATATGCCTATTATCATGGCAGGTATGTACATGGGGCCGTTCAAGGCAGGACTTGTAGCTTTGATTGCGGATTTGATTGGCTTCATGCTCTTCCCTAAGGGGACTTTCTTCCCCGGCTTTACAATCTCAGCTTACATCGGAGGTTTTATTGCAGGCTTCTTCCTGGAGGGAGAAAGGGGAGGCAAGATATTAAACATAATTATCTATGCCATAGTTTCGACCATATTGATTGACACCATTATCAATACCGGTAACCTGGTTATATTGATTCACGGCGGACAGTGGGATAAGTACTTCCCGCTTATGATGACAAGATTCCCGAATCATGTTCTTGTCATGATTCAGAAGGTGGCATTCACTTTGATTTTCTACCATGCCATATTCAAAAGAGTCAGATTGCACGGTGTTGAGGTCAGGCCTCCTAAAACAGGTGCATATTTAAGATAAGACATAGAGTTTTGTTCAGATCATAAAAAAAGCCTTAGGACAATAATCCTGAGACTTTTTTTTAGAAAAAATTACAGAACATATTTATAATTTTGTATAAATGGAACCGTTTTTGAATATAATATGCGAAAAACTTATATAAATGCATTTACAAAAGGCTCATACCTGCTAAACTAAGGTAATATTAATTATTAGAATCGGAGGAGAAAAAATGAGTAGAAACGTTATGACAATAAGCGGGTTATCAACAGTGGATATGACGCTTATACCATTATTTTCAGCATTGATTGCCGTGGGGGCCTTTGTCAGAGTACCAATCGGTATTGTTCCCGTGGCTGCGCAATTTGTATTTTGTGCCCTGGCAGGAATCCTGCTGGGACCTAAAAAAGGATTTATGTCCGTTGCCCTGTACATAATCATCGGCTTGGCGGGCATACCTGTTTTCACGGGCGGAGGGGGACCGCAGTATGTGTTCTATCCGACCTTTGGTTATTTGGTAGGTATGTTGTTCGGCACAACGCTGATCGGCTATTTATCTAAGAGATTCGGAGGCAAAATGATTATCCCATTATTCTTTTTCTGCTTTTTAGGATTGATGATTGTATATACTCTTGGAGTATTTTGGCTCTATATGATAAAAAACAGCTTCATGCAGGCATCAAACCTTAAACTGAATGATGCCATAGTCAAAGGTGCATTGCTATTCTTAGTGGGAGATACTTTATGGTGCGGCGTTGCAGCAATAATCGGATCCAGAATAAACAGGATTACAGACAGTAAGTATCTTAACCAATAGGAAACTCAGACTGCGGAAAAACATAGACTTCAAAAAAACTAAGGCTATATTTTGTTTAATAAAATAGTACTTAGAAGACAAATACATATAATACCTAGAAGATAAATACTTACAATATAGATTTTGTTGACAGGGATAAATAAGGCATCTTAGATGTCTTTTTTTATTTGATTTAAGGTATTTTTATAGTTTTTAGATTAATAATCCGGAAATATTTTAAAATCGGTGGAAAAAGTTTCGAAAAATCGAATGTATGTGCTGTTTTTGGCGGAGAAAGTTTTCAAAATCATGGATTTTAATGATATAATGGTTTTGGTAAAAATATAAGATTGATCGGAGTAGGAAATGACTGAAAAACTGAATAGGAATTCCTATAGTGTTGAAGACCTTACCTCTTTAGAAAAACTTGAGCCCGTCAGAGTAAGACCGGGCATGTATATAGGTAACACATCTTCCCGCGGAATGCATCACTGCCTGTGGGAGATTGTTGATAATGCCATTGATGAAATAACAAACGGATATGGAAATACTGCGGAGATTATACTCCATAAGGACAGATCCGTTTCTGTATCGGATAACGGAAGGGGTGTACCCACCGAGATACATCCGACAAAGAAGATCTCCGGTGTTGAGATGGTTTATACGGAGCTTCATACCGGCGGTAAGTTCAATAACAAGAACTACAAGACCTCCGGCGGTCTCCATGGTGTAGGTGCTTCCATCGTAAATGCATTAAGCGAATACATGGAGGTTGAAGTTTACAGAAACGGAAAGATCCACAGACAGAGATTTGAATATACTTTTGACAAGAAATATAACAAGATGATGCCGGGTACTCCGGTTACTAAGCTTGAAGTCATCGGTAAAACCGAAAAGACCGGGACTAAGGTCACCTTCTTGCTTGATAAGGCTGTTTTCGGTAACAGTGATTTCAAATTTGAGTTGATTGATGAAAGGCTTAAAGAGTTATCCTTTCAGAACAAGGGTATAACCCTTATT
>DAINSS010000022.1:0-5765 GCA_036741195.1 Clostridiaceae bacterium | reverse complement strand
ATTTTCAAAGATCAAAGGGTAGAGCCAAATGTTGAAAAATCCTATCATTCTGAAAGAGGTTTATTAGACTTTATTGAGTACCTGAACGAAAGTAAGGTTCCGATACATGAAAAGCCCATCCTTTTCGAAGGGGAGAGGGAAATCAACGAAATCAGATTATCAGGTGAGGTTTGTATCCAATTTACCGACTCACCACTGGAGACTATTGCATCCTATGTTAATAACATACCCACATCAGAAGCCGGTACCCATGAAACTGGCTTTAAAACCGGTATGACAAGGGCATTTAAAGAATGGGGTAAGAAGCTTAATCTGATTAAAGACAAGGAAGATTTTGAAGGCGATGACCTGAGAGAGGGTATGACTGCCATTGTTAAGGTCAGACTTACAAACCCAATGTTTGAAGGTCAGACCAAGAATAAACTCGGTAATACTGAAGCCCAGACTTTGATGCAGGAATTATCCTATACCAAGTGTTCCGAGTGGATAGAGGATAACAAGGACACGGCATCCCTGATCATTAATAATGCCTTGGAAGCTTCCAGAAGAAGAGAAAAGATCAAGAAAATTTCTGATGCTGAAAGAAAAAAGGTCGGTAAGGGTACGTCACCCCTTGCAGGTAAGATCCATGTCTGTTCGGGCAAGGACAGGACTGTTAATGAGTTTATAGTGGTGGAGGGAGATTCTGCAGGCGGTACTGCCAAGGAAGCCAGGGATTCTTTGTTCCAGACCATTATGCCCAGTAAGGGTAAAATCATGAATACCGAGAAACAGAAGCTTGAGAATGTCCTGGCATCGGAAGAACTTAAGATTTTCAACGCTGCCGTTGGTACCGGAACATTAGATAACTACGTAGAGAAGGACCTTAAATATGACAAGATAATTATAATGAGTGATGCCGATGTGGACGGATACCATATAAGAACTCTCTGGATGACTTATATCTACAGGTATATGAGACCTCTTATAGCAAACGGTCACCTTTATCTTGCCCAGCCTCCTTTGTTCAAGGTCTATAAAAAGAACAAGGACAAAGAAAGCTACATATATGCTTTTTCTCAGGAGGATCTTGAGGAATGCAAGAAGAAAATCGGTCCCGGTTATCAGATCCAAAGATACAAGGGCTTGGGTGAAATGAATGCAGACCAGCTTTGGGAGACTGCTTTAAATCCTGAGACAAGAACCTTGTTAAAGGTGAATATTAACGATGCTGCAAAAGCTGAGAGGATGGTTTCGCTTTTAATGGGAGATGTTGTAGAACCTAGAAAAAATTATTTATATACCTACGCTGAGTTTTAAGGGGGATTATTATGGCAAAGAACAGAATACCGGTGGATCATAATATAATTGACTACCCCATGGAAGAGGCAATGCCTGATAATTACCTTCCTTATGCAGTGGAAGTTGCAAGAGACCGTGCTCTGCCTGATGTCAGAGACGGTCTTAAACCTGTACACAGGAGAATCTTATACGGTGCGTACCTTTTAAAAGCATTCCCTGACAAACCATTTTATAAATCCGCCAGAATTGTCGGTGATATCATGGGTAAATTCCATCCCCACGGTGACTCCTCCGTCTATGATGCCATGACCATATTGGCACAGAGTTTCTCAACAAGAGAGCCATTGATTGACGGTCAGGGAAACTGGGGTTCCATTGACGGAGACTCGGCTGCAGCTATGAGATACACCGAGGCGAGGTTATCTCCCATTTCAATGGAGCTGTTGGAAGACATAGAAATGGATACCGTGGATTTTCAACCAAACTATTCGGATATTGAAGTTGAGCCGGTTGTACTGCCTGCAAGATTTCCAAATCTTTTGGTAAATGGTTCCTTTGGTATTGCAGTCGGATTATCTACAAATATACCTCCCCATAATCTGGGAGAGGTAATTGACGGCACCTGTGCCTTGATTGATAAACCGGGGATGAATACAAGAGAATTAATGGACTACATTAAAGGGCCGGATCTACCTACAGGTGGCTATCTGATCGGAAGGGACGCAATACTGTCAGCCTATGAAACAGGTGAGGGAAAAGCTGTTCTCCGCTCCAAATGCGATGTGGAAAAGCTGGAGAACGGCAGACTTGCTATAGTAATCACTGAGTTTCCTTATAGAAAAAACAAATCCAGAATAGTCCAGACCATTTCTGATTTAACCGGTGACAAGAGACATCAGAAGGCTTTGGAAGCAATTTCTGAAATCCGTGATGAATCCGGAAGAAACGGAATAAGGGCTGTAGTTGAATTAAGGCGTAACACTTCTGAGGATCATGCAGAAAAGGTCCTTAAATATCTTTTAAAGAAAACAGACCTTCAAAGCAATCTTAACTTCAACATGGTGGCAATAGACGAAGGAAAACCAAAAACCTTCGGTCTTAAGGGAATGCTTGAATCCTATATTCTCCATCAGAAGGAAGTAGTTACGAGAAGGACAAAAAAAGAGCTTGAGACTGCCGAGAGAAGGTTCCATATCGTCCAGGGCTTTATGAAAGCCATAGATGTCATGGACGAGCTGATTAAGACAATCAGAGCTTCTGCAAATAAGTCAGATGCAAATAAGAACATCAGAGAGAAATTCGGGTTCACGGAAATACAGGCTAATGCCATCCTGGAATTGATGCTGTACAGACTTACGGGACTTGAAATGGAGGCCTACGTCAAGGAAAGCAATGAGCTGGAAGCCCTGATTGCAAAGCTTAAGTCAATACTGAATGACGAGAAGGTTCTCCTAAAGCTTATTAAGAAAGAACTTAACGATATCAAGAAGAAATATGCAAACCCAAGAAGGACCGTAATCATAGACGACGAGGATACTGCGGAAATAAGCTTTGAAGAGCTTATTTTAGTAGAGGATTCCATGGTTACTTTGTCCAAGGAAGGATTTATCAAGAAAATACCTTTAAAAAGCTACCAAAGGTCTTCTTCCGATGTAACAGCAATAGATTTAAGGGAAGAGGATGAGATTGCCTGCGTATTTAAGACTAATACCCTGGATGATATCCTTGTTTTCACAAACATAGGAAATCTATATAGATTTAAATCACAAAGGATTCCGGAGCTTAAATGGAAGGAACGCGGTGTTAGATTCGATGAATTCGGAAAGGTGACTTTGGCAGATGAGGAACAGGTTGTATCAGCCTTCAGTATAAAGACAATAACCGAGTCCATGATATTCAAGCTGATTACCGACAAGGGCGGTATAAAAAGAACACTTGGCGAAAATTTTGACTCAAAGTATGCAAAGATTGTTGCGTTAAAGCTTCTGGAAGGTGAAAGACTGTTCGGAGTTATCATCGAGGACGGATTAAAGCTTACCGACAACAGAGTACATTCATTGCTGCCTGCCGAAGGTACGGCTGTAATGCCGACAATGGGTGGTTCTGAGATTTTATCCGAAATAATTGATGAAGAAATGAATGGCTTTGAATTGACAGAAGAAGAGTCAGACCAGGAGTTCCTTACTTTCCCTATGTTCATGAGGATAGAAACGGAAAAAGGTCTTAATTTCACCGTTCCCGAGGGTGAATGCGAGGTTAAGGAAAAGATTGTAAATCCGGACAGGTTTGCCGATATTCCTTCAAAAGACAGAATAACCAAGGTGTCCTATGAGTATGATTTTGAGACAAAGCTGTTCAACCTGGAGATTGACGAGAAGGGTGAGATAAAGACTGCAGGCAGGAAGAGGTCAGGGTTCAGATATATAGAAGGTGATTCAAACAAATCGGTTGTTCTGATACTGAGTAACGGAATGGCTCACAGGATCCCGGGATACATTTTTGAAGATGTACCGTCTCAGATGAAGTTATCTGAGTTATATGACTTTAATCCAAAGACTGAAACCATTGTTCATGCATTTACCGCTGATTTCATGGATATGGATAAAACCCTTGTCATGGCATCAAGCAACGGTTTGATTAAGAAGATGACAATGGATAACATTCTTACTATTGGATCCAGTATTTCAATAACCAAATTCAGAGGGTCAGGCGAGAAGCTTGTGTTCTGTGATACTTTGACAGACACGGAGAATAATCTAATTCTGCTGGTCACTGCAAAGGGAATGGCTATAAAATTCCCTGCACATAATTTGAGTTTGCTCGGCAGAACTGCTTTAGGTGTTTCTGGTATAGCTTTAAAGGAAGACGACAGTGTAGTATTCGGAGCAATTGCCGATGAAATTACAACCATCTCTTTAAAGACCAGTGCAGACAGTAAATCCGATGTACCCGTGGATTCCATAAAGATTCAGAACAGGGCAGGTAAGGGAACGGGCATTTTCAAGACTGTCCTAAATGAATTCATTTCAGATGTTACTTTCAAGTAAAAAGAAATGCAAGAGAAATATCCATAATTCTATTAATGCTATAATTAAAGAAACTCAATAATTAAACCTGAATGATAAATCGGAGGTAAACAAAATGAAAAGAATTGCCGTACTATTTGCAGATGGATTTGAAGAGATAGAATTGGTTGCCGTTGTTGATATATTAAGAAGAGCCGGTGTTAAGACGGAATTAGTTTCCATAGGAAATGAGTATGTTACTTCGGCAAGAAATATGGTAATTAAAGCTGATTTACTCATAGAGGACACTGACCTTGAGTCCTATGACGGTATTTTCATACCGGGTGGAAGCAAGGGTGCAGAAAACCTTAAGAACTCCGGAGCTGTTTTAAGAGCCTTAAGGAAAGCTGATTCAAATGAGAAGATAATTGCAGCGATTTGTGCCGGGCCTACGGTGCTACAGGAAGCAGGGATATTGAACGGAACTTCGGTCACATCATACCCGGGTATGAAAGAATTCTTTGTTGATGCCAACTACATAAACAATGTTGTTTCTGTAATGGATGGAAATATCTTAACTTCCAGAGGACCTGCAACAGCACCTTATTTTGCCTTCGATATTTTAGAAGCACTTGGTCTTGATGAAGAAGCTGAGAAAATATTCAAGGATATGCAGTATGAATTTTTAGCCGAAGAAGAAAATCCGGATGAGGATGACTTTTAGGGAAGAGTCTACATTACATAATAATAAATATTGAAAAGCTGTCCCGATTCTTAACCAAAAAATTTATAATAAGATTAAGAATCGGGACAAATTATATTAGAAGATAGAAAACAGGTGTGACATGGATAAAAATATAAAAGAAACCACAATTAAAAGAATATTCCTCGTAGTCGGATTTCTCATAATTGCTGCAGCGATCTTCATTTTCTGGGGAGGAAACAGGATTGCAAAGAATACGGAGATTAAAGGTATAGATATAGCTTCAAAAGCTGACGGTGTTTACCACGGATCCTATGAGATCAATCCGGTTTATGTAGAGCTGAATGTCACCGTTAAAGATAAAAAGATAACTGACATAACCATACTTAAACATAACAACGGAATCGGCTTCAGAGCAGAGAAGCCAGTTATCAAAGACATTATAGACAAGCAATCCAACCAGGTGGATATGGTTTCAGGAGCTTCAGTGTCTTCAAAAGCAATAATGGGGGCTGTCTGGGACGCTTTGAAGTAATTATACAATATTGAGCGAATATTTATTCTAATCTATTTATTAGAATGTTCAACAGGATTTATAAATAATATTAAAAACTATCAATAAACATTAAATTGGATTTCATACAATTAGTTAACGTAAAATAAGAAAACAGAAGCTGAACTAGTAAAGTAAAAGTAGACACATAAAAAAGTGTTTACTTTTCTTTTTTTTGTAGAATTTAAATGAGGTGATAAATGTGGGCAGACCTAAAGGTACA
>DAINSS010000021.1:9665-40886 GCA_036741195.1 Clostridiaceae bacterium | reverse complement strand
GAGCAGAGGATTGAAAATCCTCGTGTCCTTGGTTCGATTCCGAGTGAAGCCACCACCATAGTGGCGCCATAGCCAAGTGGTAAGGCAGAAGTCTGCAAAACTTTTATGCCCCAGTTCAAATCTGGGTGGCGCCTCCATAAAAGGACTCTAGTATGGATACAATCCGCTAGAGTCTTTTTTATGCCCAAAAATCCTTGTAGGGGAGGTGTTTAGGGCAGTTCTCGTGAGATGACGAAAGGGTGCAAATTACTGCCCTGCAAACTAAAAATGGTCGTTTTTGGCCACTGATCCCATAATTTGATACTAGCTACACGAAATCAATCGTTTCGTGTAGCTAGTTTAGGTTTCGCGTAGTTTGTTTGATTTCGAGCTCAAGCAGACGCTCAGCGCTTGAGTAACTCGTCAACCCGTGACTGCACTGCGTGGTAATCAAACCCTGCTGCATTTAAGCGCCTTTTGCGTTCCTCGCCATCACCCCAGTCACCCCGGATGACCTCGCGAGCAAGTTCGTCGATACTCTTCTTTGGCTTATCCACTCCTAAGAGCACGTTGACTCGAGCCTGGATCGCGTCATAGTCATGACCAGCTGCCACCAGCCGGTTCTTACGGTCTGATCCATTACCCCAAACGCCGCTGAGGACTTCCTGAGCCAGCTCATCAATCGTTTTGACCGGTGGCTTGGAAGCAGGCTCTTTCGAATACCCATTCAAACCATGGACCTTCATGATCGCTGGGTAATCCTTATAGGCATAATTCCCGTCGAAGCGTCCAGCATAACCGGAGAGTTGAATCGAACTGGTGAATTGCCACAGCCCATATGGCCCTTCAAAGTTCGGTTTCGTGACCTGCCAATTGGCGACCCATTTGTCATAAGCCGTCAGGCGGTCTAGTTGCAGCTCGTTCTTAAACCAGTCGGCAGAAGCATAAATACCTACATAGTAACCTGCTTCTTCGATGGTTTGGCAGAAGGCGATGGTAGCGTCTGTCAAGGCAGCTGGGGAAGCTTTGCGTTGATAGAAATTATCCTCCGTGTCAAAGAAGATCGGATACGCAAGCTGCTTATTTTGCACCGCTTTCAGGCAAGCCTTCGCCTCAGCAATGCCTTCCTCAACCGTATCCGCACAGGAATACCAATAGGCACCAAGAGGGATCCCGCGTTTTGAGAATTCTTCATAATGGCGGTTGAAATACTGATCTTCATGGTAACTACTGCCGGTTCCATGACCGGTAAATCCTGCGCGAAGAATTGCGAATTGGATTTCTTCTGCGAGAAGATCGTAGTTGATCTTGCCAGGTTCTTGCCACGCGCTGATATCGATACCAAATCGAGTCATCTTAGTCTCCTTTCTTGTCTGCACGGTTGTGCAGCTGTTCGAGAACGGTCTTGATCTTGTCTGGGATGGGTAAGCCGAGGTGGGCGGCATTTTCCAGAAGCGAGATGCCCTCGTTGGACATGTAGAAGAAGAGCGTGGAGGTTCGGAGCATTGCGCCTTGTCCGATCACGGCCGCATCCAGCAGGTTGGCCACACCAACCAAGAAGAAAGCCGGTCCATCTCAGAGAACGTCACCTGGGGCCAGCGGAAACGCTTCTCGGATGGCAAAGTGGACATGCCGTATACGCGTTTTTTGGGGTACAAGAAAGGGGCCGGTGGCAAGCCAGAAGTGGTGCCCGAGGAAGCATGGATCGTGAAAAGGATCTACCATGAATTTTTGCGGGGTGGAAGCTACCACAGCATTGCGAGGGGACTGACCAAGGACGGTATCAAGTCACCTGGAGGAAAAATCACCTGGCTTGCCTCAACCGTTAAAAGCATACTAAGAAACAAGAAGTACAAAGGCGATGCCCTGTTGCAGAAGCGCTTCACGGTCGATTTTCTGACCAAGAAACAGAAAGTGAATGAAGGAGAGGTGCCGCAGTATTACGTCACGAACAGCCACGAGGCGATCGTCAGCGAAGAAATCTTCGCGATGACTCAGCACGAGATCGAGAGCCGGAGTAAGAAAAAAAACGTCGGCTCTTCGGTGAACTTCTTCTCCGGACGCATTATCTGCGGCTGTTGCGGCCAACCTTTCACCCGTAAGGTTTGGCACTCGACTAGTAAGTATAAACGGTACATCTGGCAATGCGGGAAGAAGTACAAAGGTGGCGGACCTTGTACGACCGCCCATTTGTCGGAAGACGAAATCAAAGGCGCATTCCTGAAACTGGTCAATCAGCTCACGTCTAATCGGACGGAGGTCCTAGCGATCTGCCGTGAGGTACTCGCTAATGTTCTAAACACGGATCAGACCAAGAAAAGGGTAGAGATACAGGAAGCTGACCTGCAACAATCCTACGATGAACTTTACGGACGCCTTTTGAGCAGGGCGAAGCAATCAGCGGATACAGCCGCGGAACGCCTAGCGTATGAAGAGGATATCAAGCGGTATGAAGACCAAAAACATAGATTAGAAGAATGCCAAGCTGAAATCAAGGATAAAGAAAGACGCTCATTCGCTTGTGAAAATTTCATGCAGTCACTGAGCAACATGGAGGAGTCGATCAATGATTTTCGCGAAGAGCTCTGGCTGAGCCTGGTCGATTATGTGTGCGTGCCGGCTTGCGGCGAGAAACGGTTGATTTTTCAAATGAGGAATGGAGATACGATCACGCACCCTGTTGAATAATTCGCTGATAAACACAAGCATATGGCCTATACGCGATTGCTAAGTTCGGACACCTCCTTCAAGATTGATTGAAGAGGCGAAGGAGGCCTGGTTATGGATCGAATCGAGAAGATAGTAAAGAAAGGTACGATTAGCCTGTCGTGGATCGAGAATCGCATCCACTTGGTGTTTGAGCCGGATGAAGACACGCCGTCTCGTGGATCAAACGGACCACCATCTTGATCAAGCGCGACAGCGTTCAAAGCGCCCTCGAAACACTGGCTGCATATTTGAACGATCCTGTGCGAACTGCAGATGATTTTCTGCTGTCGTTCTTTGATCCCCCCGATATCATTATTGAATAGGATAATTGGGTAAAAGTATGATGTAAGCAATTTCTTTCTTAGAGACAGAGAGGGCGATGTTGTTGGTTATTTATTCGCAGCGATCATTTGATTCCTTACAGCCTTCAAAACATCCGAGTTAAAGTAGATAGTCTCCTCTGACACATAACAATTTTTGTCGGCCACTGTACCAACGTTTTTGCATTTTGCGAATACATTAACGAAAAACTGTGATCCTCCTAATAACAAGGAACCTGTTCGCTTGAGAAGAACAATTTTGGTGTGGACTGGTATATGCTCGATAAACTCTTGGAGTGCAACCTCGGCCAGTTTATTAATTTGAACGCTTACGCTTTCAAGCATGAGGTTTAATTTTATTGTAGTAGAATTAAATTGATCTAGACATTTGATGTCTCTAGGATTTGCTATGCTCTTTACTATGATATTCTTCTCGATGTAGAAATCATATGCTGAAATTTCATTCATCAAGTCGATTGTTTTGACGGTCCCTTTGACAGGTACTGAAGCATGCATAGAATAATTTCTAACGACTCTTAAAATCTTTATATCTTCTGTTAGGTATAGCTCATCTAAACTTGCTTTTACTTTTGAGGATTGTAAGCTCGAGTTGAAGTTTTTAGTGTTATCTAGAAATGTATTCAAGAAAATTATCGCAGCTGTAATTGGATACATCGCATTCCATTGTATTTCTTCTAAAGTAGAATACGCATAAGTCGTATTAAGATTGTCCTTAAATATCTGGTAATCCACTTTTGCGCGTTCATAATTACGGAATGCAAAGAAAACACCCTCATATGCTTTGAACGAATCAATAAAACTTTTCATTAAATCATATTCCTGTTTGCTTACCTCTTGTAGTAAATGGTTTATCTGATTTCCATCCGCAGTATAATATGGCAACGTATTTACCTTTGATCTTTCTCTATCGTCGTTGGTACCACCCTGATGATCTATCCAAGCCGGACATCTTTTTGTCAAAGACTGGATAGATCATTCTTCAGTTTTATTGCTCATCCAGGATGGAAAGTAAAATGGGTAGCATGCAAAGAAATGGCGCGTTACTCTAACACAACCTGGACCATGAGAGAACACTTGCATTAATATTAATATAGACCTGATAGCTTTGTATTGGAAGAAACCTTCTTGTTTGATTAGGTATCAGTCTCCTTCAACAACCATAAAGCTGAAGGAGTTTCGTGAGAGAAATCGAAAGCCCCGCAGCTCCTAGCCTTTCTTTTCTATCGTCGTAAATTTTCTCCGTCCAACATATGATTCGGCTTCTCTTGATAGGTTAAGATCTGAACCTGTCGTTAGTCGATAGGAATTCTTTTTCTTGTCCGATGTCACCATTATTAGTTGTCATAACCGTGATGATATACTCGCCGTATAGTGGCTGTTTACATATGACCACAATAGCTTATTGGGTCGACTTTGTCTTGCAAAATTAATAAATAGACAACGGTTCTCGATATATGGCGTATAACCAATGGATCTGAAGGATGATTTTGCTGATGATTTGTATGAAGCCAAAGGAGGATAACAGTGGATAGACTTGAGAAGATGGTGAGGCAAGGGACGATCGGTGTGTCGTGGGTCGATAATCGCTTCAGCCTAGTGTTTGAGCCAGACGAGGATTCAACTTCATGGCTGAAACGAACCACGATCCTGATTCAACGCGACCGGCTCACCGACGCACTTGAGGCATTAGAGGTGTATCTAAACGATCCATTTCGAGGCGCGGGTGGCTTCCCAAGGTCTTTCTTTGATCCAGCTCATCTATCTTCCGAAAACTAGATGAAAAACATGCTTTTGCAACGTGTGATTATCTACGTGAAAACTTATTCTTTGGAGTCGGTAGTTAGGTATAATTCACCTATAAGGTTTTCCCATTGTTGATGCAGGCAGGATGAAAGGATGAATTGGTGAGAGACGCAGAGGATGATCAGTTTGTTTTGCTTGAGAAAGCAGAGGGAGGTTGCCCCGAAGCTATGTTTGAAGTAGCACAGCTTTATGATGCGGGTGCATTTGGTCGTGGTCGAGAAGATCAATATCTTTTCTGGCTTAAAGCATTTTTAAACTCAGAGGAGGTCCAGGACATCCTGGGTGATCTAGAGGATGAGGAAGAAAATAACGGCATATTTGTTTCTGATGACTATCCATATTACCCATTGATCATAGAAGTAGGCATATCGTTGGGGCTGTATTATAAAAAATCCAGTCACATAGAAGAGTTGGAACTAGCCTATGAAGCATTCAAAGCCGCTTTACTCGCTAGCAAATTTGACTTTCTTGAAGTGGATGATGAGAGTGATAGCACGTCTAATGTTATGTCACTGATGCAGGAGGTGTCGAAGCGAATTGAACGGATTAAGAAGGTGAACACAGATGAATGAAATTTTAACTGATCAGCAAGAGCACCTGGTTAACACAACGATTCAAAGTATTGGTGGCGATGTATGGGGCAAATTTCAGGAAGCGTCACAAGTGGGCATCACGACTGCGAAATTGTGCTTTGATACGTTTGAAAGTCTGAAGACTGGGTTTGACTATGCAGCGGTCATCACGCCGATCATGAAAGCACTGGAAGTGGAACTGAAAAAACGCTTCTATGATGAATATCTGCGTTACCTGATTCAGCATTATGAGCCCAACGATTATGCCCATGCGACTGAGCAAAGTAAGAATGAGTTGATCTGTAGAAAAATCCTTGAAGTAAAGGACGGTAGGCTCGTTTATATTTCGGACACGAGTGTGTTTACACTGGGCGATTTTCGCTTCATCATAGGGGCATCGCGTTTAAGTAAAATCAGAATCCATCAACCGTTTATTCAATACTGTCAGGATGTATTATTCGATGATGCTGTTGAGAAGCAAAAAATCATTGCTTGGTTAACCGATCTAGTCCACAGCATTCATTCATTGAGATCACTGAGAAATGAAAGCGCACATGGCGGAAAAACCCAAAATCGAATGGATGCCCAGACCGCGCTGGACGAGTTGATTGATGTAAAGAAAATACTGGTTAAAATTGTGCACCCAGAATTTTAAATGGTACCCCTGCAGTTCCCCTTTAATCACGATGTTGAACTGCTAGGTAATCAAACTAGCAACCGGTGGGAGGTTGAAGAATGGCGAAATTATCGGACGATGATATTCGGCAATGCAAAAAAATTACCATGAAAATAGCTGCCGACTATCTAGGGCTGTCCACACAAGCGGTCGGGATTGGTATGCGCAATCAGTTGTTACCAATTGGTTTTGCCGTGCACAACGAAGAAAAGGACAGGCGCTTTAGTGAAAGCTGGTCGTATCATATCGTTGCGGAACGGTTAATTGCGTACAGAAACGGGAAGATTTCGCAAATCAACGTGGAAAACATCGAGAAAAGCTTGAACACCATCATCGATGAATTTAAGGACATGAAACAAGAACTCCTTTTTATCTTAAGCGAAAACGACGAACCAAAGAACTAGAGCTTTTTGAATTCGCGTTTTCGCTGGGCAAGTATAAAGAAGAGACGTAAATGCCGTCGAGGTGAATCGGATGTCAAAACTATTTAGCAGAGAGCAATTGTACGAAGAGATATGGGCCATTAGTGCGCGGGGTGTCGCTACTAAGTATAACTTGGACTACCCGAAGCTATTAGTGGTTTGCAAGAATTATGACATCCCGGTTCCATCCCCCAAATATTACTCCTACGTCCGGATGGGACGGGATCTGACCGATCTGGTCGTTCCGCTCCCCCCATTTGATCAGGATGAAATACAAGTGTCAGAGAAAATCGATGAAGCGCAAAAGAAAGCTGAGAAAGCCGCCAAGGAGGCTGCCAAGAAAGAGCAGCGAACAGCCAAATTGGGTAAGGCTAAAAGCCTGCCTGAATCGATTGCTGACCAGACCGAAAACGTGAATGAGCCATCAGTGCCTTCAGAAGATTTGAGGCAAGAACTTATACCCATGATCGAACCGGCAGACCAGGCAAAAGCAGAGACCGAGGGTTATTCTCCTGAGGAATCGCGAATTCAGCAGGCATTAGGTTTCTTAGGACCGAAGAAGATTGAGAAAATCATCTCCACCTTAAGGAAGTTTGAAAATCGAGATAATGGGAGACTGCACAAGCGCGTCATCCAGCTCAAGAATGATCTCGAGGAGTGGGACAAACGGGTGAAAGATGCTCAGAGAGAATATGGAGATCCAAAGTTTCAACGAAATACCTTGGACAAGCCCCCGTTTGCTACAGACGTTTCCGTTGAGAGTTATCCCCGGTTATTTAGGTTGCTAGATACTCTGTTTAGACTGATGGAAGGGTTTGGCGAAGCAGTGACCGACGATTGTAAGATCCATATAGCCGATGATACGGTTTCGTTTGAGGTCACGGAGGCCAAAGATAAAGTTGACCATGTACTTACCAAAAAGGAAGCCAAGGCCCTCGTCGAGTACAATGATGCCATCAAGCGATCAAGCTATGCTCACAAACCGCATATAAGGAAGTACGACTATATATTCAATGGAACCTTCAAGATCGCGCTTGCTAGTGGAAGTAACAAAGATACGGTTGAACGGAAAATTGAAGATGATATTGTGGATCTAGTAATCCTCTTCTATAAATCTTATGATGCCATTCGTAAGAGCCGCATAGCTCAGGAGGAACAGGCTCGCGTCCGGGCGGAACAGGAGCGACGAAGGCAACTATTGCGTGAGCAAAGGCAAAATGAGTTGGCTAAGGTTAGAAGGCTGCTGAACGCGGTTGACGACCATAAAACAGCTGAGGACATCCGGGCTTACGTGAAAGCATTGATCGATGTCAAAGCGGTGGTGGATGAAGAGGTTATTGAATGGATGTTGAAAAAGGCGGACTGGATTGATCCAGTGACCGATCAAGAAGATGAGCGGCTCGGGACAATCGATCATACTGCGGACCAAGAAGATAAACTATGGTTTTTTAAATATTATTGAGTGTGAACTTGTGAACCGCCAGGTTGAAGTGGAGTGAAGAGATGTTTATTAGTTCGTTTAGCGTTGGCCAGACCGTGTCAAATGATGAGCTTCGCTCAGCGTTTCGCTGTGGCTCTATGGGTGGAATGAGACGATCAAAAGCAACAAACACGCTCGTCATCATATCTGACCATACGAAGGGCTTGTATGAAGATAAATGGTTTGATGATGTACTGCATTATACGGGCATGGGTTTGACTGGCGATCAAAGCTTGGCCTTTATGCAAAACAAAACCCTAGCGGAGTCCCGGACGAACGGGGTAGGCGTCCATCTTTTTGAGGTCTTAATTAAAGGCGAATACATCTATCATGGCCCCGTATCGCTGGCTGGAGAACCATATCAAGAAACACAAGACGGAAAAGACGGAGTACCAAGGCAAGTCTGGATGTTTCCTTTGCAGATAGACACCGCAGAGCACATAATTCCCGAATCCGTGCTGGAGAGAAGTATCGTTACGAAGGAACGGGAAGCGAAAAAACGAATACAGCGGAGCTAAAGAGAAGGGCGCGTGAGAATGGAAGTATGACGGTAAGCAACCGACAGGTATCCAGTAAAGTCTACTTAAGAGATCCTAATGTCGCTGAATATGCGAAGAGGAGAGCGGAAGGCAAGTGCCAACTGTGTGAGCAAAAGGCGCCATTTATGACGCGAGATGGAAAACCCTACTTAGAATGCCATCACATCACTTGGCTCTCGGCAGGTGGCAGTGACACCATTGAGAACACGGTTGCCCTATGCCCTAATTGTCACCGCAAGATGCATGCGTTAAATCTGAGCAAAGACCGTGAACTGTTGATGGAGGCCGCAGCAGTCAGTGATTGTTAATCAGATTATGGAGTAAAAGGTGCCACTTATTATTGTGACTATAAATTATGTGCATAACTTCATCGTTTTCGGAGGTACAAGATGGCAGATAAGAAGATATACAGAATAACTGATGATATTTCCTTTCGGCAGTGTGATCTTGCTAATGCAGAAGATACACATCGTGGTGATTGTACTAACTTTTCTGATATTGTGAGGAATTGGACCAATTACTATTATTGCATGCAAAAAGGTATTCACTTTCATTGCACTAGGCATCCAGAAATAGAATTAGAACCAATTGCTGATAATTATCAAGGACTCAAATTATGGTGTCCTAAATGCGGGAAAGTAATAGACCCAGGGAGTCAGGATGAGCTACACTCAAAATGTTATAGAATGTTGAATATACCCGAATTTAAGGATGCAAAACTGATAAGGCTGGATGATTGGTATTTTCCCGAAGTAAAGCAGAAGGAAAGAACCGAATCAGGATATTGGATCAACACCAACGTAAAAACGGACAAAGACGGCCATACTGTGATTGTAATATATGTAGGTCATAGTGATTCGAATGGAAAATCACAATTTTTTATTAAACCCGAAAAACTACAATTATCTCATGACCATAACGATTTGGATCCTGCAACAATTCTCTCACAAATAGAATTGACACTTAAGGATAGAAAAATAATTCAGAATTACGATGATTGAAGGTTATAGAGTATGTCTTCAGAAATGCAACTTGCAACACTAAGTGTCCTGGGTACTCTCGCCGGCACTCTCTTAGGTTGGGTTCTTAATAATTTGTCTCGACTAGGGAAGCTAAACTTTTTTGTTACATCATGGGAAGAACATATCACTTTCAATCAAATGGGAGTAATGACATCTAGTCGGAGTAAAGAAGAATCCGAAAATTTACAGTATGTACTAAAAATTGATATTCATAACAGCAGTATGACACCCATGATATTGAGAGAAGTTAATGTTGTTTTTGCGGACAAAAATAAGGCGGTTTGGGAATCTGTGCCCTCTGATGTATCTACTAGGCGTTTTGGTGGTGGATCTTACCGTTATGATAACCTCCTCGTCGTAAACATGCCAGCTAAAACAGTGGAAGCTTTTGAACTTACCGGGCATGCGAACTTAAAAGATCCGCAACTTCAGGAGCTGTGGAATGCAACAAACGTATTTTTCCGATATAAAGATCAAAAAAATAAATTAAGAAAAGTTAAAATCAATCTAGTGGAATATAATGATTATTTTACATGATTTACTTGACGTAACACGAAAACTAATGATTAGATCAGGGCATTGAGATAAGGTCAAAAAGAATAAATTGAGTGATAGATTTCCGCGCTATTAATTGAGCTAAACAAATGCCTACCGTCAAGAGTTTTTCGCACATTCGCTCGCTTGAGCTGAACGTCTAGCCAGCCGTCAGGTCATGCTTGGCTTCCAGTTCCATGGTTTCCAGGTGCTTCATGTTCAGGTAGGTCTTGCTGCCCCACTGGGAGTCTTCCATGTAGCGCAGCCTGGCACAGACGAGCATCAGGGCGGATTGGCCGTCGGGGAAGGTTCCGACCACCCGGGTTCGCCGCCGGATCTCCCGGTTCAGCCGCTCGATGGCGTTGTTGCTGCGAATCTTTGTCCAGTGTTCCCGCGGGAAGTCCATGTAGGCCAGCGTATCCGTCACCGACTCTTCGACCTTTTTGGCCGCTTCCTTCAGCTTCATTTCCCGCAGCTTTTCGGCCACGGCCAGGGCTTTTTCCCGGGCCGCTGGTTTATCTTCCTGAGTGTGGATGGCTTTGAGCATGGCGGCCACCGCCTTGCTCTTGCTCTTGGGCACCACACTGAAGACATTGCGGTAGAAGTGAACCGTACAGCGCTGGTAATGGGCATCCGGGTACACCGTGTGGATGGCTTCCAACAAGCCCAGACACTTGTCTCCGATAAAAAGCCGGGTACCCGTCAAGCCCCGCTCCTTGAGGCTCACCAGAAAACTCAGCTTTGCTCTCCTTGTCTTCCCGCATTCCTTCGGCGGCCCCGATGACTTCCCGCTGGCCGTCGGCATTAACCGCCATGGCCACCAATACTGCCACGTTCTCGTAAGAGCCGCCCCAGTTTCGTTTCAGGTAGATACCGTCCAGGTAGACGTAGGGGTAGTCGACTAGCAGCGGCCGGCTGCGCCATTCCTCAATCTTGACGTAGACCTTTTGGTTCAGGTTACTGATGGTGCCGGCACTGACCTTGGTGCCCCACAGAGCTTCCGTGATGTCTTCGACCCGGCGCACCGAAACCCCGGCCAGGTACATCTCCACCAAGGCTTCCTCCACGCTGATTTCCCGTCGTTGGTAGCGCTCGATGATGGCCGTTTCAAAGGTCAAGGTCCGCAGCTTGGGCACCTTCAGGTCCACTTCGCCGGCTGATCTCAGCAGCTTTCGCTTGTAATGGCCGGCCCGGGTATCCGTTCGCCCTTCGGTTCGCTCGTAGCGCGTGGCGTTCGTCAGGCGGTCGGCTTCCTCGTCCAGCAGGGCGTTCAGGGTATCCTCCACGCTCTGGCGGACCAGGTCCCCCAGCTGCCCCTTTATGGCTTCTTCGTTTAAGGTTATAATCTTCTCGGACATGGTTTCGCTCTCCTTGCAGATGTTTTGTTGACTAGAATCATTCTATCAAGCGAGCGGGACCGTGTCCCTTTTTGTTTTGTAATGTGCGAAATTTACTTTACCTTATCCATACTATAACCATCAAAGGAGGTATCTTAGATGAACAGGTTGGAAAGAATGTTGGAGTGCGGAACCATAACAGTGACCAAGGAAGAGCATGGCTACAACCTGATATTTGAACCGGCTGCAAACATGAATCCGAGCTACAAAAGAACGACCTTTCTCATTAAACGGGAACGGGTCAGCGACCTGATTGATGATCTTGAGACGTATCTCGACGACTTATATCGTGGAGTCGATGATTATCCAAGATCCTTCTTTGATCCGGAGGGCAAGTGGGCTGATGAATAAAAGCGCATTGGCGCAGTGAAGATAAATGTTATTGCGCTATAAAGCATATTCCTCAATCGAATCTTTCAACCATGAAGCAATTTCTTTACTTGTTCCATCTAAAGGTTTCTTCAATTCTTCATATAATAGAGTGAACTCTCTGTCATTATTTAGAGATGACATAACGTGTGCATAATCATCCATAATATCATCGAAATTAGTTTGATAGACTAGCTCATCATGATTTCTCTGAACTTTAGCACCAGATTTTGTGATTAGTAGAACTGTGTTTCGAGCTTTTTCAACTTTATCTATTTTTAGAGAGTATCTTGTATACTTATCAGGCATTTTTACTCCCAACAGCTCATCGCTCGGAACTAACATTAATTCTTCCAAAGTTAAAATTTCACCTTTTTTGATTTGTATTTCCCGATCTCCATAATAATTCTCATCAACAAAAGCTAAAGTACCTCGTAAAATTTTAAGGTATGAATCAAAATCATCTTTTATGACTTTAAAACAGTTATTTCTCCATTCGACATAACTTCCATTATCCAAGTACAAGTTATTTATATCTGCGCCAATCCAGAAAAAACCATGGCTATTAAAAAACTTGCGGATTTCGAATGGATAGCCGAACGAAGACTTGCTATTCGCATTAATTTTTAGGTGTAAAATCAAGTGTTCAATATAATTGCAGTATGTTAGGTTTTCTCTTCTTTGATATTCAAAAGGGTAGTGAATTGCTAACTTTGGATGTCCTAGATTACCTCCGTTGCGTAATCCTTCAGCATTATGATGAATAAATAAGCCTTCAGAAGTTCTTGAATTTTTCTGTACTTTAGAAACGCAGCGTTCATTGGCAAAATAATCACTACCTGGTAAACCATATTTATCTTGCAAATATCTGCAAAGTTGCTCATATGTAAGCTTAAGTTGTTTAGAATATTCTTCGTTCATTTTACTTCCTTTCAACCCAAATACCTATTTCAATATTAGAGTAAACGACATTTAACCTTATGTTTTTCATGGTATGGAAAACATTGAGGATGCCAAAAATTATTAGCAGACCGCAATCCAATTATCAGTAAACCAGTTGTTAATTTTGAATAATCAGTGTAATAACATATAGTATACCATAAGTAATCATCTGCGATGGAAGCATTCATGATTCCTCTTGATGTATGTACAGAAAACAGCACATCTCGAATTAAACTATTGAGGTGAAAATATGAGTGATAGATTCGCAAGAATTGAGTGGTTTTGCGAACGGTGTAATACTTGATTGAGTAATCGGATTGGCTACGATGAAAATCACAATGATTGTAAATGTACTTGCGTACGGACATAAAAATAGAATCTCTACTGACTCGATTTGCTAATCATTAGAAGACTTAAGGCTTATAGCTATGATTATGATGAAGATTACATGTCTAAATATGCTGAAGATGAATTCGAAGATGGTTTTCAACCATAAATCAAAAAGTGACCAGCCGCCAACATCCAACTAAATTATTCTAACTTATAAGGCAATTTGAGTTCTGGAGGAGATTTTGGCAAGTATGAATAGGTTTTTGGAAGCCACTGTGCATACTTCTATGCACCCAAAGTCAATAACTGCACCCAAGTTGCACCCAGCGGACACTTTATCGTGGATTGTATTAGGAGTTAGCGAGGATGCCATATAAGTCGTACGATTATTGAGTCGTGCGCCTTTTTTGATTTTTTGGAAAATACATTATAATGGAGTAAATAGGGAGAGGTGTTATTAAAGTGGAAGAATATAACGGAACTAAAATAGAGATTATTGAAGCTATGGAAATACAACCTTCCGATATTGTATTGGATAAGGAAGGATTTTTTGTTATTAAACCCAATCCTTCAGACGGTGTAATTACAGTTGACCACTACTCGCTCCCGGGTAATTTATTAAGAACAATAAGGGGCAGGGATGCCAAATCCTTATATCAGACTATAATGAATAACAAATGGGTATCGGAACTGAGCCATGCAGCATATTTGGGACGTGAACTGACTCTGGCAGAAATGAGTATGAAGCATGGATTTGAATACATCCAGGGGGATGCCCGGTAAAGCGTATCTTAAGAGTTTTTATTAAGAAGGGGGGGATAATTTTGGAAAGTATAACCTATGCATTTCCCAAGAGAAAGGATGTGGATCCATCCTGTTATATAGATGCTTATACTCTGGTTCTGCAATGCTCACAGGCACATACACCAAGGAGCTTTACTGTTAAGCTTTTGGATCTTATGATGCAGATGTGCCCTTATGACCAGGCACTTGTCATATTCATGGACGTCAACGGAAAGGTATCCGGATGGTATGCCAAGGATATTGAAGAAGAGTTGATCAAAGAGTATATGGCCATGGATCCCAAGGAAGCAAGTGTCTACCAGGATTTAAGAGAAAACTCCGGATTTGATTTCTCCCGTATCATTGAATGGGATTCATTTGAAAAATCAGAATACATGACTGACTATATAAGAAGAAGAGGAATAAAGTATTCCTGGGGATTTTGCTTCTTTGACCTGAACGGTTCCTACAGAGTAATAATATCCCTGGACAGATCCAGAAATGTTCCCTTCAGTGAAATAGAAAGAACCAGGGTAGAATTGGCTCTGCCCATACTTAACAACATGCACAGAAACTTCTTCTATCAGGGTATGGATAACAAGGACAACTCAACACAATCCACCTGGAGAAGATACGGACTTACTCCGAGAGAATCGGAAATAGCAGATTTACTCTGCCAGGGCATGTCAGTCCAGAATATAAGCTTTGCACTATATATCGCAGTTACAACTGCCTACAAGCATATAGCACATATTTATGAAAAACTGGGAGTCTCCTCCCAACAGGAGCTTTTAGTCAAGCTTCTGGGTAACAGGGGACTGACAGATACCTTTGAAACAAATAAATAGAAAAAGAAGGGAAACAGAGTTTTTGCTTCCCTTCTTTTGTATTTTTGGCCTTAGTTTAGAACTTTGCCATCATCTCCATGAACTTTTCAAGCTCTTCAGGATCCATGTGGTAACCATGCTTATCCTCAGGATAAACTCCTTCGCGGACATCTTTAGCCCAAGCACCGTATGCTCCTGCAAGGAACTGGAATAACTGAGCATAAACCTTGGCATGTGAAGCCGGCTTCGGCATCATTCCGAAGGTATCCATATCAACCATTTCAGAACCGTCACAAGGTGCTCCGCCTGCTATTGAAACAACAGGAACTCTAAGTTTCTCTGAAATTGCCTGTGAAACCTCCATAGGTGTAAGTTCAATTGTCATACCACCCATTCCGTTTTCTTGGTACTCATAGCCCCACTTAAAGATTCTGAAGGCATCTTCGGCTGTTTTACCAACCTTCTTATATCCGGTTGCGTTGGTCTGCCAGCCTGATATAGCGCCGATATGGCCATAGGTAGGTACATAGTTGTCGGACATGAATTTTAGGAATTCATTTGAAATTCCCATGGGCAGCATCGAGTCTGCTCCGTAGCTTACCCATTGGGCACCCCATCTTACTGCAGTTGCCTTATCTGCATAGGTTGCAGAAGGCATATAGAAGTTAAGATGGATAGTATTGGTATATTCCCTGAATTTTTTAATAGTCAAAGATGCGGTTACCAGCTCATCGTTAAAATCAGTACCGCCTCTTAAGCTCAGCATTGACGGTATTCTGGCTATATCGCAGCCTGCCATTTCTGCAGCTAATGCAAATACGGGTCCTAATTCAGCAGGACACATCTGTACAATCTTCTCACCGTTGTCCTTCAATTTCTGAAGGTAATCCAGGTTCTTTCTTCCCTTATGCACTGTAGACATGTGTATTTCTTTCTTTTCGACTTCTGCCATTATATTTTCCTCCTTTTATTTTTGGGCGTAGCATAACCCCTTAATATCATCATAGGAAATCGAAGAGAATGTATATATACTAAAAATTCAGTAACTTTCCGGGAAGATTCATATGTTTTAAAGTTGATGTTTGTTATTTACGGGAAGGATTATAAATTTTAAGTATTCTAAGAATGATTCATGGCACTTATAATTAAGATGACCTGCCATGTGTGTATCCGGTTTGGTTGAATTTCGGCTTTAAACAGAGATAGATTGGTGAAATTATGAAAATATTTTATGATATGGAATTAAGAAAAAAATTGATAGCAGGTGCAGATAAGCTTGCTGATACTGCAAAGGTGACCCTCGGTCCAAAGGGAAGAAATATTGCAACCTACAGAAAACAGAATATCAGGGGAGCTGAATTATCCGACAGGGCAGGTAAGGGTGCCGGAGTATTCGTAACCAATGACGGGGCTTCAATTATTAAAAGCATTATTCTGCCGGATCCCACAGAGAATATGGGAGCGCAGCTTCTTGGTATTGCAGCGACAAAAACCAATGAAACTGCAGGAGACGGCAGCACAACTTCCATGGTAATAGCCCAGGAACTCATGAGAGAAGCCCATAGAAATATTTCGGGAGGATCCGTCCCCCGTGACTATATCAAGGGAATAAAAGAAGCGGTTAATATAGCAATAGAGGATCTTAAAAAGAAGACCATAAATGTTTCAAGTATGGAAGACATGGTAAATATGGCTACCAACAGCTGCAGGGACGAAGAAGTCGGCAGGCTCATAGGAAAAGCTTTATTCAAGCTGGGAGAAGACGGGGTGATAAACATAGTTGAATCCCTTGGTTATGAAAGTAAGCTTGAGCTTTCGGAAGGTATAGTTTACGACAGGGGCTTCATTTCCCCGTTGATGGCACAGAACGAAACCCAGACAGTTGCAGAACTCCATGAACCCTATATTTTGTTCACAGACAGAAAAATTACAAACCCTCAGGATATTCTTCCTTTTCTAATCATTGCAGCCGAGGATGAAAGGCACTGTCTGATAGTATGTGAAGGGCTGGAGGGGGAGGCCTTGACCGTAATACTCAGAAACAGGCTTGAAGGAGACATGAAGGTGGTTTGTACACCTGCACCTCTTTACGGTGAAGGTAAAAGGTGGAGCATGGAGGACATGGCTATACAAACCGGCGGAGTGTTCATGACGGACGAACTTGGACTTGATATCCGCAAGGTGACAAGGGAAGATCTCGGAACAGCCAATTATGTTAAAGTAACAAGAAATCAAACTGTCATAACAGGTCCCGGCGGTGACATGGATGCAGTTGAAATGAGAAAGAATGAAATCAGAAACCTTATAAAAAATTCCGACTATGAATTCAACTCTGAAAGATATAAGGAAAGACTTGCAAGACTTGGTTCCGGAGTTGCCAAAATAAGCATCGGAGGCACATCCAAAATAGAAATAGATGAGCTTAAATTAAGGGCTGAGGATGCCGTAAATGCAGCCAAGGCAGGTATAAGTGAGGGAGTGGTCCCGGGAGGCGGAATTGCATTGTACAATACGGCTGAGGTTATAAAAAACCATGCAAGAACCTTGAAGGGTGATGAAAAAGCAGGTGCTTTATCCCTTGCCAAAGCGATAAAAGCACCCTTCAGACAGATTTTACAAAATGCCGGCGAAGAGGTTGAAACCGTCCTTGGAAACATGGCAGATGAAGCAATCGGTGTCGGGTATGATGTCATGTCAAAGGACTATAAAGATATGGTTGCCGCAGGGATAACGGATCCGTTGAAGGTTGTCAGATTCGCTCTTATAAACGCTGCATCCGTGTGTGAGATTATGCTGACGGCTGAAGCTGGAGTTGTAAATGCGGATGCCAAATTATAGGAATCAAGCAGTATAAAGGAGAACCAAACCATGGACAGAGAGACAATAATAAAGAATTTCATAAAAGAATTTGATATGGAAGTTCCGCAGGATAAAGTTGAAAATGAGCTTCAGTTCATGGTTTCCGATTTAAGGCACAGGATGCATTACAGTTCCATGACCGGAGGAGAATTTATCTTAAATCCCGCTGCAAAAATAAATGAATCCCTGGATGAACTAAGGGAAATGGCATTTATTGAAGTCAAAACCGATCTGGTTTTAAAAAAGCTCATAACGGATTTGAATATTTCGGTATCGGAATCGGAGCTTAAGGAAGAAGCCCTAAGGATAACAAAGCAGGAGAATACGGATGTTGAAATGTTGAAAAGATTCTTCGGAGAGGGATTTGAACTTTTAAAAAGGGATATTCAAAGAAAAAAAGCCCTGGATTGGATAGAAGAGAATTACTCCGGGCAATGATATTCAGAAAAAAGCTTGGTATTTATAACAAAATCAATTGATGAAAACAGATTCGATTAATAGTATTGGGGATAAACAAGAGAAAAATGAATGGAATAACAAAGTTGAATTAATTCATTCAAATCTTAGTAAAACACTCTGATATGTGTTATAATAACTGAGTATGGCGCTGTAGCCAAGTAGTAAGGCAGAAGCCCGCAAGGCTTCCATGCCCCGTGTGTAATTCCGGGCGGCGCCTCCATAGAAAAAACTCTGAGATTTAATTTTCTCAGAGTTTTTTATTTTAGAACATATCTCTTTTACTTAAGCTGTAGGCAACAAGTGCTGTCAAGCCAACTATGATGGCTGAGACAATCAACGCACCGTAGGGGTGATTCTGCAGGGGGAGGCCCTGGACATTCATTCCGTAGAAACCCGAAACCAGCTGAGGAATTGTCAGAAGTATGGTGACTGACGCCAGGAACTTCATCACAATGTTAAGATTGTTTGAAATGACTGATGCAAAGGCGTCCATTGTACCTGACAATACATCGCCGTAAATGGTGGCCATTTCAATTGCCTGTCTCGTCTCAATTATAACATCCTCAAGAAGATCCCTGTCCTCATCATATCTCTTCATTAAATCAAGCTTCACCATTTTCTCCAGGGTTACCTCATTGGATTTTAGGGAGGTGGTGAAATACACCAGTGATTTTTCAAGGGTAAGCATGTGTATAAGCTCTCTGTTCTTCATTGATTTATAAAGCATTTTCTCAACCATAACACTCTTCTTGTCTATTTGTCTTAAGTATACAAGATAGTAGTAGGCTACTCTTTGAAGAATCTGAAGTATGAATCTGGATTTCTTGAAGGTGAAGAAGGTTCTTATCTTACCCTCTGCAAAATCAGTCAAAACCTTTGAGTTTTTCAGGCAGACGGTAATAATATTGTTATCCGTATGGATTATTGCCAGGGGGTACGTATCATAGGTCAGAGAGTTTTCCTCCATTTCGGTAAATGGAATATCCAGAAGGATCATGAGATTATTATCCTCTGAATCAAGTCTGGAGGTTTCCTCGTCATCCAGTGCGGCTCTTAAGAATTCCAAGGGTACTCCCGTTCTTTTTGATATAAGTATAAGCTCCTGTTCTTTCGGAGCAACCACATTTATCCATGCCCCGGGTTCGAAGGTTCCGATTTCTTCTAATTTATTGTCATTGGTTGGATTGCTGTTATATATAGTTATCATTGCAAACCTCCTTATTATGTATGTTAAGGGATATTCATCCCTGTTTAGGTAAAGACCGTGTAAAATATTCATTCAACTCCGAAAATATTGAGAAAAACGGATTAAACACGCGAATAACCTATCCTCGAAGCTCTATTTATAATTATATGGCTTTTTTAAGTGTAATTAAACAATTTTATCCATATTTAAGGATTTTAAATGATTGTAAATTTTACATATCTCGGTATATAATCAACCTTGTTCCGTTTACTTCGAATATATACAGCAATTGGAACAAGGAGAAAATTTATGAGTTTAATGTTTCATGAAAAGGTTGAAAAGAGCCGTGTCCCCTTCATAATAATGACCACGGTGACGGTTTTGACTGCAATCATTTTGTCGCAGCTTGGAAAGGCTTTGATTATATCACATACCCTGGAGGTCATATTGGATGTCATCCTCTTCGGTACATTTTTATTTCTGATCTGGAGGATGCATATTAGTTCCAAGGTAATCAGAAAGTATTCCATCGTAACAAATGCACTGTATGTCCATAATATTCTGGATAATGAACCGGTTTTAGTAAAGAAAATAAAGCTGGCAGACATTGAAAGTATAAAAAGGACGGGATCCATAATTGACAGGTTGAAGGGCATGACTGACTGCAGTCTGTTCTTATATAAGGACATGTACAAAGTAAGATACAATGAAAACGGAAAGTCTGAATCCTATATCATTGCACCATCCGAGAATATGATAAACAAGCTGAAGGTCAGCATGGTACCGGCAGTTTAGAACATAGAGAAAAAGTGGTAAAACCGCCCGGCTTAGTCCGGGCTTTTATTATTTCAATCAAATTAAACAATGATACAGGTAACTTTAATAAGTAAAAAGTCTGAATAGTTTTTTTAATCCGGGGATATCAATTATAATGGATTGAGGGGGTGTGGCAATGGGAGCATTAAGAAACGCATTGGAAAAGAAAATGAATGAAGTTAAAGTATATGCCGCCATGCCCGGTAACAAGGGAAGATATGACGGGAACTTCAGACACGATATAACGGAACTGGACGGAATGGACAATCTCCAATCACCCACCGGAGTTATCAAAGAAAGTCAGGAAGCGACTGCAAAGATATACGGAGTTTCCTCAGCAAGATATCTTGTCAACGGATCAAGCTCAGGGAACCTAAGTATGCTTTTCGCATATTTTAAGGAAGGGGATACGGTTCTTGTTGAAAGGAACTGTCATAAAAGCGTATATAACGGACTAATCCTTCGAAAGCTGAAGCCTTTATTTATATATCCAAGGCTATCTTCGGAAGGCATACTTTTGCCGGTGACATTAGATGATGTTAAAAGGGCTCTGGACGGATCAGATGCAGGGTCTGTTAAGGGAACAGTCCTGACATCTCCCACCTATTCGGGTTTGTATTCTGATTTAAAGGAAATATATGAATTTGCGGAGAGGATGGGAATGGTCCTTCTCATAGACGGGGCACACGGAGCACATCTTAAAGGAATAAAAGGCTTTGAGTCCTATTATTCATACTGTGACTCCATGGTTGTATCCGCCCATAAGACAATGGGATGCTTAAACCAAGGCTCAATTCTTTTAAACAACAGACATGACATGTCGGAGACTCTGTTAAAATACTCAAATGTTTTTCAAACCACCAGTCCCAGCTATATCATCATGGAATCCATTGAAAAAGCAGTTGAGGAAATGGAATCCGGTTCCTTCCTGGACGCTGGCCCTGTAGACAGAATAAGGGACAGAAAATATAAAAACATAAGATTCTTCGACGTCGGACCGGATATGGTTTCAGATCCCTGGAAGCTGAATTTGATTTGCGAAAATTCGGGACCTTTAATGTATAACTTCCTCGTTGACATGGGGGTTTATCCGGAAATGGTGACAAAGGGTTCCGTTCTTTTAATGCTGAGTCCCTATAACAGCCAAGGGGATTTTGAATATCTATCAAATGTATTGGAAAAGCTTGATGATTATCCGGAAGGATATGCTTTGGAACGTAATCAAGATTCAGAGGATGGAATATACACCCGTGAATTGAAAAAGGGTATGGAAATATACGAGGCCGTGGAGAAGGATTCTGAATACATTGAATTAGAGAAAGCTACAGGCAGAATATGTGCTGAAATGCTGATACCCTATCCTCCGGGAGTACCCCTTTCGGTACCGGGTGAGGTTATGGATGCAGCTGTTGTTGAAAAAATCCAATGGTATTTGGCTAATGATATAGAGGTACATGGTATAAGATCCGGGATGATTCCCGTGTTAAAGGAGATTATAAATGGGTAAGCTTATTGCCGTAGAGGGTGTTGACGGTTCGGGGAAACAGACTCAAACCGAGCTTTTATATAAAAGACTTTTGGACGAAGGCGTAAAGGTAATTAAAAGGGGTTTTCCCAATTATGACAGTGAGTCCTCAGCATTGGTCAAAATGTACCTGATGGGAAAATTCGGAGATGACCCAAAGGATGTGAGTCCCTATGTTGCATCCTCGTTTTTTGCCGTGGACAGGTATGCCGACTATATGACTGATTGGAAAAAATACTATCTTGACGGGGGAGTGGTCCTTGTGGACAGGTATACCACAGCCAACATGGTGCATCAGGCAGGCAAGATCAAGGATCAGGTTGAGAGGGAAACTTTCCTGGATTGGCTATATAATCTGGAATTTAAAATGTACGGGATTCCCGTGCCGGATCTTGTATTCTTTTTGGATGTTCCGCCGGCCTTTCAAAAGAAGATTGTAGAAGGCAGAAAGAACAAGATAACCGGAGGACAGGATCAGGATATACATGAAAAGAGTCCGGAGCATATCACCGAGTCCTATAACTCAGCGCTTTATGTAAGTGAGAAGTACGGATGGTACAGGGTCCATTGTATTAAAGACGGTGCCATGAGATCCATTGAAGACATAAATGATGAGATTTTTGACAGGGTCATGGAGCTTTTGAAGCGGGGTTAATAAAAACGATATATTGACATAACAGTATAAAAGAGATATATTTGTCCTATAAAGAGATAAATATATCTCTTTTATTTTTGGAGCTGCCTATGGATGATTTTATATGCAATATAAGAAAATACAGGATTATTAAAGAGCTTACCCAGGAAGAGCTCGGTCATCTCGTCAAAGTTAGAAGAGAGACCATAATGAGACTGGAGGGAGGGAAATATAACCCGTCGCTCAAGCTTGCAGTAGATATTTCAAGGGTTTTGGGAACTCCTATTCATGTTTTGTTTATATTCCCCGAAGAAGATGAATAATCTAAGATAAAGGTATATAGAGGCAAACAGTAAGGTATAATTGAATAAAGGAAGAATTTCCTAAATGTTCCCATAGGAGGAAAAGCCATGAAACTTATAATAGCAATAGTCAACGATGAAGATGCACTGGACCTGGTAGATCTTCTCACAGAAAAGAACCATAGAGTTACAAAGCTTGCCACAACGGGAGGCTTCTTGAAATCCGGAAATACCACTTTGATGATCGGTACCGAAGATGAGATAGTCACTGAGATTTTAAAAATGATAGAGGATACCTGCAAGACAAGACATCAGATTATCTCAAACCCGTCTCCTTTATCCACCACAACGGGAGTTTATGTTCCCTATCCTGTGGAGATAGAAATAGGCGGTGCCACTGTATTTGTAGTGGAAGTTTCACAGTTCATAAGGATCTAGGTGCAGCAATTGATTGGATTTGCCGGTATTACCGAAGCCCTGAGAGAAGCAGCATTAATAGGGAATCTTAACCATTCCCACATACTTTTGGGACCTGATGGCATAGGTAAATCACCGCTGGCTGAAAGGCTGGCAGTCCTTATTCTGGACCCGGAAGGAACCAAGAACAGAACCTCCTTCATCGATATAATAGACATCAGACTTTCGGGAAACTCCATCGGAGTTGATGAAATAAGAAAGGTCATTGGAGAGGCTAATGTAAAGCCCTTTGAAGGAGATAAAAAAGTCATAATAATACATAAGGGTGATGCAATGACTGTGCAGGCACAGAATGCACTCCTTAAAACCATAGAAGAGCCTCCGGAGGGAGTATTTTTCATAATACTTTCCGAGAGTCTTGATATGCTGTTGCCTACGGTGAGGTCAAGGTGCCATATACACAGACTGACATCCCTGCCTAAAATCGAAATGGAGCAGTATATAGAAAGAGAATACAGGCTGACCGGAGACGAGCTTGAAAATACAATTGCCATTTCCAGGGGAATACCCGGTGAAGCGGATCTTTTTATCAAGGATAAAAGCTACAGGGAATTCCTGGATTTTCTCATTGATTTTTCAATGGATCTATCCAGAGTAAAATCACTCCGTGACAGAAATTGCCTCAAGGTTTTAGACAAGAACAAAACCATATTGAAATACAATCCCGTAAGGTTTTTAGAAGGGATTCTATTGGTCATGAGGGATGTATCCATAGTCAAAACCTGTAATGATTACAAAAATATGATATTCCTGTATAATGGTGAAAGAATAAAAGCTCTGGCAGGAAATTTTTCCATGGCCAGGCTTTCAGTCATCACAGAAGAGTGCGACAGAGGACTTAAGTTATTGGGAACCGGAAGAAATATAAACAAGGAGTCGGTTGTGGATAATGTCCTGCTTCGTCTCACGGAGGAAAGTTAATGGTCAATATAGTCGGTATCAGGTTTAAAAAAGCCGGTAAAATTTATTATTTCGATCCAATGGATCTTGATATAAAGCTGGAAGATGCAGTTATAGTTGAAACTGCAAGAGGAATAGAATTCGGACTCGTATCCATCGGTCCCAGGGAGATAGATGATTCAAAGGTCGTAGCTCCCCTAAAGCCTGTCATCAGAAAGGCATCCGAAAAGGATATGGAGATCCATTTAAAGAATCTTGACAAGGAAACTGAAGCCTTCAAGATATGCCAGGATAAAATCAAGGCGCATAACCTTGAAATGAAGCTGGTTGACGTTGAATTCACCTTTGACAACAACAAGGTCATATTCTACTTCACCGCTGACGGCAGGGTGGACTTCAGAGAGCTGGTCAAGGATCTTGCCACAGTATTCAGAACCAGAATAGAACTAAGACAGATAGGAGTCAGGGACGAAGCTAAAATGAAGGGCGGCATCGGACCTTGTGGTAAATCGCTTTGCTGTTCCACATATCTGGCTGATTTCACATCAGTTTCCATAAAAATGGCAAAGGAACAGAATCTTTCTTTGAATCCTTCGAAGATTTCAGGCATATGCGGCAGACTCATGTGCTGTCTTAAGTACGAGCAGGATACCTATGAGGAGATAAGAAAGAGACTGCCTAAAATAGGAAGTACCGTCAAAACCCCAATGGGAACAGGCGAGGTCATATACAATAACACCATCAGGGAAACTGTCAAAGTCAGAATTCCCATGGAAGGGGAGGATATTTTCGATCACTTCCCAATATCCGAATGCGTCCTGATAAAGGGTGGCTATGAGGATAACACTGACGACTCAAATATTAAGCTTGAAGTCGAAGCCGGTGAAGATATGAACATTGTAAAAAAACTTCTTAAAGAAAATTAATGATAAGGCGCCCCTTCTACGGGGGTGTCTTTTATTCTATAAATAATTCTTTAAAGTCTCTTATTAAGAATCTGAGAAGAATATTTGAACTAGGGGCTCCCGGGTAAAACCGGGGCTTATATCAACGTATAATTTATACATACCAATAAATGTCAGAGAGGTTATGGTAATGGCATTGGAATATAATACATTTTATGATTCATCCGATGAGATGACCTGTCCTGAGTGCGGGACAAAATTTTCAGAATATCAGAAGACATCACTTTTAGGCTGTCAGTATTGCTATAAATATTTCAGAGAGTTCTTAAACCCATCTATAAAGAAATATCAGTTCAATCTACAGCATGTGGGCAAGTATCCCATAAACACAAGTGATTCTGCCAATTCCAGGAAAAGGCTCAATGTTTTGGAGAAGGAATTGAGGGAAGAGGTTTTAAAGGAAAACTTTGAAAAAGCTGCAGTACTCCGTGACGAAATCATTGTTCTTAAAAAGGAAATAGAGGAGGAGATATTATGACAGATATCAACTCTTTAAAGATAAAAAACAGGATAAGACTTGCCAGAAACATTGACGGTGTGTTTTTTCCCCATAAACTGTCCCTTGAGGAGTCAAGGCATTTAGTTGATGATGTGGAAAATGCTTTCTTTGTATCGGAGCATCTTAAAAATGAATTTAAATCAAGAAGAATGTGGAATGAACCCGGAATAAAGATACTTTCCTATTTTGAAAAGCATCTTGTTTCCTCAAGGCTTATAAACAACTCCGACAGAGGAGCTTTCATCAGTAACAAGGATGAGAATGTCAGCATCATGATAAATGAGGAGGATCATTTAAGAATCCAAGCCATGGACAGGTCTAAATCCCTGGCTGAGCTTTACTCCGAGGCAGACAGGTTTGACAACCTTCTGGAGGAAAAGCTCAAATGGTCCTTTGATTTAAACCTCGGCTATATTACGGCATGTCCCACAAACCTCGGCACAGCATTAAGAGCCAGTGTAATGGTGCACCTGCCGTGTCTGACAGTCACCGATAAAATCGGACTTGTAGCTCAAAGACTTGCCCAGATGGGTATGACAATCAGGGGAATTTACGGAGAGGGTTCTCAGGCGGAGGGTAATATATACCAGATATCCAATGAAGTTACCCTTGGTGTAAAGGAAGAATTCATTATAGACAATATCACCGAAACCGTGGATAAAATCCTTGAAATGGAAGCGGAGGAGCAGAATAAGATAATGGATATGCACTTCCACGAATCCCAGGACAGGGTCTACAGAGCCCTGGGAACCTTAAGCTCTGCTAGGATCATGTCATCAAAGGAAAGTCTTTTGCTTTTATCTATCCTAAGATTCGGAATAGAAGCAGAAATAATTTCAGACCTTAAAGTGACTGATGTGGATGATATCATAACTATGACGCAGCCGGGGACTCTCCAGGCTGATATGAATTTAAAAGAAATGATTCCGGAGAAGGACAGGGACTTACTGAGAGCCTCCATCCTCCGCGAAGAACTTAAAAGGAGAACAAAAAATTGATAGAAAGACTTACAGAACGCGCGCGCCGCGTAATCATAAAGGCCCAGGAAATTTCTAAGCAGCTGGGACATGGATATATAGGCAGTGAACATATTTTATACGGTCTTACAGCAGTTGAAGGACTAACAAAGGACATGCTGTCCTCCTTCGGTGTGACTACGGAAGGACTTTCCAGTGTCATAGTCCAGCTTGTGGGACAAAGGGCACAGATAAGCAATATTCCTCAAAATGCCATTGCAATGACACCAAGGACAAAAAGACTCATAGAAGGCAGCCAGGAAATTGCAAGTAACTTAAACCACAACTATATCGGACCCGAGCATATACTTCTTGCACTTTTGGAGGAACAGGAGGGTATAGCATACTCAATACTAAGATCCTTCAACGTGGATATTAACAAACTTAAGAATGATGTATACAAAAGCCTGAGCTCAGGCTCAGAATCAGATTTCCAAGAATCCAGGGAAGAAGCAGGTAATCAGAATACCAAAACCTTGGACCAGTACGGCAGGGATCTGACTAAAATGGCAAAGGAAGGCAAACTTGATCCCGTCATCGGAAGAACGGACGAAACAGAAAGAATCCTTGAAATATTATCCAGAAGAATAAAGAACAATCCCGTCCTCATCGGAGAACCGGGAGTTGGTAAAACAGCGGTTGTAGAAGGACTTGCACAAAGGATAGTCAAGGGTAATATCCCGGAACTCCTCCAGAACAAGAGAGTTGTGACACTGGATCTTTCAGGACTTCTTGCCGGTGCTAAGTACAGAGGCGAATTTGAAGAAAGACTTAAGGCAGTAATGGATGAAGTCAGAAATGCAGGAAATGTCATCCTCTTCATAGATGAAATTCATACCATAATCGGAGCGGGAGGCTCAGAGGGAGCCATTGATGCTTCAAATATATTGAAACCTGCCTTATCCAGGGGAGAAATACAGTGTATCGGTGCAACAACAATTGATGAATACAGAAAGTATTTTGAAAAAGATTCTGCACTGGAGAGACGTTTCCAGCCTGTCATGGTCGGAGAGCCTTCACTGGATGAAGCCCTTGAAATATTGAAGGGATTAAGAGACAAATATGAATCACATCACAGAGTAAAGATATTGGATTCTGCACTTCAGGCTGCAGTCACATTGTCCGACAGATACATCCAGGACAGATACCTGCCTGATAAGGCTGTGGATCTTATGGATGAAGCAGCGGCAAGGGTCAGGATACATAATCTGACTGCTCCGCCGGACATAAAGGAATTGGAGGAAAGACTCAAGGCAGTAATCATGGAAAAGGATGAAGCCGTAAATATACAGGCTTTTGAAAAAGCAATAAAGCTCCGTGATGAAGAAAAATTAATCAAGAATCAGCTGGAAGAAATGAAGGGCTTATGGGAGAAGAACAAAACCTCATCCCAGGATCTCATTGTGACCGAAGACGATATTGCACACGTTGTTTCAAGATGGACTAAAATACCTGTTCAAAAGCTTACGGAATCAGAGTCCCAGAAGCTTCTGGATTTGGAGTCTGTACTCCATGAAAGAGTCGTAGGCCAGGAGGAAGCAATCTCCAGCATTGCAAGGGCAGTAAGACGTGCAAGGGTCGGATTGAAGGATCCTAAAAGACCTGTCGGTTCATTCATATTCTTAGGTCCCACAGGTGTAGGTAAGACTGAGGTTTCCAAAGCACTTGCAGAAGCCATATTCGGCTCAGAGAAGAACATGGTCAGAATTGACATGTCAGAATACATGGAGAAGCACACCGTTTCAAGATTGGTTGGTTCACCTCCGGGATATGTAGGCTATGATGAGGGCGGACAGCTGACTGAAGCAGTCAGAAGAAATCCATATTCAGTTGTACTCTTCGACGAAATAGAAAAGGCTCATCCGGATGTCTTCAACATCCTCCTCCAGATACTGGAAGACGGAAGATTGACAGACGGCAAGGGCAAGACCGTTGACTTTAAAAATACCATACTCATCATGACAAGTAACGTAGGAGCATCTCTTTTAAAGAAGGAAAGATCCATAGGATTCTCCCTGAGTACGGAAGATGCAGCCAAATCAGAATACGAGAAGATGAAGTCAAACATAATGGAGGATTTGAGAAAGACCTTCAGACCTGAATTCCTGAACAGAATTGACGACATCATTGTCTTCCATTCACTGAAGGAAGAAGACCTGGCTCATATTGTAAAGCTCATGGTGAAGGACGTTGCCAAGAGAATCGGAGAAAATGAGATATACATTACCTTCTCCGATGATGCAGTGGCATTCCTATCCAATAAAGGAACGGACATGACCTACGGGGCAAGACCGTTGAGAAGGGAAATAACTAAAGAAGTAGAAGATGCACTTTCAGAAGAAATACTCCAGGGTAAGATTAAAAAAGGCGACGAGGTAATGGTGACAGCCGGAGAAAACAGGCTGAACTTCACAAAAACCGGAGACAGACCTTTAAAAACCGAACCTGAAAGAGTTCCCCTGTTTGAAAGCGAAGCCGAAGGCAAAACAGAATAAACAAGGATCCCGGGGAACCGATATAAGTTTTCCGGGATCTTTTTAGTTTGAAATGTTTGCTTAGGGTTGGCTTAAAATGCAGAATGTTATTTTAAGACCTTAACCTTTTTTGAGGTGTCGTAGCCTAATTCGTAGTAGTTGTTGTTATTGAACTGAAAGTTTCTTAAAACATCAAGTCCCAGCTTTTTAGTATGGGCAGCGTAGGACCTTGGGTTGATATGGTTGATGAAGGTTATCAGAATAGGATACCTTTTACTCATGACTTCCCTGGAATAATCAAAAAGGTGAGGAAGAACATCCGAGCTTCTGTAGGCCTTATCAATACAAATCGGCCCGTACTGATAGGAATTTTCCAAGTCCGGTGTTTTATCAAGATATTTAATTAAGGGCAGTTCTTTGATCATATGTTGGAAGAGTGGCCATTGAGACCAATATTCCCATGAAGCCGCCATGGCATAGCCAACAACTTTATCACCGTCACAGGCGATGGAAATTCCGTTTTCCTTTTCAATTAAATCCTTAAGCTGTTCCTCGCTGAAAAGGGTAGTGACAAAACCGTCCTTCTTATCCTCATCATTAATTGACAGAACATGGTACTTCTTCTGTAATTCAAATATCTGGGGGATGTCCTCCAATGTGGCACTTCTGTAGGTCATAATTTATGTATCCTTTCTCCTTGATGTAAGTTTGTTTATTTTTAACTTCGTTTGTTAATAAGGTAGTTTATTTTTAACTTCGTTTGTTAGTAAGTTTATTTTTCACTTTGTCCGGGTATTTTTTTACTTCATTCGATCATATTCAATCCCTGTTTTATCCTGCTAATATTACAAACCGTGGATGCGGTTAAAATAAATCCTTGAATATTTTCTTCAGTGCAAAAGGGATACCAAGGGTGTCGTTGGTCAGGGTAACAATGTCAGAGTGTGCTTTGACTTCCTCGGAGGCGTTGCCCATGGCAACTCCGATTCCGGATATTTGTATCATTTTAAGATCATTTTCCTGGTCTCCGAAGGATATTATATCCTCTCTTTTTATTCCTAACCTGTCTGCGAGGAATAATGCACCTGTACCCTTATTGGAGTTCATGGGGATAATCTCCAGGTTGTCATGTCCCGAACTCTCAATGTTGAACTTGCCCAGGGCTTCCAGCTTGGTTCTGAAATCACTGATTCTGAAAGGATCTGTTTTACAGATTAAAATCGCGTTGATGAAATGAGACATGTATCTTTTGTATTCCTCTATATTTCTCACATGTACATTTCTGATTCTCATGTCACCGTTGTTTTTGACATTCATGAAATAGCTGTATTTAAATGCAGGCCCAAGCTTTGTGTGATAAGCGGCATAAAGTGAATTCCAGGTCAGGTTTAAATCATGGTCGCGTGCCAGTTCGTAAATCTCTATTAGTTCATGGTGGGGGAGATGCTCCCGTCTTATTACCTTATTCCCGTCGAAGACCACGGCTCCGTTACTGGCTATTATTTTAACTCCCTCCGGAAGTCTTTTGGACACCTTAAGTGCTGATTTAAAAAGCCTTCCTGTGGCTATTGTAACTATATGCCCTGCATCCATAAGCCTTTTTACAGAATCATAGTTTTCCACGGGGATTCTCTTCTTTGAGTCCAGGAGAGTGCCGTCCAGGTCAAAACATATTAATTTTTTATCCAAATAAGCTCTCCTTTCAGGCTTTGAAAATACCTTGTTTTATTTGGCATACGAAAATATATTTGCATTTTTAAGTGTTTTTGTCTTGTTTGATTTATTACTTAATATCTTACATTGAAACATGTATTTTAGGCAAAAGGTGATTCCATGTATTTCATTTATGATAAAATTAAATCTAATCTGTATAGATAATCTAGTATCTGGATTCTATTTAAGGATCGAAGGGGATAAAATGAAATTTCTTGTTTTAGAAACCAAGGAAGAAGTAGCTGTAAAGGCTGCTGATATTGTAAGTGAAGTTATAAAAAATAATCCAAAGGCTGTCATAGGACTGGCAACCGGTTCATCACCCTTGGGACTGTATGCAGAACTAGTAAAAAGGTATGAGGCGGGGGAGCTTGATTTTTCGGGGATTACCTCTGTAAATCTGGACGAATATGTAGGATTGGCCGAAGATCATGATCAAAGCTACAGATATTTTATGAATACCAATCTTTTGAATCTTGTTAATATAGATAAGAACAATACCCATGTACCACACGGAAACACTGAGGATCCGGAAGAAGAGGCAAGAAAATACAATGAACTTTTGGAAAGTCTTCCGCCACAGGATATCCAGGTTCTGGGCATCGGTATAAACGGACATATCGGCTTTAATGAGCCTTCGGATAACCTGGTTGTTCCGACACACACTGAGA
>DAINSS010000021.1:0-9655 GCA_036741195.1 Clostridiaceae bacterium | reverse complement strand
TTTGAAAAAGTGGAGGATGTGCCTACAAAAGCAATAACCATGGGTGTCGGAAACATAATGAGAGCTAAGAAGATTATCCTTATAGCAACCGGCGAAAACAAGAGAGAAGCCATGAGAAGATTAAGGGATGAATATGTTTCGGCAAACAACCCATCCAGTGTTTTAAAACTCCATGATGACACCATTATATTGATGGACAGGGCAGCATACGGAGAGTAACCTTATTTATTTTGGTTATTTAATAAAGGTTTTTGAAGCTCATTTTTGGTAATTCTATTTTAGATATTAATTGAAAGCAGGTAGGATATGGCAAAATCAAAAACAATATATGTCTGTTCACAATGCGGCTTTGAATCCGCAAAATGGTTAGGCAAATGTCCTGACTGCAACAGTTGGAATTCCTTCACCGAGGAGGTTAAACTCCCGGAGGTCAAGGATAAAATGGTGAAATCCGCGGGAGTATCGACTAAGAATCCTCCGAGGAAGATAAAGGACATAACCTCAAGTGAGGGTGAAAGATATAAAACCGGCATGTCTGAACTGGACAGAGTATTGGGCGGAGGGCTTGTAAAAGGCAGCCTGACCTTGATATCCGGAGATCCGGGTATAGGTAAATCAACCCTTTTGCTTCAATGCGCAGGCAACATAGCTAAAAAGCAAGGAACTGTTCTGTATGTATCCGGTGAGGAATCAGAGGAGCAGATTAAAATGAGGGCGGATAGGCTCAAGGTCACAACGGAGTCCTTGTATATAGTCTCGGAAACGCAGATTTCATTGATTGACCAGCATATCATCGACTTAAAGCCTGCTTTTGTAATCATAGACTCAATACAGACCTTGTTTTCAGAGAAGCTGACATCGGCGCCGGGCTCTGTTTCTCAGGTGCGTGAATGTGCATCGGAGCTTATGAGAATAGGAAAGACTCTGAACATACCTTTGTTTATAGTGGCTCATGTGACAAAATCAGGAGAGCTTGCAGGACCCAGGGTATTGGAGCACATGGTGGACACTGTTCTGTACTTTGAGGGTGACAGGACAGAGGATATCAGAATTCTCAGAACAATGAAAAACAGATTCGGCACCACTTCGGAAATCGGTGTATTTGAAATGAGGGAAGAGGGCTTGATGGAGGTTTATGACCCATCCAGAATCTTCCTTGAAGATACGCCGGCTGAAGGTACCATGGTCATCGGTATAATGGAGGGCACCAGGGCGATTCTCGTACAGGTGCAGTCACTTGTGGCTGAAACAAGGATTGCAATGCCAAGAAGAACGGCAGTGGGTATTGAAATACCGAGGCTTAATCTGATACTTGCAGTTTTGGAGAAAAAGCTCAGAATTCCGTTTTATTCTTCAGATGTCTATGTAAATGTAGTCGGAGGCCTAAATATTGAAGGTACCGGAGCTGACCTCGGACTTGCTTTATCCTTGATTTCCAGTGCAAGGGGAAGAGAATTCCCCATTAAAAAAGCTATTGCCATCGGAGAACTGGGACTGACGGGAGAGATAAGACCCATATCAAAGGCGGAGAAGCTGATTACCGAGGGTGCGAAGCTTGGATTTGAAACCTTTATAATACCATCGAAAACAAAACTGAATAAAACTCCTGAAGGTATAAAGCTTATAAGGGTCGGAACATTAAAAGAGGCCTATGACAAATTATTCGGAAAGGGAAAAGCTTCTGAAGAAAAAGCAGATCTCGGAGCTGAATTCATGTAAATTAAAATTTTGCATAAATCTGTCAACATGATATATAAATGAAGAAATTTTTTTCTACATATAAAATATGAGGCGAAAAATTTAATAGCTATAGAAAAATAATGAGCCCGGGGAATATTTTAAACTTTAAATAAAAGCATAAAAAAATCTCCCGGGCTCATTATTTACTCAGATTATATTCTTAGGTTTCATCAGGTTTTAATTTAAGAAGGTTATTCTGGGAATATCCGTTTCTTAAAATCCGTAAAAGCTGGGTTAAACCTCGGGAGTGAGAGGGAGAATCGGTTAAAAATATTATTTTTAAAGCAAGAAGTTCATTTATTTATCACATTAAAAATGTATAATTGAATAGTATAAATAAATTAAAAGGAGGTGAAATTATGTTAAAAAGGATTTTTCAAGGTCTTCTGGTTTTGCTTGGCGGTACATTGGGATGGTTCGTAAGCACCCTGCTTCTGAATGTGGATATAATATCCAGGCTGGGGCTTATTCAAAATACCATATCCCGTTACGTTTTTTCAGGGGTTACAGCTTTATTATTCGCAATTATTTTTTATTTTCTTTCACCATTTTTTATCAAGCATATTCTTAGTATGATCGACAAAATGGAAAAGGCAGTCCAAAAATTACCATTGACTGAGGTTTTGCTCGGGGCAGTGGGTGGCTTGCTTACACTTGCCATCTTCTATCTCATAGTCACAAGGTTTATGAATAACAATATATTCTTCCAGGTGTTCTCAATCATCGGTAATCTCATCGCATTCTTTACAGGTGCCAATATAGCCATAAAGAAAAAGGATGAAATCGGCCAGATACTTGCATCATTGGGTAGGAATAAAAACCTTCAGCAGGCAGGTAAATCAGGCAAGAAGGGCGAATTTGAAGGTGAACCGAAGGTGTTGGATACTTCAGTAATCATCGACGGAAGAATTTTTGACATCTGCAAAACGGGCTTCGTTGAAGGTACATTGGTTATACCTTACTTTGTCTTGGAAGAATTAAGACATATTGCGGACTCCTCTGATTCTTTAAAAAGAAACAGGGGAAGAAGAGGACTTGACGTTCTCAACAGAATACAAAAAGAATTGGATATCGACGTAAGAATCTGGGACAAGGATGTCAAGGATGCCAAGGAAGTTGATATCAAACTTTTGAAGCTTGCCAAGGAACTGGGCGGAAGAGTTGTCACCAATGACTATAACCTGAATAAGGTTGCCGAATTCCAGGGTGTTCCGGTTCTGAATATCAATGAACTTGCAAATGCGGTAAAACCCGTTCTTCTCCCGGGAGAGGAAATGAGCTTGCTTGTTTCCAAGGTTGGTAAGGAAATGAACCAGGGTATAGGATATTTGGATGACGGAACCATGATAGTAATTGAAAACGGCAGACGCTATGTCAATGAGACTATAGACGTGGTTGTAACATCAATACTTCAGACTGCCGCAGGCAGAATGATATTTGCCCGTCCCAAGGACGACAGGCAGTATTAAAAAACAGGAGAGAAATATATGATCAGCTGCATAATACTTGCCGCCGGATCAGGTACAAGGATGGGAGCTAAAGTCAATAAGGTCTTTTTGGACCTTGACGGATTTCCCGTCCTTTATCATTCGATCAAGGCTTTTGAAGATAATGAACATGTGGGTGAAATTATTGTCGTCTTAAAAAAAGATGAGATTGAAACTTTCAACAGGGAATTTAGAAAGTATGGATTCAAAAAAATTACACAAGTGGCAGAAGGCGGAGCAGAAAGGGTAGATTCCACGACCAACGGAATCGCAAAGGTAAATCCAAACTGTAGATTAGTCATGATACATGACGGTGCAAGACCCTCTGTAAGCCAGAATATCATTAATGACGCCGTCCGCTTTGGAACTATGTACGGAGCGGCTGCCCCTGCAATTCCTGTGACTGATACAATAAAAAAAATCGATGACAAGGGTTTTATATGTGAGGAATTAAACAGGAATGAACTGGTCGCAATACAAACTCCGCAGGTGTTTAAGTACAAAAACTTTGTAGAGGCAATAGCTTCATACAGACCCGGAAACGGAATTATAACAGATGACACATCCTTTGCCCTCAAGCACGGAGACCCTGTATTCATATTCAGGGGCGAAGAAAAAAATATTAAGATTACAACACCCGAAGATATAAAATATCTTATGAAAACACCATGAAATCGGTTGTCAATTTCTGTCAATGTGTTAAATTGATGACAATTTAATCAAGTATGTGTCTAATACATTAAAATTGGATTGAGTATAATTAAATATTTTGCTGATTTGGTATTTTTGGGTATACTGTATTGAAAAAAATAGTTACCATGATATATTAATACTGTAATGTTAATAAAACGTACTCAAAGGAAGGGTAAAGGGAACTATGAAAAAGAATCTATCAATTCTGTTGACAGCCGCATTATCCATGTCAGTTTTAGCTGCATGTGCACCGGCTACAGCTAACACTACTACAGCTAACACAACAGCAGCAGCTACAACTGCAGCAGCAGCAACTACTACTCCGGCTACAACAGCAGCAGCAACTACTACTGCAGCCCCTGCAGCAGAAGGCGCAATCGTTAAGATGGGTGTTGGAACTATAGCTTCTATAGCTAAGTCAAAGGACATCGTTGCAGAAACAGGCGGAGCAGCTCAGGCAGACGTTATAGTTACAGCAGTCGGATTTGACAAGGACGGAAAAGTTGTTTCAGTATCAATAGACAACGCACAGTCCAAGGTTGCTTTCAACGCTGACGGAACTTTAAAGACTGACGTTAAAGTAGCACCTAAGACAAAAGTTGAGCTTGGCGCAGACTATGGTATGATCAAAGCTTCAGCAATAAAGAAAGAATGGTTCGAGCAGGCAGATGCTCTTGGAAAATGGATGGTTGGCAAGACAATCGACCAGATCAAGGGTATGAAGACTAAGGCTGGCGCTGACGCTGCACATCCTGCAGTTCCGGACGAAGCAGACTTAGTTGGTTCAGTTTCAATCACAGTTCAGGACTACCTGAAGGCTGTTGAAGAAGCTTGGACAAATGCTATCGAAGTTAAGGGCGGAGCAGACAAGGTTGGTTTAGGAATCATCGTAAACATTGCTAAATCAGCAGGTAAGACTGCAGAAAAGCCGGCTTCAGCATCTTTCGATACAATGATCGCAGCAACAGCTATGAAGGGTGACAAGGTTGCAGGTGCAATACTTGATACTCAGCAGGCAAAGGTTGCTTATGATGCAGACGGAAAGATCACAACTGATCTTAAGGCTGAACTTCTTGCAAAGAACGAACTTAAAGACAAATACGGCATGATCAATGCTTCCACAATAAAGAAAGAGTGGTTTGAGCAGGCTCAGGCACTTTCCAACTGGACAATCGGCAAGACTGCAGCAGAAATCGCAGGCTTAAAGACAGTTGAGAAAGACGGAAAAGTCTTAGTTGACGATGCAGACCTTAAGGGTTCAGTATCAGTAGGCGTTGCAGACTACTTGAAGGCTTACGAAGAAGCAATAAAGAACGCTAAGTAATTAAAATAACTTAGTCACATAATTTCAACGGCGGGGAGAAATCCCCGCCTTGATTTTTCAAAGGAATAAAAGCTGTTCATATGACCGGATACCAAATTGTGAATGAAAGTTTTCTATCCTCTTTAAACATCATATTTTTTTTGTAACAATATGATGTTTAAATCGGGTATAATAAACGGGTATAAAATTAGACTCCTGTCGGACATACAATTGGACATATATGTACCTTTGGAGTATTCAATGAATCGGCTTTTAAGGAGCAAAATATGAAGAAAATAATTTCACTTATAACAACAGCTGTGTTGTCTCTGGGTATCATTGCAGGATGTACCCCTAAAACATCGGGGACTACTTCGGCTGCCACCTCAGGTCTGACCAAGATGCAGGACTACTTTTTTGAAGTAGACGGGGTGGAGGTTTTCAATACCATGATTACAATCATGGGTTATGAAAAGGACGAAGCAACGTTCAAGAAGTATGTGGATAAATCAAAGGAAAGATATTTGTTCTACCACAAGCTTTTTGACATTTACCATAACTATGACGGCATGAATAACATCAAGACTGTCAATGACAATGCAGGGAAAGAGCCTGTGGTTGTTGACAAGGCTTTGATCGACCTGATAAAAAGGGCAAAAGACCTTTATGTTAAAACCGGGAATGAGACAAACATAGCACTCGGTGCGGTTTTAAGAATCTGGCATAACTACAGGGACATGTTTGACAACAAGGGTGAGGGGGACAAAATCCCTACAGCTGAAGAACTGAAGGCTGCCAATGAGCATACAAACCTTGATGATGTGGTTATAGATGAAGCAAAATCCACGGTGTTCCTAAAGGACGAAAAGATGAGCCTAGATGTGGGAGCCTTCGCCAAGGGTTATGCCGCGGAAATGGTGGCAAAAGAACTTAAAGAAATGGGAATGCAGCATGCTTTAATGTCAGCCGGTGGCAATATAAAGGTCATAGGACCCCCTGAGGAGCCGAACAAATCCAAATGGGGAATAGGTATCCAGGATCCCTTCGGAGGAGAAGGGTATATAGAAACCTTGTTTATAAATTCGGGAGCGGTGGTAAGCTCGGGTGACTATGAAAGATACTACACTTACAACGGTAAGAGGATGCACCATATCATAGATCCTAAAACACTTATGCCGGGGGACTACTTCTCCCAGGTTACAATTGTGACTGAAGATTCAGCTTTAGCCGACTTCATGTCCACAACAATTTATCTTCTTCCCTATGAACAGGGCTACAAGATGGTGACCGACATGGGATTGGAAGCCATGTGGGTATTCAAGGACAAGAGCATAAAATCCACACCGGGACTTGAAAAGTTGATGAAGAGTAAGGGTGCCACTTCAAAATAATTTACGGTTTTTAGGCTAATTTTTAAAAATTCATTGACTTTAAATTATGAAGTCAGTATTATTAAGTACGGCATATCCTCTATGAATACCGCGGCAAGTATTTAGTTATTTGGAGGGAAAAAAATGGCAAAAATGATGGGACCTAAGTTCAAACAGTCAAGAAGACTTGGATTGAACGTATCAGGTCATCCAAAAGCAATGAAGAGGGCAGAGAAGGGCAAGGGTCTTTCAAGAGCAGACAAGAAACTTACAGAGTATGGTGTTCAGCTTCTTGAAAAGCAGAGACTCAGAGCTTACTACAACGTCCTTGAAAAACAGTTCGTAAGATACGTTGATAAGGCAATGAAGGGTAAGGGACAGACAGGTCCGTTGCTATTGAACTTATTGGAATCAAGACTGGATAACATGGTATACAGAATGGGCTTCGCGTCTTCAATAAGACAAGCAAGACAGATGGTAAACCACGGACACTTCCTGGTTAACGGCAATAAGGTTGATATTCCTAGCTATGGCTTATCAGTGGGAGATACAATAGAGCTCAGAGAAAAGTCAAGAAAGACTGAAAGGTTTGTTGAGAACTTCAACACTTTGGCTTCCTCACCGCTTCCATATATCGAAAAGGATATGGAAAACTTCAAGGGTACTTATTTAAGAGAACCAATGAGAGAAGAGCTTCCTATAGAGATCAACGAACAGCTCATCGTTGAATACTATTCAAAGACGAGATAATTAAAAAAGCCCTTTTGGGCTTTCTTTTTTTTCACAGAGAAAAATTATTAGAGATTCATAAATGATATAATTGCAATACAAGCCTTGCTTTAATCTAAAGGGTTTATTCGAAGGAGGAGATTAAATGGAAACAGATAAAATCAGACAATTGAATCCTTTGAATCTTGCATTCATTGGAGATGCGGTTTTTGAAGTGTTTATCCGGGAGAGGGTTTTTGAGAATTACTTGAACTCTTCAATTGTCGTACTGCACAGAAACAGTGTCAGATATGTAAGGGCGGAATCCCAGAGCTTCGTAATGGGCAGAATAGAAGAAATGCTTGATGAAACTGAAGACTCCTTTTATAAAAGAGGAAGAAACATGAAGTCAGGGCATGCACCTAAAAACGCGAGTATAGCGGATTACAGAAGAGCAACAGGCTTTGAATGCCTGCTGGGGTATCTGCACTTATCGGGTCAGATAGACAGACTGAATGAAATCATGGAATATGCAGCAGAAATAATTGAAAAGGAATTGATACCGGATGAAACAGGAAAATAACAGAAATACGAAGAGCAAACCAGGCTCAAGATATTCAAAGGATAAGAATCAAGGCAAAGAGAATGTTAAGATAATCAAGCAGATTATTATAAAAGAACCTGAAAAAAAGGTTGATGACAATCTTATATACGGAAGAAACGCCGTCATGGAGATACTGAAGAGTGAAAAAAGCATTGAAGCTCTCTATATCACCGAGGGCGAAAAGGAAGGTTCAATCAATAAGATTTTAGGCTTTGCAAGGGATAAAAAGATAATAGTCAAATATGTGGACAGAAGAAAGCTGGATATCATGACCGACAACGGAAATCACCAGGGTATTGCCGCAAAGGTGACTGACTATGTATACTGCGACACAAAGGATATTCTGAAGTTGGCCAAGGAAAGGGGAGAGACACCCTTCATCCTAATATTGGATGAAATTGAGGATCCCCATAACCTGGGATCTTTGATCAGAACGGCAGAATTGACGGGAGTCCACGGAATAATCATCCCCAAGAGAAGAAGTGTAGGTGTTACTGCAACGGTTTATAAGACCTCTGCCGGAGCTGTTGAAAATATGCTGGTCACAAGGGTTACAAACATTGCCCAGGAGACTGAAGCGCTTAAAGAACTCGGCATATTTGTCTACGGTGCAGACATGGAGGGAGAAGAGTCTTCTGATTCGGTTGACTTCTCAGGTCCCTGTGCGCTGGTCATAGGAAATGAGGGCAAGGGGATTTCTAAAATAATGAAGGAAAAATGTGACAAGCTTGTAAAAATCCCAATGGTGGGCAAGCTTAATTCCCTTAATGCATCTGTTGCCGGAGGTATATTGATGTATGAGGTAATGACAGGCAGGCTAAACAGAAAGAAATAGAACAAAAGGATGGTGAGCTGTATTGGAATATAAAAAACTTAGTGATGAAAAACTTGCCGAGCTTTCCAACGAAGGTGACCATACAGCCACCGCCGTTCTCATCGACAGATACAGGGAAACTGTAAAATATGAGATAAAATCCCTTTTTATCAAGGGTGGGGATGCAGAGGATTTATACCAGGAAGGGTTCATCGGTTTATACAATGCCATAAGAGACTATAAACAGGATAAAAAAACCACCTTTAAAACTTTTTCCAGGATAGTAATTGCAAGGCAGCTTATGACGGCAGTCCAAAAAGCAGCAAGGAAGAAACACGATCCTTTAAATTCGTCAATTTCCTTTTCTGACTCCTTTGATTCTGAAGACATGGAAAGCTTTCTCGGTGAAAGAGGCGGTGTGGATCAAGACAATCCCCTGACAAAGGTAATTGATTCGGAAGCCTTTAAAGAATATAACGATAAAATCATTAAGCTTTTGACTCCCCTGGAGCTGAAGGTATTAATGCTTTATCTCCAGGGTAAAAAATATTCTGAAATAGCTATGGAGATAAACAGAAATGTTAAATCAGTGGATAATTCCATCCAAAGAATAAGAAAAAAACTTAATGCATACTAGTTTTAATGGACCTTATCCAATAACTGTCAGGTTTCACGTCAATCTGCCCAAAACCGATTGACACCCCGTATTCTTTTTAGTAAACTTAACTTTGTTATCTAATGCCCTTATAGCTCAGTTGGTAGAGTGCTACCTTGGTAAGGTAGAGGTCAGCGGTTCAAATCCGCTTAAGGGCTCCATTTATTTTAATCGGAGGTTTCCCATGGGAAAAGCAAAATTTGAAAGAACCAAACCACATGTTAATATCGGTACAATCGGTCACGTTGACCATGGTAAGACGACCCTTACTGCTGCTATAA
>DAINSS010000020.1:39654-43278 GCA_036741195.1 Clostridiaceae bacterium | reverse complement strand
GATCTTTTAAATTATCATAGAAAATCTCTATTTACAGAAATTTCTTCACAGACTCGCAATTAATTTGGATCTTCGATCCAAGTACAATGCATCTGAATTTTTTTAGTTTGATTTGCTTGTAAGTACGTATACAAAGAGGCCTGTTTACAAAGAGGTATGTATACTAAAGAATATTATTTTCAAAAATATTTGTTAAATCGGTTTATTTAATATTTCTCTTGTCAGGGTCATAGATGATGAGAGCCGTTGTTCTTCCTTCCTCGGATTCCGAGATTCTTATGTCTATCAGGCTTTCGTCAGTGATTGAATACTGCTCCAAGGCATTTTTAATTCTTTCTTCTATGGAAATGCCACCCTTGGTGACTTGAACGAGTTTAGTCCTTCTCAATTATTTTTCAATCCTTTCTTAATGTTTTTTAACCCGAGTTTCCGGAAATTCAAATATACCGCAACTATGGCTGAGGCCACTATCAATCCCAGGGAAATTGCCCCGGATTTCAGGATTGTCTTAAGGAACATATCCATTGCCGCATCCTTGCTTCCTCTGGCTGCTTCCAACATCGTATAATATATATTTGCACCGGGTACAAGAGTAATGAACCCCGGAATATAGAAGATGGTGGAGGGAGATTTCATCCTTCTTGCCATTATCTCTGAATAAATGCCTATTGCAATACTAGCAATTAATAAGGATGTGAGGTCATGTCCCGTATGTAAGTATATCAGTTCATATACAACCCAGGTCATGGCTCCGCCAAGGGCAGCTACCATGGCTTTTCTCCGTTCTATGTTAAAAAGAATGGAAAAGCCTATTGTTGTTAAAAAAGCTAATACAGCTGATTTTACTATCATCATATGGCAACACCTACCAAAAGGAATGCCAAGCCTGCACCAAAGGCAATACCCGAAGCTGTTACTATGGCTTCCATAGATCTTGCTATTCCGGATAAATAGTCACCTTGAATTGTATCTCTTATTGCATTTGTAATTGTGACACCCGGCACAAGTATCATTATAGTTCCGATTACAAGGAAGCTGAATTGAGGAATAAGTCCCAGGGCTTTAATCAAAGAGCCTATTAATACGGCGAAAAGTCCTCCGAGCGCGTTTTGAAGGAATTGGTTTAAACCGAGGGAAGCTGCGATTTTCTCCAGGATATATACCAAGGGGGCTGCCACCATAGCCCCTAAACTTTCGCCTAAAGAACCCCCGAGCATTTGGGTTACACATGCACCTATCAAGGCTGTCCCTGCCAATGTCATCCAAAGGGGATATCTTTTTCTCTTTTTGATGCTGTTTAACCCATTCTGAAAATCTGTGGGGCTTAAAATCTCAGGGTCAATTGCCCTGGACAGGTCATTTATTAGTGAGATTCTTTCAAGGTCAACGCTTATTTTCTGAATTCTTCTGACCGTTGTCTGGGATTTGCCGTTCTTGTCATAACATGAAACGGTGATACCGGTGGGAGTGACAAAGCTTTCCCTGCCTTCTGCCCCGAATTTTTCCAGAATCCTGTTCATGGTATCTTCCACTCTGTATGTTTCTGCACCGGACTCCAACATCAATTGGCCTGCATTGGCAGCTGATTTTAGAATCAAGTCTGTATTTATTTCTTCCATTTGAATTAACTCCTTAAAATGTACAATCTATTATAACATGTACACGAAAATTGCCCTAAGGGGCTGTTTAGATGGACATATAGCCCCATTTGTTAACGCTTGGATAACATTGAAGAAAAAATAATCTGTAGTAAAAGTTATGTTATATAATTAAGTTAAACATTTATTTAAATACAGGAGGACAGAATGGATAGCAAGTATCTAAAAAACAGTGATCCGGAAATATTAGGATTTATAGAGGAAGAGGAACACAGACAGGAATATAACATCGAATTGATCGCTTCTGAGAATTTCACATCCCCTGCAGTTATGGAAGCAGTAGGGTCAGCCCTGACTAACAAATATGCTGAAGGATACCCTGCAAAAAGGTATTACGGCGGTTGTGAGGTTATAGATAAAATTGAGGATCTGGCCAGAGAAAGAATGAAGAAGCTTTTCGGTGCAGAACATGCAAATGTTCAGCCCCATTCAGGCTCACAGGCTAATATGGCAGTATATATGGCAGTATTGAAACCGGGGGATAAGGTTCTTGGTATGAATCTATCACACGGCGGACATCTTACCCACGGATCACCGGTTAACTTTTCAGGACTTCTTTATAATGTTGTAAGCTACGGAGTTAGCGATGAAAATGAGACAATTGATTATGAAGAAGTAAGAAGAATAGCTCTTGAAGAAAAACCAAAGATGATAATTGCCGGTGCTTCTGCATATCCGAGAAAAATTGATTTTAAAAAGTTTGGTGAAATAGCAGAGGAAGTAGGAGCAGTATTAGTTGTTGATATGGCTCATATTGCAGGATTAGTAGCAACAGGTTACCATGAATCACCGGTACCTTATGCAGATTTTGTAACCACAACTACTCACAAGACTTTAAGAGGACCAAGAGGCGGAGCCGTATTATGCAAAGAAAAGTGGGCAAAGGCCTTGGATAAAGCTGTATTCCCGGGAATGCAGGGCGGACCGCTGGAGCATGTAATTGCAGGAAAAGCAGTTTGTTTCAAAGAAGCCATGGAACCGGAATTCAAGGAATATATCGGTCAAGTGGTAAAGAACACAAAAACTTTGGCAGATGAACTTACAAAAAGAGGCTGGAAGCTGGTTTCAGGAGGAACAGACAATCACTTGCTCTTAATGGACCTGACAGATCATGGTATAACAGGAAAAGATGCTGAAAATAAATTGGATTCTGTAGGAATTACCGTTAACAAGAACACAGTTCCAAAGGAAACTCAGTCACCTTTCATAACTTCCGGAATCAGAATCGGAACCGCAGCAATGACAACAAGAGGACTTAAAGAGGAAGATATGGTCAAGATTGCAGAATTGATTGACTATGTATTAAGCCACTTAAAGGACGAGGATCTTTCAAACGTAAGGGAAGAAGTAGTCAACCTGTGCAAAAAGTATCCTCTTTATGAGATGCAAAGAGGAAACTAATTTAAAGGTATTAAACAAAAACCAATCTTGGAATTTGATTAATCAATTGATTTTTAAGATACAGTTTTAAGATTAAGAAGAGAAAGAGCTAAAACTCATTGTAGAAGTTTTAGCCCTTTCTTTATTTAATTATATAGATTTTTAAGAGATACAGTAATAGTAAGTGAGCCGGATAAAAAATGTAGTAGAACCATTTCATACTCTTACCATTGCCGAGTTTTCCGTTGTACATTGCAATAAGCCCAAGGGGAATAAAAGTTGCCAGCATAAATACCGATGGTTCAGGTCCCCGAAGAGTAACGGAAGGATACACTAAAAACAGTATGACAACCGCTCCCGATATCAGTTGAAGTTTTCTGTCCGGGTATGCAAAGCCAAAGGCCATTACCAATAAAACTCCGAAAAATGCATAATCACCGGGAATAGCTAAAACTAAAATAATCATCGTCATTGCTAATTTAAGTATTTCATTTATTTTTGTTTTCTTCCAGATTATAAGGACAAGAAGCCCCAGGGTTAGTGTATACATTATGCTTGTAGTTGAAATTGTAACAAGCGTATCTCC
>DAINSS010000020.1:14640-39644 GCA_036741195.1 Clostridiaceae bacterium | reverse complement strand
TTGGGTCAATTATTGGAATTCTTCCCAAAGAAAAGAGCTGGAAAGGAATATGGGATATCAGTGCAAATATTAAGAGTCTCGTAAAGTATTTTTTTATATTTGAAGTTTTATAAAAACCTTCTGCTATGAAATATGCCATTATCGGGAAAGTCAGTCTTCCGACGGCATGCATAAGCTGACCTTCAAAAGAAGAAGTGGGAACAAAGGTCCAGGCGATGTGGTCTATGAGCATTGCGACTATGGCTATAAATTTCAAGTGATTTGCGGTAAAGAAACTATTTAAACTGTTCTGTTCAAGTTTTTCCATTAATCCTTGGTTTCCTCCGGTTTATTTTGAAATGATTATGACTGTTCCTTGCTTTATTACTAATTGTATAACAAATAATATAATTTTTTACTTTTATTTATCATCAATGTATTATTATATATAGGCATTAGTATATTATAGTAATTAATGCGATAAATATTTGGAGGACAAAGAATTGGCAATAGAATTTATGAGATATTTGGATAAAAGTATGAAATACCTTCACAGGCAGGGGGCTTTCCTGACTGTAAGAGATGAAGCGGGCAATGAAAATGTCATGACCATAAGCTGGGGAAATATAGGCTTTGAATGGGGAAGACCGATATTTACGATCCTTGTCAGAAACTCAAGATATACCTCATCAATAATTGAAAATGCAAAAGAGTTTACCGTTTCAATTGCAACAAATGCCGGAGCAAGGGAGAAACTTTCCATTGCGGGAACAAAATCCGGCAGGAATTTTGACAAATTCAAGGACGGTAAAATTGAAAGATTACCGGGTAAGAGTGTCAATGTCTCAGTAATTAAAGGGGCAGATATATACTACGAATGCAGAATTGTTTATAAACATAAAATAGACCCTTCGGTTCTTTCACCGGATGTACAGGCTACATCATACATTGACGGCGATTACCACAATATCTACTATGGAGAAATAGTAGAATGTTACCTTACCGGAGACAAGTAATGCTTTTTGATACCCATATACATACAAAGTTTAGTTTTGATTCTCAGATGACAGTGGATGAAGCTGAGAAGAAAGCAAAATCTGCAGGAATTGGTTTGATAATAACGGATCACCTGGATATAAACTACAATGATTTGTTTCCGGCTTCATATCAAGATTTTTCAATTTCTGACTTTCACAGGGAGTACGGTCCCAAAAGATCGGAAAGCTTGTTGTTCGGTATTGAATGCGGTATGGATCCAAGGACTGCAGTAAAATCAAAAGAATTTATTGATGCCGGTCCCCTGGACTTTGTAATTGGTTCGGTGCATACCATAGGGGATTATGATATATACAGCAAAGAGAATTTTCTGGCAAAAGACAGAATTACTTTTTATAAAGACTACTTCAGACACATACTTGAATGTCTGAAAACTCATCCTTTTGTAGACAGCCTAGGTCATATTGATTACCCGTCAAGATATTCACCCTATGAGATCAAGAGCTTCAGATACAGCGAGTTTAAAGAAGAAATGGATGATATATTCAGGTTTTTAGCTGAAGAAGGGAAAGCAATGGAATTGAACCTTGTGAGGTTCAGACAGGGAGTATTCAAAGAAGAATTTTCAGAAAATTATTCTGCATTTAAAAAAGCAGGCGGGAAGTATGTAACTATTGGCTCAGATTCCCACGGACCGGTTTATATCGGAGAATCTATCAGGGACGCTGCAGACTTTATTGAATCTATTGGGCTTGAACCGGTATATTTTAAAAACAGAAAAATAATCTCATCTAAAAGGATTTGAAATCGGAGGTAGTTTTGGAAAATAACAGAAAAGTCCTGAACCATTTGTTCGTCAATGTGTTCAATCAAATACTGAGAATAGAGGAAAAAGTTATTAAGCAGCAAGCCGATTTGAAATTGACAGTTAATGAGATGCACACAATAGAAGCCATAGGCAAAGACACTGCTAAGAATATGACAGAGGTTGCAGAGCTTCTTAATATTTCCACAAGTACCCTTACTATTTCGGTTAACCGCCTGATTGAAAAAGGCTATGCAGAAAGGATGAGGGACGAGGAAGACAGAAGAATAGTTCGAGTCAAGCTGACGGAAAAGGGCATGAAAGCATATGATAAGCACGAAGAATACCATGAAGCAATGGTTGATACCGTCTTATCGAATTTATCTGATGAAGAAGCTGAAGTACTCTCCAGAACACTCATCAGTATATCCAATTTCTTTAAGATTAAATATGAAAGTTAATACAAAATAAAGCATCATTCTTAATTTTAAGTTAAGTTGAAAGATAAAAATCCTCCTTCTGTTATAATCAATGAAGGAGGATTTTTATGGAAATTTTATTTATAAGACATGGGGAAACCCTTGCAAATACGAAAAATTATTACTATGGTTTCACCGATTCTCCAATGACGGAACGCGGGAAAGAGCAAGCCAGGGCAGCCGGATTAGTAGTAAACAAGATGAAGTTTCATCCGGATAAGATATATATATCAGAAAGGCACAGAACCAGGGATACACTTGAACTCATGGGATTCAAGCCCAATATTGCAACAATAGACGGAAGAATAAACGAGCAAAACCTGGGGAAACTTGAATGTATGACCTATCAGGAAATAGAAAAGAAATATCCCGATGTGTTCAATGACTGGAATAAGGACTATCATGGATACCGTGTACCCGAAGGAGAATCCCATCTGGATCTTTTCAACAGGGTAGTAAGTTTCCTGGAAGAACTGATTAAGAATGAGAAGGGATATAACAGGAAGATTTTAGTAGTTTCACACGGTGGAGTAATGGCATCTATTTACACCTATATTATCGGAGGAAACATGAATTACAGAAATTCTGCCTACTTCTCCAACTGTGCAGTTTTAAAAACCAGGCTGATGTCAGATCAATTGGTAATTGAAGCTCTTTTTAATCCCGAGGAAATAGTAAAAATTGCCAAGGATTTAAAAGTTTAAATAATATCAAGGAGAGGAATACAATAATAAATTAACATAATATAGATTATGGGTGTTTAGATTTATTGTAAACCAAAAAATGTAAATGGGTAAAATAATATTGGTGACAGGGGGCTCCAGATCCGGCAAGTCCACCTTCGGAGAAAAGTACTTCAAGGATGAAAAAGACGTACTATACATTGCCACTGCTTTAAGAGTGGATGGTGAAATGGATGAAAGAATAAAAAAGCACAGGGAAAGAAGACCGTCAGAATGGTTGACACATGAAGGATATACTGATTTGGATAATGTTGTTGTCAATTCAAACAGGAATATCTTATTGGACTGTGTAACAAACATGATAAACAACTTAATTTTTGATAATGCAAAAAATATGGATGATCCAACATCTGAGGAAGCTGAGGAAATATTTACTTTAATTAAAAATGAATTCAATAAATTGGTTGGTGCTTTGAAGAAAATAAATGGGGACAGTGTACTTATAACCAACGAGGTTGGAATGGGATTGATTTCTGAATATAAGCTCGGGAGAATATTTGTTGATTTTTCAGGCTTTATAAATCAACTTTTAGCAGCATCAGCCGATGAGGTATATTTTATGGTGTCCGGGATACCTATGAGGGTAAAGTAATGAATGAGTTAATGGTTTTAACGCAGATATTCACCAGAATCCCCATAAAGAAAGAACTTGATTATTCGGATAGTTCTGCAAAACGAAGCTCAATTTTATTTTCATTTTTCGGGGCACTGATTTACTTACCTGTAGTTGCATTTTCCATGGGCTTGTCACTTTTAAATTGTCCTGCAAAAATCAATGCTCTTTTATCAGTCCTCTTGTTGCTTTTTATTACAGGTGCCTACCATGTCGACGGATTTGCGGATACCGTAGACGGAATGTTCTCCGGACGAAGTGGTGAAAAAGTTCTTGAAATAATGAAGGATTCAAGAATAGGTGCCTACGGTGCCATCGGAATATTCATGGATCTGGCAATTAAAGCCGTTGTTTTCAACGAGTTGATTTTAACGCGAAGAATCTGGATATTACCACTTTTAGGTGCCATTGGCAAATTATCACTTTGTTATGTGGCTTTCATGGGAATACCTGCAAAAGAACAATCATCAGGTAACTATTTTATAAACGGAGCGGGAAAAGTTTCACTTATCATCAATACTGCCGTTGTTTTAATACTCGGATTTGTTTGCGGAGAAATACTCGTGACATTAGTATCCATAGCCGTTTTATTGGTATATGCAATATATTTTACAGGATTGGCTAAATCTAAAATCGGTGGGATTGTCGGAGATAATCTGGGATTTTCTTCCGAAATCGGAGAGTTAATCCTTGGAATATTATCCGTGTGGGCTTAAAATGTATTTGGAGTAAAGTTAAAAGGAGTTTCTTGAATGTTCAATGATTCAAAAAAACATATCAAAGGTGATTTGGGCATCATAGCATTGAAAGGCTGTAATGAGCTTGGAGAATTGCTGGATAAGCACATACTTGAGATAAGAGACAAGACCGGTGAAAATTATGACAGGGAAGGTAACAGGATAACATCATATTTAATTCCTGCAGAACAGACCAGATTTTCAAACGGTGAGGGTAAAGTAAGACTAAAGGAAACAGTCAGGGGCAAGGATATCTTCATAATTGCTGATGTATCAAACTATTCAGTAAAATATAAGATGTTTGGTCAAGAAGTAATGATGGGACCGGATGAACATCTACAGGATATCAAAAGAGTTCTGTCAGCGATGAATGGCAGAGCCGAGAGAGTTACTGTTGTAATGCCGTTGCTTTATGCATCAAGACAGCACAAAAAAAAATCAAGAGAATCACTGGATTGTGCCATGGCACTACAGGATCTTGAGAAGCTGGGTGTAGATGAGATTGTTACTTTTGATGCACATGATCCGACAATACAGAATGCAATACCGCTGGTTTCTTTCTTAAACATTTATCCGACTTTGGATATTTTGAAACATTTCTTAACAGAAGAAAAATGGTTGTTTGATCCAAAGGAAAAGCTAGTTGTAATTTCACCTGACACAGGTGCAATGGACAGAGCTATATACTATGCAGGCGTTCTTGGCCTTGATGTCGGATTATTCTATAAGAGAAGAGACCATTCAAGGATTGTAAACGGAAAAAATCCAATAGTACAGCATGAATATATCGGAAGAGATATCAAGGGTCAAAATGTATTGATTGTTGATGATATGATTGCATCCGGAGAGTCAGTTTTGGATATAGCCAAGGAATTAAAGGAAAGAGGTGCAAAGAAGATATTTGTTGCTTCCACTTTTGGATTCTTTACTGAAGGAACTGCAAAATTTGATAAATTCTACGAAGACGGCTTGATCAACAAGGTATTCTCTACAAACCTGAACTACGTAGCCCCGGAAGTATTAAATGCAAAATGGTTCTCACAGGTTGATTTATCATCATACCTGGCAATGTTTGTGGACACCCTGTCAAATCAGAGATCGGTATCACTTTTACTTGATGCGACTCAGGGAATAAGATCTTTCCTATTGGAAAACGGGTTTGATCCTGACAAGAGATACAAGGATTGACTTTAATCTGTTTAAAGAATAACATAACAATATAACTGAATAACCATCAGCGAAGGTGCCCTCATAAGGGTGAAAAGGGAATGCGGTAAAAGCCGCAGCAGCCCCCGCTACTGTAATTGCAGACGAACTTTGATTGCCACTCGGATTTTTCGGGGAAGGTAAAGGGAGGAAGAAGCATGAGCCAGGAGACCTGCCTTCAAAGTATCCTAAAATTTTCGGGCGGAAAATACTATTGGTAATGATTTGTTTATTACAAGCGAGCAGTAGGTTTAAAGACCTGCTGCTCTATTTATTTAAAGGAGGATAATCTGTGAATTATACAAATGCGTCTGAAAAAGCTTTGAACCGGATAAAAGGATTGGATTTCAAAGCTGTGGGTTACAATGAAGAGCTTATCAAAAGAACGGCAGATTCTATAGCTCTCCCTGACAATATGGGCTTTGAAAGAGCAATGGATTATGTGGATTCACTCTGCAAGCCTCCGGGATCTTTAGGTAAAATGGAGGAAATTTACGGAAGGCTGTTTTCCATTTTCAACGGTTCCATACCAAATTTTAAAAAATGTGTTGTAGTATTTGCCGGAGACAACGGTGTGACTGAAGAAGGAGTATCAAGAAATCCGGTGGATACAACTTATAAAATCTGTGTGAATATCCAAAACAATGGCTCCGGGCTGTGTAAAATAAGTACATTCTATAACACTGATGTACTTCTTGAAGATATCGGAGTTTTAAGGGATATTGAGGGTCATACCGAACATAAGGTATTATACGGCACAAACAACACCGTAAAAGGACCCGCAATGACCAGAAAAGAAGCGGCTGACTGCTTAATAAGCGGAATGACTGTTGCAGAGGATCTCATAGATTCAGGCTATAACTTAATAGGTGCAGGTGAGATGGGTGTAGGTAATACAACTACCTCTGCTTCAGTATTAAGCGCATTGACAGGTGCTAAGCCGGGTAAAGTAACAGGGTACGGATCAGGAATTTCCTCAGAGGATCTCATAAACAAGATAAGAGTTGTTGAGCAATCCATAGAAATAAACCAACCATTTACAGATATTCTTGATGTTTTAAGCAAGGTTTCAGGTGCTGATATCCTGGCAATGACTGGTGTGTATTTAAAATGCGCACAAAGGAAAATTCCTTTTGTATTGGATGGCGTCATATCCATGGCTGCATTAATCAGTGCATCCTATTTCAATTCAGATGTATTGGCATATGCTTTTCCGTCCCATTCTTCAGTAGAACCCGGATTTAAGGTTGCAGCTGATTTTCTGGGCGTAAAGCCTATGCTTGACATGGATATGAGGCTGGGAGAAGGATCGGGATGCCCAATAGGAATGAATCTTATGGAGTTATCTGTTTTTACCCTTTCAAACATGGCGAAATTCGAAGATGTTTCAGTTAATAAAAATGACTATATAGACATACGGAGGAAGGAAAATTGAAGAAAACATTTAGATTATTTTCATTGATAATGACAATGTTGTTTGTTCTGATTGGATGTACACCGGCAGCAACAAAAACAACGTCAGCCGCAACAAGTAATACAACTTCTGCATCTACTGTTGCAACGACAGCACCTGCTGAAGAAAAGGGTACAATATATCCTATAAAAGTTAAGAGTGCAACAGGTACGGAAGTTGAAATAAAAGCCGAACCTAAGAAGATAGTATCATTATCACCGACTTTCACCGAAGTAATATACGCTTTGGGTAAGGGAGACAATTTAGTAGGAAGAACGGACTTTTGTGATTATCCAAGCCAAGTTGCCAAGGTTGCATCTGTAGGAACCATGTCAGACCCTTCCATTGAAAAAATAGTGGAAATGAATCCGGACATAGTAATTACAAGCTTTTTGAAAGAAGAAACCGTTAAAAAAATCGAAGCTGCCGGTGCCAAGGTAGTTTCAATACCCAGCGGAGACAGCCTTGAGGGTTCCTTTAAGAATATGAGGGAATTAGGAAAAATATTGAATGCAAACAAAGAAGCAGAATTAACGGTTAATACCATAAGCACAGAAATATCGGAGGTTGCGGGAAAACTTAAGGATGTTAAACCGGTTAAAGCATACTATGTGGCAGGCTTTGGTAAAAACGGTGATTACACTGCCGGTAAGGGTACTTTTATAAATGAAATGATCAAAGCGGCCGGCGGAGAGAATGTTGCGATTGATGCCGAAGGATGGACCTATACCGCAGAAAAGCTGGTTGAAAAGGATCCGACCATAGTTTTTATGGGAAGCATGGCTAAAATGGCAGATGAATTTAAAACAACGGAACCATATAAAAGCCTTTCTGCCGTAAAAAACAATCAAGTATTCGAAGTGGATGACAACCTGATTGCCAGGGAAGGTCCAAGGCTGGGTGAAGGAATAAAGCTACTTGCAAAACTCTTCCATCCGGATATATTCAAATAAATTGTAATTCTCTGATTACACAGTTTAAATATATTAATCGGATTAATTTTGGGTTGCCTATATTTTTAGATATGGGAAATTTATTAGTAAGATAAGAAAGGAGGAGCCATGAAAGTTAAAAATGAAAAATTAAGCAGTAAGTTAATAATCATGCTCCTCCTGCTCATCTTGCTTTCAGGATTATCCATGACATTTGGAGATGCAAAAATAGGGTTTACAGAAACATACAGTATAGTATTGGAAAATATTAAGAAAGTTATCGGTATGAATTTTATTTCTCATGGGACAAAGGATTTGATCATCATGAATATAAGACTTCCGAGGATTCTGACAGCAATTGTTGTCGGGGCGGGACTTTCTGCAGTCGGATGCTCCTATCAGGGGGTTTTTAAAAACCCCATGGCTGATCCATATATTCTGGGAATTTCATCAGGAGCGACACTGGGAGCGGCACTTGTTATCATATCTTTTAAAAGCGTTTCATTGCCCGGAATCAGCCTGATAGCCGCAGCTGCTTTCCTAGGAGCACTCATAACGACATTTTTGGTATACTTCATAGCGGCAAAGGATAAGAAAGTATCTACCCAATCATTGTTGCTCTCAGGAATTGCAATAAGTTATTTCTTAAGTGCAATAGTTTCAATTCTTCTTGTATTTAATGAAAAAGATGTTGCAAGAATAATTTATTGGACCATGGGAAGTCTAGCCTCCACGGGTTATTTGCAATTGGCTGTCATGACACCGGCAATCGGTATTTTAACTTATATGCTTTGGCGTTACTCCGGAGATTTGGATATTTTGACTGCCGGAGATGAGGTTGCCATGTCCATGGGGGTTGAAACATCAAGGGTCAGACAAAACATCCTCATAATATCATCTTTTATAGTGGCGATTTGTGTTGCATTTACCGGAACCATTGGTTTTGTAGGGTTGATTATCCCTCATATAGCGAGAAATGTTGTAGGTCCTTCTCATTCAAAATTAATTCCGTTTTCAATGGTGACAGGTAGTATTTTTCTGATTTTTGCAGATACAGCGGCAAGGTCTGCCATTGACGGTGCACAGTTGCCTGTCGGTGCTGTCACTGCTGTATTTGGAGCTCCTTTTTTCATATATCTTCTTATGAAGAACAAGAGAGGTTAATTATGGGAATAGAAATAAAAAATCTGAACTTTACATATGGAAACGGATTTAAGATACAAAACCTGGACCTTGAGCTTCCCAGGGGTAAATTCATTACAATATTGGGTCCGAATGGGTCAGGTAAGAGTACAATAGTCAGAAATATACTTGGATTTTTAAAACCATCCATTGGAACTATTAAAATAGACGGAACGGAAATTGGCAGTTTGAGTGCAAAGGAGAAAGCCCTCAGGATGTCCTATGTGCCTCAGAAATTTTCTACTGATTTTGAATTTACCGTTAAAGATATTGTTTTAATGGGAAGACATCCTTATTTAAAGAGATTCCAGGAAGCATCCGAAGGGGATATCACGGCAGTTGTCAAAGCCATGGAGCTTACTGGTACCTTGGCATTCTCCGATAAGAAAGTAACTACACTTTCCGGAGGAGAAGCGCAGAGGGTTTCGCTTGCCAGGGCATTGGCTCAGGATACACCATATATCATCTTAGATGAACCGATAAATCATTTGGATGTTTCTCATCAGGTCATGATAATGAAGATTTTAAGGGACATGGTTCCTGATAAAACTCCAATTGCAGTTATGCATGACATAAATTATTCCAAGGAATTTTCAGATTACACAATCCTTATGGATAACGGCAGAGTTGTTTATCAGGGCAAACCTGAGGAAGTACTGACAGAAGCAAATCTCAAGAAAGTTTATAACATTGACTTCATTAATTTATACTCGAAGGAAAAGGATAAAAACTTCATATTCCCCGTCTAAACCATTATTTCTGTAAAATGATATAATGGTTTAGTATTTTATTAGAGAAAACAGTATGGTAAAACCTGAAAAAGGAGGTTGTTTTAATGGAACCATTAGCATCAAGGCTGAGGCCCAGGGGACTGGACGATGTAATAGGACAAAAGCATATAATGGCCAAGGGCAAAATATTGTCATCTATGGTATCAGCAAAAAAACTAATGAATATGATTTTCTACGGACCTCCGGGAACAGGAAAGACCACAGTTGCAAGACTTTTGGCGGATTTGACTGACAGGGAATTTCACATGCTAAATGCTTCAACGGATTCACTGAAGGATGTCAAAGAAGTTTTGGAGAACCTGAATACTATGATGGGGTATTCCGGTCTCATTTTATATATAGATGAAATCCATATGTTCAATAAAAGGAATCAACAAATATTATTGGATTACATTGAAGACGGAAGGGTAATCTTAATCGGTTCCACTACAGAAAATCCCCATTTTGCGGTTTTCAAAGCTCTTGTATCAAGATGTATTATTGTTGAATTCAAGGAATTGTCCCACGAAGAAATCAAAGAGGGATTACTAAGGGGTGCCGATTCTTTAAAAGAAGAAAATGGTTTAAAGGAACTTTACATAGATCCCATAGTTTATGACAATATTTCATTTATATCAGACGGCGATATGAGGAAGGGATTAAATTCCCTGGAAGTACTGTTCTTATCCAGATACAGATCCGGCATGGAAATTCTTAAATTAGGTCCTTCCGATGCAGAGGATGTGCTTCAAAGGAAGATGATCAGCTTTGACACGGACGGAGACAATCATTATGATTTTCTCTCGGCATTTCATAAATCCGTAAGGGGCTCGGACCCTGACGCTGCAATCACATATCTTGCATTGGTATTAAAAGGCGGGGATCTTTTATCAGTGTCAAGAAGACTCCTTGCCATTGCCTCAGAAGATATTGGTCTTGCATATCCACAAGCAATCAGCATTGTAAAATCCTGTGTGGACTCTGCACTTCAGCTTGGTCTGCCTGAAGCCGTTCTTCCCTTGTCCAATGCAACGATTCTGTTAGCCACGGCACCAAAATCAAACAGCGCAGCAAAAGCATTCTGGAAAGCGAGTGAGGCGATTGATAAAGGTGAGGTGGGAAAAATCCCTTCACATATAAGGGACGGACATTATGCAGGAGCCAAGTCCCTGGGAAGGATGCAGGGATACAAATATCCCCACGACTATCCTTATTCCTATGTGGAACAGGAATACATGCCTTCAGGATTAAAGGGTAAAAAATTTTATTATCCGGGCGAAAACAAACTGGAAGAAACCACAAGCAAATACTGGGAAACCGTATTTAATGCAATTAAGTCAAACAAGGATAAAAAGAATAGATAAAATTAATTGGGAAATGTCCGAAACTCGCTTGTTTCGGACATTTTCCAATGTTGACAAAAGTAGTCGGGTTTAATATAATATCCTTGTTGAAAAATGGAAAGGAGGCATGAATTTGAAACTCTCTACAAAAGGTAAATATGGAGTAAAAGCGATGGTAGACTTGGCCGTAAACCAGGGAGAAGCGCCTGTATCCATAAAAAGTATCAGTAAAAGACAAAATATCAGCGAATACTATTTGGAACAATTATTTGCCCCATTGAGGAAAGCAGAGCTGGTAAAGAGTATCAGAGGAGCCCAGGGTGGGTATGCCTTAAACAAGGATCCTAAAGATCTTACGGTTTTAGAGATTATGAATATCCTCGAAGGCCCGGTAGAAATTTCTGAATGTCTAGATAATGAAGAATGTGACAAAATCGATTGCTGTGCGACAAGAACCGTATGGCACAAGATTAAGACATCAATTGATGAAGTCATGAGTTCCATCACCCTCCAGGACATTATGGACGATTATAAAAAGAATGAAGGTAAAATCAACTTTATCAAGGGAGAGAAATAAATGGAAAATATTCCTGTAATCTACATGGATAATGCCGCAACCACAAGAGTGAAGGACGAAGTAATTAAAGAGATGATTCCTTATTACAACGAGTACTACTTCAATCCATCATCCATATATTCACCATCCAGAAATGCAAAAGCTGCCATAGATAAGGCAAGGGAAAGAATAGCCAAGGTTATCAACTGTGACCCTTCAGAGATTTATTTCACTGCAGGCGGATCAGAAGCAGATAATTTCGCATTGAAGGGTGTTGCTTTTAAAAACAGAAACAAGGGTAATCATATTATTACAACAAATATTGAACATCATGCCGTTCTTCATACCTGTGAGTGGCTTGAAAAGCAGGGCTTTGAAGTAACTTATCTTGAAGTGGATTCAAAGGGATTGGTTACTGCAGAGCAAGTAAGAGATGCCATAAAAGACAATACAATTCTTGTATCTGTCATGGCTGCAAACAATGAAATAGGAACAATAGAACCTATAAAAGAAATTGGTGCGGTGTGCAGAGAAAAGAAGGTTTATTTCCATACTGACGCAGTTCAGGCAATGGGACAGATAAAAATAGATGTTAAGGATATGAACATAGACCTTTTATCAATGGCCGGTCATAAATTCTATGCTCCCAAGGGAGTAGGTGTCCTTTATATTAAAAAGGGTGTAAAGATTGATAATCTTGTACACGGCGGCGGTCAGGAAAGAGGAAGAAGAGCGGGAACCGAAAATGTTGCCGGGATTGTCGGTATGGGTTTTGCGTTAGATTTAGCTGAATCTAACAGGGAATCACATGCTCTAAAAATGACTAAAATGAGAGACAGGCTCATTGAGGGGATTTTAACTTCCATACCTTACTCAAGGCTTAACGGACCGGAGGGAGAGGGAAGACTTCCCAATAACGTCAATGTTATCTTCGAATTTATAGAAGGAGAAGGAATCCTGCTTAACCTGGACTTTGAAGGCATATGCGCTTCTTCAGGGTCAGCCTGTACTTCAGGTTCACTGGATCCGTCACATGTTCTTCTTGCAATCGGATTACCTCATGAACTGGCTCATGGATCATTGAGACTGTCACTTGGTGATTTCAACACCGAAGAGGAAGTTGACAAGGTACTTGAAGTTTTACCTGGAATAATTAAACAGCTGAGAAGCTATTCACCACTATATTTGAATCATTTAAAAGAAACGGGGGAGAAATAATGATATACAGTCCAAAAGTAATGGATCACTTTAGAAATCCAAGAAACGTGGGAGAAATGGAGGATCCATCCTCAGTAGGAGAGGTAGGAAACCCTAAATGCGGGGATATTATGAGAATTTACCTTAAGGTAAAGGACAATGTTATTGAGGATGTCAGCTTCATGACATACGGATGCGGTTCTGCAATAGCATCATCTTCAATGGCAACAGAGCTTATTAAGGGAAAAACCCTGGAAGAAGCATGGGATATCACAAACAAGGCAGTTGCAGAAGCTTTGGACGGACTTCCGCCGGTTAAAATGCACTGTTCAGTATTGGCTGAAGATGCAATTCATATAGCGATAAACAATTACAGACAGTCTCAGGGGCTGGAGCCATGGGATTACACAGAGTCGGATCATGATCACCATGATCACGGACACGAGTAAAAGGAAATATCTAACAGATTATTTACTTTCAGAAAGGATGATAGAATGTCAAACGGAAAGAAAGTCGTTGTCGGAATGTCCGGCGGCGTAGATTCTTCGGTTGCAGCATATCTTCTGAAAGAGCAGGGCTACGATGTCATAGGGATTACTATGCAGGTGTGGCAGGAGAATGAGGAATATACTGCGAGGGAAGGCGGATGCTGTTCCCTCGCTTCTGTTAATGATGCAAGAATGGTAGCTGACATTTTGGAAATTCCGTATTATGTCATGAATTTCAAGGAAATCTTCAAGGAAAAGGTTATTGATTACTTTGTCGAGGATTACTTGGACGGAGCTACACCCAACCCATGCGTTGCATGTAACAGATTTATCAAATTCGAAGAGCTTTTAAGAAGAGCAAAATCCCTTGGAGCTGATTATGTTGCAACGGGACATTATGCAAAGATTTATGAAGAAGACGGAAGGTATATATTAGAAAGGGCTCAGGATGATCACAAGGATCAGACCTATGCGCTTTATAATTTAACTCAGGAACAATTAAAACAAACCCTGATGCCCTGCGGAGAGTATACTAAGGAAAAAATAAGGGAAATTGCCGGCGAAATTGGACTGGGTGTGGCAAATAAGAAGGATTCCCAGGATATATGCTTCATCGAGGATAATGATCACGGTAAGTTTGTATACGACTTGGTACCGGGCAGAAAAAAAACAGGCAACTTTGTGGACGTAAAAGGTAATATAGTTGGTACACACAAAGGAATCGCCTATTATACCATCGGTCAAAGAAAGGGGCTTGGATTGGCACTGGGTTCACCTGTTTTTGTAATTGACATCAACAAAGACAGAAATGAGATTGTAGTGGGAACCAATGAGGATCTGTTCAGCAATACTTTAATTGCAAATGAAGTCAATTTAATTGCAGTTGATAATTTGACGGAACCCAGAAGATTGACAGGTAAAATCAGATACGCTGCAAAAATGTCACCATGCACAGTATACCCAAGGGATTACGGGAATATTAAAGTTGTTTTCGATGAACCGCAAAGAGCCATAACAAGAGGACAGTCAATAGTGCTATACGACGGGCTCAGGGTCTTCGGTGGCGGCACGATAATTGAAAATATAAGAGAAACTGAATAATGGTTAAAAATTTAGTCCGACCGTCAAATATTTACTGTGAGTCCGTCGGACTAAATCCTTCTTGACCGGATTGACAGGAATTATCTATAATATTACTATTGCATAAAAATACAATTCAAATGACACAACCTGAAGGTTAGTATTTAAAATTATTATTGGGAGGGAAGGATTCAAGTGAAAATCAATAAAGTAAATATTTCTGCAGCATTTAGGAATACTCTTCCCATAATCTTTGCATACCTCTTTTTAGGCATAACCTTCGGATTGCTGTTAAATCAAGCAGGTTATTCCTGGATCTGGGCATTTTTAATCAGTTTCTTTTTATATGCAGGATCTATGCAATTTGTTTTGATCAGCCTTTTAACAGGCGGAACACCTTTGATTCAGGTTGCTGTCATGACTTTTTTAGTAAATTCAAGACATCTTTTTTATGGGTTGTCTTTAGTAGAAAAATATGAGGGTATGGGCCGGTTCAAACCCTATATGGTTCACGCCTTGTCCGATGAAACATATTCCTTGCTTACGGGAGTAAAGATAAGGGAAGGGGAAGATGAGAAAACAGTGATGTTTTTAATTGCTGTCTTTGATCAGTTTTATTGGATCCTGGGTTCGGTAATAGGCGGTCTTATAGGATCGTCCCTGCCCTTTGACCTTCCGGGTATTGATTTTTCAATGACTGCTTTGTTTACGGTAATTTTTGTTGAGCAATGGCTGGGGACAAAGGATCATTTCCCGGCAATAATTGGGCTGCTGACATCTGTGATTTTTCTGGTGCTTTTGGGTCCGGAGAAATTTATTTTCCCATCACTTTTAACGGCAGTGATTATCCTTGTTCTGGTAAAGTCAAAGAAGGAGGTGGCATAAATGAATACCGTACAATCATTGTTGATACTTGCTACTGCATCTTTAGTAACTTTTCTAATCCGATATATACCTTTTCTTTTCTTTGGCGGTAAAAAAGGAATGCCGAACTCTGTCAGAAATCTTGGGAATGTATTGCCACCTGCAATTATAGCCACACTTGTTATTTTTTGCGTAAGGCATGTTGATTTTTTAAAAGGCTCAAGGGGGATTCCCGAAGCGATCGGTATCGGGGTTACTGTTCTGATTCATATTTGGAAAAGGAACACCTTTCTAAGTATTGCCCTTGGAACCATAGTTTACATGGCTGCAATTTCAATAATTTAATCAGTTTCCTGTAAAGAGTTTACATGGCATTTACAAATGAAGGAACTAAAAGTATTGACTTAACTCAATGCCTTTAAATATAATAGTCATAATTAAATATTGACGTTGATTGAAATAAGTAAGGTGTTCAAGTTATTACCAGAGAGGGAAGCAATTGGTGTAAGTTTTCTTAATAGTGGATGCCTGAAGCTCTTCAGGAGTCAGTGTACTTAAAGTGATGGCAATTGCCATAAATTGGGTGGTACCGCGGAAGTTTGTCCTTTCGTCCCTTCTATGAGGGACAAAAGGATTTTATATTTTTTGGAGGAAATAAAAATGGAAAACAAGTACAGCGTAAACGAACTAAGAAAAAGCTTTCTGAACTTTTTCGAATCAAAGGATCATTTGGTCCTGCCAAGTTTCAGTTTAGTACCGAAGGATGATGACTCTCTGCTTTTGATAAGCGCAGGTATGGCACCTTTAAAGCCTTATTTTACCGGAGCGAAGGTTCCCCCGAACAAGAGAGTGGCAACCTGTCAGAAATGCGTCAGAACAGTTGATATAGACAATGTAGGTAAAACATCAAGACATGCTACCTTCTTTGAAATGCTCGGCGATTTCTCCTTTGGTGATTATTTTAAAAAGGAAATTATTCCGTGGGCTTGGGAATATCTGACGGAAGTATTGCAGTTGCCAAAGGACAGGCTATATGCAACCGTATATTTGGATGATGATGAAGCCTTTGATATCTGGGCAAATATGACAGACATAGGCAAGGACAGAATCTTCAGATTGGGAAAAAACGAAAACTTCTGGGAAATCGGAACCGGACCTTGCGGACCTTGCTCTGAAATCCACTATGATTACGGCAATGCAGGTGTTATAACAAACAGTGAAGAATTCATGGCAGCTTCCGATGCAGATAAAACAGTGGAAATATGGAATCTTGTATTCACACAGTTTGATAAGGATGAAGAAGGTAACTATAACCCGCTGCCGAAACCGAATATAGACACCGGTATGGGCCTTGAAAGACTTGCGACAGTTATGCAGGGTGTTAAAAACATTTTTGAAATAGACTCAATAAATAACATACTTAAAAAGGTTGAATCCACCCTTAATGTTAAATACGGAGTTGATCCGAACAAGGATGTATCCATAAGGATAATAACTGACCACATAAAATCAGCTGCAATGCTCATAAGCGACGGAGTACTGCCTTCAAACGAAGGAAGAGGATATATATTAAGAAGACTTTTGAGAAGAGCGGCAAGACACGGAAGAATACTCGGAAAAGATGGATTGTTCCTGTCTGAGATACTTGATGAGGTTGTCGTAAACTATGGTGAAGCATATCCTTCTTTGGTTGAAAAACTAGATTATATTAAAAAGATTGTTTCTTTGGAAGAAGAAAAATTCAACACTACTTTGGATACCGGAATGAGTCTGTTAAAGAACTATATCAAAGATACAAAAGGTGAAATCTTCTCAGGTGATGAGGCTTTCAAACTCTATGACACTTATGGGTTCCCATTGGAGCTTACAGAGGAAATAGTAGGCGAAAACGGGTTGAAAATTGATTATGATACCTTCAAAGAGAACATGAAACAGCAAAAAGAAAGAGCACGTACAGCAAGGGGTGAAACCAACTTCATGGGACAGGAAAATTCAGTGTACAATTCACTGAAGAGCCCTAAATCCTTTGAATTCACAGGATACGGATCTATGTCCGGAGAAGGGGAGATACTTTTACTGGCTGATGAAGACGGAGTAAAAGAAACGCTGGAAGAAGGTTCTACAGGTTATGTGGTACTTGATAAATCACCTTTCTATGCAGAAATGGGCGGTCAGGTAGGCGATACGGGAACAATCAGAGGCGAAAATTTTGTACTTCAGGTGCTCGATACGGGTAAAAACCAGAATAACGCCATAGTTAACACAGTCAAAGTTTTGGAAGGTACTGCATCTGTCGGTCATGCTGTTTCAGAGGTTGAAAGAATAAAAAGAGAAAACACCATGAGAAATCATACGGCAACGCATCTTCTTCATAAATCACTGAAAAATGTTGTAGGCGATCATGTAAATCAGGCCGGTTCACTTGTGGACGGAGCAAAATTAAGATTTGACTTCAATCATTTCAATCCATTGACCAAGGAAGAAATAAAATTGGTTGAACATCAGGTCAATGACATGATAATGAAGGCAGTCAATGTAAAAACTGAGATCATGACCTTGGATGAAGCCCGCGAAAAGGGAGCCATGGCACTGTTTGATGCAAAGTATGGTGAAGAGGGAAGAGTGGTATCCACAGGAGATCTTACCATGGAACTTTGCGGAGGAACCCACGTTTCAAACACAGGACAGATAGGCATGTTCAGAATATTGTCAGAAACCGGAATCGCAGCAGGAATCAGAAGAATTGAGGCTGTAACCGGTTGGAATACTGTTGAGCTTGTAGAAAAAAATGAAGGGCTTTTACATGAAATTTCAGGTATACTGAAGACAAATGAAAAGGGCTTGGAAAAGAAAGTAGTTACCCTTTTGGCAGAAAATAAAGAAAAGGATAAGGAAATCGTCAAGCTTAAAAAGCAGATGTCCGGATCCTCATTGAATGATATTTTAGGCAATGTTCGGGAAGTCAATGGAATAAAAGTGGCTACCGGAGTATTTGAAGATTTAAATCAGGAAGAATTAAGGGACATGACTGAAAAAATCCTGGATAAATTGGTCAGCGGAGTTTCGGTTATGGCTTCAAAATCCACGGATAAGGTGAATTTTGTAGTCATGGTTTCCAAAGACATTGCAGGTTCCAAAGCCCATGCAGGTAAGATCATAGGAGAAGTTGCCAAGGTTGCCGATGGTAAGGGCGGTGGACGTCCGGATATGGCACAGGCCGGAGGAAAAGATCCAAGCAAGGCTGAAGAAGCAGTAAAAAAGGTATTCGAATTAATATAATAAAACTGAATAATTTAATACCTTACATTTAGTAAAATAAAAATACTTTGATAAGGAGAGAGAAAATGGGAAAAGTAATGGCTATTGGCGGTGGTGATCTCACTGTTGAAAAGAGTTTTAAACTCGTTGAATTGCTAGTTAGTATGTCTGATAAAAAGAGGCCCCGTTTTCTCTTTTTTTCTGCAGCCTCTGAGGATGATCCCAGATATATTGCCGGAGTAAAGGCTGTAGCCGAAAAAGCAGGATGTGTTTTTGATGAGCTTACTGTAGTGAGATTCAGTCATTTCATATCCAGGGAATTTATAAAGAACAAAATAGAAGCCGCTGATATTCTCCTAATAGGAGACGGAGATGTAGTAAAACTCTTAAAAGTTGTGGGGAATTTTTCCATAGACAAGATGTTTAATGAATTCAATTCCGGAGACAGGGTTTTGGCAGGAATTGGAAAAGGAGCAAATGTCTTATTCACCGAAACCGTAATAGGAAAGAGCTATTCTCCTGAAAATGATATGGTCAGTTTTAATTTCAACAAGGGGCTTGGCTATCTTCCGGGGGTGGCCTTCAGCAGTTCCGGCTCGGAAGACACTAAGAACTTTGAAAACTGGAACAAGGAATTCGGAAGGATCAAAGGGATACCTTCTTGGGTTCTCTCTGACTATAATGCCTTACTTCAAAGAAACGGAGAGATCAAAGTATTAATTGAGGATCCTAAGAATCCAATCAAACTTATCGGATTTAAGGGTAGCAAATACACGGAAAAAGTTCTGAAAGACGGAGAAACTCTGGAATCTAAGAATCTGGTCGGATCACTTTAAACACGTTTATTATCATTGATTATCTTTATCAGTATGTACATTTAAGCGTAAATAAAGTATAATAAGATGATAAATGTGATTTTAGGGAGGTGCCAGATAACAAATGGAGAACGGCAGCAATTCAAATCTGCAGAATACCATGCAGTTCAAATTGGATAAAGATAAGAAAATCCAGACAAAAGAGATTTTGAGCGATGTATATCAGTCCTTATCAGAAAAAGGATATAACCCGGTAAATCAAATGGTGGGATATCTGATTTCGGGTGACCCTACATATATAACTAATCATAAAGGGGCTCGTGCACTCATTAGAAGGCTCGAAAGGGATGAAATTTTAGAGGAAGTCTTAAAAACTTATTTGGATATCAAGTAATTATGAGGTGCCTTTTATTTGGCACCTCATAATTATGTTAAAATATTTGCTATAATTAAGAGTGATGTATTGTTTTGTAACGGAGGTGCGTGATGAGAATCTTGGGGTTGGACATAGGAGACAGGCGTATCGGAATAGCTGTATCGGATCCTACGGGACTCATTGCTACAGGGTTATCCGTTTTAAAAAGAACTGACATAGAAACTGATATAAAAGAAATAATCCGATATACGGAGGAATATAAAGTTGATGCCGTAGTATCGGGACTTCCGAAGAATATGGATGGAACTACAGGGTTTCAGGCTAAAAAAGTTTTGGATTTTTTGGAAGAGTTAAAAAAAGTTTACCAAGGAAAAATTATAACCTGGGATGAAAGGCTTACAACGGTAAGTGCGCACAGGTTGATGGCTGAGAAGAAGACTAAGATAAACAAAAGGAAGCAGGAAGTAGATAAAATTGCAGCTTGTTATATACTGCAGGGATATCTGGATTCCGGTGCTTTTAAAAAAGATTAAGATGAAATTTATACCGACGGAAGGTTGGTTTAAAGATATTTTTCTACGGGAATGGCCGGTGGAATAAACAAGAATAAATTAAAGGAGATTATGGCTTGGAAGGCCATATGTGAACTATATGGAAAATATGACGGATATCATTGTATTAACCGCAGATGACGGGGAAGAATTTGAAGTTGAGGTAATAGACAAAGTAGAAGTTGGAGAGGCTGAATATTTTATAGTCAGACCATCCGGTGAGGAAGATGTATTCACTGCACTGAGAGTGGATTTTGATGAGGATGGAAATGAAGTATTCTCTACTGTAGACTCAGATGAAGAAATGGAAGCAATTGAAGAGGCATATAACCTCAATATGCTGGATGAGGACGGTAATTAATGGCAAATAACGAAAAAAACATAATAGACAGAATGAAAACTGTTCTAAAAGAAGGCGGCTCAAAGCTTACTCCTCAAAGACTGGCCATTCTGGATGTAATAATTGCTCAGGAAGGTAAGCATCTTACTATAGAAGAAATATATGACAAGGTAAGAGATGTAAAACCGGAAACAGGAGTAGCTACGGTTTACAGAACAATCCTTCTTTTAGAAGAATTAGGAGTAGTAAAAAAGCTTGATTTAAACGACGGCATATACCGTTATGAAATAAATCATGAAGAAGAAGTCCACGGTCATCACCACTTGATCTGCAGCGCCTGCGGAAAAGTTGAGGAAGTAAGAGGAGACCTTTTGGACAATGTTGAACAAATAATAGAGACTGATTATAAATTCAGAATTAAAGACCATTCGCTTAAATTCTACGGTTTGTGCAGTGATTGCTTCAGAATTGAAAGCGGAGGAAAAGATGAAAGTAAATAATAATTTAAATACTGTTAAGAATAATGAGAATAAAGCCGGAATCGGCAGTTCTGATATAAATTTAAGAGAAGTTAAAGAAAAAATCAGTGCAAAACCCTTCAGAAAAAAGCCTGTGAGAGTGAACAAAAATGTCACCAAACAGGAGCTGTCCGAAGAGTCAATAAATATTGAAGCAATAAAGCCTGTTAACAATGAAAAGAAAGCAAATACAGTAAATAAAGGCGGTTTCCCAAAGAGAAATCCAAGAAGAACCGTACCTGTTATTTCCTCTGTAAATGAACCGAAAAATCAATCCAAGTTTAAGTCAAACGGGAAGAATACTGTAAAAGAAACAGTTAAAATAATCCCCTTAGGCGGAATTGATGAAATCGGAAAGAACATGACCGCCATAGAATACAAAGACGAAATAATTGTAATAGACTGCGGTTTGAAGTTCCCTGAGGACGAAATGCTGGGTGTAGATATAGTCATCCCTGATGTAAATTTTCTTTTGAAAAACAAAGATAAGGTAAAGGGCTTTTTCATCACCCACGGCCATGAGGATCACATCGGAGCATTGCCGTATATTTTAAAGCAGATAAATATTCCGGTTTATGCCACAAGACTGACACTTGGATTAATAGAAATAAAACTCAGAGAGCACAAGCTTTTTGATATTGTAAAACTGAATACGGTAAAGCCAAGGGACGTAATAAAGCTTAAGGATATGGAAGTGGAATTCATAAAAACCAATCACTCCATAGCAGATGCATCTGCAATTGCAATTCACACACCGGTGGGAACAATAGTCCATACCGGTGACTTCAAGGTTGATTTAACTCCCGTGGACGGAGATGTCATAGACCTTGCTAGATTTGCACAGCTGGGAGAGCAGGGTGTTCTGGTGCTTATGGCTGATTCTACAAATGTTGAAAGGCAGGGATATACTTTTTCAGAAAGTACCATAGGTCAAAATTTTGAAAGAATTTTTCTTGGGGCAAAAGGCAGAATCCTTGTTGCAACATTCTCAAGTAATATTCACAGATTGCAGCAGATAGCCCAGGCTGCCATAAAGCTCGGAAGAAAATGTGTTTTCTCGGGCAGGAGCATGGAAAATGTCGTGGCAGTTGCCAGGGAACTGGGATACTTGAACATAGAAGATAAGCATATTATCAGCATTGACGAGGTATCCAGATTCAGGGACGATCAGCTTTGTATAATGACAACCGGAAGCCAGGGAGAGCCCATGAGCGCTTTAACAAGAATGGCAATGGGTGAACACAGAAAAATAACATTAAAACCGGGAGATATGGTTATACTGTCTTCTCATCCCATTCCGGGAAATGAGAAGAGCGTTTCGAGAACAATTAACCTGTTGTATAAAATGGGTGCCGAAGTTATCTATGAAGCAAAGGAAGATGTCCATGTCTCGGGACACGCATGCCAGGAAGAGCTTAAGCTAATGCAGGCACTGACAAAACCAAAATATTTTATACCGGTTCACGGAGAATACAGACACCTTAAGGTCCATTCGGAACTTGCCCAGAAAATGGGTATGCCGAACAAAAATATTCTGATCCCTGAAAACGGAGTGATTATAGAAGTATCGGAGAATGAGATTAAAAAGAACGGAACCGTTCAGTCCGGTCAAGTCCTTGTTGATGGATTGGGTGTCGGCGATGTGGGCAATATCGTACTGAGAGACAGGAAACATTTGTCCTTGGACGGAATATTGACAGTGGTTGCAACAGTTGATTCGGAAAGCGGTCATTTAATAGCTGGTCCGGATATTATTTCCAGAGGATTTGTATTTGTTAAAGAGGCTGAAGGCTTGATGGACGGAATAAAGGATATAGCAAGGGACATTCTGGACAATAACGAAGGCGACAAAATGAAAAACACAGAGTATGTCAAAAATCAGATCAAGGAAGAGCTTAAAAACTTCCTGTGGCAGAGGACAATGAGAAAACCTATGATTGTCCCTATCATCATGGAGATTTAAATATCGGAGGAGCATTCAATGGATAACATTTATGATAAAGCACACGAGTTGGCGGCAGTACTTAAGAATAATGAAGATGTAGTTAACTATAGAGAAGCGGTTAAAAAGATAGAAGCGGATCCTGTTAAAAAGAACATGGTTACCGACTTTAGAAATATTCAGATAGAATCATACCAGGAGCAGGTTAAGAACGGTAAGCTGTCTGATGAATCAAGGAAGAAATTTGAAAATCTGGTTAATGTAATCCAACTGAATCCTGAAGTTGCGGATTTCTTAAACAAAGAACAAAGATTTTCCATTTTGTTTGACGACATAATGAAAATATTGAATGAAGCCCTTGATTTGGAAATCCCGGGTTCTAATACGGAAGACCAAAATCAATAATTATTGATTGGATACAAGAGTATCCAATTTTACTTAAACACGAAACGGTGTATGAACGGAGGAATTATGTACAGAAGAGAAGATATAAGAAATATTGCGATTATTGCCCACGTCGATCATGGAAAGACAACTTTGGTGGATGCTCTGTTAAAACAGTCCCATACATTCAGAGAAAATGAGAAGGTTATGGACAGAGTCATGGACAGTAATGATCTGGAAAGGGAAAGAGGTATAACCATATTATCGAAGAACACTTCTGTAATATACAAGGATCACACAATTAATATTGTTGATACTCCCGGCCATGCCGATTTCGGGGGAGAGGTTGAGCGAGTGCTCAAAATGGTGGATTCAGTTCTGCTTGTGGTGGACTCCTATGAAGGACCCATGCCGCAGACAAAATTTGTTCTGAAAAAAGCTCTTGAATTAGGACATAACCCGATAGTTGTAATAAATAAAATCGACCGTCAAGACGCCAGACCTGATGTTGTCATCGACGAGGTTTTCGAACTGTTCCTGGAATTGGGAGCAACTGATGAGCAATGCGATTTCCCAATTATCTATGCATCTGCAAGGGAAGGTATCGCAAAGCTTGAATTGACGGATGACAGCAATGACATGACACCATTATTTGATACAATCCTGGAAAAGGTTAAAGCACCGGAAGGTGATCCTGACGGACCTCTTCAGATACTGGTAACAACCCTTGATTCGTCAGAATATATGGGAAAGCTAGCCGTAGGCAAGATTGTCCGCGGATCAATAAAGAAAAACATGAATGTGGCGATGATGTTCAAGGATGGAACCATGAAGAAAAAACAGGTTTCATCATTGTTCCTGAGCGAAGGATTAAAAAAGGTTGAAGCTACGGAGGCTAGACTCGGAGATATTGTATCTATTGCAGGTTTATCCGAAATCAGCATAGGAGATACAATTGCAGACGCCCAGACCCCTGAAGCACTTCCTTTCATGCATATTGATGAACCTACTTTATCCATGAATTTCATGGTAAATGATTCCCCATTTGCAGGAAGGGAAGGTGACTTTGTAACTTCAAGGCATATTAGAGACAGGTTGTTTAAAGAAATTCAGACAAACGTTTCCATGAGGGTAAATGAACTCACTCCGGATTGCTTTGAAGTATCCGGCAGAGGTGAATTGCATCTTTCAATTCTGATAGAAACCATGAGAAGAGAGGGCTATGAGCTGCAGGTAAGTAAACCTACTGTTATATACCAGGAAATAGACGGCAGAAAAATGGAGCCGATGGAGTATCTTACGATTGATGTTCCGGAGGATTACGTCGGTGCCGTAATGGAGAAACTCGGACCTAGAAAGGCTGAAATGGTGAATATGACCTCAGCAATCAATGGTTA
>DAINSS010000020.1:12042-14630 GCA_036741195.1 Clostridiaceae bacterium | reverse complement strand
GAACTTATGACCGATACCAGGGGTAACGGAATAATGAACCATGTATTCAAGGGATACGGACCTTTCAAAGGAGAAATAAATGAAAGATCAAGGGGTTCCCTTGTGGTATTTGAAGACGGAGTTGCAATTACCTATGGTCTCTACAACGCTCAGGAAAGAGGAAGACTCTTCATCGGACCCGGAGTTGAAGTTTATTCCGGTATGATCTGCGGAGAATGTTCAAGGGCTGAAGACATTGAAGTTAATGTCTGCAAAAAGAAACACCTTTCCAATACCAGGTCTTCAGGAACCGATGAGGCATTAAAGCTTACCACACCTCCTGAAATGAGTTTGGAAAACTGTCTTGAATTTATAAAAAACGATGAATTAGTTGAAGTAACACCAAAGAACATAAGAATGAGAAAGAAAATTTTAGACTCAACTGAGAGAAAGAGAGCTCAGAGAAAATAAATATCTTCCTTCTTAGGGGGATTTGTCAGAGAGGTAAGGATGAAAAAGGTTTTAGTTATATTTACTATAATCCTAATACTGATAACAACAGCAGCATCTGCAGGTTGGCTATACTACAGGGATGCCATAAAGAATCCCTTGGTTGACCCGGGATCAAATAAAACTGTTGTTGTAGCAGAGAACGAATCATTGTATGAGCTGGTTGACAGACTTAGTAAAGAAGGCGTACTTAAGGATGTCAACATGATTAAGCTGTTCTACAGACTATCGGGAAGTAATCTGACAATTAAGCCAGGCCGACACGAAATACCCGCCGGAGCAGACTTGAATGAGGTTCTTTCGGCTTTGAAAGCTGATGACCTTGATAACATAACATTTACTATTCCGGAAGGTTTCACCATCGAGAACATTGCAAAAAGAATTGAAGAATCCGGATTATTATCTCAGGCAGAGTTTATTGAAGCAGTGAAGAATTTTGATGCTCCGTCCTATGTCGGTGTAAACCCTGACAGAAGATACAATATGGAAGGCTTTTTAAGACCTAATACATATACCTTTGCCAAAGGTACATCAGGTACAAAAATTGTAAGAGAAATGTCTAAAGCCTTTGAAAATGTCATGAAAGCCGTAGTAAAGGAATCAGGAGTAGAAGTGCCTGAATCCAAATGGGATGAAATAGTTAATAAGGCTGCCATGATTGAAAGGGAAGTTGTAATTCCTGATGAAAGACCGATTGTTGCATCAGTTATAGAGAACCGATTGAAGGATGAGATGAGGCTTCAGATTGATGCTACCATACTTTACGCAAAGGGCGTGGATTCAAAGGAAATCACCATGGATGATATCTTGTATGAGAATCCATACAATACATATCATGTTTATGGACTTCCGGCAGGGCCAATATGCAATCCGTCAAAGGAATCAATAGCTGCAGCAATTAAGCCTGCTGAAACTGACTATATCTATTATGTTGCCAATCTGACCACAGGCAGGCATTATTTCACCGCCGATTATGATGATTTTCTGGCTAAAAGGGATGAATACGCAAACGGTACAACTGAAGATCCGGTTATTCCGGATAATACTCCGGAAGTAACTATCCCTGTGTCAACAGTTCCGGAAAACCCATATGAAGGACCGGTGGGAGCTCCCGGAGGATTGGAAATTCCATAATTAATAAAAGGATATTAAAAATGATCACTGACCAATCGGTAATAAAATATATAAGGGAAAATATTGATATTAAAAGAGAAAATCTGCTTTCTGAAATGGAAGAGTATGCTCTTTTAAATCATATACCCATTATTCAGAAGGAAGCATCAGATGTGCTTCTCTTCTTAATTAAGCTCTTAAAACCTGAAAGAATTTTGGAAATGGGGACTGCAATGGGATACTCTTCGATTCTCATGGCACTTACAAATCCTGATACAAAAATCGATACTCTGGAAAGAAACAATGAAATGGTATTACTGGCCAACATTAATATAAAAAAATACTCCCTTGAAAACAGAATAAAGGTTTTTGAGGGTGAGATAGATGACACCATGGGTAAACTTGAAAACAAGTATGACATGGTATTTATCGATGCAGGTAAAAGTCACTATTCAAAATATTTCCATCTAGCTTTAGAGCGACTGAACGAAAAAGGTGTGATAATCTGTGACAATGTATTGATAAACGGAGAAGTGGCAATTGATGAGATATTAGATAAAAAACATGCCACCAGTATTTTGAAAATGAAGAAGTTCATAGCTGAAGTAAACGGGGACAAAGGATTTGATTCGGTGATTGTTCCGGTTGGGGACGGACTTATGATCATAAAAAGAAAGGATATTTAATAAATGGGATATATTAAGGTGCCGGAGCTTTTAGCTCCTGCAGGTAATTTAAATAAATTAAAAACTGCCATTGATTACGGTGCAGACGCTGTTTACTTCGGAGGCGGAAGACTGAACCTCAGAGCATTTTCCGATAACTTCTCAGATGAAGAAATTATAGAAGGCTTGGAATATGCACATTCAAGAGGAAAAAAAGTATATATGACATTAAATGTTTTTCCTCATAATGATGACTTGAAGGATCTTGAAGAATACTTGGTGGGAATTCAGAAGATGGGGGTTGATGCCCTTATAGTTTCT
>DAINSS010000020.1:845-12032 GCA_036741195.1 Clostridiaceae bacterium | reverse complement strand
AATGACGGCCAGGACAGTAATACCAGAAATGGAGCTTCACTTATCAACCCAGGCAAACAATGTAAATTATATGTCAGCAAACTTTTGGCATTCCCAGGGAATTAAAAGGATTGTGTTGGCAAGGGAATTGTCCCTGAAGGAAATCAAGGAACTTATTGAAAAAACTCCCGATACCCTGGAGATTGAAGCATTTGTGCACGGAGCCATGTGCATGGCTTATTCCGGAAGATGCCTTCTTTCAAGTTATATGACAGGAAGGGATGCCAACAGAGGTGAGTGTGCTCAGCCTTGCAGATATAAGTATCATCTTGTTGAAGAAAAAAGGCCCGATGAGCCCATGGAAGTTATTGAGGATGAAAGGGGAACCTATATTTTAAACTCCAAGGACCTTTGTATGATTGAACATATACCTGAATTAATGGAATCAGGAATCGTGTCCTTCAAGATCGAAGGAAGAATGAAATCTGAATATTATGTGGCTGCAATAGTCAAAGCTTACAGACAAGCCATTGATAAATACATAAAAGATCCTGAGAATTATGTCTATGATGAAAAGTGGATGGATTTACTGCAGAAGGTTTCCCATAGAAAATATCACACAGGTTTCTACTTTGGCAGGGAAAACTCGCAGATATACGAGAACTCAAGCTATGTGAGGGATTATGATATAGTATCCGTAGTTACAAAGAAGATTGGTGATACGCGATATCTAATGAAGGAGAAAAACAGAATCTACCCCGGAACCGAAATAGAGGTGTTAAGACCTCAAGGGGATGTTTTTGTAACTACTTTGACCGACTTCAAGGATGAGGAAGGGTTCCCCATAGATGTTGCAAACCAGGCTGAAATGGTTTATACAGCAACATCTAAAGAGGAGCTTTTACCGGGGGATATGATTATCCAAGCTAAGGGTAAAGAAAAAAAACTTTTTGAAAAATAAACTGAATTAAAGTCTAATTTATTTTTATATGATTGAGGTGAGTAAAATGGAAAAACCTGTAATAATCGGAATAACCGGAGGTACCGGTTCCGGTAAGTCCACCGTAGCCAGGGCTATATATAAAAGCTTCGGAACTGATTCAATTGCTATTTTGATGCAGGACTCCTATTATAAGGATCAAACTGATATACCGCCTGAATCCCGGGTGAAAATAAATTATGACCATCCTGATGCTTTTGACACTGAGCTGTTGATTGAACACATAAAGAAGCTGCTGGACAATAAACCCATCGATGTACCTCAATATGACTTTACGGATAATAACAGGAAGAAAGAAACAATAAGGCTTCATCCGAAAAAAATAATTATTTTGGAAGGCATTATGATTTTCAATGATCCAAGACTAAGGGATCTGATTGATATCAAAATATACGTTGATACAGATGCAGATATAAGAATATTAAGAAGGCTTGTCAGGGATATAAACAGCAGGGGAAGGACTTTAAAATCCGTGGTAGATCAATACCTGAATGTGGTAAGACCCATGCATATCCAGTTTGTAGAGCCTGCCAAAAGGTATGCGGATATCATAATACCTGAAGGCGGTCACAACCAAGTTGCAATAGACTTAATGGTTAGGTCCGTAAAAGAACTTATTCTGGAACAGGAAAACAGTGTTCATGAGTAGGACACTGCTAAAAGAAACATATTAAAAGAAATCAGATTCCGTTCGTAATCTGATTTCTTTTTACTAAGTAATTATTTTTGACACATCAATCCATTCATCGGAGCCGGAGAACAAGACAAGCTCATCCATGGTAACTTCCATTATTCCCTCGTGACTTCCTGCAGCAGGGAAAACGGTTTTGAATCTTTTCAATGATTCATCAAGATAAATTTTAACTCCTTCTTTTACACCGAAGGGACAGACTCCGCCGGCCGCATGACCGATTAACTCTTCCGTTTGTTCGAATGGAATCATTTTAGCTTTTATTTTAAACTGCTTTTTATATTTGGCATTGTCTATTTTTGTATCTCCGGCTGTAACTATGAGAATGACCTGGTCATTGATCAGAAATGACATGGTTTTTGCTATCCTGGCTTCCTCCACACCTAAGGTTTGTGCTGCAAGAGGCACCGTTGCACAGCTTTCATCCATAACCAAAACTTTATGGTCCGCATTGAATTTTTTTAGGTATTCTTTAACAATTTCTACTGACATTTTATATTCTCCTGAAATTTATATGCTATTAATATGAGTCAAATATCGATTTACCCAAGATTTCAATCTATTGGATAATATAACATAACCAAGGAATGATTTTCCAGTTTATATGAATGATATCCATAAAAGGACAATCTGATGACATTGAAAAGGTAAAATTGTAATGAAGGATCTGTTTCGCGAGATATTAGCAAATGCAAGGAAGGAGAAGGTTACCGATGTAATTTTCAAAGAAGGTGAAAATGTCTATTTCAGGGTACAGGACAGCATTATAATCAGTGAGTATATGTCATCCGAGTGCTTGATGAGATGGTTGCACGGCTATTTCAACCAGTCTGAAAATATATCGGAGGGCAGGGGGAAGATTGATCTGGATACTTCATTTACCGACGGAGGACGTTACAGAATCAATTTATTTACTTCGGGAAAAAAGAAATGCTCAGTGGTCAGAATAATTAATGAAGCTGTGCCGGAAATGGATGATTTAGGGCTGTTTGAAGGATTGCCGGCACTCATACATGATAAAAAGGGTATAAACCTCATTGTAGGTAAAACAGGTTCCGGGAAGAGTACAACCATGGCTTCATTGATAAATAGAATTGCATCCAAATATCCATGGCATATCATAACTCTGGAAGATCCTATTGAATATGAATTGTCAGGCGGTATTGGTATTATTACTCAAAGGGAATTGGAAAGTGACTTTTTAACCTTTCAGGACGGTATTAAATCAGCCTTGAGACAAAGCCCGGATCTCATTATGATCGGAGAAATAAGAAGCGTTGATGCCCTGCGAGCTGCCATATCGGCAGCCGAGTCCGGAACTGGGGTTTTAGCTACCATGCATTCCTTAGGCGCAGAACAAACTATATCCAGGATACTTGCAATGTTTCCCGGGGAAGAAAGGGACTTTGTAAGGTTTTCCTTGGCATCATCTTTGACATTCATACAATCTCAGGTATTAAAAAGAGAAGGTGGTGTTTATAAAATGGATTATGAACTCTTAATCTCAAATAAAGGAATAGCCGGCACAATCAGGGAAGGAAGATTAAACCAGTTGGAGAATTTGATACTTCTTGGTAAAAAAGAAGGCATGAAAAGATTTGGTTTTTAAATAGCAATTTAGCCCGTGCCACTGTGTTATAATTATTAGGTGAATGAGGCAGTCTGTTTCAGTTATTTGGATTCGGCATGACTTATTCTTTATTATTGATTCGGTTTGTCTAGGAGTTATTATGGAAATACTATCACTATTAATTAAAAATTTAATCCGGATGATTAACATAGTGACGGTTGCCATATCCCTCTATTACTTGATTCTTTCACTCTTTTCAATATATATAAAAAGGCGAAGGAAGATAAAAAATCTTGAAAGATCCTTTGCAATTCTCATACCTGCACATAATGAGGCAAGTGTAATTAAAAATACTGTTGAGTCATGTAAAAACTTGGATTATGCCAAGAATAAATATGATATTTTCGTAGTAGCTGACAATTGTTCAGATAACACGGGGGAAATAGCAAATTGTGCAGGGGCAAGGGTATTAGAGCCCGAGAGCAATTCTGAAAGCGGCAAAGCATGGGTGCTGGAATGGTTTTTCGGTAAATTGTTCAATATGGATAAAAAGTATGACAGTGTCCTTATACTGGATGCGGATAATTTAATCCATCCCGATTTTCTTAAAGCTATAAACGATAAAATGAATGAGGGTTATGAGGTTGTTCAAGGATATCTTGATTCGAAAAACCCATTTGATTCTGTAATCACAGCATTTAACTCACTTGAATTTTGGATGACGGACAGATTGGGTAAGTTATCCAGGGACAATGTGGGTTTGTCGTCCCAATTGGGAGGAACCGGGTTTGCCGTTGAAACAGGTATATTGGAAAAATTCGGTTGGGATCCTGATTGCCTGGCTGAGGATCTGGAATTTACCTGTAAGCTGTGTCTTAACGGATATAAAGTCGGTTGGGCTCATGATGCAAGAATTTATGACGAGAAACCATTGACCCTAAAGCAGTCCCTGAGACAGAGAACCAGGTGGATGCAGGGTTATGCAGATGTTTTTTCAAAATATTTCTTTAAATTGATGGGTCAGGCTGTTAAACAGCGGAGTTTTATCATGGCGGACTGTGCAATTTATACACTTCAACCTGTAATTTTCATACTTATCGGAATCAGGTGGGGCGGTGCTTTTATTTTTGATTTAATCAAGTTCATTCAAAGCGGTTCGAGCACTCCCATTTTCAGCATGAACGAAGAAACTTCTTTTTTCGGTTTGCTTGTAATAGGAATTTACCTGATTCAGACAGTTCTGGTTCCCATAGTTCTGAAAATGGACGGTAAGCTCAATTTTAGATCCATTGCAACATACCTTTTGTATCCTTTGTATTCTGCAACATGGGTTCCGGTGGCATTCATGGGTATGATAAATAAGGACAAGAAGGAATGGGTTCACACTGAGCACACAAGAGCCATAAGTCATGAAGAAATAGATTTTAAGTAATTTGGAATCAAAACAAATATTAATGGAACATATCACTCATTTTGTACTATTACTGACTAAATGAATGTATAATATAACTACTTGTTTTTAAGCGTAATTGATAAAGGTAACTGGAGGAAAATATGGCAGAAAATCAATTTGTAACATGTTTGGATCTTGGATCCTATTATATAAAAGCATCTGCAATCACCGGAAAAAATGGGGATATTATTTTTTCGGTATACGGTGATTCAGAAGGGATAACAAATGGGAAAATCACTGATTCAGTAAGGCTTGTCTCCCAACTCAAGCATATAATCAGAAAGTTGGAAATCAAAACCGGAGTACCTACTGAAGAAGTAATCCTAAATGTTGACCTTGGTAACATTAGATATGAATCCAACAGGGGAAGCACAGGTTTATCAAAGGGCAGGGTTTATGAAGACGATGTATTAAGGGCTATCAAAAATTCAATGATTGTGGCAAAAGACCCCAAGGAAGAGATAGTTGATCTTTTAATAAGTGATTATAAGGTCGACGGAGTATCCCTTACAAATCCCGAGGGAGCAGAAGGGAATATACTTGATGTAAACAGCCAGGTTTTAATTGCTAAAAAAGAATTGATAGATTCTGCTTCTGATTTACTTGAAAGCGAAGGTTTGAGAATTGCAGGGACGGGAGTTTCAGTCCACGGAATGGCAAACTTAATGCTAAGTAAAGCTCAAAGATTTTCCGGAGCTGTATTAATAGACTCAGGTCATGTCAAAACAGACATTGCGATAATCAAGAACAACAAGATAGTCCATATGGAAAGCATCCCTCTGGGGGGCAGGAGTATTACCAAGGATTTATCGGTAGTTTTAAAAATTTCCATGGATGAAGCCGAGTCGCTTAAAAAGAAATTTGCTTCGGGACTTGTGGAAAAATCCCATATTAATTAATAAAGGGAGTCATCGTTGCAAGAATAAGGGAAATACTCCAGTTCTGCGAGAATCTTCTGAAAGAGCATCCCGAATACAAGGATGTAAGCACGGCAATTGTCTACGGAGGCGGGCTATGTTCCTTCCCTGAAATTGAAAAGTATGGCAAAGATATTTTAAGTGTATCCACAAATTATATAACTTCTGATATAATCAAGAGTGACGATATTTACACCTTTAATGCCACAGGCTGTGCCTTCAATATGATACATGAAATACAAAGTGAATTCATTTTGGAAAAGTACGAAAAATACCCGGATGAGTACGATGAGACAGAGTTCGAAAGTGAACATGAGGGTTATTTTTCCATTTTTGACAAGGCAAGGAACAAGGCAAAGAAGAGCTTTAAAGACCTCATGGATGATGACTTTGACCAGGAAGAAAATCCACCATCATATAAAAGAGCTTCCGGCTTGAATGAAAATGATGATGAAGAAGAGTATAAAGAAAATAAAATTACATGGAAACTGAAAAAATTTTTCGGAATAGAATAGGGGGAGTTTAATATGTTAGATTTCGATCTTGAAGTAACAGGACCGGCAAATATTAAAGTAGTTGGATGCGGCGGCGGAGGAAACAATGCTGTTAACAGAATGATCATGGAAGGATTGACGAATGTTGATTTTATATCGGTTAACACTGATAAGCAGGCACTCAGTCAGTCAAATGCACCACACAAGATTCAGATAGGCGAGAAGCTGACTAAAGGTCTTGGTGCCGGAGCTAATCCTGAAATAGGTCAAAAAGCTGCAGAAGAGTCCAAAGAAGAAATAGAATCAGCACTTAAGGGTGCTGACATGGTATTCATTACAGCCGGAATGGGTGGCGGAACAGGTACGGGAGCCGCTCCGATAGTTGCTGAAATAGCCAAATCCATGGGTATTCTTACTGTCGGTGTTGTTACAAAACCTTTCCTCTTCGAAGGAAAAGCAAGAATGAAGAATGCCGAAATAGGTATAGAAAATTTAAAGAATAAAGTAGACTCACTCGTTACTATTCCAAATGAACGACTATTACTTATTGTAGATAAAAAGACTACATTTAAAGAAGCTTTCAGAAAAGCCGATGAAGTTTTAAGACAGGGCGTACAAGGTATTACAGACCTTATCACAGAAAACGGACTTGTTAATCTTGACTTCAACGACGTAAGAGCTATTATGCTCAACCGCGGAGTTGCACATATGGGAGTTGGATACGGCAAGGGTGATAACAAGGCAACGGATGCTGTTAAAGCAGCCATCTCTTCACCATTGTTGGAGACTTCAATAAACGGAGCTACCGGTATACTTCTTAATGTAACAGGCGGGGAAGACCTTTCATTACTGGAAGTTAACGAAGCAGCTGAAGTTGTTAAGGAAGCAGCGGATCCTGAAGCTAACATTATATTTGGTGCCGTTATCGATCCTGATTTGAATGATGAAGTTAAGATAACTGTCCTGGCAACAGGTTTTGATTATGACAGAAACAAAAAAGCCTTAGCCGGTAAGGATGAAAAATCAGGAAACTCCGACAGAAAGGATCAGGTAAGAGAAACTTTCGGAGGAGTATCAGGCTCAAATAATTCCTATGACAAGGACAATGACCAGGATCAGATAGAGATTCCAGCTTTCTTAAGAAACAGGAGATAAGAGCATGAAATGCCCGTTCTGCGGATTTGGAGAAAGTAAAGTCATTGATACCCGTGCAACAGAGGATGGCTCATCCATCAGAAGAAGAAGAGAGTGTCTTGAGTGTCAGAAAAGATACACTACCTATGAAAAAATAGAAACTCTTCCCATACTTGTTGTAAAACGCGGACAGGAAAGGGAACCCTTCGACAAGACCAAGATAATCAACGGACTTGTCAGAGCTACAATGAAGCGGGGGATTTCCATGGAGACTATGCAGGAGATCGCAGAGGATATTGAGAGAAATATCTCTAACAGAATGCTTACAGAAATCACCACAAATGAGATAGGAACAATGGTGATGGAGAGGCTGAAAAACGTGGATGAAGTAGCTTACATCAGATTTGCTTCCGTATACAGAGAGTTTAAGGATATTAATACTTTTTTTGAAGAAATCAAGAATCTAATGCAAAAGGAAGATGAATAGCAGATTCTGAAGGAAACTTGAGATGCCAAAGATAATAAGGGACCTGGACGATAAGATCATCGCTTCGTGTAAGAACCTGTTTTTCATACACAGCTATGACAGTGTAGAAATGAAGATGATTGCCAAGGATTGCGGAATAGCGGTTGGGACACTGTACAACTACTATGACAGTAAATGGGATGTTTTCTCCAAGGTACTGAGTTTGTTCTGGGATAATATCCTTCGGGAATTGGATGAATTATACAATAGGGATAATGACGATTCACAACGTTTTTACAATGCTGTCGGGCTTTTGGGAAAGGAATTGGAAAACAAGACATCATTATCAACTGTATTTTATGATTCCCGCGGACTGACTGAATCTGACAAATTGAAGGTAAAAGAAATTTATGATGAAGTCATAAGTTCTATTTCAAGATTTTTAAGACCGCTTTCAAGTAAATCCGAAATTTCAAACAAAGAGCAAGTTGAAAAGAGATTTGCAGAGCATATTCTGCTTACTTTGACCTATATGGATTACAAGCTTGATGAAACCGATCTTTTAGCCAAGGGCATTGTTGTAGCAATGGAACAGGTGTTAAAAGTAAGTAAAGTTGAATTTAATCAATAGCAAATTAAATGCCTCTATGTTAATTTTAACATAGAGGCATTTTTATAACATTTTCGGGGGTATCAAAAATGGCAGATAAAATACTGATTATTGATGATGAAGAACATATAGTAGAGCTGATAAAGTACAATCTGGATTCTTCAGGTTTTAAAACCTTTGAAGCTTATAATGGTATTGACGGTCTTAAACTGGCAAAAAAAGAGATGCCCGACCTGGTACTTTTAGATTTGATGTTACCGGGTATTGACGGCCTTGAAGTCTGTAAAAGACTCAGATCCGATGATAAATTAAAGAACGTGCCAATTATAATGTTGACTGCAAAATCAGAGGAGATTGATAAAATTCTTGGATTGGAACTTGGGGCTGATGACTATATAACTAAGCCTTTCTCTGTCAGGGAACTTAATGCCAGAATTAAAGCTCTTCTAAGAAGAATAAATCCGTCTGAAGAAGAAAATGAGTCCTATACTTTTGCGGATGTTGAAATAGATTATGCAAAACATGAAATAAAAAAAGGCGGAGTAAAGGTTGATCTTACATTGAAGGAATTTGAACTCCTGGATCACCTGATTAAGAATAAGGGAAAGGTTCTGACCCGAGATCTTCTTTTGGATAAAATTTGGGGCTATGAATATGTGGGTGAGACCCGAACAGTTGACGTCCATATAAGACATCTGCGTCAAAAACTGGAAGAAGATGACAAGAATCCAAGGTTTATTGAAACCGTCAGGGGAATTGGGTATAGATTCAATAACGAGCCTGAATTATGAAGAAAAAACTGTTGACTTATTTTTCTGGAATATTCTTCCTCCTGATTTTTATTGTTTCCCTGGCAATTATTTTTACTAACAGGATAAATTCAGATGATATCTTAATGAAGGATCTAAAGGAAGTAACAGAAATAGTCATTGGAGTTTCCGAAAAGGATCCTTTAAATACAGACAAAAGCTCAGTAGTTATCGATAATACTGAGCTCGGTGTTTTTTCAGTAAAAGGTGAATTGATAAAGGTACTGTCCGATGGCTCAAATGACGGGACACTCAGTACAGATATCCTTTTAAAAGAACTTAATCCGGAACAAATCTATTCCGAAGCCAATGAAATCAGAGGAACGAAATCAGGCGTAGAGTTTTATGGATATAAGGAAACTCTTCCTAACGGAGAATATCTGGTGGCTGTAAAGTCATTCAGAACTGTTTTTGATCCGGGAAACTTGATGAAACATATTATTTTAGGTGCTTTGTTTATTATTCCTCTGGGACTCTTTCTTATTTATAATGCTGTTGAAAAAATCATGGAACCAATAGGCGAAATGAAAGAAGCAACCTCAAGGATAGCATATGGAGAATTGAATTCGAGAGTTACAATCAAGGAAAACGGTGATTTATCCGAAATCATTAATAATTTCAACAGTATGGCAGACAGACTCGAATCCACAATAGTTGATACCCTGGATAAACAAAACCAATTGGAAGCCATATTAACATCAATGAATTCAGGTGTCATAGCAACTGATAACAAGAAAAAAATAATAATTTTCAACCCTTATGCGAAAAAGTTATTCGGTATATTTGGAGATGTCATTGGGAAGAATCTTAATGATGTCATGAAGGGGATTGACTTAAAAGAGCTCATGACCGTGAAACAGGATTTTACTGAGCTTATTCTCGGGGCATATGATCAGACCACAATAAGGTATAAGACCGCTGTTCTTATGAGTGACAATAAGGACAGTTCAGGTTATGTTACGGTATTGCAGGATGTTTCGGATTTGAAAAAACTGGAGCAAATTAGAAGTCAGTTTGTTGCCAATGTATCTCATGAACTTAAAACACCTTTGACTTCAATCAAGGGATTCTCAGAGACCTTAAGGTTTGTGGAAGATGAGAAAACAAAGAACAAATTCCTCGACATTATAGATCAGGAGGCTGAAAGACTGAGACGTCTTATTGAAGATATTCTCTCACTCTCTGCAATAGAAAATCAAAAGTCCCTGGCAGTTGAAATTGTAAATGCTTCAGAGGTAGTCAAGGAAACGTGTTCGCTTCTTGAATTATCGGCATCGGAAAAGAACATTGACTTCGCATTGATTATTAAAGGTGATCCGCTGTTCATTGGGGACAGCGATAAATTCAAGCAGATGATCATCAACCTGGTTGATAATGCAATCAAATATACTGAACAAAACGGAAAAGTTAAGGTCAGACTGGAAGAACAAAAAGAGTATATGACCATGACCGTTTCGGATACTGGTACCGGAATACCTGCGGAGCATATTCCAAGGTTATTTGAAAGATTTTACAGAGTTGATAAATCCAGGGACAGGGCAAAGGGCGGCACGGGACTTGGATTGGCCATTGTAAAGCACATTGTATTGGGATTTGGCGGCACAATTGAGGTCTTCAGCGAAGAAGGAAAAGGTACATCTTTTACTGTAAAAATTCCTTTGTATAAAGAAGACTCAGATAACGTGAGCAGGAAAATTCAATCGATAAAATTCAACGAATAGCATTTACACTGTAATTCACATCATTGTTTTAAGCGGTTTTTGCTGCAAAAGTTTTATATAGTTAACATATCCATAACAAACTCAAAACATAATATAAACACTACATGCCTATAGTAAGAAATGTAAATTGAAAATAAATATTGTGTCCAAATTCAGGAGGAAGAATTAACTATGAAATCAAACAGAATTGCAGCAATAGTTGCATCAGTTTTAGTTGTAGCTACTGTCTCTGCTTGTGCTCCGACAGCAACTACTACGACCACAGCAGGAACGACAGCAGCCGGAACAACAGCCGCAGGGACAACAGCAGCAAAAGCTGATGACAAAGTAGAAGGTTCTATAA
>DAINSS010000020.1:0-835 GCA_036741195.1 Clostridiaceae bacterium | reverse complement strand
AACTTCAGGTTGCTGCTTCAGCATCAGGTTCAGGTACAGGTCTAAAGAGACTTACTGCAGGTGAAATAGATATAGCCGGATCATCAAGAAAGATTAAAGCTGAAGAATTAGAAGCAGCTAAAGCTAAAGGAATTGAAATTATAGAGTTGGAAGTTGCAATTGACGGAATTGCAGTTGTTACAAATAAAAAGAATCCTTTAAAGGCAATTACTACTGAACAGCTGAATAAAATGTGGGGTAAAGACGCAATAGTAAAAGATTGGAAAGAAGTAGATGCTTCATTCCCAGATCTTCCGCTTACTTTATTCTCCCCGGGAGCAGCTTCAGGTACTTTTGAATACTTCACAGAGAAAGTTAACAAGAAGGCTAAGGAACAAAGATCAGCAGACGTTCAGACTTCAGAAGATGATAACGTACTAGTTACCGGTGTAACAGGAAATGAAGGTGGATTAGGATACTTCGGATTCACATACTATGAAGAGAATATGGATAAGTTAAACGCTCTTTCAATTGACGGCGTTGAAGCAACTAAAGAAAACATCATATCCTTCAAGTACCCGCTGTCAAGACCCTTATTCCTTTACGTAAACAAGGATGCAGTATCAAAGAAGCCGGAAGTTAAAGCATTCCTTAACTACTACTTGGACAATGCTATACAGATGGCAAATGAAATAATGATGGTTCCTGCAACAGACGAAATAATCAAGGCCTCAAAGGAACTTGTAAAGTAAATAGTTTCCTTGTAAGGAAAAAAGGACCCTCGAGGTCCTTTTTTCATTATTGTTGCACTTTAGTGCGTTTCAATTGGAACAATTGAAACAAATAAACCCCCTGC
>DAINSS010000019.1:33250-46560 GCA_036741195.1 Clostridiaceae bacterium | reverse complement strand
CTTATATGTATTGGTTATGGTATATCCATTTACTACAACTTCGAAATCAGGCAATACTGTCTTTTCTCTGATTGTGTAACCATATGTCTTACCCTCAGGGGAGATCAAAGGTAGGTTATCCCATGTATAAGTTGTTGCAGGAGAAATAATTGTTCCTTCCTTGTATAACTCTCCATCCCTCAATAGCTCTACTACTATTGTTGGGATCTCATAACCCTCTGGTACTCCAACCCAGGACTTTGTTGCTTTTACACTTGTTGTCTTATATGTATTGGTTATGGTATATCCATTTACTACAACTTCGAAATCAGGCAATACTGTCTTTTCTCTGATTGTGTAACCATATGTCTCACCCTGAGGAGATGTCAAAGGTAGGTTATCCCATGTAACTGTTGTTTTATCAGGAGTAATTGTACCTTCCTTATACGGTTCTCCGTCTCTCAATAGCTCTACTACTATTGTCGGGATTTCATAACCCTCTGGTACTCCAGCCCAGGACTTTGTTGCTGTTACACTTGTTGTCTTATATGTATTGGTTACTGTCAGTCCTTGTGATGTGGTTGTGAAATCAGGAAGTTCTGTCACTTCTTTTACTGTATAGACGTATGGAGTTCCGTCAGGTTTTAGTTCAGGTAGATCTGTCCACTTATAGGTAAGCGTTCCTGAAGCCAACTCAACCGGACCTAAATATTCTTTTCCATCCTGCATTAACTGTAATTTGATAGCAGGGAATACATATCCTTCAGGTGCTCCAGCCCATACTTTTGTTCCTGTTATTTCTGTAGTCTTATAAGTATTGGTTACTGTCAAACCACTTTCAAGTTTGTCGTAATCCGGTAAATTTGTTACTTCCTTCACCGTGTAGTTATATTCAACCCCGTTTTTATCCTTTAAAGGTACTTTTTCCCATAAAGCTGATGTTTCAGGATGTACTACCTGTTTTGGTTCACCAAAAGCTACATCATTCTGATATAGTTGAAGCTCTATGGTAGGTTTGATTACCGGTCCGCCACCACTCCAAATCTTCGTTCCCAAGACATCCCTGGTTAGGTAGGTATTGGTGACAAGTATTGAACCTTCCTTATTTTCAATAGTAAGTTCAGCCGACCCGGATATAGTGACTGAATAATCTAATGCTCCTAGTTCTTCTACAGTGTAAGTTCCATAAATCAATCCTGTTTCTGTTACAGGCTGATCTGTAGTAAGATCGAATTCTTGACCGTTAGGATAACTTGGTCCGGTGATTTTAATTTTGAATACTTCATCAGTATCAATCAATGTTCCGTCCGCATATTGAACCTTCTTGGTTACAGTTAACTCGCCAAGAGCTTTCTCTTTATTGGTAACTGTCACTTTACCGGTCTGATTGTCTATGGTTAAAGTTACAGCAGGTGATATTGTTACATCATAATCATCTTCTGTTTCGGTTACCGTGTATGTTCCGTATTTTAATCCCGTGAGTTTTAATGGGTCTCCATTTTTGATTGTCATGGTTGTGCCATTTGGATAACTCGGCCCGGTGATAGTTACAGAGAATTCTCTTACTTCTGTAATTGGATTCCCAAGTGCATCAAGTAGAATCTTTTCTACTGTGAGTTCACCTAAAGGTTTCTCTGTGTTTGTTACCGTTATGGATCCTGTTTTGGAGTTTATACTAAGTGTCACCGGACCTGAAACTACGGATTCATAGTTTATATTACTAGGTTCAGTAACAGTGTAAGTTCCATACTTAAGGTCTTTTAATGTCAATGGAGTGCCGCTTGTAACTTCGAATGATTTTCCATTTGGATAACTTGGTCCTGTTACAACAAGAGTGAATGTTTTCCCGATGACTTCAGCTCCGTTAGTATCAATGACCTTCTTATTTAATGTAAGTTCACCTAAATCCTTTGGAGTATTGGTAACTGTGAATGCAGTACCTACATTTGTTACTTGAGATGTATAATCAGCCAGGGTGACTTCTTCAACAGTGTATACTGCCAAAGTATTGTCAGGATATAGGTACATTGGCAGATCATCCCAAGTATATGACCAAGGATCTGTCTGAGTCATAATCGGTAAAGTCACTTCATCATATACAACACCATTTTGAAGTAACTTGATAGTAACTTCAGGGAATGTATAACCCTCCAGTGCCGTATAATTCCATACCTTTTTCACAGAAGCTGTGGAGGTTTTCATCTCATTTGAAACATTGAAAGTGTATGTCGAGTACATATCACCATCGAAGGTTTCAATTACAGGTCCGGAGATTGTTACATTATATAATTCTCCGCCTACTTCTACGATTTCGTAATCTACATATAGTTCGGTGATGTTTGAAGCAATTGGAACCAGTACAGTATTTACACCTGGATTGACCGTAACTGTTTCAATTTTGACTCTGCTTCCACCTGATGTTATGCCGTAAATATCAAAGCTTATGGGAACTGAGGTTAAACCCGTACCCCATGATTTATTGATTATCAAGTCCCTCTCAGGGATAGCCATGTACACATTTCCGGATACATCATGGCCGCCGCCAATTCCATAAACGATGGCATTATTCGTTGCATCCTGTCCAAGATTTATTATGGATGGATCAAATTTGTATATTGTCCAGTGGGATTTAGCTGTGGAGCCATTCAGCCCATCGGGTTCAAACATCTCATACGCCTGTTTTTCCTGATTATAAACATAAATTTCAACCCATGGATCATATGTTGCAACCCAAGTGCCTGTATAACCGTTAATGGTGATGCTGGCGATCTCATGAGTAGAAGCAACCGCCATATACAGCTCACCATTGTACATCCATATATTCCAAAGCTGAGTATGATCATTTGTTGAATACTCACCAATTTGTGAATCGATGATTATAGTGGTGGGATCCGTATTGTAATAACCCGGAGTGGCTATAGCCATCGGTACCATTACAATTTCCTGAGGAGCAGCCAACGCTGGTTTTTCAGTGGTTTCAATAACCTTTGAATCCGGATTCGGAGCCGGTGTCAGAACTGATTCAACAGGTTTTGTTGTTTCAATCGGTACAGGCTTAGTTTCAGGTTGAGTTATTGGTGTAGTAGCAGGTTCTGTAGCCGGTAAAGTTTCCGGTTCCTTTTCTGGTACTACTTCTGGAATAGTTTCAGGAATGACTGTCGTTTCTTTTTCTTCATTCACTGGTTGCTGTGGTTCTTCAATCGGCACTTGAACTTCGGGTTCATTTGCCTCTGGAATCACTTCTGGTACTTCTTGTTTTTCTTCCTCCGTGGTAACAGGTACCTCCGGAGTTTCTGTTTTAGCCGGTTCTAGTGTTTCCGGACCAGGAGCAGTTTCTGATGATCCTGGATCAGGGGTGACTTCAACTATTTCAGGAGGGCTCTCCTGTAGCTGCTGCGTCACTTCACTTGTGGGTGTCTCAAGATTTTCTGCTCTTACATTCAGGTATGTAAATACATTCGTTTGTAAGAACATGAATAGAACTATAAGCGATAGCCATTTCTTGAGTTTTCTTCCGTTAAACATAACTCTTACTCCTTTCTTAAAATCTCTTAATTTTGCAGAATGGGGATAGTAACAAATAATTTGATATGAGTGCCAGCATTGAAAAATCATCGCATTTAGTTATCACATTTAAAAACCTAAACAGAGGTTTAGATTGAATATCTTTATTAACTAATTATAACAAGTTTAATCCCCAAAATATAGCATATAATCAATTTTCAGGCTTATTTTTCATGTTATTAATTTTTTTCAGTTTATTACGTTATTAATTTATTACCTTTCTTATCATTATTTGTATTTACCTTGATTTATATCAAATATAAATATGCATGAAAATTTATTAGTGAAATCGTTTTTTAAATTTTTCCAACGGTTCAATTATGAAACACATCTATAATTTTGAATAAAATTGATAATAAATAATAAAAGCATAATTCCCAAATTTTATATGAATTTTAGGTGTTAATGTTCAGTTTAATTTTCCTAATAAATAGATCAGAAACTTACTTAATATAACAAAATTAATTTGATTAACTCGGTTAAATAATTTACAATATATTTTATTATGTGAATATAAACTAAAAAAAACGCTAAATTCCAATAATTTTTTGGAATTTACCGTTTTAGAATTTTATATTTTTTTCGTTTTAAATCTCTTTTGCCATCTCAATAACTATAAAATGACTCTTTTCTGTTGCATTGATCTCAATATTTTCTTCAACTATTTCCATAGCGTCCCTCATATTGAGTTCGATTCCGTTAATTTCTGAGTTACCTTCAATTTGAATTAAGTATGCCTGTCTTCCATCATCCACCTGGAATGTGATCTTGTTGCCTTTATCTAGCTCAGTAACAAAGAAATTAGTGTCCTGATGAAGTTTGATTGGAGCATTACCCTCCTTGCCGGAAACAATGTTTAACCATTTATTTTTTCTGTCATCCCAATTGAATCTGTAATCACCATACTGCGGTTTATGTCCCCTCTTATCGGGTAGTATCCATATCTGGAGGAATCTTGCCGTTTCATCGCTATAGTTGTATTCGCTGTGAGTTACTCCGGTACCTGCACTCATATACTGTACATGTCCCCTGGTTATTGTGTTTTTATTTCCCATACTATCTCCGTGAGTTAAAGCTCCGTTGACAACATAGGATACTATTTCCATGTCTCTGTGCGGATGTGTCGGAAATCCTGTATTGGAAAGTATAATATCATCGTTGACCACCCTCAGAACTCCGAAGTTTATATTTTTAGGGTTGTAGTATTCTGCAAATGAGAAGTGGAACAAACTGTTCAGCCATCCTAAGTTAATTCTACCCATTTTTGTGTTATCAATTCTTTTAATCATTTTTACTTAACTCCTTCAATTATCACTTTTTTATTTATATTAACTAGGTCAGACAAACCCTTTTCCATTAAATCCGGTTCAATTTCTTTAAATAGCTCGTTAATGAACTTCTCGTGTTTTGGAAAAATATCTTTTATTATCTGAGTCCCTTTTTCCGTAAGGGAAATATAGTAAACCCTCTTGTCTGTTTCGCATTTCCTGCGTTCAACCAAATCCATTTTTTGAAGCTTATCAATTACATAAGTTATTGTTCCGCTGGTTACCAAAATCTTTTCTGCAACCTTCTGAACGGGCTGATCACCTTTATGATATAAAAACTCCAGAACCCCAAATTCACTTATGGTAAATCCAAAACTTTGAATATTCTTCTCTATCTTTGAAAATATATTGTTGTATGTTCTGGCCAGCGCTACCACGAATTTCATTCTGTTGCTCATTATATATTCTCCTTCATATTATCTTGACTTCAAGATAATAATACTTTAAATATATCTTGATGTCAAGATATATTTAAAGTAAAAAAAGAAACCCAAAATGGATTTCCTTAATTGGTGGAGCGTATTGGACTCGAACCAATGACTTTCACCACGTCAAGATGACACTCTACCAGCTGAGTTAACGCTCCGTGCACTTTTTATTATAGTAAAAGAACGTACTAAACTCAACATTTAATTAACATTTATTTTACGAAAGGAATATATTCTCCATATCCTTCCTTTTCCATATCAGCCAATGGTATAAATCTTAAGCTGGCACCGTTGATGCAGTACCTTAAACCACCCTCTTCTTTCGGGCCATCTTCAAATACATGCCCCAAATGTGAAAGTCCCGAACTGCTTTGAATTTCTATCCTATCCATGCCGTAGCTGTTATCTTCTTTGTACACCATAGATGATGAGACTATGGGTTTTGTAAATGACGGCCATCCACAGCCTGCATCATATTTATCCTTGGAAGAAAAGAGCGGTTCTCCCGTTACCTTATCCACATAAATACCATCTTCCTCCAACTTGTCATATTCATGGGAAAACGGTGCCTCTGTATCGGCATTTACAATTATGTTATATTCTTCCTCAGTCAGCTTTGCCTTAAGTTCTTCATTCGATGGCTTAATAAACTTCTCATCGTCATTTATAGGTTTATATGCCAGATTCATATCAATATGGCAATAGCCGTCCGGGTTCTTCAAAAGGTAATCCTGGTGATAATCCTCTGCATCGTAAAACTTATCCAAGTGTTTAACCTCGGTTACAATATCCTTTGTATAGCTCTTTTTGATACTTTCTATGTATTGATTTATTACTGTCTCATCCTCTGGGTTTTCAAAGTAAATTCCTGTCCTGTATTGCGTTCCCACATCGTAACCCTGTTGATCCAACAACGTGGGGTCAATAACTCTGAAGAAATAAATCAATATTTCCTGGAGACTTAATTTATTTTTATCGTATGTAACCTTGACTGTTTCTGCATGTCCTGTATTACTTAGTGTTTCATAGGTAGGCACTCCGCTTCCCATGGCATAACCCGATACTGAATCAGAAACGCCTGTGATTCTGTTAAAATATTCTTCCAAACCCCAGAAACATCCTCCGGCTAGATAGATGTTTTTAAGGTTTTTCGTTCCCATTTCCTCTATGTCCAATTTTTTTACTGCAGCAGAAGTAGTTCCATGATTAATCGTATTATTTTCTCCATTAACCGGACTCGTATTTTTCATGCATCCGGTAATCAAAATAATACCTGATAATATTAAAATGCTTCTTATAAACTTTGTCATGTTCATTATTTTGATCTCCTTGATGTATTAGTGTATTGTGTTTGAGTAATGTATTAGAAACTTATCTTCAATTCCTTACTAAGAATTTTGTTTATTAACTAATTATATCAGTTCCAAATTAATAAAGAAAAACCAGCCGGGTTAGCGGCTGATTTAAGGTAATCTATCTGAATTTATCACTTTTAGTTTACTTAATATTTATTAAGTGTAGCAAATCGTCGTCCTTTAGGTTTTTTATAGCTTTAATCCGATTGCTTCTGTTTCTTCAATCAATTTATTGCTCTTAATTAAATCCTCGATCTTGTTCATTTCAAAGTACATTACTCTGTCGTCATCATTGAACGGAACTTCTTTTCTTACTGAATCATAAACAATTTGAGTACCCTTTCCGAATGTAAGCTTTTCTCTGTAATCAACTGCCTGACATGCAGCAAGTAATTCCATGGAAAGTACTTTTCTCACATTACCCATGATTTCTCTTGCCTGTCTTGCAGCAATTGTACCCATGGATACGTGATCTTCCTGATTTGCGGAAGAAGGTATTGAGTCAACTGATGCCGGATGTGCCAGTACTTTGTTTTCTGATACAAGTGAAGCTGCTGAGTACTGAACTATCATGAATCCTGAGTTAACTCCGCCCTTGCTGGTCAAGAATGCAGGAAGTCCGTTTGAAAGTGCAGGATTAACCAATCTTTCCAGTCTTCTTTCTGAAACGTTGGCAAGCTCCGCCAAACCAACCTTTAAGAAGTCAAAGGTCAATGCCAATGGCTGCCCGTGGAAGTTACCGCCTGAGATTACTCTGTCTTCTTCTGCAAATATTATCGGGTTGTCGGTAACGGCATTCATTTCCCTTTCAACCTTGTCTAAAACATAGTTGAAACAGTCTAAGGATGCACCGTGGATTTGTGGGATACATCTTAATGAATATGGATCCTGTACACGGAGTTCACCCTGCTTTGTTGCATAGGTTGATCCTTCCAAAATTTGATTCAGGTTGTTGGCTATTTTAACCTGACCGTCCTGGTTTCTAATTTCATGAGTTCCCAGGTAATATGCATCAGTGATTCCTCTTAAGGATTCAAATGTCATCATTGAAATTAAGTTAGCATGTTTTAAAAGGTTCATTGCATCATAAACAGTATGGGAACCTACAGAGTTCATTACCTGAGTTCCGTTATTAAGTGCAAGTCCTTCCTTTGATGAAAGCTCTACTATCTTGATACCGGCTTTATCCATTGCTTCTTTTCCGGACATTCTTACACCTTCAAAGAATGCTTCGCCTTCACCTATCAGAGGAAGTACCATATGGGACAACGGTGCAAGGTCTCCTGAAGCACCTAATGAACCTTTTTCAGGTACAACCGGAGTAACTCTTTTATTCAGCATTTCAATCAATCCGTTTAAGGTTTCAAGTCTTATACCTGAGAATCCCTTGGATAACGCATTTACCCTTAGCAGGATTATTCCTCTTACAATGTCTTCCGGTAATGGTTCACCGACTCCGCAAGCATGGCTTATTATCAGATTTTTCTGAAGAAGTGAAGTTTCATTTGTGTCGATAACAGTATCGCAGAATTTTCCAAATCCTGTGGTTATTCCGTAAACAACACGTTTTTCTTCAACATATCTGTCTACTACATCCCTGGCTTTGATTACGGCTTTTACTGCCTCCTCGGATAGTTCTACTTTTCTGTATCCTCTTGTTACGCTTATGAAGTCTTTTAGATTCAGTGACTTTCCATCAATTTTTAAAATTTCCATTTTATACCCTTTCAGAATTTATTATGTTTAAAGTTAAAGTTTACCGGAGTAATTTTTAATATTTGATTTTTTATCTTGGTCTTTTTTACTTAATCAGACCTCTGATTAAATCATCTGTTGCCTCTTCTGTAAGATATGGCAGAGTGATATGATCCTGACCTTCCATAATATGGTTGTATTCGTCTGATGTACTCATGGCATTTTCATTTCTTGCCCATGCTCTTCTAGCAACACCGCCCATAACATCCCAAGGCATTGATGATTTTAATACTTCGTCGATTCTTTCAGAACCGTCTAATACGCATCCGAAACCACCGTTTATGGATTTACCTATTCCAACTCCACCACCGTTGTGAAGAGCTATAAGGCTCATACCCCTTGCTGCATTACCGGCATAAATGTGTACTGCCTGTTCTGCCATTATGTTTGAACCGTCTTTTATGTTGGATGTTTCTCTGAAAGGTGAATCAGTTCCGCCTGTGTCGTGATGATCCCTACCCAGCATAACCGGTCCTATTTCTCCGTTTCTTACCATTTCGTTGAACTTAAGGGCGATATCTCTTCTGCCGAGTGCATCAGAATAAAGAATTCTTGCTCTTGTTCCTACAACCAGCTTATTCTTTTCAGCGTCTCTGATCCAAATCCAGTTATCTCTGTCCTGATATCTTCTCTCTGGGTTAATAACCTCCATGGCAGCCATGTCGGTCTTATGGAGATCTTCATCCTTACCTGACAGACAAACCCATCTGAACGGTCCGTAACCAAAGTCAAACAGTCTTGGCCCTAAAATATCTTCTACATAGCTCGGCCAGATAAATCCATCCTTGTCATCTCTGCCGTTCTTACTGATTTCAGTAACTCCTGAGTCGTAAATCGCCTTCATGAAGGAGTTGCCGTAATCGAAGAAATAAGTACCTCTGTTGGTCAATTCCTTTATTACGTTAAAGTGGGTATGAAGTGTTTTATCAACAAGTTCTTTGAACTTTGCAGGATTACTGTTTAAAAGCTCGGTTCTCTCTTCAAATGTAAGACCCTGAGGGCAATACCCGCCTGTGTAAGGTTCATGACAGGAAGTCTGATCGGAGAGAAGGTCAATGTGGATATTGTTCTTTATGGCGTATTCCAGAAGATCAACAATATTTCCATGGAAAGCTATGGATCTAGGCTCTCCTGCTTCCATTGCCTCCAATGCCATCTTAAATGACTCTTCAGGTGTTTCGGCAACTTCGCCTACCCATCCCTGAGAATGTCTGGTATTGATTCTTGAAATATCTACTTCTGCAATTATTCCGACACCGCCGGCTATTTCAACAGCCTTACCCTGAGCACCACTCATTCCTCCTAGTCCTGAGGTTATGAACAGTCTTCCCTTTAGGTTACCCTCGTTAGGAATATTTAAAACCAATCTGCCTGCATTCAACAGTGTGTTATATGTTCCGTGAACAATTCCCTGAGGTCCGATGTACATCCATCCGCCTGCAGTCATCTGTCCGTAGTTTGCAACACCAAGGGCTGAAGCTCTGTTGAAGTTCTCTAAGTCATCATACATACCAATCATTAAACCGTTGGTTATGATTGCTCTCGGAGCCTCCGGTCTTGAATGGAACAATCCTAATGGATGTCCTGACATTAAAACCAAAGTCTGATTTTCATTTAGCTCTTCTAAATACTTTTTAATCAAACAATACTGCATCCAGTTTTGGCATACAGCTCCTGTTTCTCCGTAGGTCACCAATTCATAAGGGTAAAGGGCTACTTCAAAATCCAGGTTGTTATCTATCATGACCTGGAAAGCCTTGCCTTCTACACAGTTTGACTTGTATTCATCAATCGGCTTACCATGAAGTCTTTCCTTTGGCATATACCTATATCCATAGATCTTTCCATGCTCTTCCAGTTCTTCGTAAAACTCTTTTGCCATGAATTCATGGTTTTTAGGATGGATATATCTTAATGCATTTTTTACCGCCAGCAGTTTATCCTCCGGAGTCAGCTTAGAAGTTCTTCTCGGAGCTCTTCTGATACCTTTCTCAAATACAGGATATTCAGGAAGTTCTTCCCCTAAAGTGAACTTCATGTTGTAATCTACTTCATTTTTTACACGTTCCATTTTTTGACCTCCATAATTTTTTTAGTTACCTTATTATAGATTCCCAGTTTACGTTTACAAGTCAAATTTTACCACTTTTTAATCAGGCATTAAATCACCATAATGCATTATTGTTAAACAATTATTATATTACATTATACTTATGCACCTTCAATTAATTTTTTATGCATTCTTCTAATAGATTAACAGCAGTTACCCCATTTACCATTATTCATTTTTCCTCCCGATTGGTTTTTCATGTGATTGATGTATTATAATATTCCATGTAAATATAGAAATTCAATATTTTTGTAAGGAGATTTATATGTCGAGAATAGCCAGAATTAAGGAAAGTATGACAAAAAATAACGTTGATGCGCTGATAGTTACCGACCCTTCAAATATCTTTTATTTGACCGGAAAGTGGATTCATCCAGGAGAAAGGCTTTTAGCTCTGGTACTAAGATTGGGTGGAGGGGACAAAATTTTGATTAATGAATTGTTCCCAGTTACCGATGACTTAGGTGTTGAAAAGGTATGGTTCAAAGATACTGACGACTCTGTAAAGATCCTGTCAAATTATCTTAATGACGGAGAAACTATCGCCATAGACGGAAATTGGAGGGCAGAATTTTTATTAAGGCTGATGGATATTAAAAAATCCGTTTATAAGAGTGGTACATACTTAGTCAGCAACTTAAGAAAAATAAAGGATGAAAAAGAAAAAGATTTTATGAGGGCAGCCTCCAAGATGAATGACGATGCCATGAACCTTTTAAAGTCAAAGCTTTATGTAGGAATAACAGAAAAAAAGGCAACTGAAGTTCTTAAGGATATTTATAATGAGCTTGGCGCTGACGGATTTTCCTTCTCCCCCATTATTGCCTTCGGTGCAAACTGTGCTGACCCCCATCATGATACAGACAACACTGCTTTAAAGTCCGGTGATTCGATAATCTGTGACATCGGTTGTACCTTGGATTCTTATTCAGCGGATATGACGAGAACCTTCTTCTGGGGTAACATATCCGATGAAGCAAGAAAAGTATATAACACTGTGCTAACTGCAAATGTAATGGCAGAAAACATGATTAAACCTGGTGTCAAATTCAGTGACCTAGATAAAAAAGCCAGGGAGCATATAGCTTCCATGGGTTATGGTGAGTTCTTCACCCACAGGCTGGGCCACTCCATTGGTATTGATGTCCATGAGCCGGGAGACGTTTCATCGGTTAATGACGCACTTTTGGAAGAAGGTATGGTATTCTCCATAGAACCGGGTATATATCTTACAGGCAATCTCGGTGTCAGAATAGAAGACTTGGTATTGGTTACTGCTGACGGATATGAGCTTTTAAACAACTATCCAAAAGAAATTACTGTCCTGAGATAAGAAGAACCTTTAAACATTAAAATAAGCCTTGAGTATATCAGTTTAGATTACTCAAGGCTTTTTCTTATTTAAACGCTTTTCCGAAGCAATATGAAGTCATGGACATTGAACCCATTAGGCATTTATCATTGTATATCTTCAGAGGATCATCCTCAGTAGTTGCTCCCAAAACATAAAGCAGCGGATAATAATGGTCAGGTGTCGGGAAGGCATCCTTTCTTATCGGACCTGCGGTATCCGGATCAATAGCTTTTGAAAAATCCCTGTCGATTATTGCTTTTTTAATATAGTCGTCAAACTCCTGTGCCCAGGGATAACCCCCATCCATATTCCAGTTTATTTTTCTTAAGTTATGAACCACGTTTCCCGAGCCGAGAATCATGATATTCTCATCCCTCAGTTTAGCCAGCTTTCTGCCGAGGTCAAAATGATATTCACCTTTTTCGGTTCCGTTGACTGATAACTGCAATACAGGAATATCAGCCTCGGGATACATCCAGGTCAATACCGACCAAGTACCGTGATCAAATCCCCAATCTGTTGATACCGTAACTTTGTCTCCAAGTATTTCTGATATCTTTGCAGCAATTTCGGGACTTCCCTTTGCAGGGTAATCTATTTTGTATAATTCTTCCGGGAATCCATACATGTCATATATCATTTTAGGGTCTTCCTGTCCTGCAACATAGGTACCTCTTGTATACCAGTGTGCGCTGACACATAATATTGCATCGGGTTTATATTTTTCTCCGATTTCCTTCCAACTTTTTGAGAATTCATTTACTTCTATAGCATTCATGGGCGAGCCATGGCCTACAAAAATTGCAGGTGCTTTCATATATACCAACCTCCGGGTTTACTATCTGTATTTCTTAATATTATACAGTATCTGTATATAGATGGATTGCACCTGCAATTAAATGAATTTTTTAGTTTTTAATTTTACGGTATCTATTTAACTTTGAAAGTGGCTATAAAATAGCCGTTATCAGTATAAGAGATTGATGCACTCTCATATTTTTCAGGGACACTAATCTTGCTTCCCTTTTGCATGGTGACTAAATAATCACCTGTTGATATAAATTTCCCCTGTTCAGATTTCAAGAAATCCAAATATTCTTCAAAAACAAAATCTTTCTCGTACATAATCTTGGCATGGGGCACTCCCACATATCTTAAATGCCAGGGTTCAAAGGGGATGCCGGTAATGCTGTCCTTATACTTCTGGTATCTGATTATAAAACCATATTTCCAGCTGTTTTCATTGACCCACACTCCCGTTTCAGAATTTATGAAAGCCAATCCTGCATAGCCGGTTGTATAAACATCAATTGCAAGCCCTGCTTCATGCTCACTTGCTCCGGGAGGTGCAGTTGTTACCTGATCTTCTGCATATGCCTCTGTCTGCTCTTCTCTCGTCCTGTATGTTGATATTACATGAATTCCGGCTAATCCTGT
>DAINSS010000019.1:9834-33240 GCA_036741195.1 Clostridiaceae bacterium | reverse complement strand
CTGTTTTTGAAAGCCCTTCTTCCAAGTCGGTAAATTTTTCATATACACCTCTTGAAAGTGTTAAACCCTCACCGTGATTGACTAAATCCGGTTCAAAATTACTATCCAAGGTATGATTTTTGTTTATCAGTAAGAGGTTGAAATTATAGCTGACTTTCTCCCCTCTGATAAAATCGTTAATATCAAGTTTCTCAGTATTTAGCTTTGATTGTTCCAATATCTTGATATCTGATTTTACTCCGCTTATTAATTTAAAAAATGATGACGGTACTGCCCTGTAAATTAGGTCAGGTCTTATTTTACTGACTCCGAAAATAGTAATTCCCGCAATTAAAAGCATGATGGGAATTTTTTTCAAAATTCTCATTGTTTTTGACTGAGTTTTTTTGTTTCTGCCGGTTTTTCTCTGCCTTGCTTTGTCCTCATGTTTGGATATTAAATTATCCGCTGTTCTTGACTCAAATGAGCTTTCACTTTTAATCATTTCTGTCCCTCCCCTTGTATTCAACCTTATTCTATGGGTTGAATACTGAGAGATATCCCAGTTAAAACCCAAGATTTTTCCATGGTTTACTCAAAGCACAAAACAAATTATTGATAATATCGGAGAAAACTTTAAAGAACTGATCTATATCATATATAATTCAATCAACGGAGTTTAATTTTACAGAAAACGTAAAAACCTAAAATAGAATTTATTATTAGGTATCTTAAGGATACCGCTGAGGAGAAGTGTTTATGAATATCGAGGTAGTAAGAAAATTTAACATTTCGAGGTTGGATTTATGGAAATGGGTTACTGATCCGGAAAAAACTGAATTATGGTACGGTCCTTGGAGTTTTGATAAAAATCCCGGTGTAATAAACATTACCCTGGTAATGGAAGACGGACTTCCCACAGTTCAGAGTGAAATTAAAAGAATAAAGTTCCTTGAGGGCTATGATCTGCACGTGGGAGGAGACGAATTGGACTGGACGGTTTCAGTGGTAACTGAAGAAGATCCTGAAAGCGAAGAAAAATCAGTATTTAAGATAAAACATACGGTGGATGGTGATGAAGAGTTCTTAAAATCAATTGTAGCGGGATGGGAATTCTACGCCGATTGTTTAAAAGCAGCCATAGAGAAGACTGAAATCCCTGTTTTCTCAGACTACTACACTTTCCCTGAGGCATAGGTAAGAAAATAATTTGATTTTTTGATTAATATTTTGGATTGGAGTGATGGAGATGAGTTTCACCTTTGACAGTAATAAGTACAGCTACCCTTCCAGGAGAAATGTTGTATTTGCCAATAAGGGCATGGTTGCAACAAGTAACCCATACGCGGCGCAGGCCGGTTTGGATGTGTTAAAAAAAGGCGGTAATGCAATAGATGCCGCCGTTGCAGCAGCTATGACCCTCACCATTGTAGAACCGACATCCAACGGTATCGGCAGTGATGCCTTCGCAATAGTATGGCATAAGAATAAACTTTACGGAATAAACGGTTCAGGTCCCTCTCCCAAGGGTATAAGTCTTGAAAAACTTAAAGAGAGAGGTTTTGAATCCATGCCCGATCACGGAGTCATTCCGATAAATGTGCCGGGAGCACCCGGGCTGTGGGCTGAACTTAACAGAAAGCTCGGAAAACTGCCCTTGACTGAAGTTGCAATGCCGGCAATAGATCTTGCTTCCAATGGATATATACTGCAAAACGAAGTGGCTAAGGGATGGAAGGCAACATTTAAAAATTACTCAAAGTTAAAAGATTCCCTGCCTGAAGTTTCTTCCTGGTTTAAGACATTTACTTTCAATGGAGAGTATCCTAAAGCCGGAGATTTGGTAAAACTCCCTTACCATGCTAAAACCTTATCTGAAATCGCCTCTTCATCCGGTGAGAGTTTTTATAAAGGTGAAACAGCAGAAAATATTTCAAGCTTTATTCTTGAAAATGGCGGATATATGGAAAAATCTGATTTACATGATTATTCCCCGGAATGGGTAGAACCTATTAAAACTGAATTTCATGGCCATGAAGTATATGAAATACCTCCAAACGGACACGGTATCTCCGTACTTATGGCTTTAAACATCTTAAAAGCAATGGACTTTGACGGTGAACTAACCCCTCAAAATACCCATAAAATGATTGAGGCTGTAAAACTGGCCATGACAGATGCGGCAAAACATATAACGGATCCAAAATACATGGCTACAGATGCCGCATCTTTATTATCCATGGATTTTGCTAAAAGAAGAGCGAAAATTATAACAACTGATGCAGTCACACCGGAAGCCATGGATCCCATCAACGGCGGTACGGTATACCTTTGTGCTGCTGACTCAGAGGGCAACATGGTGTCCTATATCCAGTCCAACTACATGGGATTCGGCTCAGGTGTTGTAATCCCAAATACAGGTGTGTCTTTAAACAACAGAGGTGCAAACTTTGCCTTCAACGAGGAACACGTCAATAAAGTAGCCGGGGGCAAAAAATCATATCACACAATTATTCCGGGCTTCTTATTCAAAGACGGCAAGCCCTACGGCCCATTTGGTATTATGGGAGGCTTTATGCAGCCGCAAGCCCATGTGCAGGTATTGACCTCATTGATCTTAAACGGCAGTAACCCCCAGGAAGCTTTGGATAAACCGAGATGGATTTGGACAGGCGGTAAGAAGGTTTTTGTTGAAGAATCAATGGATACAGGCACTATCGAATATTTAAAAACCCATGGACATGAGGTGGAAACCACAAAGGACACAGGTCTCTTCGGCAGAGGAGAGATTATTCTAAGGGATGAAAACGGCACCTATTGCGGAGCCTGTGAAGGCAGAACCGACGGTTATGTTGCCATGTGGTAATTAACCTTGTCTAATGCTAAATGAAAGACATTCAGAAAAGCTCAAATGCAAATATTGCATTTGAGCTTTATTCTCTTATTTTACATACTTTATATTCTTTGCAATATATTTACTTGGTCTTTTTTTTTTTCTTACATTTCTATCTCCATAACTTCTGAAATTGAGACAGGACCGCCTAATTTCAAGGTGCCGTTTCTTCTTTTGACTTGAAGTACACCTCCCGGTTCAATGAAGTATTGATCAAAATCATCATTGTTCTCTCTGTTGAGATAACCAGCTAGTGCTACAGTTCCGGATCCGCAGGAGGATTCCCATATTGCAGTGCCGGTGCCTCCTATCCATATCAAGGGTTTCATCATGTCTTTTTTAGGATCATAGTAAATTATGCCGAAGGCCTCATCATCAACAAGATCTTTTAACTCTTCCAAAAGAACTTCCCACCTGTAAATTGATTGTGAAGGATCTTTAATTGATCCGGTGTCGGTGTTGACTGAATTGATGTCATCCACCAGGGCTATTACATGGCTTATGCCCTCCATTTTTACAATGGGGAGAGCCCCTGAAGCTTTAGTTTTGATTTCGTTTATCCCGAGAATGGGCGGCATTTCAACTGTAGCTTCGCTTAAACTGTCATCCGCTTCCACCGTCAGTACTTCTTCTGAGCCAGATATTCTTACAAGGGCTTTTCTAGGATCCTTTGTTTTGTTGGTTTTCATCAGATATAAACCATAGCTTCTTGTGGCATTTCCACAGAATTCTCCTGCCATCATTTCTATATATCCTTCTGAATCGTAGGGCTTCTTTTCAAAGGCAACCTGTTCAATCTTATATTCACTTAAATTGATCAGCTTTTGTGCAATTTCTATATGCTGATTCTTGTCTACAGGGTCCAATACGTAGGCTGTAATATTGCCTGCTGGGTCTGCAATTACTGTTCTTAGTTTCAATTTGTACCTCCAAAAGTGAATTTAAATTATTCTGGTTTACCTTATCTGTTTATGATTCTCTCCATAGCATCAAGGATTAGTTCTCTGTTTTCGATAACACCGTATTTTAACTGTACGCTGCCTTTTCCTTTCCCTGCGCCTTTGATTTTCTCCCTTAATTCATCAATTACATTAAAATCTGTTGTATGGAATGTATAATGGTTTATTGCGTTTGAGAATGCAATATATCTTCTTTTCCCTGAGAGTTTATAGGTGGGGATTCCATAGGATATGACCGGAGTAATATCAGGATGGTTCTCCCTCATGTAGTTTAAGTAGAACAATACATCCTCTCTTTTCTCATCTTCCTTGATACTGTTCAGGTATCCCTGAATCTCTGTGGGAAACTCTTTTGTTTCAAGTACTTTTGAATCAGAATTTTCTGCCATGAATATACCTCCCCGGTGCGAGAATATTTTATGTTTTAATTATACCCCAATATTGATTGTCTACTGTTTCCATGCATTTTTATAACATAAGGAATTCTAATATAAGAACAAAATCTGTATTTTTTCATCAGAAATTTGGTTGTGTGCAGGATATTTTGTATTTTCCCTGAAATGAATAACATTTTCAATATTACTCATATATATGCCAAATTTTACCGATATTTAGTAATCCTTGTTTAAAAATGAATCACTTTTTTTAGAATGATAATTCATTAAATTCATGTTAATTATGTTTATATTTGAAACGAAACAAGAGGTCATAAAATTGACGTCAGATATTGGGATTGCTACTATTCTGATATAGGTTAAACGCTTTTCAATGCCATATTAATAGAATGTGAGGTGATTATTAGTGAAAATCGTTCTGGCTCCCGATTCTTTTAAAGAATGCATGACTGCAAGGGAAGCCTGCATCGCCATGGAAAAAGGTTTTATCAAAATTTTCCCTGATGCCGAATTTATACATGTCCCCATGGCTGATGGTGGAGAAGGTACAGTTCAATCCCTTGTGGATGCAACCGGCGGAGAGCTTTTTAAGGCAGAGGTAACAGATCCTTTAGGAAACAGAAGATTTGCTTCTTACGGAATCCTTGGTGATAAAGAAACCGGTGTACTTGAAATGGCAACTGCTTCGGGTCTTGAACTTGTACCAAGGGACAAAAGGAATCCGTTAGTCACTACAACCTACGGCACCGGTGAACTTATCAAGGCTGCCCTTGATAAAGGTGTAAAAAGACTTCTGATCGGTATCGGTGGATCCGCCACCAACGACGGTGGTGCAGGAATGTTCCAAGCCCTCGGAGGATCTTTAAAGGATTCTTCCGGTCGGGAAATTGGCTTCGGAGGAGGTTCTTTAAAGGATCTGATGACAATCGATGTATCAGGTCTGGATGAAAGATTAAAAGATACCGAAGTTGTTGTTGCCTGCGATGTAACTAATCCACTTACAGGTGATACAGGAGCTTCAGCCATATTCGGGCCTCAAAAAGGTGCTACTCCGGAAATGGTATCGGAGCTTGACTCCAATTTAAAAAATTACGCAAAGATTATTAAAGAAACTCTGGGTAAGGATGTTGAGAACTACCCCGGTGCCGGTGCGGCCGGCGGACTTGGAGCAGGTCTCATGGCATTTTTAAATGCCGAATTAAAGCGTGGAATCGAAATGGTAATAACCTATACAGATCTTGAGGAAAAGCTAAAAGATGCAGATTTAGTAGTAACAGGAGAAGGCGGCATAGACGCCCAGACAAGGTTTGGAAAAGCCCCTTACGGTGTTGCAAAATCTGCTAAGAAGTATGATATTCCGGTCATTGCAATGGCGGGAAATGTTAAAGAAGACAGCTATATTTTATTTGAACATGGATTTGATGCCATTTTCCCTATAACTCAAGGTGCCACTTCCCTGCCGGAGGCATTGGAGCGCGGCAAGGAGAATATTGAGCGGACTTCAGAAAATGTGGCTCGATTATTAAAACTAATAATAAAGAAATAAAACTTCATCCCATATTTAATTAACTTTCTATAACAAAATAATAAATGAAAGAAGGAAAAATGATGAACATTTTAAAAACTGTAAGAAAAGTACCCGGCGGAATGATGATCATCCCCCTGTTACTAGGCGCACTTGTTAACACTTTATTCCCGGCTCAATTGGCAGACTTAGGCGGATTCTCCACTGCAATGTGGAAAACCGGCGCAAACGCAATTCTAGGTGTTTTCCTTTTCTGTAACGGAGCACAGATCAAGGTTAAACAGGCTGGTTCTGCTCTTATAAAGGGTACCGGCTTGACATTGATCAAGTTTATTATCGGTGCTGCCCTTGGTATCGCTGTTAACGCAGCATTCGGCCAGGCAGGTTTCTTAACCATTACACCTTTGGCTTTTATTGCAGCTATAACTAACTCAAACGGCGGACCTTATTCAGCTCTTGCTTCTGAGTATGGTGATTCAACAGACGTTGGTGCAGTTTCAATCCTGTCAATCAATGACGGTCCTTTCTTAACAATGGTTGCGCTTGGTGCTTCAGGTATCGCAAACATACCTTTCAAAGCACTAATCGCTACAATACTTCCGATACTAGTCGGTTTTGTATTAGGTAACCTGGATGAGGATTTAGCAAAGTTCTTGGAGCCGGGAACATATTTATTGATACCGTTCTTCGCATTCCCTCTTGGTGCAGGACTTAACTTCGGTAACCTTGTAAAAGCCGGTATCCCCGGTATCCTTCTGGGAGTAGTTTGTACATTGACAACAGGTTTCGGCGGATACTTGCTAATGAAAGCTCTTAAAGCTAAGAACTCCGGTGTCGGCTGGGCTATCGGTACCACTGCAGGTAATGCGGTCGGAACACCTGCATTCCTACTTTCCATCGGTGCTACAACTGAAGCAATATCAACTTCGGCAACAGGACAGATCACAGGAGCAATCATAGTAACTGCAATCCTTTGTCCGCTGCTGACACACTACTTCTCTAAAAAGGAACAGGCAAAACTACAGACTGTCGCTTAAACAGACTGTATACAGAAAATCAATGTAGTACTTAGCATACATTTTGTCTGTATTGCTGTAAGAAATTACCAGATTGAATCTGAAGATTCAATCAAAAACTTTACGAAAAAGGAGATCTAAATGGCATTAGTAAAATTACCCTATGGTAAAAAGTTTCAGGAAGCTGAAATAGAAGATTCAAAGATTCAAGGCATTTTGGTTTCAAAGCTTGAAGAATATACCGCTCCCCTGTCTCAGTGGGATTTAGTTAAAGAAGCTTTGGATAATCCCATCGGTACTAAGAAACTTGAAGAATTAGCCGTTGGAAAGAATAAGGTTGTTGTACTTTGCTCAGACCATACAAGACCGGTTCCAAGCAAAATTATTATCCCTCAGATGTTGGAGAGAATCAGAAAAGGCAACCCCGATGCAGATATAACTTTATTGATCGGTACAGGATGCCACAGGGGCACGACCCAGGATGAACTTAAAAACAAATTTGGGGAAGAGATATATAACAAGGAAAAAATCTATGTCCATGACAGCGAAGATGAATCAATGCTTGTTAATGTAGGCACTCTTCCTTCAGGCGGAGAGATTATAGTAAATAAGATTGCCGCAGAGGCAGACCTTCTTGTGTCAGAAGGCTTCATTGAACCACACTTCTTTGCCGGATATTCCGGAGGAAGAAAAAGTGTGTTCCCCGGTTGCTGTTCCAGAAAGACGGTTATGTACAATCATAATGCCGAATTCATTGACAGCCCTCATTCCAGGACCGGCGTCCTGAAAGACAACCCTATTCACAGGGATATGGTATTCGCAGCAAGACAGCTGAAGCTCATTTTCATTTGTAATGTTGTAATAAACGCTGCAAAGGAAGTTATCCATTGCGTTGCAGGAGACCTTGAGGAAGCTCACGAGTCCGGAACAGAATGGTTGAAGGATTATGCCGGCGTTGAAAGAAAGGAAGCTGACATCGTACTTACAAGTAACGGCGGGTATCCTCTTGATCAGAACATCTATCAGGCAGTTAAATCCATGACTGCAGCCGAGGCTTGTGTAAAAGAAGGCGGAGTAATCATTGTTGCTTCCGAGTCCAGTGACGGAGTCGGCGGAGACGGTTTCTTAAAGTCCTTTAAAGAGCAGCCGGATGAAAATGCAATGATGGCAGAATTCCTCAATACTCCAAAGGAAGAAACCATAGCAGATCAGTGGCAGTCGCAGATTTTTGCCAGAGTTTTATTAAGAGCAAGGGTTATTTTCATATCCGAAGTTGATGATGAAACCGTGAGAGATCTTCATATGATCCCTGCAAAGAATCTTGAAGAAGCCATGACCAAAGCCTATGAAATTGCAGGTAAAGATGCAACAGTTACCGTAATTCCCGACGGAGTTGCCGTAATAGTAAAATAAACAAATAAGTATTTAAGGGGCACTATTCCTGTGCCCCTATTACTATAAATTCAGGAGCGCGTTCTTATGAACAAATATCTAATTATTGCTGATGATTTCACCGGTTCCAATGACACCGGCGTTCAAATGAAAAAAAGAAAAATAGAGACGGAAGTAGTTCTGTTTCCCGAGAGTTTAAATAAAGTTGAGGGTTCCATGGTACTTGATACGGAGTCAAGAAACATCCCGAAAGCTGACTCTTATATTAAAGTATTGAATTTGACAAAAACGGTTTTCGAAAAAGGAAACTTCGACATAGTATTTAAAAAAGTTGACTCCACTGTAAGGGGTAATATAAAAGAAGAGGTTAAGGCAGTTCAGGAATTATATTCTGCTGACAAAATCATCTTTGCTCCGGCCTTTCCAAAAATAGGCAGAACAACGGCAGATGGCATCCACTACCTTAAGGGAGTAAGGATACTGGAGACAGAAATGGCAAAGGATCCATATAATCCGGTTACAGAAGACAACATATCGGAGATTTTAAGGGATGTTGCAGGTAAAGTAACACATCATGAACTCAGTGAAGTCAGAAGCGGCAACATAGATTTGTCGGCAGGTATTTCACATACCTTTGATGCTGAGGAAACTTCTGATTTGGAGATTATAGCAAGAAGCTGTAACACACCGGGAAAGAAAATCCTATGGGTTGGTTCTGCCGGCCTTGCAGATGCCCTTTTCGATTCTATTGTTCCCCAAATACCAAGCCTTGCCGTGGTAGGTTCTATTAGTGAGGTAGCAGAAAAGCAAATGGCATATGCAGCTTATGAAGGAGTTCCGATAGTCCTGGTACCTGCCGAAGTACTTTTAAACAAGAAGGGATTTGAAACCTATGTTGATGAGATAGTACGTCACTTATCTGAAGGCAGAAATGCAATCCTAACTTCGTCCAAGCAAAGATCTGATTATAATTACACCATTGAAGCCGCAAAAAAACTTGGTTTAACAGGTAAGGAAGCGAGTAAAAAGGTTCAGGAAGCCCTTGGTATATTAACCAAGGATATATTATCAAAAGTCTTTGTATCGGGCTTGTTCTTAACAGGCGGCGATACTGCAATATCGGTAATCAATCATCTTGGTTCTTCAGGCAGCAGGATTAAAAGAGAGCTGTCAACCGGTGTTGTACTATCCGAACTACAAGGCGGATTGAATGCAGGTCTTCCTGTTGTTACCAAAGCCGGTGCCTTTGGTGAACCGGATACCATATTCAGGAGTCTTACAAAATTAAAGGAGCCGGTGTAACATGAAAAAAACGTTAATAACCATGGGAGATCCCGCCGGTGTCGGTCCGGAGATCTCATTAAAAGCAGTCGAATCCAGTAAAGAGCTTTTAAACAACACTATAATCGTAGGAAGTGTCGGTATCCTTGAGTATTATAAAAAATTACTCAATACCCCTTCTCCCTTCAATGTAATTGAAACCGTAGCCGATTTTAAAGAGGAACATGTCAACATTATAGACGCAGTGAAGCTGGATACGGAGACCGTCAAAATAGGCCAGGTATCCCCCATTGCCGGCGATGCAGCATACAGGTACCTGGAGAAGGCCATCGGCATCTCCATGGCAAAGGAAGCAGGTCCGGTGGTTACAGCTCCGTTAAACAAGGAAGCTCTTCACCTTGGCGGTCATAAATATGACGGTCATACGGAGATTTTTGCAACACTTACAAATACCAAGAAATATACCATGATGCTTTGGAGTGAAATAATGTCCGTAGTACATGTTTCAACCCATTGCTCCTTAAGAGAAGCCTGTGACAGGGTCAAGAAAGACAGGGTTTTGGATGTTATCCATCTTGGGTACGAAGCTTTGAAAAATCTTGGGATTGAATCACCAAAAATGGCAGTTGCCGGCTTAAACCCCCACTCCGGAGAAAACGGACTCTTCGGAAGAGAGGATATGGATGAGATAGCCCCAGCCGTTGTTCAGGCACAATCCGAAGGCATAAACATAGAAGGTCCTGTAGCACCCGACACGGTTTTCTTGAAGGCATCTCAGAAGAAATATGACATGGTGGTTGCCATGTATCATGACCAGGGACATATCCCCATGAAGCTTCTTGCTTTTGACTCAGGTGTTAATATAACTCTTGGTCTGCCCATTATCAGAACTTCTGTGGATCACGGCACTGCATTTGATATTGCAGGTAAAGGAATTGCAAGAGAAGAAAGCATGCTTTGGGCTTTAAAGCTCGGAACCACCTTTGCCAAGTTTACAAAGTAGAATACCAGATATACTTTGACATTTATTATTTTTTTTATTAAATCTATTTAATACGTTTTACATATGCCCTATTTTAAATACATGGCTTGTGGATTATAATAAAAAATGAGTGTCTAAGCGCATTAAAACTAAACATGTTTATTAAATTTTATAATAAATAGAATTATTCTATTTAAGAATTGATTTAAAAAACAATTAATCACGATATTAGAGTTGAAAATGGAAAAAATCAGAATTATTTCAGTTGCCCCTTACGAGGGTTTAAAAAATATAATAGAGGAGATAGCAAGTACGAGGGAAGACTGTATAGTGTCCTCCGTTGTCGGTGATCTTGAAGACGGCGTTGCCTTATTTTCTGAAATCAACCAGGACGATTACGACGTGGTGATTTCAAGAGGAGGAACCGCTGAGCTCTTGGCCAAGGTTTCCAAACTTCCTGTAGTTAACTTAAATTTCAGCTACATGGATATCTTAAGTGCTATGAACCTGGCTAAACCCTATGACGGTATGAATGCCTTCATCGGTTATCCATCCCTTACAGAGACGGCTGAAAGACTTACTAAACTATTGGATGTACCCTTTGATATATTCACTGTCAGAAACATAGATGAAGTATACAAGGTCATGTTTTCAGTTAAAGATAAAAACTACAGCCTGATTATAACCGACAGTATTTCATCCAAGGTTTCCCAGGAAGTAGGTATTAACAGCATTCTTTTAATATCAGGCAGGGAAAGCGTATTAAAAGCAATTAATGATGCAGTCAGCATCGGAACTGCAAGACGTGAAATCAGGGCACAGGTGGAGCTTTTGGAAGAAGCCATGGCTTTAAGTCATAACTCTGTCATTATATTCAATGAAAACTCAGAGCTTTTATATAAGTCATCCAATCTGAAGGATACTAACAGTGTCATAAGGCTTGCTACCTCAATGATACCTTCTCTTTTGAAAAAGAAACGAATCCATTCTGTCAGAAAGGTAAATGGTAAAAATAAATTTATCGAAGGTGTGAAAACTGAATCCGGTAAATTGATTTTCTATTGTGATGTTCATGACAAAAGCTATGACATACAGGGTTCAGGAATAGAAAAAACCGGCATCGACGATGTTAACAGGAACCTCATCAATATTATTTTCAATCAGAAAAATCTTGAGGAATTAAAAAGCAACCTGTCCGGATTATCCATGTTCAAGCTTCCTGTTTTAATATCGGGTGAAACAGGCACAGGGAAGGATACCGTTGCAAATGCTTTATATATTAACAGCAGTTTTTCCGACGCCCCCTATTATAAGTTCTACTGCAAGGAAATGGATGACAAAGCCTGGGTTTATACCTTGGGAGGCTTCCAATCACCCTTAAACTCCTCAGGGTTGACTTTGTATTTCAATTCTGTGGATGAATTAAGCCCTTTAAGACTGCGTGAACTGATTTCCTATTTCAAGGAATCCCCTTGCCTTAAAGACAATCATGTCATTCTGACCTGGAATTCTGAAAATACGGAAGCAAGCAATCTGCTCAAAGTGTTAAAGGAAGAACTCAGCCTGGCTGAGATTAAGCTTGGTCCCTTAAGAGATAACAGGGATGAAATCCCAAGACTCGTCAGTCTTTATATCGATCAGATTAACCGAGAGACGGGTCATCAGACAAGCGGCATAGACAAAGAGGGACTGGAGCTTTTAATGGAGTATCCATGGCCCGGTAATCACACTGAATTAAGAAATGTGTTGATGTCTTTGACAAGCAGGTCAATGACTACCTTCGTCCCCTATGATACTGTCAAAAACGTATTGGAAAAAAGCAGGTATACTACTGACAAAAAAACAATAAAGACTGAATCAGAAATTGATCTGAGTCAGCCTTTGGATGATATCATTTATGATATTGTAAATCTAAAACTCAATGAGAGTCAGATTTCTCAGACGGATCTTGCCAATGAACTTGGTATATCAAGAACCACCCTGTGGAGGATTTTAAAGTCCGGTAAGTCAAATCAGAATGTGTCGGATATCCTGTAGATACCAAACTCTTCGTGACCCAGTATTTCGGCTTTTGTAAGTTCCCCGTTTCCGACTCTGTAGATCATGTCTACTAACTCTTTACCCACTTCTTCAAGTGTATTTTCACCGGTAACTATCTTACCTGCGTTGATGTCGATGTTTTCGGTCATCTTCTTATAGGTATCAGGGTTGCCGGTGATTTTGATTACCGGAGCGATTGCCGAACCTGTAGGAGTTCCCCTGCCTGTGGTGAACAGGATTATCTGTGCACCACCTGCCAGCATTCCCGTTATTGAATCTATATCTTCACCGGGAGTATCCATGAAGTAAAGTCCCTTATTGTCATATGGTAATGCTTCAGAATATTCAAGTGTTCCCTTAAAGTCGGAATATCCGGCTTTAAACATGCAACCAAGTGATTTTTCTTCTATTGTGGATAATCCGCCCTCAATATTTCCCGGTGTAGGCTGACTTCCTCTTAAGTCCTCCCCTATTGCTATGGCTTTATCCTCTATCCTTTTTACCATGAAGAGAAACTTCTCTTGCTCGGATTCAGGGAATCTTTTTACCATGATATGTTCTGCACCGATGACTTCCGTTGTTTCTGACAGTATTGAACTGCCTCCTTCGTTAACCACATAATCGGATGCATATCCGATCGTAGGATTCGAAGCTAAACCGGACGTGGGATCTGAGCCTCCGCATTCCAATCCTATAATCAATTCTGACATGGGGAATTCTTCCAAGGGAAGGTCCTTAATTTTCTCCCTGATGCCTTCTGCAAGCTTTATACCTTCCGCAACTGCTCCTGTGGTGCCGCCTTCCTCCTGGATGATCAACATCTCCACCGGTTTGCCTGATTTGGCAATTTCATCTCTTACTGTTTTAGCTTGGATTCCTTCACAACCTAGGCCGATAACAACAGAGCCTCCCACATTTGGGTTCTTTCCGAAGCCTTCAAGTGTTCTTACAGTCTGCTTAAAGTCCTCACCCATTTGGCAGCATCCGTGCTGATGCGGTATTGCAACAGCTCCTTCAACCTTGTCTGCAATTCTTTTGGCAACTTCACTTGCACATACGGATGTCGGTATTATCAGTAGATGGTTTCTGACTCCGTATTTTCCATCCGGTCTCTTATATCCTTTTAACATCATTACTTTGTACCCCCTGACTTGTCTCCTCTTCCCCTCATGCTTTCAATGTTATGAACATGCACCCATTCCCCGGGTTTAATATCAGCTAAAGCATGACCAATGACTTCTCCGTACTTAATAACTTCACCGTATTTTTCAATCGGTGCCACAGCCATCTTATGGAACTTCTTGATATCTTCAACGGCTGAAACACTGCCTCCGTCAAATACTATCTCCTGTCCTGTTGTCACTGCATCAAGACATGTCACTACATTGTCTTTCTCCGTATATTTGATTACTGCCATTTTAAAACCCCCTGGTTTTTAATTAGCTTAATTTTAAAACAAATCCGTAATGTATTCGATTTAACAAACATCTATTTCGTTTCGTAAATAAACAAAATTTTAAACTTTATGAGATTTTCAAAAAATAAATAATCAACCCTGTAATTAGAGTTGATTATTAGTTTCATATTTGAACTAAGTGCTGTTTTATTATCTTAGTTTATTCAAATTTGCCTGTTTAGTATCTTGGTGGTACGGGAGAATTTGATCTTGGCTTTCTGCCTCTTGCTCTTGCTCCGCCCATGGACTTTCCGCCTGCTTCAGAGGATCTCTTTTTTCTGTTTCCTTTGGTGCCGTCGGATATTTCTATGGCAAGCTTTCTTCCGCAGAATTTTTTACCGTTGCAGTTGTCCAGTATATCCTGAATCTTTGCTTTATTGACATCTACGAAGGTGAACTTCTCTGCCATGTCAATATTCCCGATATCATCGCCATGGGTCTTGGCTTGTTCCGTAAAGAAGTTAAGGAGCTTTACAGGGGTAAGTTTATCCATTTTGCCTACAGTCATGAATAATCTTTGGAACTCTACATTGCCTCCGATTTTATTCTCCTTGTAGTCATAGGTCATTTCATCCTTGTAGTAAATGCTGAGAAGTGCTGCGGCAACTTCAGCCAGGTTATAGGAGTCATCCAGGTTCAATACCTGTGGAACCAGCTTTTTATAGTCTCCGGACTCAAGTTCTGCATCTACTTTTTTCATTATGCCTGAGAGCTTGTTCTCCAGTATTTCATCTAATGTAGGTATCTCGCTTCTTTTGATTACTGAATTTGTGAACTTCTCTATCTGCTTTAAGTCCATGTACTCTCTTGGAGTTACAAGAGTTAAGGCTATACCGTCCCTGCCCGCTCTTCCTGTTCTGCCTATTCTATGTACGTAGGACTCTATATCCTGTGGCAGGTCATAGTTTACAACATGGGATATGTTCTCAACGTCTATTCCCCTTGCTGCAACGTCTGTTGCAACCAAGAAGTCCAATGATCCGTCCCTGAATCTTCCCAGTGTCTTAAGTCTTAATACCTGTTTGATATCTCCGTGCATTGCCTCGGCTTTATAGCCTTACCTCAAAATAGTACTGCTCCGTGGTTGCAACAGTCATTGTGCTTTTTTCAATAACGATGTGCTCTGCGTCGTCCTTTAAATAGTCCTTGGACAGGATCTTTATTCTCTTTGGCATTGTAGCCGAGAACAGCATGTTCTGTCTGTCCGTATTGGATGTTTCAAGAATTGTTTCAATATCTTCTATAAATCCCATGTTAAGCATCTCGTCTGCTTCATCTAAGACAAAGAAGTTGATTTTATCAAGCTTTATTACCTTTCTGTCGATAAGGTCTATGACTCTTCCCGGAGTTCCTACAATAATGTCCACTCCGTCCCTCAAAGCTCTGATCTGCCTGTCAATCGGTGCTCCGCCGAATACGGGAAGCATTTTAAGCTTGGTGTATTTTGCAAGTCTTGAAAGTTCATCTGACACCTGAACGGCCAGTTCCCTTGTAGGACATAACACTATACCTGAAACATGTCCCTTTGGCTTGCCTATAATAGACAGCATAGGTGCTCCGAAAGCAAGTGTCTTGCCTGTTCCTGTCTGTGCCTGTCCGATTGCATCGGAACCGCTTAATAAAACAGGTATAATTTCTGCCTGTATTGCTGAGGGTTCTTCAAACCCCATATCCTCTATCGCTCTGTTTACTTCGTTTGATAACCCGAGTTCTTTAAAACCCGGCTTTGTTATTTCTTCCATGTTTTCCTCTTTTCTTTAAATTTATACATAAAAAACCCCTGTACCTTTAATAATACAGGGATATTATTCCAATATTAATCAATGTCTCTTCTAAGCCTTCTATAGTATATACTCATTTTCTACAATAGGCAAATTTATTTTTAATGTCTTAATGTGGATACAAGCTGCATTATTTTAATCAATCCGTAAGAATAGAAGGTAATTGAAAGGGGCTTGCTTAAAAGTAGTATTGTCATGAACTTCTTAAAGGTCATTTTACTCATGCCTGACAGGTAACACAGAAAATCGTCAGGTGATAAGGGGAAGAACATCAAAAGCAAAAATACTTTGTCATAATGGTATTCCTTGGATAAATACTTACTATACTTTATAAAGAATTTATCCCCCGTCATTGCCCGTACAAACTCTCCGCCGTACTCTCTGCCCAATCTGAAAGCTATTACCGAACCGATAACTATCCCCACATAATTTAACAGAAGTCCGTATACCGGTCCGAAGGCTACTATTCCCAAAACGCAGCTGACTGCTCCCGGCACTATTGGTATTACAACCTGCACAATCTGGATTACTATAAATATTATTGGTGCCAAAAACCCAAAGCTTTGTATGAAGGTATCCATTTTATTTGTATTTGTCAGTATGCCGGATCGTAATCCGTAAGCCACAAACACTGCGGATAGGAACACACCGAGTAAAGTGATCAAGTTTTTATTTCTTAGTAGAAATTGATCATATCTATCATCTTTTTTCATTGTCATTTTCCCATCCAAAGGTAGTATATATTTATCCAACATTGTTAATCCTTAATATTGTTCTTGTAAAGCCCAAAGCGCTTCTTTTCGTTTTACCTTCCATTTTCTTGTTGTCGATGGCTTTCTCATATACTTCCAAAGCATTTTCGGCAAATCTTTTAATGGAGTAGGTTTCCCTAAAATCCTGAGCTATTTTTTCTTTATTGCCCTGAAGTCCGTCCTTTTTGTCTAAAATAGCTTCCAATCCATTTTTAAAACCGGTAAAATCACTGAATTGGTATCCGTTGGTTCCTTCAACAATTATGGCGTCCAATATTGGGTCATGTTTGCACACTATGGGCAAACCTGTCATCAAAGCTTCATAATAGGTCAAACCCTGTGCTTCACTGGTTGATGCCGAAACAAATACATCTCCCAATTGATAATAATCCGATATATCCGCCTGAGGTATCATCCCCGTGAAATGAACATTCTGCAATTTTAACCTTGCAACCTCCGCCTCGGCATCCGCCCTGGCAGGTCCGTCACCAACAACCAAAAGAAATAAGTCATCTCTTTTAATCTCTGATGTATATCTTATAACCTCATCCAGGTTCTTCTCCGTGGCAATTCTTCCAAGATAAAGGAGAACTTTTTTACCCTCCGGGATACCCAGCTCCTTAAGAAGCAGTGCTTTTCTCTCAGGTTCTATGATTTTATTGTATTTATCCGTATTTATACCCGTTGGTACTACAAATACCTCCGGCTTGATCTCATAGCCCTCCAGAAGATCCTTAACCTTTCTTGTAGGCGCAATGACCATATCCACTCTTTTAAGTATGAGCCTTGTCAACACTGCCGTCACTTGTTTCCCCCATCTTTCCGACGGAGAGAAGTAATGAGTGTAATCCTCATATACAGTGTGATATGTATGTACTATGGGAATATTAAGATCATCTGCAATCCTGGTTGCTATCCTGAAGGATGAAAACTCACATTGTGAATGTATGACCTCCGGTGCCCAATCCAGTAGCTCCTGGAGATATTCCTTGTTAGGAGATATATTAACCCTGGCTCCCGGATAAATATTGCTGGCATTCAAAGAAGCAAAATAATATACGTTATTTCTTTTAAAAGAATAATTTGTATTGGATACTGCCGCAATCCTGACGTCATGTCCCAACGCCTTTAAGCCGTCCTCCAGGTTTGATACTGAAGTTACGACTCCATTTATTACGGGCTTATACCAATCTGTTGTTATCAATATTTTCATAAGTAATTATCCGTTGACACGGCTTCTCCTTATTGTCCTCATCTTGTCCTGAAAATCACCCAGGTTCTATAAGCATTCTAACTTCCGAATATTAAACCAACCTTAATAATTGGTTACGACTTTAAAACATACAGATATATCAAATATAAATTATTCTCCCCCACTTTGACAAATGTTTATTTCAAGTCGGTATTATTATTTTAATGTTGCAGTTTATCCCGATTTAATCTCTATTCTCTAAACAAAGTCCACTCATTCGGTCTATTATGTTAATTAGACTACGATAATACAATAACACACCCGAATAAATATCCATACCCAAGAAATATCCAAGCCTAAGAATTACCTATACTAAAAATTATTAATGCCAAAAATTATTAATCCTTGGAGATATCCCATTAATCCAAACTGCAATTCAAACAGTTAATCAAAAAACAAAATCGACAATGTTTCCATTATCGATTTTGTTTTATCTAATTGTCTTTATATTTAATTAAGGAATAATCTTATGCTCTTTTCTTTAACCATGCAGTTCTGGATACGAAAGCTGTTTGCAGTGCGTTGCAAGCAGGACACTCTTCAGGAGCATGCTCTCCGAAGTGTACAAAACCACAGGAAGTACATTTCCAGATTTCTCCCGCATCGAGGAACTGATCCTTGGAATCATCCAATAATACAAATGCTTCTGCCTTTGCCTGACATTCAGGACAAAGCTTAGGAACCTCGTTTGTTTCATAAATGTATCCGCAATATAAGCATAGCCATTTCTTAAGGTCCTTATCCTCTTCTGTTACTATGGAAGCATCAACAAAGGATTCCTTACCTGCACCACAAACTTCACATATTTCCGGAGCTTCTTCCCCTTCAGCTACAAATCCGCAAATTTCACATTTCCACTTCATTAAGTATTCCCTCCTAGATAGTATCTTTATTAATTATACTACAAGTTATAGGTTTGCACACTCCAAGAGAAGTTTTTATCAGGTTATTGAGAAATGGTTTTATACAATGTAATTTTCTTTTTCATCTCAGGATAACCTAATCCGTTTCTGATAAATCGGTAAGGGTTGTATGATATAATTTTACTAAGCATTAAAATATTTCGAGGAGATTAACAAATGAGTGATTTAGAGAATAATAAGCCTCAGGATGAAGGAATGGCAGTGGCTGATACAAGCCAAAAAGTATTTGATAAATTAGATGAATTAAAAATTGAATACAGTGTTGTTCAGCATGAACCTGTTTATACCATTGAGGCCATGGAAGCATTGAACATCGACAAGAAAAATGAAGTTGTAAAAAATATTTTTGTAAGAGACGAGAAGAAAACCAGATTCATGCTCTTTGTGGCACAAAAGGACAGAAGAGTAAACTTAAAAGAAATAAGAAATAAGCTTGGTTGCAAGCCCCTGTCCTTTGCAGCAGAAAACTATCTTGTAGAATATCTGGGACTTAATAAGGGAGCGGTTTCCCCCTTCGGAATCTTAAATGATGAGAATAAAAAGGTTGAAGTTTTCCTGGATTCAGATTTAAGATTCTATGAAAAAATCGGTATCCACCCTAATATTAATACTGCAACTGTTTGGATAAGTCCGAAGGATCTTGAAAAAGTAGTCAAGGAACACGGAAATAAATTTACATACATTAACCTTAAGGATTCATAGAATCCTTAAGGTTTTTTCTTTAAAATCGAAATTTCTCTTCATGGGACTCATAAATTCAATCAAGGGCAATTTGAACTCCGAACCTATGGGAAATAATTATTTAAGCCACTTTAATAATATTTTAATTAATACATCCCTTTTCTATTCTATAATAGACTTATGAGTAAAATTAAATTAAACATGATTTCCGAAACAGAGTTTACTGTAAAAGGTCACGGTGTTCATACTGCTTATGTGGAAATAACCAATGCATTGAAAAGAGATCCCAGGGTGGATGTCGAAGTCAATGGTAAGGGCAAATACGATATAGTCCACATACAAACTGTGGGATTATATGCCATGGGATGGTTACTCCGGCCAAACGTAAAAAAAGTAGTTTCTGCACACCTGGTGCCTGCCTCCTTCATCGGCTCCTTAAGATGGGCCGAAAAATGGAATTGGGTTGCATATTGGTACCTAAGATTTTTCTATTCTAAAGCAGATCTTGTATTAGCTTGTTCAGGCTCAGTGCAGGAAGAATTGATCAAAGACATGAAGCTTAAAAATACCGGGCTTCTTTATAATTCAATAGACATGACTAATTACCACCGGACAACTGAAGACAGATTATCGGCAAGAGAGGAACTAGGCATCCCAAAGGATAAAATAGTTATTATGGGTAACGGCCAAATACAACCAAGGAAAAGATTTGATCTCTTCCATAAAATGGCTACCGAAAGACCTGATTACCAGTTCATTTGGGTTGGTGGTATCCCCTTTGGAAAGGTAATGGGAGCGGATTCTTTCACAATGCAGAAATTAATAGATACAGCTCCGGATAACCTTCTCGTTACAGGTGTTATTGAGCTTGAAGAGGTTAAAAAATATTACCAGGCAACTGATATCTTCATCCTACCTGCAGAACAGGAAAATCACCCCATGTGTGTCTTGGAGGCTTCCGGTTCAGAGATGCCTATTATTTTAAGAGACATTCCCAACTATAAAGACACATTTAAACATGGTGCCATTTTAGCTCCCACTGATGATGACTTCCTAATCGAACTTGATAAATTGGTTCAGGATCCTGTTTATTTCCATCAGTGGACGGAGAACTCAAAATTGATAAGGGACAGGTTCGACAGTAAGGCCTCAGCCACAAGACTTATAAACTTCTACGAAAAGGTACTTAAGAAAAGTACCAAGTAACCCAGCTTTATATGATCTAAAATAAGATCTAAAATAAGATCTAAAATATGGTCAAAAATAAAAACGGAATCAATATCAGAAAGAAATACTAAAAAAGCTAAAGCCACAGATAATCTATTAATTGATATTCTCTGTGGCTTTAGCCATGTTACTTTTACCATGAGACTTTTATAATGTGACTTTTGTAATGTTGTTTAAACCATATTTAGAAATATATTTAAGGGTTTGCTTAAATTAAATAATTATCAGTTACTTATTGTGCAAACCGTAGGTTTTACTTACATTCTGTACAAAAAGGACTCCGTTGCCCGGCTCGATCATTTTCAAATCTTCATTTACGGAATCGATGATGTTCTGGGTAGACCCTTTTTCTGAAATTATCATTACAACTTCTTTTTCAGGCTCTATATCCATCATGAACAATCTGCTTGTTTCGTGTATTCCCGATCCCCTGGCATTCATAATGGTTCCGCCTTTGGCTCCTGCTCTTTCGGCTGATTCCATTACTTCTTCAGCCTTTCCTTTTTCAACTATGACAGTTATCAAATGATGCATATATTCATCAACTCCTTTATCTGTATTATTGTCTGATACATCTTCCCCTATTTTGTTGTACTTAACACCGTGTACCCCTTCAACGGCTGTCAGAGGTATGGTGAACATAATTCCATGGTTGGGTTTTTCAAAATGGAATTCATTCATCATGTCTTTTATCGCCTTCTCTGAAGTTACATTATCAGCCAGCATATAAACTATCTCTTTTCTTATGTCCGACAGTTCAAAAAAGTTAAGCCAAAAAGATTTTGCCGTTCCCATCCCAAGTTTTATGGTGTATCCGTGTATTCCTGCTTTTTTACCAACCTTTGCTATTCTGCTGCCCATATTAAAATTGCATATTACTACTATCATTTGGTAATTAAGGTTTTTTACTGTATTCGGAGTGTTATTCATTTTCTTTTAAAACCTCCTTTTCCGATTTCTTTTTAAAGAATAAGCCTAAAAGTTGTAGAGCAATAAGTGGTGTCATGGCAACCATCGCTATGATACCAAAACCGTCTATCAATACATTGGCATTTTCAATGGCTTGTGCCGCGCCTTGGGCAAAAGCCAATATAAACGTTGCTGTCATGGGTCCTGATGCTACTCCTCCTGAGTCAAAGGCAATACCTACAAATAATGGAGGTGTCTTATAGGACAAGTAGATTGATAAAAGATAACCAGGCAGTAAATAATGCCATAACTGTATCTGCGGTACAAGTATCCTGACAATTGAAAGCGATACCGCAAGTGCAACTCCTATTGCCAGGGTTGCCATTACTATGTTTCTTTTGACATATCCGCTTGTTACATCCTCTATTTGATGAGTCAGTACATATACAGCCGGTTCAGCCAATATTGTCACCATACCGAGCAAGAAAGCTATGATAATGAGGTATAACTTATTATCCAGTGAAGCCAGATTATGTCCTATTATAATTCCAACGTCCAAGAAACCGGCATTTACACCCAATAAGAAAAGTACAAGACCTAAAAAAGTATAAAACATACCGAACATAATTTTTCTTACCACAGCCCTGGATAATTTAAACTTAACTTTTTGAGCCGCTAAAAAAATTATTATGATTGGAACTAATGCTATAGCGGATTCTATTGCAAGTACCGGGAATTTGGAAATAAAAGGCCCCAGAACCGATGCATTATTCGTAAAATCTGCATTTATTTCTCCCGAGATATTGCTAACCCCACGAATCAAACTCATTGCCAGTACTGCGATTATGGCACCCGACGATGCAACACCCACCAGTCCAAAACTGTCAGTTTCGGAACTTAAGCTGTTCTTTTTCATTCTGGATACACCTAAAGCCAAAGCCAGGATAAACGGCACCGTCAGTGCTCCAGTCGTAGCTCCTGATGCATCAAAGGATATTGCTAAAAACTCAGATGATGAGAATATGGATAATAACAGAATCATTGCATAGAGTAAGGTAAACAATTTGTTCAATGCAAAGTTATAAACTATTCTGAGTAGTCCGATTATAAGCAGTATTGCTATTCCCACTGATACAACTATGAGAATGGATTCCTTGGATATCAGTCCCGCGGATACATTGTCAACCTGTCCTGCCAGTATGTGCAGATCGGGTTCTGCAACGGATATAAAGAAACCGAGTAGAAAACCCACAACTACAATTATTATTCCTTTATTGGATTTTGCCAGGGTTCCTCCCATATGGTCCCCTATGGGTGTTACTCCAAGATCCACACCGCTTAAGAAAATGGACAGTCCGATTATAATAAAAACGGCACCCAGTAAAAATCTAAGTACTATGGGTGTCTCCATGGGTGTCAATGTGAAGTTCAGAAACAAAACAATTACTGTTATGGGTAGAACTGAGAGCATCACTTCTTTCAACTTATCTGTTAATACATTCAAACGATCACCTCTTTTAATCAATTTGTTAAGATAAATCCTTGTAATTGTTTTTTTATAAAAATAATTACGTTTTATTACATTATAAATGATAATATTGTCGTGTTGAACCTTAAAAACACAACATTATGTAATTCATTTTTATATAAAACAGTCCTTATTAAATTCATATATTCCCCTAACTACTTGAAACTCGGGTCCACAGGTAATATATTTAATAAAGACGAACTATTTTTCATATTTTTAAAATAATATTCGGATATTAATCAAATCAAAGGATGTGGGCTTAGAATGAAACTTAAGTACAAGGGCAAGACCAAAGATGTTTTTGAATTGGAGAACGGTAATTATTTGTTAAAATTCAAGGATGATGTTACAGGTGAAAACGGAGTATTCGACCCGGGTTCAAACTCAGTAGGTCTTACCATGGAGGGTGCAGGATTAGCAGGTTTAAAACTTACT
>DAINSS010000019.1:0-9824 GCA_036741195.1 Clostridiaceae bacterium | reverse complement strand
TTACTAAGTTCTTCTTTGAAAAAATCAATGCTGCAGGCATTCCGACACATTTTATTTCAGCTGCTCCTGAAGAAAATACAATGACTGTTAAAAAGGCAGAAGTTTTCGGCAAAGGATTGGAAGTTATCTGCAGATATAAGGCTGTAGGTTCATTCTTAAAGAGATACGGCATGTATGCAAAGAACGGTCAGGATCTGGATTCATTTGTAGAGGTTACTCTAAAAGATGATGAAAGACAGGATCCTCCGATTACTGAAGATGCTTTGGATATGCTTGGAATCTTAACCCATGATGAATATAAGGTATTAAAAGAAATGACTAAAAAAATCGGCGATCTTGTAAAAGCCGAACTTTTGAAAAAAGGACTTGTTCTTTATGATATCAAGTTCGAGTTCGGCCGTGTGGGTGATGACAGACATATCGCACTCATAGATGAAATCTCCGGTGGAAACATGAGAGCATTCAAGGACGGTTCACAGGTTGCTCCTCTCGATCTTGAGAAGATCATGCTTTCATAATACCAATAGAAGAAAAAAATACATCACTGTAAAACTTAGTAATTAAGCTAATTAATCTAGATACTATACCAAGACCCCCGGAAACATTTTCCGGGGGTCTTGGGTATTTCTATTATCTTATTATTCTAAATGAGTTTCGATGTACTCTTCTCTAATCTTCTGAGGAACCAGTTTCCCGCCTGTTGCCCAGGCTATATGGATTGAGTTATCCATTTTTGACATGAGATCTTCTTTTTTCAGATAGTCTATTGAATTATTATCAGTCATTATTTTAACCGGTCCTTGGAAAGCAGCACATGCACTGGGTTCTATGAATATATCCTCACTTTCCAGCAAGTCTCTCATATACTCATATATTTTTGGGTCATTCAAGGTAATTACCCCGCTTAAGAGGTTTTTCATGACACTTCCAACGAACCCCGACGCTCTTCCCACAGCCAGGCCATCCGCATGGGTAAGACCCGTAAGCCCTATATCCTGGACCGATATCTTATTGTCTAACCCGGATGCCATACCAAGAGCCATACATGGTGAATTTACAGGCTCTACAAAGAAGGGATGAACATTATCACCGAAGAGTTCTTTCAATCCGTAAGCCACACCACCGGGAGCACCTCCGACACCGCAGGGCAGATAAACGAATAAGGGATTGCTCTCATCCACGGCAATACCTAATGTTCCCAATTGTTTTTTAAGTCTTATGGCTGCTACGGCATATCCCATGAAAAGATTCTTTGAATTTTCATCATCTACAAAATAGCTCTTTGGATCAAGATCTGATTGTTTTCTGCCTTCTTCTACCGCAACGCTGTAATCCGAGTCATATTCAATTACTGTGACTCCGTAACTCCTCAAAAGATCTTTTTTCCACTGTCTGGCATCTGCAGACATGTGGACTATAACCTTATATCCCACTACAGCTGAGATTATACCGATGCTTAACCCAAGGTTGCCGGTGGAACCAACCTGGATTGTGTAGTCCTTAAAGAAGGACTTAATATCGGTATCTGCAAGTTTGTCATAGGAGTCGTTAATCGTAAGAAGTCCGTGTTTAAAAGCAAGCTCTTCGGTATACTTGAGTATTTCATATATGCCTCCCCTTGCTTTTATAGAACCTGCTATGGGTAAATGACTGTCTTCCTTTAGCAATAACCTTCCTTTTAATTCAGCATTGTATTTTTTATTGAGTTTATCCTTCATCATTGGGATTTCCACCAGGGGTGATTCTATAATTCCCTTTGCTTCTTCTGTCTCAGGAAATACTTTTCTGATAAAGGGAGCAAACCTATCAAGCCTCTTTTCAGCATCAATGACTTCATCCATGGTCACTGTAAGTGATTTCTTCGCTTCTTCAAATCCTGTCTTATTAGGGTTAATCCAAACAACCTCTTTGCCTTCGGCCATATCCTTGATAACAGGATAATCTTTAAAAAGTTCTTCTTTGTTTATAATTTCATCGTTCTTTGTCTTATCCATGGTCAGTACCTCCAATTCAATAAATACTTTATTCCCTTATTCCGTCCTTGATTCAAATCATTACTTAGTTCTGTGAATTTGGTGTTAGATCAATTCTTTGATTCAATTATAAAAGCTTTCCGTATCTTTTGATATAACCGAGTTTTTGAAAATATGCCAGAGCCATATACACGGCTATAATCAGGGTAAGATAAATGAAATACTGAAGCGGCAGTGCTGTCAATCCAATATCTTTACCGATAAAGGTGAAGGGAATCAATGTCAAGGTAAGTATTCCCATTGTTGTAGCTATAATCACCGGTTTTGATGCCCTGCTCTGGATAAATGGTATTTTAGCAGTTCTTATCATGTGTATTACTAATGATTGGCTCCACATGGATTCAATAAACCAACCTGATTGGAACAGTGAAATATATAAAACTTTCAACGCCGGATTACTCAAATGGGTATATGTTAATCCTCCGGTAACTGACGGGCATATAACAAAATACATTATGACGTAAGTTGCAATATCAAATATTGAGCTTACGGGTCCCATCCACAGCATGAATGACTTTATACCATCAGCCTCCCATACAGTTGGCTTTTTGATAAATTCTGCGTCCACATTGTCCCAAGGTACTGCAATGCAAGACATATCGTATATGAGGTTTAAAAGTATGAGGTGCAGCGACTCCATTGGTAAGAAGGGCAAAAATGCACTGGCTGCCAATACCGAGAACATATTACCGAAGTTTGAGCTTGCTGTCATCTTGATGTACTTGATAATGTTGGCGTAGGTCTTTCTGCCTTCAATAATTCCTTTTTCAAGAACAGTAAGATCCTTCTCCAAAAGAATAACATCCGCTGATTCCTTTGCTATATCCACTGCGGTATCAACGGAGATACCAACATCCGATGTTTTTAACGCAGGTGCGTCATTTACACCGTCGCCCATGAACCCTACTGTATGTCCTTTATTCTGAAGTGATTTTACTATTCTGGATTTTTGGAGGGGTGACAGTTTGGCAAAAATCACCGTGTCTTCAACAATATCCGATAATTCTACTTCAGTCAGTTTCTCAACTTCTTCTCCGAGTAGCAGCCTGTCTGTCCTTAGTCCGACTTTTTTAGATATAGCTTGGGTGACTTTTTCATTATCGCCAGTAAGTACTTTAACATCCACACCGGAATTCTTAAGCATGGTCAGAGCTTCCACTGTAGATTCCTTTGGAGGATCTAAAAATGCGAGATAGCCTATTAAGACCATGTCTTTCTCGTCTTCCTTGGATAAGCTGTCAATAGAGGGAAGTTCATTTTTCTGTGCCACAGCAATGACTCTCATGCCCTGTTTGTTTAGCTCTACAACTTTTTTACGGATAGTCCCTAAGATTTCTGAGTTAATTTCATATACTTCCCCATGGTGCTCTACAAAGGATGATATGGAAAGCATCTCTTCAACTGCACCCTTTGTTATCATCTGTGTCTTACCGGTTTTGTCTGCAACTATTACGCTCATTCTTCTTCTTTCAAAATCAAAGGGTATTTCATCTACCTTGAAATATTCATTTCTCAGTCTTCTGATTTCCGGTGTATCCCCAAAGTTAGTCAGTGAGTGGTCTATAATTGCAATATCAATCAGATTCTTCAATCCTGTCTGAAAATAACTGTTTAAAAAGCCGTGTTTAAGAACCTTTAAATCCTCTTTGCCATATATATCCAAATGTAGTTCCAAAACTACCTTATCCTTGGTTAAAGTACCTGTCTTATCCGTACATAGGGTATCCATGGATCCGATGTTTTGGATGGAGTTAAGGTTTTTGATTATAACCTTTTCCTTAGACATTCTTAAAGCACCCTTAGCAAGATTAACAGTTACAATCATGGGGAGCATTTCAGGGGTCAATCCCACTGCAATGGAGATTGCAAAGAGAAGTGCGTGAATCCAGTCACCCTTTGTCAAAGTATTTATAATAAACACTATGGGTACCATGACTAACATGAACTTAATAAGTACCCATGATACTGAGTTTATTCCTTTTTCAAAGTTTGTCATGGGTGCTTTTTCCTGGACTACATGAGAAATGCTGCCCATTAGGGTTTTATCCCCTATGGCAATAACTATCCCTGCCGCACTTCCGCTTATAACAGTGGATCCCATGAATGCAATATTGTTGTATTCTGTGTCAGAGAGATCCTCAGTAATTGTTTTTGACAGTTTCTCCACCGGTTCACTCTCTCCGGTAAGAGAAGCTTGGGATATAAACAAATCCCTGGCATTTATTATTCTTAAATCCGCCGGAACTATGTCTCCCGCCGACAGGACTATAATGTCCCCTATAACAACATCTTCCAACAGAATTTCTTCATCAGTCCTACCCAATCTTCTGACTCTTGTGGTGGTTCTGATCATGTTTGCCAACTGTTCGGCAGCATTACCGCTCTTAGTCTCCTGTACTGCCTTTAAAACACCTGAAATCAGGACCATTACTGCAATAATTATTATAGTTGCGTAATTCTTCTCCCCGACGGGACTCAATACTACATCCGTCACAAAGGATACAATTGCTAGGACTATTAATACCACTGTAAATGGATTAATAAATGCATTGAAGAGTTTTTTAAATATAGTATCCCCGGATCCCTTTGTTACTATGTTTTTACCGGATCTTATCCTGGATAATTCTACTGCTTCTCCATCAAGTCCAAGAAAACCGGAGTCCAATTTATCATAAAGATCATCTATTTCTGTTTTTACTGCATCTCTTATATACTCCGGATCAAACTTTATCTCCCGTAATTCATTTTTTTTCTTTTCAAAGTATCTTACTTTGAGTTCCTTTAATTTCTTCATTTAAAACACCTCCCGTTTAAAAATCATTTAGAAGGTGGTATAACAAACTATAATTTAAAGCATGAAGAATAACCCCAATTAACACGGAGTAATTCATGAATACAATTATTTAGTTTTATACTGCCACCATTACTCCCTTCACCGGATGCCATCCTTCTCACCTCTTTTAAAGTATTTTCGATATCTTTATGGTTAAATCCAAAAAAGTATAAAACCATACCCAAAAAACTCGGGTATGGAAATAACAAAATATATAACCGTACAAGCTTCAACTCCATAAGGCGATGAAATTACATTATTCTATGCCTTATTTTCGACATAGACTGTTGACCTTCTCACAATGTCTCCATTGCTCCGCGGCAGTAACCCGTATCCTTATGGTAGCCTCACCTACCGAATTTTCTCACAAACTTAAAATAGCACTTTGTTTTCAAAAGTACAAGACAGCCTGTAAAATTTTACAGGCTGTCAACAAATAATATTTCAAGTAATTAATTATCGTTAGAGTAATAATAATACTGTTCTTTACTGTGGTACTTAACTTTATTTAAAACAACTCCAAGGATATTTGCTCCGACTTTTTCAAGCTGTTCCTTTGTATTAACTGCCATGTCCTTTTTTAATTCACCTGAACTAGCAATTATTACTACTCCATCCACTATTTGACCAAGTACTGATGCATCGGTGACAGGTATTACAGGTGGAGCATCTATTAGAATTGTATCGTAGGATCTTGAAGCGGAATCCAAAATTTCCTTCATTTTCGAAGATCCCAATAATTCTGATGGATTCGGGGGAATTGGCCCCGCAGTTAAAACATCAAATTTTGTATTTTTCATTCTTTGTATGCTTTCCGTGTACGATGCGTCAGTGACTAAAGATGTAGTTAGTCCGTTTGCATTAGAAATTTCAAAAAATTTATGTATACTCGGATTTCTAAAGTCACAATCAATTAGTAAAATCCTCTTTCCTTCTTGAGCCATAGTTATTGCTAAACATGCGACTGTTGAAGTTTTCCCTTCATCCTGGTTAGCACTGGTAAATAAAATTGTTTTAACTTCTTTATCAACTCTTGTGAACCTTAAATTAGTTCTAAGCATTCTAAATGCCTCAGAAATAGACGACTTGGGTTTATTTAACATTAATAACAGTTTATTAGCCATAAAAATTACCCTTTCAACAAGTTCTCTTCATAGTAAGGAATTACACCGATTACCGGAAGATTTAAAACCTGTTCAATGTCTTTTGCTGATTTCAAAGTATTATCCAAAAGTTCTTTTGCAATTACAAACCCAAATGCTAAAAGTATTCCGGAAGTAAATCCAAGTACTATATTATTTTTCTTGTTTGGCTTTATGGGGTTCGACGGAGCAATTGCTGCATCTATTAAGCTGACACTGTCAACTTTCTTAATATCAATTACCGCATCAGAGAAGTTTTTCGCAAATGAGTTTGCAACAGATGCAGCAAATTCCGGATTGTTATCTGTGACTGATATTTCTAATACTTCAGTATTGGGTACGAGAGTAACAGATACTTTGCTGATTAACACATCAGTTGGAATAGCCAAGTTTAATTCTTTTATAACTCTGTCCCCTACTGTCCTGCTTTTTACTATTGTTCCGTATGTTTTAGCAAGTTGTTGATTAGCTTGTAATACATTTAGAGCTAATAATTGATTAGGGTCCTGACTGGCAGTTGCTGTTTTAGCTCCTACGATTAATGTTGTTGAAGCCTTATATTCCGGCTTTAAAATAAAAATACTTATAATTCCTGCGACTAATGTCATGATTACCGGTAAAACAACTATTACTTTCCAATTTTTCTTTAAAGATTCCCAAATAACCGATAAATCAATTTCTTCTTCCATGTTTTCCTCCTAAAATATGTCTTTATTGATTTACTTAATATTTCAATGAAATTTTGTTTGTTCTTTCTTAATTTGTGATTTGCGATTTTTTTATTTAAATCAACATCAATTTGAATTCCTTCAATAACCTTTTGTGGATTGAAAGAGATCAGGTTTTTAAAATATTCCGAAGATGTCATCTCCTCAAGTATTTTTAACTCCTTTTCATAAGGATTAGTCAATTCTGACGTATTATGAGCATCTGTTCCAATGAACTGATAAAAATTATTTTCTAATATTGAAAAAGCTGTATCCCTAACTTTTGAACCATACTTCCCCGATAAACTTTTCAAGTTTAACTGAAACAAAGCCCCAAAGTCTTTCCATGAGTTTAGAATACTCAATTCCTCAGACACTTTTAAATATCTTTCAGGATGAGCAATAATTGGTGTAATACCCATTATTTTTAACTCAAATAGAACCTGATTGGTATAAACGGGAATTTCATTAAGCGGTAGCTCAATAAGTATGTACTTATTAATTCCGCCTAATGTTATTAATTTATTTTTCTTTATCCACTCACACAACTCAGGAAATATGTAATTTTCGCTTCCCGGGTGAACTTTAATTTTTATATTATTATCTCTATATGCTTCATTAAGAATATCCAATTCCGATAAAATTCGTTCTGGGCTTAAATAACCAAAGCCATCCATTACATGAGATGTAGCAAAGACATCAGTAAACCCTGATTTTTCCAACTGTTTAGCCAGTTCAATGCTATCTTCAATGGTTTGAGGACCATCATCAACATTTGGAATAAGATGGCAATGTAAATCAATTATTGTAGAAATATAGTTCATTTAAACACCTTAAAGAAATTTTGATAAATATAGTGTCATTTCCCACCACATTTATATAATATTTTCTAATTTTATATTAGGTCATTTTAATTTTTGGCAAAAATGCCTCAATATGCATATATAATGGCAACTAAAAAATCAAAATGCTTTGATTGTCAATATATTTCCCGACAACCAACATTTCAAATTTTTTTTATTCACTGCTTATTATAATACTTTAGTATATGTTTAATCTATAGATTTTACGAATTTCGTATACTTTAGTTTTTTCGATTCATTTCTTACTCTTTATTTAATAAAACGAACTCGAAATAGAAATTTAAAGACTATTTGTAAACTATTAATGCTTTAGTAGCAATTTTTGTATGGACCATAGCTCCCATCTTAGTGTACTTTTCTTTGTTTTATCCGCAAAATTAAAGAAAAGATGGAATAAGTACATATTTAATACTTCTTCCACCTTTAGTTTTATTATTCTATTTATCTACCTAACATTAATTGCTAAGCATACTATTTAACTTTATTTTTGTACTCTTCGAACAATCCGGCATAGTTCTCTATTCCGTCTGTTACATGATAACAATGCTTGTCTTCAGGGAAGTTAAGTTCTTTTACATCAGAGATGTAGTTCTTAATGCCTTCAATTGAAGCTCCTGCTATGTCAGCATATTTTTTTACAAATTTCGGAGTGAAGTTCTGGAACATACCAAGCATGTCTCCGCAGATTAACAGCTGACCGTCGCAGTCAATACCTGCTCCAATAGAGTAAACAGGGATGGGCAATAGTTCATGGATAAACTTTGTGATCTCGGAAGGTACTCCTTCTATAAGAAGGCAATGGGCTCCTGCTTTATATACTGCAAGGGCATCTTCGATAACACCCTTTGCGCTTTCAACAGTCCTGCCCTGTGCTTTAAATCCACCAAGAACACCTGAGCTCTGTGGAGTTAATCCAATATGTCCGAACACAAGTATACCAGCATCAACAATAGACGAAATTCTGGAGGCAACCCTGACTCCTCCTTCTAGCTTTATAGCATCAACATTTGCTTCTTTTAAGAATCTTACTGCATTGTTAACTGCATCTTCATCTGAAGCCTGATATGATCCGAATGGCATATCACCTATGACGAAGGTATTAGGTGCTCCGCGCCTTACGCTTTGACAATGTGATATACAGTCATCCATGGTTACAGGTATTGTACCGTCATAGCCCATGACTATCATTCCAAGTGAATCTCCAACCAGAATCATGTCGATGCCTGCCTGTTCTGCAAAAGACGCCATTGGATAATCATAGGCTGTCATCCATGCTACCTTTTCAGAATTTTCCTTCATCTTGTGAAAATCAAGTATACTCTTCTTTTTCATCATATCCTCCAAAAATAAGTTATTAGTTTATGCCGTATTATGGTATAATAAACCGTAATTCGTTATAAAAATAATAGCAAAGTAATTATTCATTTTCAATACCAAGGAGATTTTGTTATGGAAGAAAGAGATAACACCATAAAATCTGCAAAAAAAATATTTCATGTTCTGGAAATACTGACAAATATGAGCAATGCATCTATTTCCGATCTCAGTCGTATCACCGGTTTTACTATGAGTACTACCCAAAGGATAGTAAACACTCTTACAGAAATGAAGTATGTAAGACAGGATCCGAATACTTTAAAATATTCAGTATCCTATAAACTTTTTTCCTTGGCTCAAAGGTTTGAGTACAAGGACACACTTATCGAAACTGCCAAACCATTTTTAAAAAGCCTGGCAACAAATCTAAAAGAGACTATAAATTTGGGTGTCATGGAAAATCATGAGTTAATTTATATAGACAAAATCGTATCCAAAGAACCCTTGAGAATTGAGCTTAATATCGGTTCTGAAGCTCCCTTTTACTGCACCGGACTGGGTAAAGCCATCGCAGCTTTCAAAGATGAAGATATAAGTGTGGCAAACTATAAGAAGTTCACTAAAAACACAATAACATCAGATGAGGAGTTAAAAGAATCTCTTAAAAACATAAGAGAGGTCGGCTATGCCGTTGATGACGAGGAATTCATGGATGGTCTTTACTGCATCGCCATGCCTATATTGAATAAGGACAAAGAAGCCATTGCAGCAATCAGTGTCTCCTATCCTAAAATGAAAAAATCCGATTTAAAGAATGAGACATTAATTACCTCTTTAAAAGAAGCAACCATCTCTATTTCAGAGCTTCTATTTTGAGTCTGTGAAGAAATTTCTGTAAATAGAGATTTTCTATGATAATTTAAAAGATC
>DAINSS010000018.1:31354-47565 GCA_036741195.1 Clostridiaceae bacterium | reverse complement strand
TTGATTTTATCATAGAAGACCTTTTGTATTTACAGAAAAACTTTCACTCTCTCGTTATGTTCTTAATTATTATAGAACTACAGGAGGGTTCATTGTTTTTGTGTAAACTCTTGTTCCGGCTTCCTGATCCAATATCTGCAATCCTGGACCGTCTCCGGCTCTTTTAACTCTTGCAACCCAATCAGAGAAATTATATTCTTCCTCTCCCTGCTCTTTTACGAACCAGTCTAAGAACTTGACTGCGTGATAATCCTTATCCTTAAGTGCCTGAGTGTATAATTCATATATTTTTGAAGTTATGAATTTTTCATGTTCCAAGCCTTTTTCGAAAACATCAAGAACTGATGCATATTCATTGGTCTGCGCTTCAAGGGCTCTTATCTCAAACTTTTCACCTACGAAAACAAGATACTCCATGAAGAATCTTGTATGGTCCATTTCCTCATCTGCTTGAATCTTGAAGAAATTTGCAAATCCATCATAAGCTACGTCCCTAAGGTAGGACTCCATACCAAAATACACATTTCTTGAATCATACTCGTGCTTGATTTGTTGATTGAACATATCCAACAACTTTTTGCTCATTGCCATAAAATATTTTCCTCCGTTCAAATTAAATTTTTATAACTTTGTACCATCTCTAATTATATCTGACAAAATGGCTAATCTACTGAACTAATTGAATCTATTTTGTAAATTATTTAGAATTATTATTTTTTGGTACTATATATCTTGTTTTATTATCTCTTGATGTTGAAGAAGGTGTCTATTCCATGATACTCGGCTGAAGCTTCCAATTCTTCTTCAATTCTGAGAAGCTGATTGTATTTTGCAACTCTTTCACTTCTTGCAGGAGCTCCGGTCTTTATCTGACCTGCGTTAACAGCAACAACCAAATCGGCTATTGTAGTATCCTCAGTTTCTCCTGACCTGTGTGAAATAACTGCAGTATAACCTGCACGGTTTGCCATTTGGATTGCATCCAAGGTTTCGGTAAGTGTACCAATCTGGTTTAGCTTGATCAGAATTGAATTTGCTACTCCTTGTTCAATACCCTTTTTAAGCCTGGTAACATTTGTAACGAACAGGTCATCGCCGACTAACTGCACCTTTTTACCGATTCTTTCAGTAAGCAGCTTCCAGCCTTCCCAGTCCTCTTCATTCATACCGTCTTCAATTGATATTATCGGATACTTGTTTACAAGGTTCTCCCAATAGTCTACCATTTCAGCTGATGTAAGCTCTCTTCCTTCTCCTGCAAGTACGTATTTGCCATCCTTGTAGAATTCTGATGCAGCCGGATCCATGGCAAGCATGACATCTTCACCCGGTTCATAGCCTGCTTTTCTGATTGCATCCATGATAACTATCAAAGCTTCCTCATTGTTCTTTAAATCAGGGGCAAATCCACCCTCATCGCCAACACCTGTAGCAAGCTTCATGCTCTTTAAAACACTCTTCAATGAGTGATATATTTCAGCTGACATCTGGAGAGCTTCTTCGAAGGATTCAGCTCCCACCGGCATAATCATGTATTCCTGGAAATCTATGTTGTTGTCTGCATGGGCTCCGCCATTCATTATGTTCATCATAGGAACAGGAAGAGTCTTGGCATTTACGCCGCCAACGTACTCATACAATGACAGTCCAAGGTAACCTGCAGCTGCCTTGGCACAAGCCAAAGAAACCCCAAGTATTGCATTTGCTCCCAATCTTCCCTTATTCTCGGTTCCGTCCAGTTCAATCATGATGTTATCAATTAATACCTGATCCAAAACATTCAAGCCGATTAATTCGGTAGCGATTATTTCATTTACGTTGTCAACTGCATTCAGAACGCTCTTTCCGTTATAGTAATCTTTGTCTCCGTCTCTAAGCTCCACTGCTTCAAACATACCGGTTGATGCACCTGAAGGTACAGCTGCTCTACCAACGGTTCCGTCCTCAAGTGTCACCTCAACTTCTACTGTTGGAAATGCTCTTGAATCAAGGATTTGTCTTGCGTAAATATCTACTATTTCTACATACTGTTTCATAAATTCTTTTTCCTTCCTTACGATTTATTCTGTTTAATATTATTTGATACTTATTGTTTTCTTTAGACTATTTAAACTCAACCAATTCCGTTAAGAGTGAATGGGCAGTCATGTCCTCAGGTTTTTCCAATCCCATTTCTTCCAGGATTGTCGGCGCCAAATCTGACAATACTCCGGGATTCAACATCTTCTTAGGTTCATTTGTAATATAGATCAACGGTACCGGGTTGGTTGTGTGTGATGTGAACGGTTCGCCTGTTGTATAGTCAATTTCTTGCTCACAGTTTCCGTGATCGGCTGTAACAAATACGGAACCGCCTTTCTCCAGAACTTTATCCACTACCCTCTTCATATTTGTATCGACAGTCTCAACTGCCTTTATTGCCGCTGATAAAACACCTGTATGTCCCACCATGTCGCAGTTTGCATAGTTAAGTATTATCATGTCATAATCGCCTTGGTCCATGGCTTCCAAAAGCTGATCCGTTACCTCAAATGCACTCATTTCCGGCTTTAAGTCGTAGGTTGCAACCTTTGGCGAGGGAACTAAGATTCTGTCTTCACCTTCATAGGGAATTTCTACGCCTCCGTTGAAGAAGAAGGTTACATGGGCATATTTCTCCGTTTCAGCTATTCTTAGTTGCTTTAATCCATGGTTTGAAACTATTTCTCCGAGTATGTTACTCAGAACCTGGGGCATATATGCAACTGACACATTTTTTAAAGTCTTGTCATACTGAGTCATTGTAACGTAGTCTAAGTCCAAGGTATCTCTCATAAATGCGATGAAATCCCTGTCATTTATTGCTCTTGTCATTTCACGAGCCCTGTCGGGTCTGAAATTAAAGAATATTACAGAGTCCTTGTCCTTTATCTTTGTCAAAGGTGAACCTGATTCATCGGTAATCATAACAGGCACAATGAACTCATCCGTAATTTCATTTTGATAAGAACCTTCAAGGTATGCAATGGGGTCATTTGATTTGACTCCTTCATTTCTCACCATGACATTATATGCCTTTTCGATTCTGTCCCATCTGTTATCCCTGTCCATGGCATAATATCTTCCGGAAACGGAAGCTATCTTACCGATACCTACAGTGTCCATGGTCTCCTGGAGCTCCTTTAGGTATCCTGCTCCTGCGGTTGGTGATGTATCTCTGCCGTCCATGAAGGCATGCAGGTAAATCTGTCTTACATTTTTTTCTTTGGCAAGTTTTATCAAAGCCTTGACATGATCTATATGTGAATGAACCCCACCGTCTGATACCAATCCTAAAAGATGAACATCGGAGTTGTTTTTCAAGGCATTTTCCATGGCATCCGTAAGGGCTTTGTTACGGAAAAACTCGCCGCTTCTAATCATTTCGGATATTCTTGTAAGCTCCTGATATACTACACGGCCGGCTCCGATATTCATGTGGCCAACCTCGGAGTTTCCCATCTGTCCTTCCGGAAGTCCAACTGCAAGGCCTGATGCCTTTAGTGTAGTATGCGGATATTCATTCCAGTATTTGTCAAAATTCGGTTTATCAGCAAGATATACAGCATTGGCTTCATGGTGTTCTGTTAATCCGAAGCCATCCAATATCATTAACATAACCGGTTTTTTTATTTTATTTTTCATTTGATCTCTCTTTAAAAATTTACTATTTTTGAAAAGTCCGAAGCCAGCAATGATGCTCCTCCGACTAATGCGCCGTCTATATCGGACATACCCATCTGTTCGGCAATTGTGCTTGGTTTTACAGAACCGCCGTATTGGATTCTGACCTCATCTGCCACATCCTGTCCGTAAAGAATTCCGAGGGTCTTCCTGATAAATTTTATTGTATTATTGGCATCTTCGGAGGTTGCGGTTTTTCCGGTTCCTATGGCCCAGATTGGTTCATAGGCAATAATCATTTCCTTGACTTCTTCAGATGAAATATCCTTTAAGCCTTCCTTTATCTGAGCTTCAAGGTGATCTTCGGTTTCGTTTGCTTCTCTTTGCTCCAAGGTCTCACCGCAGCACATAATCGGAATCAGACTGTGATTGAATGCGCTTTTGAGCTTTTTGTTTACTGTTTCGTTTGTTTCGTTGAAGTACTGTCTTCTCTCAGAATGGCCTATGATAACATGGGTAACACCGATAGCTTCCAACATATTTGGTGAAATTTCTCCGGTGAAGGCACCCTTTTCTTCCCAGTGCATATTCTGAGCTCCGACTTTTACGTTTGAACCCTTGAATACCTCGACAAGTTCCTTTAAATGTACGAAAGGAGCACAAATCAATACCTCTGCAGAGGCGTCTTTAACCAGAGGAAGAAGTTCCTTTGCTACTCTAACCGCATCCTCATTCGTGTAATGCATCTTCCAATTTCCAGCTATTACCGGTCTTCTCATGTTAAATACTCTCCTTATCATTTAATGCCGCTATTCCCGGCAACTCTTTTCCTTCAAGGAATTCTAACGATGCTCCGCCGCCTGTTGAAATATGAGTCATCCTGTCTCCAAAGCCCATTTGATTTGCAGCTGCAGCCGAGTCTCCTCCGCCGACAACGGTAATTGCCGAAGATTCTGCCATAGCCTTTGCAACAGCTCTGGTTCCTTCTGCAAAATTCGGGAATTCAAAAACTCCCATTGGACCATTCCAAATAACAGTCTTTGCATTTTTAACGGCTTCAGTATAAATCTCAACTGTTTTAGGACCGATATCCATTCCCATGAATCCGTCAGGAATATTCTGGTCCTTTGTAACAACAGGTGCAGTGGTTTCTTTAAATTCGGCACCACATACATGATCAACAGGAAGAAGCAGCTCCACTCCTTTTTCCTTTGCTTTTTCTACCATTTCCAGGGCATAATCCAGTTTATCCCCTTCCAATAAGGAAATACCTATGTTATAACCTTGAGCTTTAAGGAATGTATAAGCCATACCTCCGCCGATTATCAATGTATTTACTTTTTCAAGAAGTGAGTTAATAACATCTATTTTGTCCGAAACCTTCGCTCCGCCCAGAATCGCCACAAACGGTCTTTCAGGATCATTCACGGCATTTCCGAGGAATTTAAGCTCCTTTTCAATCAAGAATCCACCGACAGCAGTTTTAAGATACTTTGTGACACCTTCTGTGGATGAATGTGCTCTGTGTGCGGATCCGAAAGCATCATTGACATATATATCTGCCAAGGAAGCCAGTTCCTTTGAGAATCCCTCATCATTCTTTCCTTCCTCAGGTCTGAATCTGGTATTCTCCAGTAATACAACATCTCCGTCCTTCATCTTCGAAACTGCTTCTCTTGCATTCTCTCCTACCACAGTATCGTCTGCAGCAAATACTACATTCTTACCAAGCTTTAGGGACAGGTTTTCTGCCACATGCTTCAAAGATAAAGTGCTGTCCGGTCCTTTTGCCTTTCCCATGTGGGAACATAAAATTACCTTCGCTCCTTTATCAACAAGATATTCGATTGTGGGAAGCGCTCCTGTAATTCTAGATTCATCCGTTATGTTCCCATCCTTCATGGGAACATTGAAGTCACACCTGACTAATACCTTTTTCCCTGTAACATCAATATCCGTTACCATTTTTTTGTTGTAGTTCATTTTGTTACACCTCTTGAAATTACTGATGGATTATCTTTAAAAAACTTAAGAAAGGCCCGGTATATAACCTAGCTATAACCGGACCTAAACATTTATTTACTTAACGCCATCAACTGTTGCTATGTGGGAAACCATTTCCACAAGCTTGTTTGAATAACCCCATTCGTTGTCATACCATGCAACCAGCTTTACAAAATTGTCGTTAAGTGCTATTCCGGCTTTTGCATCAAATATTGAAGTTCTTGGGTCAGAAATGAAATCTGATGAAACTACTTCATCTTCAGTGTATCCTAATATACCCTTAAGCTCGCCTTCTGAAGCTTCTTTTACAGCCGCTTTGATTTCTTCGTAAGTTGCAGCCTTCTCAAGTCTACAAGTTAAGTCTACCACAGAAACATCAAGAGTTGGAACTCTGAATGACATTCCCGTAAGTTTTCCGTTCAATTCCGGAATAACCTTTCCAACTGCCTTTGCAGCTCCGGTTGATGAAGGAATAATATTGTATGATGCAGCTCTTCCGCCTCTCCAGTCTTTGTTTGAAGGTCCGTCAACAGTTTTCTGTGTAGCTGTAACTGAGTGAATTGTGCTCATCAAGCCTTCAACTATACCGAACTTATCATTTATGACCTTTGCTAAAGGTGCAAGACAGTTTGTTGTACAGGATGCATTGGATATTACATTCATGTCTGATGTATATTTATCTTCATTAACACCCATTACGAACATAGGTGCATCTGCTGACGGTGCTGATATTACTACCTTCTTTGCTCCGCCTGTAAAGTGTGCCGAAGCCTTTTCAGTTGTAGTGAATACACCTGTACATTCCATAATGTATTCAGCTCCTGCTTCTGCCCATTTTATGTTCGCTGGATCCTTCTCGGCAAATACCTTAACCTTCTGTCCGTCAACTATAAGTAAACCATTTTCTAAATCAACCTCCACGGATCCCTTGTATCCACCGTGGATTGTGTCATGAGTCAGTATATATTTCATATAAGGCAGGTCCATGAATGGGTCATTTATAGCCACAACCTGAACATCATCATTATACATAGCTGCCGTGAACGCCAGCTTTCCTATTCTACCAAATCCGTTTACTCCAACTTTTACTCTTTCCATTTTATATCCTCCTGAATGGTTTGTTTTCATTTTATATCGATGCATTTTAAAGCATTTCAAACATTTTTTTAGCGGCACCGTAATCCGTTATCAGTGTTGCACTAAGTCCCTTGAAGTCTACGGCTGCAATTGCCTCTCCCTTTTTACTTCCTGCCGACAGAATAATTACTTCTTTTACTTTTTTCAGATCTTCAATATCCAAACCGACTGTTACGGCTGTTTTGATTACTTTCTTATTTCTGTCAAAATATGATCCGAAAAATTCTCCCACACCGGAGCTTTGTATCAATTTTCTGCCCTGCTCGTCACCCGTTCCTCTTCTTTCAAATGTTGTAACTGCATTACCGATGCCTGCAACCACAACCTGGGCATTCTTGATAAATTTCAAAGTCTCCTTAACATCTTTGTCCTTTAATATGGCTCTTGTTGTAACTTCACTCAAATTTTCAGGTATATTCAAAAGCTTGTAGGATGATCCGGTTTTTTCAGCCAGCCTTCCGACCAGGGTGTTTGCCTGAAGTTCGTAAAATTTCCCTACAGCTCCCCTTGCCGGTACTATGGTCAACCCTTCAACGAGTGTTGAATTGGGAATCCTGTCCACCATTTTCTTTATTGTGCTTCCGCCTGTCAAAGCTAGAATCTGCTTGTCATTTAAAATTTCCGACAAATACTCGGCTGCTACTTTTCCTAAATCATCGCTGACCTCTGAATCAGAATCCGAGTCACCCGGTACAATAATAACTTTTCTCAAACCATGGGCTAAAGCCAGTTTTTCAGCCATTTCATCAAAGCCGAGATACTTCTCCATCAGGTCGAATAAATCTTCCAAAAGCTTTTTACCTTCCTTTGTCAGTACCATGCCTGCAGCCAAAGCATCTATAAGTTTCCTGTCCTTTAAAAAGTCAGTCTCTTTTCTGATACCTCTTTCTGTATCTCCAAGCTTACCCGCAAGGGCTCTTCTGCCGATGGGTTCGTCAAGGCTTATTGCTTTTAATATTGAATATCTCTTTTGAAGCAGTTCATAGGCTTCCGGAATTATCAAGTTTCCTACTCTAACAATTTTGTCCATTTCTCCCCCTCAGGGTCGTTTTTAGTCCCACTAATAAAATAATTGTCCCACATTTATTATAAACTACTTTAGAAAATTATAAAACACCAATATTAAGAATCTTCATATTTAAATGTGAACTTAATATTAAGTTTAACAATGATTTTTGAATGAATACAAAAAGCTTAAGCTAAAATGAAATAGCTTAAGCTTTTTATCAAAATCTTCTTTTTATTATCAATAAGAGTCAAATCACTTGTTTATTTATTGACTATCATGCCGCGCCCAGGAAGCTCTCCTTCTTAGAGAGTGAATACAACGGAATTTCGTTATGAATTGCCCAAACCACTATATCCAGATAATTGTCTGTCTTAAAATTAATAACATTCCTCGACAGCTTGTGATATTTAAACACTACGCTTTGGTTTTCACCGCCGTCCACCCATGCCAGATGATCTATATCAAGTGCATTGAATGTCTCGTATCTGTTGTGTCTGTTCCTGTAGATAATAAACGAATCTCTGAATTCAATTTTTCTTCCGATTGAAACCAGATAATAAAACAGAGCAAAAAATATCACTGCCAATGCAATCCCCGGCAAGAAAATATCCCCCTTGGTTTCATGATATACCCATAAAGTATACACAAGGAACAATACGCCGATGGAAAGACTTAACATAGCCATTGACTGCTTACCTTTTGTATTAATAAGTATGGGGTCTTGTATCTTCTTCCATGGAAATTCTGTGATCTTAGGAAGGTTCATATTGTTTAAATGGAAATTACCTATGGTCATCCCCTCTTCAGGGGGCATTATCAAACCAAAAACAGTAATCTTTTCTTCCTTCCCGAAAAAGTTTGAAATCAGTAAATCTCCTGAATTGATATTCTTTAATTCTCCACCGTCCAAATAGGCTAAATCAACATACTCCGTACCCTTTATCCCCAATACTTTCCATCTGTGATTCAAGGCATTCGTGTCTCGGAGATATTGGTAGCTGAATTTCTTCAGTAAATCAATAATTCTTGCATCGGAGGTAAAATCATATTTCTTTTCAAAATTGGTAAGTATTGAAGTTTCATCTTTGTATGCTTGCCTGTCAAAAGTAATTCTCATTGATTCCCTCCGTAAAAGTGATGCTTTTATAATAACATAGGATTACATCGATATAGGCAAAAAGTAAAAATGCTTCCAAAAAACTTTCTTTTTCAATTAAAACTAATTCCGGTCATAAAACTTGCTAAATAAGAAAAGCTGACACCTGTAACAGTGTCAGCATGGTTGAAAATAAATACTATTCGTATGGTTTACCCAAGGATTCCGGTGCATGAGACTTTCTTCCGAAGGCTGTTATTGCAATCATAGTCAGAAGATATGGAAGTATGTAGTAAACCTCCATGGGGATTGCAAGTCCCAAGGCCTGGGATTTAATCTGAAGTGCTTCTGCAGCTCCGAACAATAAGCTTGCAAAGAATGCTCCTATGGGGGTCCAGTTTCCGAATATCATGGCAGCCATAGCTATAAATCCGCGTCCGTTGATCATACCCTCACGGTAGAGGTTACCCGAGACAATGGATAGGGATGCTCCGCCGGCAGCTGCCAGAATGCCTGATATTACAACTGCCATATATCTTGTTCTGATTACATTAATTCCAAGGGTATCTGCAGCTTTTGGATGCTCACCGACTGCTTTGAGTCTTAAGCCCCACCTTGTTTTATTCAATACCCAAGTAAGGAACAATGCAAGGAAGATAGCCAAAAATACCATATAATCCAATTCCAGGATGAAAGGCCCGATTGGGGGAATACTCCTTAAAAACTCTCTGAGTTCCGGGCTGTATCTTATTTGTGCAACACCGTCAGACTGTCCCTGTCTTTGGAACATCATCCAAAGCATCAAGGAAGGAAGGGCTGTAGCTAAAGTATTAATAGCAGTACCAGAGATTATCTGGTCGGCTTTAAGGGTAATTGATAATGCTGCATGAATCAATGCAATTAAAGCACCTGCAATTATGCCTATCAAGAATCCCAAATATGGGTTTCCTGTGAAATCAGAACCCACTACTGCGAAGAAGGCTCCCATGACCATGATACCTTCAAGACCTATGTTGGTTACTCCGCTCTTCTCGGTAATAACTCCGCCTAGTGATGTAAAAATAAGAGGAGTTGCTATTCTCAAGGTTGCTGAGATAAAGGTCACTATAAATGGTAATTGATAATTATCCAACCTTCGCCACCTCCTTCTTCTTTCTCCTGTCAATAATAATCTTCCAGATGTAGTCAGCTGCTACAAACAGAATTACCAAGGCCTGCATTATGTATACAAGGTCCTTTGAGATACCCTGCATCTGAAGGTATGGACCGGCATTTAAAAGTGAACCGAAAAGGAGAGCAGAAAGAATAACTCCGATTGGGTTTGACTTTGCCAACAATGCAACAGCTATACCGTTGAATCCGTAACCGGAGAAAGCTGCAAGTTCTTTGACTGCAAGATCCGGTCCCAAAACCTGGGTCACTGCTGCCAAACCTGCCAATCCTCCTGAAATAACCATGCCCAGGATGATGTTCTTTTTTCTGTTGATTCCACCATATTCGGCACCGTACATATTAAAACCGGTGGCTCTTAATTCATATCCCGATTTTGTCTTGTTAAGGAAATACCAAACGGCAAAAGCCACACCTATGGCTATAAAAATACCTATATTTATCCTGTATCTGTCGCCCATGAATCTCAAAAGCTGAGCTGAAGGCTGTATTGTTTCGGTCTGTACTGAATTAGGTTGTTTCAATGGTACTCTTACAATGTAGTTAAATACATGCATGGCAATATAGTTCATCATAATTGTATTAACAACTTCATTTGTTCCCCTGACAGCTTTGAAAAATCCGGGTATGAATGCCCAGAAAGCACCGGCTGCAAGAGCTCCTATGATTACTATGGGTACATGTATGAAAAACGGAAGTCCCTTAATCAAACCCAGGGCTGCAGCAGTTATGGCAGCTACCGTATACTGTCCCTCAACACCTATGTTGAACAATCCGGATCTGAATGCCAAAGAGTGGGCAAGACCCGTAAGTATAAGCGGAGTTGAGTTGATCATAAAGTTTGAAAATGCAGTTAAATTATTGAAGTTGGCTTCAAACAGGGACTTAAAGAAAATACCGGTTGTTTCAGCGAAGGACAAATTCGGAATGGTGTAGTAAACCACCATAACTGAAACAAATAAAGCGAACAGCAATGAAAACACAGGGGTCAAAAATGGCAGAAGCTTTTCTATGCCGATTGAATTTTTACTTTTCTCCATTTGCCATGTCCCCCTTTCCATTCAATTTTCCGCCTGCCATCAGTATTCCCAGATCATACTCATTTACGTCGGAAGCTTTTACAATGTCTACTATCTTTCCGTCGTAAATTACTGCTATCCTGTCGGACAAGCTCATTACCTCATCCAATTCAAGGGAAACCAGAATAACGGCTTTGTCGTTATCTCTTTCTTCAATCAGTCTTTTATGTATATATTCAATTGCACCAACATCAAGGCCTCTTGTTGGCTGTGTTGCAATTAAAACATTCGGGTCCTTTGAAATTTCCCTGGCAACTATAAGTTTCTGCTGGTTACCCCCTGAGAGAGTCCTTGCCGCTACCAATTCATTGGGAGTCCTGATATCAAAATCATTAATAAGACCTCTGGTGTATTCTTTTATCTTCATATAGTTCAATGAATGAGAATTATTGAACTCAGGCTTTTTATGCTGACCTAATATTGCATTTTCATATAATGGCATATCCAGGATTAATCCCCTTTTATGTCTGTCTTCAGGTATATTTGAAATACCGCTTTTAATAATTTCTTCAGGATTCTTATTTAAAATTTCAACTCCGGAAAGCTCAATGGATCCGCTCACAGCACTCCATAGACCGGTTAAAACCTCAACCAGCTCCTTTTGACCGTTTCCGTCAACTCCCGCAATTCCAAGGATTTCTCCTCTTCTGGCTGTAAGATCAATGCCTTTTAAGGCCATGGCTTCCCTGGAATCCAAAGCTTTCAGATCCCTGATTTTTAAAATTTCTTCTCCGGGCTCGTGCTCATCCTTGTCCACAGTTAATTTAACCTTCCTGCCCACCATCATTTCTGCTAATTCCGGTATGGAGGTGTTAGCCGTATCCACAGTTCCTATTACTTTGCCGCGTCTTAGGATAGTAACCCTGTCACTCATGCTCATGATTTCCTTGAGCTTATGGGTTATCAAAATGACGCTTTTGCCTTCCTTTGTAAGATTCCTCAGGATAACTTCCAGTTCTTCAATTTCCTGGGGAGTAAGAACAGCCGTAGGTTCATCCAGTATCAGAATTTCTGCTTTTCTGTATAAAGCTTTCAATATTTCAATTTTCTGCTGCTGACCTACTGTAAGATCCTTGACATATGCTTTAGGATCAATTTTGAATCCATATAGATCTGCAAGTTCAGCGACTTCTTTTACCGCTTTGTTTATATCAATCGTCATACCTTTCATGGGTTCATTACCAAGAATAATATTCTGAGCAACGGTGAAGATATCAATCAACATGAAATGCTGATGTATCATTCCGATTCCCAGCTCAATGGCATGCGATGGATTTGAGATGTTCTCTTCCTTTCCGTTAACAAAAATCTTTCCCTCTTCTTGAACATACATACCGTATAGGACATTCATAAGAGTAGTTTTACCGGCGCCGTTTTCGCCGAGCAAAACATGTATCTCGCCTTTTCTCAGGTCGAAATCCACTTTCTCATTGGCAATGACGCCGGGGAAAATTTTTGTAATGCCTCTCATTTCTATAACATTTTCCATTTTTCACCTTTTATTAGTTAAATAGCTAGATGAGTTATCATCTAGCTATTTAAGACTTAATTATGTTTTTGTATTACCTTACTATTTAGCGAAATCCTTAAGCTCTGCTAAAGTTCCTGGAACAGTCAATGATCCACTGTTTATCTTAGTCTTGAATTCTTCTACCTTAGCCAAAACTGCTGCATTGTCCTTAAGCTCAGGATGTAGAGTTGGGGATAAGCCTACTGCATTTTCCTTTAATCCCAGATTGGTTATACCAGGAGTGAACTTGTTATCTATAAGTTCCTTGGATGCATCGTAAACTGCAACGTCAACCATCTTCATCATTGAAACTAAAATCCAGTTTGCCTTGTCAGGAAGCATAGCTGCCTGGTCAGAGTCAACACCCATTGCAAACTTGTTCATTTCTTCAGCTGCATTGAATAAACCTATACCAACTCCGCCTGCTGCGTGGAAGATTATGTCTGCGCCGTTGTTATAAAGGTCTTTTGCCAATTCCTTACCCTTATCTGAATCTGAGAAGCTACCAGCATATCTAACCATTGTTCTGTCAACCAAAAGCTTTCCTGCTTCCTTATTAACTGACCAAACACCGGCTGCAAAACCTGCTTCAAATCTTCCTATAACGTCACCTTCAACACCACCGATAAATCCAACCTTACCGGATTTAGTCATGGAACCTGCGATAACACCGAGAAGGAATGAACCTTCCTGCTCTTTGAACAGAACGTTCTTAACATTCTTTGCTTCTGCAACACCGTCAATCAAAAGGAAGTGCTTATCAGGGAAATTGGTGGCTACCTTGTTGATATCCTCTGTCATTTTGAAACCAACACCGATTGTAAGATCATGAGTGGATGCGATGTTCTCAAGATTCTGGAAATACTGTGAAGCCATTCTTGACTCGATTATTGTCGGAGTGATTCCGTAATCTGCTGCGATTTTGTCCAAACCTGCAATGGCTGCATCGTTGAATGACTTGTCGCCTCTTCCGCCTTCATCTGTTGATAAGCCAATCTTTACAGTTGTCTTACCGGCTGCCGTTGTTCCGGCTGCTGTAGTTCCTGCCGCTGTTGTTCCGGCTGCAGTTGTTCCCGCACTTGTAGTTGTTGTTGCAGGCTTACATCCTGCTAAAATTGTACCCATCAGTAAAACTGAAGTAAAAAGGGTAGCTAATCTGTTCTTTCTCATCTTATCCTCCTAAAAATGTGAAACGTTAACATATACCTAATTATAGCACATTGGTTGTTTGTGCGTTCAAGTACACATTAAATTAACTAAATAAATAGTCTGCATAAATCGTATTTTATACGCTTCCACATACAATTTCAATCCATAAAAGATGAATTTTACGATATAAACAATAGTTATTTTCTTAACTATTTGTTTATAATTAAGCAAAAATTTTTTTATCCTTTAAAGTTCTTAGTAGTACTGCCTTAATCGGTAAATTGCACTAAAAATCAAAAAAATAAAAAGACGGGAAGTTACTCCCGCCTTTGATTATCAGAATTATCTTCTGTTGTTCTGAGCCTTCTTTGCTCTTCTGCACTCAGGGCATCTTACAGGTTCGTTTTCGAATCCCTTTTCCTTGTAGAATTCCTGCTCGCCAACAGTAAATACAAATTCGCTGTTGCAATCTTTACAAACAATAGTCTTATCAGTCATATTCCGATATCCTCCTTTTTCACAGTACTTAGGTATAGCTGAAAAATAGGATCTCAGGTAGACATAGTTAACTGTTTAATTTATTCTTTCGAACAAAATTAATTATAACAGATAGTATTTATAAAAGATACTATAATATTTAAAAAAATAAATATGTTTTTAGTGATTTATAATTAATCCCAGTTTAATGGGGCTGTGAAAGAATTAATATAAACATAAAACAGAGTCACCAATTTACTTCTCGCCTTATTTCAACTCACTGACCGGTGTTTCTGGAGGATTAAAGGAGAGGATTATATTGAAATCAATGGAGAGATTTTCCAACGAAGAATTTTACAGGAAGTTTGTGTCCCAGTCCGGATTGGATTTAAATTTCAAAAATTTTGTCTGGACCCAGGATAGGACAAAAAAAGATACCTACTACGTTTTATCAACCTGCAGCAAGGGTATAGCCATACTGTTAACTTCCTGGGATACAACTCCCAGGGGTATAAGCATATTAAGCTTTAAGGACATTCACTACTATTCTAAAAAACAAAATTTTTTCACCGAAGAATTTTCACTGGTATCAAAGGATGGTTTGAAATTCAGGACCGATATAAACTACCTCCTCATAGGCTTTGACAAACAGAAAGAAAACATGGATGGCTTTATTAAAACACTTGAAGCAAACGGTATAAAAAGAGGATACGACTTTAAATAAAAATCTGTCAAAAGACAAAAGCAGTCACCTTGACTGCTTTTGTCTTTCATATCTTTTTTTACCAAAGCTATGGTAATTTTTACCTATTCCCTTTTATTTAACCACACAGTCGTTCTTGTCAAACAGGAAGAAATCCGGGACTATTCCGCCCTCTTCCTTTGCTATAAGAGGCCTTACGTATTCAATGAATTCATCCGTAAGCTCATGACCGTTGCTCTTTATCCATTCCATGGGAATCTGTTTTTCTTTGTTTGCTATTTGTGCCACATTCACAGGTTCATATTCAATGACATAAGGATCTGAAGATACCCTTCTCATTGATACCATTACCCTGTTCATACCTTTTAAAGCATATTCCACTGCTTTTTCTCCACAAATGCGTGCTTCTTCAACGTCTGTATAGGAAGTGAGATGGGAAGCCGCTCTTTGAAGTAAGGAGAACTCTATAACCCTGGTTTTGTATCCGAATTTTTCTTTAACAAAATCCCCAAGGTATCTTCCCACACCTGATAATGCAGCATGGCCAAAGGAATCATATTCCGTCTTTTTAGCTTCTGTGACATATTCTCCGGACTTGAATTTAATTCCTTCCGAAACTGCCACAACTATTGATGTGTGTGCCTTTGCAGCTTCTTTGATATCCTCTTCGAAATTATCAAAATCAAAGGGAATCTCAGGTAAATAAATCAACTGAGGAATCGGACAACAGCTCCTCCTTGCCATTATGCTGGAAGCCGTCAACCAACCTGCATTTCTCCCCATGATCTCTACTATTGTTACCATGGGTCTGTCATATACACAGGTATCTGCATATATTTCTGCCATGGAGTTTGCCACATATCTGGCAGCAGAAGGGAATCCCGGAGTATGGTCGGTTACTACAAGATCATTGTCTATTGTTTTTGGTATTCCGATGCATTTTACTTCAAGACCGGACTTTTCGATAAATGCCGAAAGCTTATCCACCGTATCCATCGAATCATTTCCTCCGATGTATAGGAAATATCCAATTTCATATTTTGTAAGTATTTCGACTATCTTCTGATAGTTTTCATCCACAGTTTTAGAAAGCTTGAATCTGCAGGAACCCAAAGCCATGGAAGGTGTCCTCATAAGCTTTTCGAAATCCTCTTCCGAGCTGAAATATTTCCCGGCATCGATTATTCTGTCCTTTAAGATTCCTTCAAGTCCGTGTAAAGCACCATAAATGTTGC
>DAINSS010000018.1:11854-31344 GCA_036741195.1 Clostridiaceae bacterium | reverse complement strand
GATTTTTCCGCTTTCCTTGGCAGCTTTAATCGCCCCCGCAAGTGAAGCATTGATGACCGCAGTGGGCCCTCCCGATTGTGCTATTAGCATGTTATTATTCATTATCAATCACCTTTCTTTTTACTAATAAGAAAATATGCTGCAGCACCGGGCCCGATATGGACTCCCACTACCCCGCCGATATGAATTACTTCGCAGCCAATCCCTTTTTCATCCAGAATTGCCTTCATTGCATTCATTGACTCGGGAGCATCTGAATTAACCAAAATTACTTTGTGCTTCGGATCAATATTTTCTTCTTCAAGTTTTGTCATTATGTATTTTAAAGCTTTTTTAGAGCCTCTTTCTTTAGTTACCGGAACAATTTCGCCTTCTTTGATTTCGAGGATGGGTTTTATGCCTAAAACACCGCCCACAAAACCTGCCATTTTAGTTAATCTTCCCCCTCTGGTGAGGAATTCCAGGGTTTCAACCACTATAATGTTATGGATTTTGTGTTTAATATCATCAAGTACAGCTTTAATTTCCTTATTTGATTTTCCTTCTTTAATGAGTTCAGCAGCATGCCTTACCAGCAGCATCTGGCCCCCTGTTGCACTTAGACTGTCCACTACTTCCACGGTACCTTCAGGAAACTCAAGTGACGCCAGATGGGCAGATTGATATGTACCGGACAGCTTACCGGATAAATGGATGGATATTATCTTGTATCCTTCATTTATGTATTTCTGATAGGTATTATAAAACATCAATGGAGGTACTTGGGAGGTGGTTGGAAAGCCTGAGCCTTCCTTAATCTTTTTAAACAGTTGATCAACAGTCATTTCCTCTCTGTCGAGAAAGCTTTCATTATCAATATTAATTGTCAGCGGAACAACCTCACAATCCAATTCTTTTACCATTTCAGGAGTAAGGTCACATACGGAGTCTGTAATGAGCTTTACTTTATTCACAATTCTACCTTCCTATTCTTATTCTATTTCATTTCAGGAAAACCCATGTCTTCCAATGCCTTATATCCTACAATTGCCACTGCATTTGAAAGATTCAGGGATCTTTCGGAAGTCTTTATCATCGGTATCCTAATCAAGGTGTCTTTTAATCTCTCCCTAACTGAATCCGGTAACCCTGAGGATTCCCTGCCAAACAGCAGAAAATCATTATCTTGAAAGGTCACCTCGTCAAAAAACCTGGTTCCTTTTGTTGTAACGGCATAAATCCTTGAATCACCGTACTTGTTTATGAAGTCATCCCAATTTTCATGTACTTCCAGATTAAGATCCTTCCAATAATCCAATCCCGTTCTCTTTATTTGTTTATCGGATATCTCAAAGCCCAAAGGTTTAATAAGGTGAAGCTTTGAACCCGTAAGTACGCAGGTTCTTCCTATATTACCGGTGTTTTGTGGTATCTCAGGCTCGAATAAAACTATATTGAGCACTTAATTCATCTCCAATGCTATTTTCTCAATTGCCAATGCACAGCCGTCACTGTCATTATCTTTTGTTATATAGTATACATCTTTTTTCAATTCATCCGGGGCATTTCCCATTGCAACTGAGTACTTGACTGCGTCCAGCATGCTTTTATCATTGAATTGATCTCCCACAGCCATGATTTCATCAGGGTAAATACCAAGAATCTCTCCCAGGGCAAGAACCGCTTTACCTTTATCGGCTAAAATGTTTGTGATCTCCACATTGGACCTTGAGGAAGAGACAACAGATATATCCCTAATCGGATCAAATTCTTTCATGGTTTCTACTCTCTTCTCCCTTCCGGGGAAGAATATGATTTTATTTAAGGAATCTCCTTTATCTAAAATCACCCTTTCAATTTCATCAAATCCCGACATTTCGGTATAATCCAAATCATATTTACTTTTTATAAAGCCGTGGATATCTCTGTACATATCAAATCTTGATGAGATATACATTCCCTTTTTATCATAAAGATTTGGCTTTATATCCAATCTTTTCAGGACTTTGAAACTTTCTTTCACCTTATCAAGTCCGATTGGAATGTCCCTTAATATCCTTCCGGATTCTTTATCTTTGATTAACGAACCATTCATGGAAATAATCGGAGCACTGATTCCGGCTGCATCTGCAATTGTAAGAACCGATTGATGGATTCTTCCGGAAGCTATTGTTACAATTATCCCTTTTTTTCTTGCCGCTTCAATGGCACGAACAGTCCTTTCTGTTACTTCTCTTGAAGTATTTAACAATGTGCCGTCGATATCGAGGCAAATCAATTTAACCATTGGTATCCCTTTATTTATATATTTATCAAAATATTATATCAGATATTCTCTTAAAAAGGCGTATACTTTATTTCTGTCTCTGCCAAGCTTCCAATATAATTGATCCAGAATATCAAATTTGTCTATTGAACTGGACTTTACCTTCTTGCCTCCAAAATGGGCTGCGTTGGTAAACTCAGCATGGTTTCTTATCATCCTGGACAGCTCCGATTCCGTTACCTTCCTCGAAACATCCAATAAAGTGTCTGATTCTAAAATATCCACATTGCATTCCTTTAAAACTTTAATGATATATTTATTGAAGCTCTCAGGATTTTCACTATATACCATTTGTCTTACTCTCAGCATTTTTATCAGGTATAGGAGTAAAACGGGTATAAACAAAAACAGAAGATAAATTTTATTACCGGAACTTTCAGGTGTCTCTTCGCCGACTGTCTCTCCCATATTTCCGCCTTCATCAGTTAAAGGTGTTGTAGCCCTAGGCGTAGTCGATGTATTAGTCTGGTTCGGTCTTGAACTTGTCTGAGGTATTTCTGTTTCGGGTGTTTCTGCTTCACTCTGACTTCTCGGAGTACCTGTTGCATCGATTATAGTCCAGATTCCGTTTTCCGGGTCAGTCAGCATTTCCGCCCAGGCATGGGCATCTGAATTTCTCACCGTTATTGATCCGTCGTCCTCTTTTTCATCAAACACCAGGAACCCTTCTGCATATCTTGCAGGTATTCCGGCAATTCTAAGCATTATAGTCATGGCCGAGGCAAAATAAACACAATAACCTTCCTTTACTTCAAATAGAAAATGGTCAATAAAATCCTCATCTGAGGGTACATCTCCCGGCTCCAAAGAATATGTTTGATTGTCCTTAAGATATTGTCTGATCGCAGCAGCTTTCCCGGCAGTTGTATTTATCCCTTCAATGATAGATAAGGTCAATTCTTTTGTCCTGTTTGTCACAGAATCCGGTACATTCAGGAAATCTTCATATCCTGTCAGTTCTTTTTCAGAATTTGAAAAGGCTTTTGTTCTGATTCCTGTTTCATCAAAATATGCTACTTTATATGGGTCTTTGACTATTAAATTATCCATGAAAGTCTGATCGTTGATGCTGTAATAAACCCTTTGTTCCTGTTTGTTGCTTAAATTCACCGATTCGGGATAGGACGGAACAAATAGGCTCATGGAATTTACACCCACCGGGTTTACCTCAAAGGTGTATTTCGAATACCCTGCATAATATTTTAATACCTCATCAGAGGCTGTATTTTCCGTCCTGTAAATATTATCGTTTCTTTCCCATTTCCTTCCGGTGTAAACATATTTTGTATTCCCCCTGAGGTATGTCGGTACTCTGCCGCTTAATGACAGTGCAACCTCGTCATTCAATGTGACATTTCCGCCTAATCTGGTTGAGGAGTCATTATAACCTGATTTCATTAAACTGAAGGTGTCTAAAAATCTTGTGCCGCTTAAAAAATCATCCTGCATGAGAAAATCATTGGCCCTCATCCAAACCGTGTCATAATAGGGCCCCTTTCTTACAAAACTTAAGCTCAAACTTATTACTGCAGCGATCAAAGACAGAGATACAATTTGTAAAAATCTTCCCTTGTAGTCAATTTTTCTTAAAGTATAATCCTTTGATTTTTCATCCTTGGATATTCCCAAATGGTAAGCAATCAAAAATGTCCAAAATATAATAAAGGGCATGAGCTTTGCCGAAGGATCCAATAAGTAATCCACTGACCACAAAAAGAATATGACTGTAGAGTTTATTATCAGAATATTCCACGGGAAAATATAAGAACTCATAAAAGATACAACAATCAGCAGTATGGAAATTGTTCTTACAAGAAATGAGAAATCCCCGTATAAGATCAGCCTTGAGAGGGACAGCTTGTTATTAATTTCGGTAATTGCCTCAGACACCAGTTTTACCTCGAAGCTGTAGCTTTGATAAAGAATCAAGCCTCCGATAATAAGGACAATCAAGTTAATTAGTTTTCTGTTTTTGATTAATCCTACAATACCGATTGAAATCATTGCAGACGGAATTGCCACAGACAGGAAATCAGTTAAAATGATTGTTCCGTCAGTGCTTCTTACTTCATATGCAGATAACAAAAGATTTATTACCAGGAATGTACCTAAAATGATGGAAAAAATCTCAACAAGATGCTTATTTATCCACTTCATAACCATCCCCCTTAAGATTTACAAGCTTAACTCCCGCATCAGTCAAATCATCCTTGATCCTGTCAAGATTTGGAGTGCAAATAACAATTTCATTCTGATTATGCTTTAGCTTGGAAATTTCTCCAAAGTTTTTTCTGTCGTAATATGTAAAAAATATCAGTGTACCTCTCTCCAGCAAATACTCATTATTCTCAGCAACAAAATTTTTTAAATCAAATTTATATTCCGCTTTGTTTAACAGTAGGTCTTCCTCAAGTCTTTCATAGGCTTCCTTACCGGAGATATTAAAATACTGCTTTCTTATGTCATTCATAATGAATCCATGGGGGATTCCAAGCTTAAGTATTCCTTTTGAAAGAGACAGTGCATCCGTGACAAGGCTGTTTTCAAATATCCCTTCAGGATCCATGTTCAAAAGCTTCTCGTGCATATCCAGAATTATAAGGATATCTTTTTCTTCCGTGGTTTCGCCTTTTCTTATGTAGAGCTCGTTTAATTTTGCCGATACCTTCCAGTTTATTTTCCTGATATTGTCTCCGGTTCTGTATTTTCTCATTTCCCTTATGACATATGGATTTTCCCTTGAATAGGTTCTGAATAAATTTCCTTCACCCAAAGTATCGAAGAGCATTTTGTCTGCCCTCTTATCCAAGACGTGAGGATAAACTTTAATCTTTTCCGGGTAGAGCTCCTTTAATGATCTTGTTACATTAAGCACATCCGAAACTGAAAGAATTATCTTCCCTGTCTTCACTATTCCCCTGACCTTAGGTGTCAGATCGTAGTTAACCTGGATATCCCCTCCGGCAGGTATTGAATAAAGTCTCTTTTGGGATAAATCCTCAGCAAGGACCTCCACACCCGGGGCTAATAAGAAAGAATTGTTTTTTATAATCAACTTGTCAGTTACAGCCTCGCCGACCTCAATCCTGCTGGTACTATGCTTAAAATATGCTGTTATTCTGCTGTTTATAAATCTTCCCTGAATTACAGCCATGACAAAAAGGACAATGAATGCAATCAACATCCTTGTCCCTGCAACTCCGCCAAAATAGTAAAATAAGGCGGATATTAAAAGCATCAATGCAATGAATTTAAGGTCAAATTTCATATTCAATACCATTATCTCGGGGCTCTTACAAAGTTGACTATTGCCTTCACCACATCTGATTCGTCAAGATCCCTTGCCCTTGCGGTGCCTGAGAGCTTTATCCTGTGAGAATATGCCAAAACGGCATTTTCCTTTACATCATCCGGGATTACATAATCTCTCCCATTTAACAATGCATTTGCCTGAGATAATTTCATGAGAGACAATGAAGCTCTTGGGGAAACTCCCATGGCTATAAGATTGGAATTTCGTGTTTCATTGGAGAGTCTGACCACATAATCATTGATTTCATCTGCCACCTTAACGTGTTTTACCGCTTCGATCAGTGTCAGTACATCCTCCCTGGAAACTGCGCTTTTAAGCTCCTCCAATGGGTTTATTTCCTTGAAATTCCTCAATATCTCCATCTCATCTTCCTTTGATGGGTAACCGATGGACATCTTCATAATAAATCTGTCAAGCTGTGCTTCCGGTAAATTAAAGGTGCCTTCGTACTCAATGGGATTTTGAGTTGCAAGGACTACAAAAGGCTTTTCCAGTTTATACGATGTATTCCCTTCTGAGACCTGAGTCTCCTCCATAACTTCAAGAAGCGCAGCCTGAGTCTTCGGAGAGGTCCTGTTGATTTCGTCTGCTAGTACGATATTTGAGAATACAGGTCCTTTTCTGAATTCAAAACTCATATCTTTCTGGTTATAGACTGATATTCCCGTTATATCAGAGGGCAGAAGATCCGGTGTAAACTGTATTCTTGAAAATGACAAATCCATTGTTTTTGCCATTGATTTTACAAGTGTAGTCTTACCCATTCCCGGCAAATCTTCGATGAGGATATGACCTTCTGTGATAATCCCCTTAATTATGTTTCTTATTTCATTATCTTTTCCGATTATTACTTTTCCAACATTCCTTTGGATTCTGTCTATAAGTTCCTTCAAATAAGCCTCCTTATCCCGTCCGAGATTGCATTTATAAAAAAACAAAAACTATTACCAGGAATTCTTTTTTTAATTATAACATTATAGCTCTGTTGACAAAAATTGATTTTATTCATCATACAACAGCCATGTAAATATATTATTAACCCTTAAATTTTACTCTTTGGAAATTGATATAATAAAATGAGTAAGAAAAATACTCTAAAGTGAGGTTGAGATGAAAACAGATTTAGTTGAAATTTTAGAGGACATTATCAGTATACCCAGTCCTACAGGCTACTACAGAGAGATAAATGAGCATGTGACAGCCTTGTTGGATGACCTTGAAGTTCCATACACTGTAACTAATAAAGGCGGAATTCTGACAAAGCTTCAGGGCACCTCAGAAGAAGCCATTTTATTTTCAGCCCATTGCGATACTTTAGGTGCAATGGTTAAAGAGATCAAGCCAAACGGCAGGATAAAAGCCGCAATGATCGGCGGTTGTCCCTGGGTGTCCCTTGATGCAGAAAACTGCAGCTTGAGAACCTCTGACAATAAAAGAATCACAGGTACGTTTCAGGGGACAAAACCCTCAGTCCATATAGACGGAGCAGATGTTTCAAAAACAGAAAGAAACCAGGATACCACAGAATTGGTATTGGATATTGAATCATCCTCTAAGAAGGAAACAGAAGATTTTGGAGTAAATGTGGGTGATTTTATTTTCATAGATCCCAAATTTACTTACACAGAAACCGGCTTCATTAAGTCAAGATATCTTGATGACAAGGCATCAGTGGCAATTTTGATAAAAGCCATATCTGAGCTTAAAAGTCAAAAACTGAAAAATACCGTGTACTTTTTCATAACCAACTATGAAGAGGTGGGACACGGTGCCTCAGCCGGAATACCGGCAGAGGTCAAGGAATTCATAGCAGTTGACATGGGAGCTCCAGGAAACGGACAAGAGTCCTCTGAATATGCAGTCAACATTTGTGCAAAAGACTCTACAGGACCCTTCGACCTCGGTATTCGTGAAAGGCTTACGGAAACTGCCAAGGAAAATGGAATTCCATACAGAATTGACATATATAACTTCTATGGTTCTGATGCCTCAGCAGCTCAAAAAGGCGGGTATGATATAAGAACGGGGCTGATCGGAGCAGGTGTATTTGCATCCCATGGTTATGAAAGAACACACAGAAAATCAATGGATGCAACTCTTGAATTGGTTATTAAATATGCGGTTAAAGGACTTTAACCAATTATTCGGGACGAAATAAACAAAGAACCACAAAAAAGGGAACCCATGGGTTCCCTTTAAGTTGTAACTCAAACATATATTTTTTTATTACCTAATACTTTTTCTTCCTGGTAACTTCATTGGCAGCGTCATTTGCAGCTCCCAAGGCAGTTCCCAATACAAGACCTACTAAAGGATACAGACTGATTTCATTGAATGCTATACCGAAGAACAATCCTAAGCAGAATCCGAGTATCATGCAGATAAGTAAAGAATTAGATACATATTTACGGTTCCCATACTTGAATAATCCATTTACCTTCTTTTCCATAGTAACTCTTTACCTCCTCAATATGAATTAAATTTGATGCGTTTTAACTAAGTTTAAACAATGTTAAAATATGTCATTTTCCCTTTTGTGCCATTAAATTTTTAAAAACTTAATTTTTATTTGACTAATTTTCCGTAGTATGTAAACATATTCTTTATCTATATTTTAACGTATTTAAAGCTAAAAAAACAGCTATTTACAGCCATAATTTTAATTTTATGATTTCCGTAATATTTTTATCATCTATTACAGAACCACTATTATTTACAATATTAATCCACTTCATTTTCAACAATTTCAAATCTGGTTTAGGTATATTTCTAATTAACCGTAACAGTTATTTTTTTACACCGTCAATTGCCAGCCCCACAGCAAGACCGATGGGCAGGAAAAGCGCCAAGTTATCCATTGCAACTCCTAAAGCCACTCCGACACAAAGCCCCAAAGCCATACCATATCCGGAGTCCTTTTTACCCTTCTTTTCAGTTTCTGTTTTTTCTTCAATCGGTTTTTCAGCGGAAATTTTCTCAGATTCCGGTTCCCTCATATCATTAATCCTGTTTTTGTCTTCCTTCATTGCCATACCTCCTAAAATTAATGTATCTTAATATCCATATTATACTAATTGTATTAATTCAGCTATGCAACTTCGTTAAGTTAATGTAACCCATCATTTATAACACTAGATAGATTAATATTTGCCGTCGATATTTTTGAAATGCCCGTTGTAGTGGATGCTAATGCCACTAAAGAGTTAGATTTATCGGGGATACATGATAAAAATAAAGCTGAAGTAAACACCTATGACTTCTTTGGTTTACTTCAGCTCTTATTTTTACTCTTTCCAAATAATCTTTTCTTTAAGGTAAATTTCTCTTTTATAGCGGTGGCTGCAGATTATCTTCCTTTGCCCTTTCTTTTAAAGACGCTTCGATAATCATATTCAGCAATTCTGTATAGCCTATTCCCACTGAAGCTGCAGATCTCGGAATAAGTGATGTTGCGGTCATTCCGGGCAATGTATTAATTTCAAGGACATACGGAATCCCATCCTTCACCAGCATATCCACTCTTCCATAAACCTTGCACTTCAATAAATTGAAGGTGTCAATGGCTGCTTTATTCACCTTTTTCTGAAGCTCTTCTTCCAGTTCAACAACCTCTTCCTTTGCTCCGCCTTTGGATACATCCTCATACTTGGCAGTGTAGTCAAAGAATCCATCGGGAGAGGTTATCAAAATCGTCGGCAGAATCCTACCGTCAAGTATGGGAACAGTTATTTCCGTACCTGCAATAAATTCTTCCGCCATAACCTCAGCATCAACGGTTAATGCTTTTTTGACAGCATCAACTACTTCTGCTTCGGATTTACAAATAAAAGTCATGACAGAAGACCCACCTGAATTTGGCTTTACTACGATCTTTCCTTTTTCCTTGAAAAAAGGGATTACCTTGTTTTCAATATCTTCTTCGCTTTTTGCAGTTACCCAATCAGCAAGAGTCACTCCACCTGATTTTAGAATCATCTTGGAAAGATCCTTATCCATGGCAATGGCGGAGCTTTTAACATCAGAACCTGAATATGGGATTCCCATTGAACTCAAAATGCTCTGTATCTCGCCATCCTCGCCATACTTACCGTGAAGTGCTAATAAAGCGAAATCTATATGGTCACATTTTTCGAAGACATCCTTTTTACCGTTTAGTACTATTTTTTCGACTTCATATTTTTCTTTATCCACACTGGAAAACATATTTTGTCCGGTTTTTAAGGATACTTCTCTTTCGGTGGATACTCCACCCATCAATACTCCTATTTTCATACAAACTCCTCGTTACCCTTTATTTGGTCCAAGATCAATGCAATACACGTATATTCCTCGATCCCGGTTTGGATTTTCTTAATTTATCTTTATTTTACATCTATTTAAGTTACGGTACTTAAATTTTTTTTGTTTTTCAGCATTTGTCGGTTTCAAAAGTTTACTTTGAATTGATTTTTGTTTTGGATTCAATTGTTTTTTTGGAATTCTTTTTTGCAATATCCTGATAGTATTTGCACAGATGAGTCAGAGTGCATTCATGGCATTTTGGATTTCTTGCTGCGCATGTTCTCCTGCCGTGGAATATTAAAAGGTGATGCATCTGAATCCAAAGATTCTTATCTATGGCCTTTAAGAGCGCTGCTTCAGTTTTCTCGGCATCTTTTTCATTTACTATTCCCAACCTGTTGGCTACTCTGAAAACATGAGTATCCACTGCAAAAGCGGGTATGTTAAAAGCATTTGCCAATACAACACTGGCAGTTTTTCTGCCTACCCCCGGCAAAGTAAGAAGCTCTTCCATTGTATCCGGAACTCTTCCGTTAAAATCCTCCACCAGCTTTCTTACAAGGTTATATATATTTTTTGCTTTGCTTTTATACAATCCTATGGTCTTGATTTTTTCCTCAATCTCTGTAATAGACAGATTCAACCAGGAGTCTACATCCGGGAGCTCTGTGTAAAGAGGTCCCATGACCTTGTTAACTTGAATATCAGTAGCTTGAGCTGACAGTACCGTTGAAACCAGAAGCTGGAAGGGAGTACTGTGATCTAACTCACATCGGGCATCGGGATATCTTTCCTCCAAGAGTGCATAAATTTCTTTATTCTTTTTTCTCATCAGATTTTATCTCCGTAGTAACCCCTGTATTCTTCATCCAAGTTTTTAGCGATGGACACCATTATTTCATTTAAAACAGTGTCTTCGTATAAATTTTTATCCTCATCAGGCTTTTTATATCTTACCTTGAAGGGTTCGCCCACTACCACTTTTATTTCACCCTTGTTGGGCCTTTCCTTGCTCATTTCTCCGGCTTCATTTATGGGAAGAACCTTTTCCGTGCCCATCAGGGATATGGGGATAATTGTAGCCTTCGTAAGTTTGGCAATAAGCAGTATGCCCTTTTTCGCCTCAATCATACCCCCCGTCCTGGATCTTGTACCCTCCGGGAACATCATGACTGAATCACCGTTTTTTATGGTATTGATTATTGCCCTTACTGAATCAATATCAGCTGAATTCGGCTTGATTTCAATGGTTTTTACTATGTGCTTGAAGAAGTTGGTAAAATTGTCCTTTGAAAGCTTTACTCCTGCAACAAAGTAAGGATCAAATTTTTTAAGTATCCTTGTCAGTACAACTCCATCAAGGTTGGATAAATGATTGGCTATAAAAAGAACAGGACCTTCTGTCTCTTTTAAAACATTCCCATTCTTTATCCTGATTTTAACGTCCTTCCTGAACATATTATCTATATACATATTTGCCATTTTTTTCTGCATGCTGATTGGAAGGTGTTGCAAAAGCCCCGTCAGCTTCAATAAAATATTGCTAAATTTAATATCCTTTGACATTTTTCCCATCCTTAAACAATTTAGTTATTCGTTTTGTTTCCTCTATAAGTTTATCAGATTTCAACCTCTCGGGAGGAATAAAATTTCCGCCTTCTGCCAGTGCAATAATTGCATTCCTTTGAAGAATGGTTTTCCCTCTCCATCCAGCTGATGATTGACGATATTTTTCAAACCCCTTTTTTGTCATTCCGGATATTTTGTCCAAATCCGGATTCTCCATGAATTCGAAAGGTTTTAGAAGAGTAAGTCCTTGATTTTCTTTCCCTTTGTTATAGGGACAGACAATCTGACATGTATCACAACCGAACAGTCTTCCTTTTAGTTCAAATATCTCTTCATCGGTAAGTTCCTTTTTTTGAGTGATATAAGACAGGCACTTATTTGTATCCGTATATTCATTCCCAAGTATTTTAACAGGGCACCCGGCAATGCAATTCCTGCATTCTCCGCATTCTTTGAAATCCCCTATTTTACCGTTACATTCTTTCTTATTCGTTAAAGCCATATCGGTTAAGACTTCCCCAATGAAAAAGTAACTTCCATATTCCTTGTTTATCAGCATGTTATTTCTTCCGATAAATCCAAGACCTGCTTCCAAGCCAAGGAGCCTTTCGGCCAAAGGATTGGAATCACAGAATACTTCAGCCTTGTATCCCAGGTTTTTAAGATACTCAGCGATTTTTTCAAGATAAGAATATGCAACTTTATGATAATCCAAACCCCTTGTGTAGAAAGAAAAGGACGGATATTTGACTTTCTGTGAGAAAATATATGGAAACCCAATGACTATGGCGTTATCAAGGCCGGGATACTTTTCCTGGGGTTTTAACTTCTCGCCGGATTCGATCAATTCGAAAGGATTTATGAATCCTACATCTCTTTTCAAATAATAATCTTCGTATTTACTAAGTGAATTTAAATCGGTAAACCCGTATAAATTAAGTTTTAACCCTTCTATGAACTCGATTAATCCTTCCAAAGAATTTCCTCCTTCCTTTCTTAAATTTTCAGAATTCTAATAAAACCTGACAGACTCTTCCGGCCCATCAGGTTTTGCAAATCTTATGCTCATTATATCAATTATGGAACCTGTATTGAACTTAATAGATTTAAGCTTTCTTCCAAAGGGGAGCAAGGAATTCATCAACTATGTCATGTATGTTGATTACCCCTAAAAGCTTTCTGTCATCGTCAACAACCGGTATCTGAAGGAGCTCGTATTTAATGGCGAGATCAACAGCTGTTGAAGAATGATCATTTACGTTTATATCTTCAATATGGGGATTCATTACCTCGTTCAAGATTGAATCTCCTTTGTTTTGAATCAGATCACTCATGGAGATGAATCCTTTTAATTCTCCGGATATATCAGTGACAAATACATAATACATATCTTCAGCGTCGTATTCGTCTCCTAGATCCCTGATTATGTCTATTGCATCTCCAACCGATATATTATCGGTGAATGAAAGAAAGTCCTTTGCCATTATGGAACCTGCAACTTCATCTTCATAGGACAGCAGCTCATTTACTTCCGTTACGTCTTCGAATTCCAGGTTTGACAGGATTTTTTCCCTGGTGACATCATCCATTTCTTCCAGGATTTCTGCAATTTCATCGTTGGGTATATTATCCAAAATCTCCTGGGCTTTCTCCTCGGAGATACTGGAAAGAATCTGTGCCTGAATTCCCGGTTCTTCTATCTCCTCCAGGATATCTGCACCCAGTTCATCATCCAATACTTCAAATACCTTTGATCTGTAGCCTGATTCAACTTCTTCCAATACATCGGCTATATCAGCAGGATGGAGGGTAGATAGTTCCTTGTAAGGGACGTTGATTTTCAAATGATTTCCGTATTCCTTGCTTCCGTGGAGACTCTCAACGTCATCCCACATAATCAGTGATTCGGGAGACTTTTGCCTTGTCATGGAATCCCAGAAATTAATCAATTTTGAGAACTTGCTCGTTCTGGCCCAGGCATTTCTCGACTTATCAACTGCAAGTACCCTTAAACCGTCATCCAATAATCCCAGCTTTACATCATAAACGGTGAAGCTTGCTTTACCGGCTGAATCTATTACTTCCTTACCGATAATATCTTTGGAAATCTTAAATGAATAGGTATTGGGGATTATGTCCCTGACTCCCTTTACTTCAATAAACACCTTACCGTCATTATCTTCGTAGAATTCTATTGATTTGAACTCATAATTGAAGGATTCATTGTTTTTTTCAACCACATATCCAATGGCTTTTGGATATCCGAGTCCCTTATTTACATATATATCCTTAAGGACACCTATGGTATCGTCAAGCTCATCTTTAATTTCCCTGTTAAAAATTGATGAATAGTAAAGTACATTAAGTCTTTCCATTTAAATCTCCTTATTTATATAAGTTTTTATCCTTTGATTTCCATACTTTGTCCGGCCCATTTGTTTATTGTATTGAGCCCGAGATTTATAAAAATGAGCCCGGCCAGAGTAAATCCTATACCGGTTAAAAGCATCATGGGTATGCCAAGATTATCGGCGATTACACCGCCTAAAAAATTCCCCAAAACTGCACCGACTGTGCCTGCGGTTGTCAGAAATGCCTGACCTTTAACCTTGTCACTGTCTTTTATTACCTTATCTGCAAAATAAGCCGATGCCGGTATATAAAGGGCAAAGGACACCGCAGACAGGCTCTGGGCAACATTGACATTGAAAATACTGGTTGCAAAGAAGAATAATGTTGCTTTAATGAGCCAAAAAACCGTGGTTATCCTGATTATATTATCAGTCCTGATTCGTCTCATTATCCATGTGAAGCCCATCATCCCGGGGAGCTCGAAAAATGCTGCCAAAGCCAGGGCAAAACCCATATCTGAAGCATTTCCCCCCACATGCTCCATCATCTGCAGCAAATAAGTGTTAGTTAAATTATGAAAGGTGAAAACACAAATAACTCCGATTAAAAATGCTAAAAATCCTTTATAGTGGGCGAAAAAGTCTCTTAGTTCAAGGGGAGCTTCAAGAGCTTCCTCTCTTTCATGATTTGATATCAGCCTTATCGGCTCAGTTCTGAATAAGAATAGGATGAATATTGTCAGCGCTATAACCGTCATGAAAATTATAATGCTTTCACCGAATTTGATTATTAAATTACCTGTTGTGATAGTTACCGTTGCAAATGTCAGTGATCCGAAAGCCCTAGCAAGACCGTAGTCCACCTTATTTCCCCGTGCTTTCAAAACCATCCCCGCCGTATTGACAAGGGGTAGAATAACCAAAATCAGAGCTACCATCAATGTATACAGTAATTGAACAGCCGGTTTGGAAGAGAGTATCAACAGCAAAATTCCAAGTACGAAAATAATTATACTGATAATTGCAATTAAAAAATTTATTGATAAACCTTCGTGTTTATCCGTATAGTCGGCAACAATGGGCTGCATTATTGATGCTAATATATTTGCCAATGCAAATACTATACCAACTTCTGTTGCTGTAAATCCCCTGTTTAAAAGATATACGGTAGCAAAGCCGACAAGTGTTGCAAAGGGAAGCCAGTACAGTATGTGCAGGGCACAATACATGGCAATTTTGTTTTTACCTTTATTTCGCATCTGTTTTTTCCTCTACTAAATACTGGCTTTAACTCCGAGTACTTTTAATTTTTTATTCAGGCAGACTATTTCCATGGGGAAGTCAGGCCCCTTCTCTCCGTCAATATCAGAAGGTGCAACCGCAGTGGAGTCTATTCTGATATAGGGAGTCTGTATATATATTATTGAGTTTTCATCTCCGGGGTTCAAACTCTCACCCTTCATGAATTTTACAAGTGTGGGGACTATATTGTTCAGGTTTGATTTTACAATAATCAAATCAAGTTTTCCGTCATTACCCACTGATTTGAATGCTATTCTGTGGCCTCCCACTGACACCCCGTTAAATACAAGAAGGAGATAAATATCGTCATCAAAAATTATATCGGGAGATTCAAGCTTAATCTTGGTGATTTTAGGCTCTCTCAGCAGTTCCAAACTTTTTAAATAATATGCGAGTTTACCAATTGTATTTTTAAGATCCACTTCAGTTTTTTGGGATATGTCCGTAAAGAATCCTAGAGAAAAGACATTGACAAAATATACTTCGTTAACTTTACCCACATCCATCTGCTGAACGGGAAGTGTAAGTATCTGCCTCATACATTCCTCTACGTTTTGTGTCATGCCTATATAATTTGCAAAGTCATTTGCGGTTCCCATGGGTAATATTCCTATAGGAACATCTATTTCCCTTTTCATCATTTCGTTTACGACGGAGTTAACAGTCCCGTCACCGCCGCCTATGAGGATTTGGCTGTATTTATCGTCAAATTTATCAAAAATACTTACAAGGTCGACTGTCCCGTCAATCCTGACAATATCAACCATGTATCCGTCTTTTTGATACATCTTAATTACAGTATCAATCTGAGAACCTACTCTTCCGTCTCCAGATATTGGATTATAAAGAAATAAGGCTCTCCTGAACCCGGGTATAATAATGGATTTTTTTCTTAAAGTAGACACTGCATGCCGCCTCCTTCAGTAATATCAAGTCTGTTGCTCTTATTTTATCACGAATGTAATGCTTTCTTATATCCCTGAATAAGTGATAAAAAGGAGACCGAGGTTTATGGGAACACCACTTTTGTCCTTTGGACAAGGAGCAGTTCCGGTCACGATCTCCGTAAGATATTAATCAAAAAAACTATCGCCGATGAATTCCCTTAATACAGAATTCAAAGGAATATATTTATCATCAAGGTCAGTGACAAAGCTTAGCATTGTCAATATTCTTCTTGCTTCGTAGTAATTTGGACTTTCTTCAGGTATTTCCAGTAACAATGGTACTGCATGCTTCTTTAAAACCGGTAATTCATAGACCAGGGTAGTATTGAACATTTCATCAGCTTCCTCCTGGAATGGGAATATGTTTTCCTTCTCTCCCTTTGTCACCTTTTTAAAGAGTGTCAGTGTTTCATCCGAGGAATATCCCCTGGTTCTGTGATCCCTCACCATTCTTCTGATTTTTCTGACATCGGTGGTGGAAACCCTGTTATGATAATCAATGTTCAACTGAGTCAATGCACTTACATAAATTTTAAATTTATACTTATCCTCAATATTGCTTAAAAGCTTTGGATTTAATGCGTGGATACCCTCAATTATCATTATTCCGTCTTCTGGAATCTGAATTGTATGAGTCCCCGACTCTCTTTCGCCTGTTTTAAAGTTGAATTTCGGAGGTGTAACTGCCTTTCCTTTCAATAGATTCCTGATATCCCTGTTAAAAGTATCCAAGTCAATAGCCCTCAGGGATTCATAATCATAGCTTCCGTCAGGCAATAGAGGTGTGTCCACCCTATTTACAAAATAATTGTCCATTTCGATGGGATGAGGAGACCTGCCGTTTACCATGAGTTGCACAGAAAGCCTCTTAGATGAGGTTGTTTTCCCTGAAGAAGACGGACCTGATATCAAAACAATTTTAATATTTTCTTTGCTTACGATTCTGTCTGCGATATAGGCATATTTCTTTTCATGCAATCCTTCTGCCACTGAGATTAGCCGTTTGCCTTCACCCTTTTCAATCATTTTGTTCAATGATCCAAGTTTTCCGACTCCTAAAATTTCATCCCATTCACTGGTTTCCTTGAATATTTTATACAGCTTGTCCTGGGCATAGAAACCGGGGACTGATTGGGGCTCTGACAGGGATGGATACATCAGGACATAGCCTTTCTTGTATTTAACGATATCAAAAAGGTCGAGATAACCCGTGTGTGTGGTCAATGCCCCGTAAAAAGTACCAAATACTCCATCCAACTCATACACATCAATAGTTAAATCCTTTGGTACAGTCTCAAACAAGTCAACCTTATCCAGATATTTGACCTTTTTGAAAAGTTCATTTGCTTCCATGGGATGCATGCTGGTTTTATTAATCGGGATATCTCTTTTGACCAACTCCTGCATCTTCTCTTTAATTTTTAGCTCAATGTTCTCATCATCCAATTCCTTTACAAATTCTATATAAAGTCCCTTGCTTATTGAATGCTCAACATTCACTCTTACTCCGTGATACAATTTTTCAACGGCTGCAAGGAACAGGAATATTATGCTTCTTTCGTAAACTCTGTTACCTTCCATGGTTTCGGTTGTAATTATCTCAAAATCGGAATCTTCCGCTTCATCTGAAAGTTCAAAATACCTGAACCCCTTTTTTGCAAGCATTGGTCTGCCTTTAAAATCACTTTGTCTTATAAAATCAATATATCTCATTTTTTACCTCCTTAAATTCTGCTTTGCCCTGATAACCGAGTTGCAGTTTAAATTTCCCGTTATCTTCATTATAGTTGATTTTATGCCGTTCCCCATCACTTTACACTTTATTAATGAAATCCCGGTTATAAATCCATAAAAGAAATGCAAATACTGATGAGAATAACTGGCTAAAATGATAGAATTGATTAAAGGTTTAATGATTTTAACGGGTGGGTGAGCTGATTATGAGTGAAATTGAAGTTAAGATACTTGAAATAGACATCCCAAAAATAATTAAGATTCTGGATGGCATGGGACTTGAAAGAGTAAAGGATGAATCGCAGATCAATACTATTTATGATTTCCCCGATTTACCGCTGCTGTCAAAAAAAGGATATGCCAGAATCAGAGAGGTCTGCGACAGAAGCACCGGCATCAGTAAATCCTTTATGACTGTCAAGACCATGATCTCACAGGAAAAATTCAAGGAAATGGATGAATCGGAAACAGAGATTTCAGATGCAGAGGCAGGCCACGGTATTTTCAAGTCCCTCGGACTGATAGTAAGAAAAATACTAATTAAAGACAGAATCAGTTATAAATACAAGGACACATTGATTGAAATAGACAATGTTCCTGAACCGGAATATCCATTCCCGCTGCTTGAAGTGGAAACCCACAATGAAAAAGAGCTGGAGGAAGTTGTTAATTTCTTGGGCTATACAATGAATGACATTACAAGTAAGACCATGACAGAAATAGTAAGTGAAAAAGAAAAATCCATTGGAAAATAATTAAAATGAAAAAATCTAAAAAAGACAAGATGATGGTAATAAAGCTAAAAGGGGGTTATAAGCCGACAGAATTGGATGATGCCCATAAGCACTTCCAAGAGATAAAAAGAGGAACCGGTGTGATTACCCCGGCAAAGGGTAAGGGTTCCTATTCCAGAAAAAAATTTGTTATTAAGCATGATCTGGACCGTTAGCACCTTAAAATAAATTCTTAATAAAGCTAATGCCGGGGAAAATCCCCGGCATGTTTTTCATTCAATTAAGATAATACAACGGTGGAATCCAGCTCTGCAGATACCTTCTCAGACAGTTCCTCATCTCCGGTGAAGAAAATATTTCTGGAGATAATTAGATCCATCAAAGAATCCGCTTCAGTGAGTGTAAGTCCGTCCTTGACTTTTGCGACTCTTATTGTTGCAGACTTACCTGCTTTGTTTTTAAATTTCATTACAAGTGTATTCATTCGTCATTTCCTCCTATATTGCTGGTGCGACCTTGCTGGTCACAGTGCTCTGTGTCTCGAAAAAAGTACCTTCTGAAATAGCCACAATTCCGTCCGACAGCGCCAACAGGTCCTCAGGTGTAGCAGTGACCTTGATGTTTCTCAACCTTCTGGTTTCGTAGGTTGTTTTCCCTTCCTTGACTTCCTTAACAAACAATAATTCTAAAGATTTTAGTATTGGATTAACTTCCGGCATATAATATCAACTCCCTTCAATAATCAATTAGGCATAAAGAATTAAAAGAGCAAAAAAATAGTTCACAAAATGTTTTTATATTTTTGTTGATAATCACTATCATTTAGGAGTTGGGTATGGTATATTAAAACCACAGAGAATAATACTAATAAAACTAAATAGTTTATTTTCATATTTCCCCCTTTTACACGATTAGTACATATTTACCCCCTAAAAAAGAAGCAGTCCCCCCAAC
>DAINSS010000018.1:0-11844 GCA_036741195.1 Clostridiaceae bacterium | reverse complement strand
TTTGTATTAATTTATTGACCGTTCAGATAGTCAAATACGGTTTGAACAAATAAGGCAGCTCCCCTTTTAAGGTATGCCTCATCGATATCGAACCTTGGATTATGATGTGGATAGGTTTGTCCTTCTATTTCGCCGGGATTACTTAAAAAGAAGAAAGTCCCAGGTACCTTTTCAAGGAAATAAGCCATATCCTCTCCGCCCATTACCGGATGTTCCATTTCGACAATATCTTCCTTGGGTATTATCTTTTGTGCTGATTTTACAAAGAACTCAGTGAATTCCTTGTTATTGATCAGAGGCGGATACTTAAAATCGTACTGCAATTCATAGGTTGCCCTCATTGCTCCTGTTATACCTTTTGTTATTTCATCTATACGCCTGGCTATGAATTGTCTGGTTTCATTGTTAAAGGTTCTGACGGTACCTTCCAATTCAACTTCTCCCGGAATAACATTTTGGTTAAAGCCTCCCTGTATTCTCGTTACTGAAAGTACTGCCGGTTCCACAGCTTTTATTTCCCTGGAAACCACCCTTTGGAGTGCAGAAATAACCTCAGCAGCAGTAGAAATCGGATCTACCGAATCTTCCGGATAAGCTCCGTGTGAGCCTTTTCCGATAATTCTTATGAATATCCTGTCCATGGATGCCATCATCGGACCGTAGGTTACACCTATCTTCCCCTTTGATACAGCTTCGGAAATTCTTCCTTCATGGAGTCCGATTACTGCATCAACGGCCGGGTTCTCCAAGGCTCCTTCCTCTATCATCGGAAGTGCCCCTCCCGGGTATTCCTCACCTGGTTGGAATAATAATTTTACATTTCCTTTTAATTCACTTTTGTACTTATTCAAAACCTTTGCCGCACCCAATAAAACGGCAGTGTGTCCGTCGTGTCCGCAGGCATGCATACAGCCGTTGACAGAAGCAAAGGATAATCCCGTCTCTTCTTTCACAGGAAGAGCATCCATGTCAGCCCTTATTCCGATTGTTTTACCGTTTGGGTGTCCTTCAATCAGGGCAACCACGGCATTTCCGTTTACCAATGTGTGATACGGAATACCCATCTCGTCTAATCTGTCAGAAACATACCTGACAGTTTTTGGCAACTCCAGCCCCAGTTCAGGAATCATGTGCAAATCTCTTCTCCACTTTATGATATCTTCCTCAACTGATTTAACTTCTTTTAGTATATCCACCATTTTTCTGCCTCCTGTCTTATTTTTATATTAATACTGATTTAAATCTCCAATCCGATTTTATACAGCATTGTTTCAAAATATCATTGTTTCATTTTACCTTGTTTATATTATATACCATTCAATACCTTTGATTTACCTATCAATAAATGGTAATAATTAAGCCCCATATTCTATGCTTCATGAATAACAGTTAACAAATTTTACAAAACATTATTTTAATTCTTATTGATAACCACTATCATTTAATTATTAACTATGGTATATTTAATTCAGAGAATATAATAAATATTTTCATATTTCCCCCTTTTACACGATTAGTACATTTACCCCTTTAAAAGCAGCTACCCCGGCTGCTTTTTTATTTGCATCCGTTTAAATTTATCCATCTTGTGGATTCACAATTACTGTTATATAATAACAGTGTTAAAGTAATTCTGACTAAAACACTATGAATTAAATTGTGTTTTAAAAAATATCAAGGAGAGAAAAATATGTCAATTATCAACATCAGTGATTCAGCTTATAAAGAGTTTAGAGAACTTCTCACAGCAAATGATATAGCTGAAACAACAGTAAGAATAGCACTTGCAGGATATGGTTGTTCAGGTCCCAGATTTGGTCTTATGGTAGACGAAAAGGGTGAGAACGATATTGCAGAAACAGTTAATGACCTTACATTCTTAGTTGAGAAAGAAATGATCGATGAGTATGAAGGTTTCAATATACTATCAGACGAGGAAAATGGCGGCGGCGGTATGAGCCTAAGACCTGTTAAGATTGACGAATCAGCAGGCGGATGTTCAAGCTGCGGCGGCGGTTGCGCTTCCTAATAAATAAAAAAACGGTGTTTTAAAACACCGTTTTTTTATTTACTCAAAATATACTTAGTAATTCAAAACCTTTATTTTGCCCATTCATGGAGCATCTCTCTCATGGCTTCAATTCCATAAGCTCTTTCCACTACCTGGGTTTCTTTATCGAGATAAATTACTTTACCATAAATTTTTTGCAGTGATAATGAATTACCCGTTACTATCCAAAGGGTTTTATGGTTCGGTCTGACTGTCAGTTTTTCTTCTCCGAGACCGTCGGTAAAGTAAATCAGCAAAGCATCATTCTTATTTTCTTTCTTCAGAAGTTCGAAAACCGGTGAATAAGCTGTACCTCGCCTTCTCTCTGTCAATGGCCTGATATCTGATGTTGCGCTTATCCTGTAATCCACTCTTACCTTGTTATCACATTCAATCACCCTTATGGTCCTGCCATAGGAACTGACTATAGAAACAATTTCCGTAAGATAATATATAACATCCTTATCTTCTATGGAACCTGAAATATCCAAGGCAACGATTATCTCCGGGGCGTAGTTATTAAGTTCTCCCTTAAGCTCCGGTCTTTTAGGCTGCCTTCTGCTTCTTCTCATGACGGTTTTTCTTTTGCCTGACGGAGTTGATGCAATTGCTCTTTTTAACTCTTGGGTCCATTCAACCTGTCCCGGCCCCACGTCCAGTAAAATTGACTTTAATTCCTCAGGTGTTCCTCCCTTCCTGGAAATGGCTATGATCTCATCCAGTTTTTCCTTGGAGGATTCTTTCCCATGGGAGCTGTCTTCGCCCCAGGAATCGTGTACCATGGAAAAATCTATTTCATTGGGTTTTTTCAGCTTGGTTCTGGCTTCAGGATTTTCCTTCAAAGCTTTTTCGATCTCTGTCACATAGTATTCCAAGGTTTCATTGAACTTCAGGTTAGTCCCGAGTTTGATATTTACTGTATTCAGCTTCTCGCAAAAAGGAGGTAAATTTCTTAAATACTGGTTTACCGCAACATCCAATCCAAGATTAATTGCAGTTTTATCATAACGCTTCTTTAAGATTTTCTCCCTTTCATGGTGATTTAAAATCAAATGAAGTATTTCATGCTTTATCAATGCCTGGCTTTCAACCTTGGACATAAAAATAAAGGAAATGGGATTTATCTTTAAAATGTACTCTCCATTTGATACGACTGTGGCCATGGGCCATTTTATGGACAGGTCTATTTCTTTTATAAGCCTGCCGATGAACAAAGCAAAAAAATCCTCCCCGTCACTGAGCATGGAAAATATAATATCCTCAAAATAGTTAAGGAACTCTCCCATGAAGCCTTTCCTGAATTCTCCCGTCTCTGTATACCTTACAATATCCTTCAGGAGCCCCCTTCTTTTTATCTCAAAGGTGTCCAGATGATCAAATTTTTTATCCATATTGACCCCTTAGTTAACTATAGCTGTCAAAGAATGCATCCAGGAAATTATCATCCTCCAGAAGATACTTATAGGCTTCATTCTGGTACATGGACTTGATCTCCTTCATAAGTGAAATCCTAAGATCCTTGGGATAGTAAGTCAGAATCTCACCTATTCTTGATGAGTAGCTTTTCTTGAGTTCAGGAGTATTAACTTTTACCAACTCCTTCACCATATTCATTATTAAAATGTATAAGCGAGAATGGGATGATTCTTTGATTTCATCCTTTACAAACTGGTTTACCGTATCCATGGTCAATACATCCATAGAATTTAGAACCGGGTTCTTGTTATCCCTTAAAAAGTTTATGAAATCCCTGGCTATTGCCGTACCTACATTACCTTTTACAGTACTGTACAATGTGGACTCATTGAATCTTCCCGGATACTTTTCCATTACCTTTACTGCATTGGAAATTCTCTCCCAGCTTCTTGGTGTAGCTTCAATGAATTCATTGTCCGAAGAATAATGCAGATATTCATCAAAGGTGGAAATAAATTCGATGACAAAGTGATGAATGTCTCCTTCTGTCAAACCCCATTTGATCCACTCCTTGGGGTCCGAATCCATCAAAAGCCAGACAAATCTGTTTCTTTGAGCAGGATCCAAGTCCATGACACGATAATCTGTATCTTTGAACTCATCCATTCCGGATGCGGGATTCATGGCGCTGGCAACTATAACCCTGGGATCCAGCTTATATCCGTTGATTTCCCTGTTTAGTATAAGGTTCATCAATTCCTGTGCCACTGCATGGTCACAGCGGTTCAATTCATCTATGAATAACAGGCACCCCTCTGCTCCCATTTTCAGATGATTATCCAGCTCAGTAAGTTTATGATGGGTTGCGTAATAGGTCCTGCCGTCGATTACAGTGGGAAGACCGCCTATCTCTCCTTCTTTCAGGAGGTTTGCATCAATATTTACAAGCTTGAGGTTCATTTCTTTAGCAAATTTTACAATCAGCGCTGTCTTTCCGATACCGGATTCTCCGATTATAAGAGGAACAGAACCGGCTTTTAAAGTAAGCTCTACAGCTTCAAAGGTTTCGGTAAAATTCATTTCCTACCTCCCTAAAACATAGTCAACAAGCTTCATTCTTGTTTCCCTGTTTCCGACTGTATTTATAAAATTGATTTTATTCATATCCAGGATTTTAATCTCCATGAAGTCCCTGATATAATCTGAGGAAACATCCCTTGAAAATTTTTCAGCCAGAAGTTCTTCCAAATCTTTTAAATCAATGGAATCATAAACGTACTTAACAACTTTAATGTTGTCTTTAATATATTCCTTGAGTTCATCGGAGCTCAAATCCCTGATATATCCAATGGCCTGTTCATTACTTTTCACTGCAAGCTTCTTCGCTTCTTCACAGGGTTCCTTAATGTACTTTAAAGCATACCAACCTTTATTTACTGCCTTAACCTGTACCTTGCACGAAGGTTCATTTATATAGCCGATTGCATCGGCATCCCTTTCGCAAGCCAACTCCTGAAGATATTCGCTGGGTTCTTCAATGTACTGAATGGCCCATCCCTTGTTTTTAACCGCTTCCTCATAAACTTTTTCAGTCGGTGCTTTTAAATATTTCAAATTATTCCATGCACTTCTGACCGCAAAAATCATCAGCTCCTCGGACGGATCACTGATTTCCTTTAGTATGGAGGGAGTCTTTCTTATCCTCTCTTTTAACTCTGCATCACTTAATTTTTCCACTTTTGTATTTCCTTAAAATTATTCATACTGTTATTCCTTAGGATTTTTATTAAAATTACATAGTGCACCGCTTTGGACGGTGCACCACGGTTAAATATTTCTGAATCTCTTGATGTCCTTTTTAACTTCTTCCAACAGGTCCTGAAGCTCTTCAACATTTGCATTTTCTACAAGCTTGTTTAAAGTCTGCTGGTATTTTGATGCTTCCCTGCCCCTGTCCATGGAAGACAGTATCAAAATCTGATTCATGATGCTGGATACAATACCGGATTTTACTTCAAACAGCATTTGGGCATCCTTTATCTCATCTTTGATATCCATCATGACTTCATCCAATTTATAAGCGGATTCCGCCGATTGCTTCAGCTTTTGCTTTATTGCTGCAGGAATCTGCTGCTTATACTTATAGTTTAAGCTATGTTCTGCAGTTGCCCAGAAATTCATTGCCAGGGTTCTGATTTGAATTTCTACAAGTATGTCTATAACCTCTTCAGCCATATAAACGGGATATTTAACCACCATGTGGTAGGATCTGTATCCGGAGGATTTTACATTGGTAACATAGTCTTTTTCATACATTACCGTCATGTCCTTCCTCTTTCTTATCAGTTCCACAACCTTCCAGATATCGTCCACGAATTGAACCATTACCCTTATACCTGCAATGTCTTCAAGCTCGAACCTCAACCTGTCATGAGGTATATTAAATTTGTTGGCTTTCTCCAGCATTGAGGATATTTCCTTGACACGCCCCGTCATAAACTCAATTGGAGAATATTCATTTCTTTTTCTGTATTCTCTTCTTATGCCCCTGATTTTGATCTTTAGCTCATCAATAGCCTGTTCATAAGGGCTGAAGAAATTTCCCCAATCATTCTTTGCCATGGTACAACATCCTCATAATTGAATTTCCTTAACTATTATATCAGAAACCATAGTTTCACGTTTGATAAATTACTTATCCCAAAATGTCTCCTGGTTTAACTTTTTGTGTCGGTGTTACTAATACTACACCTTGCTCAGAGTATGTTCCGAGGATCAGAACTTCTGATTTAAAACCTCCGATAAGTCTTGAATCAAAATTTACTACTCCCATAACCTGCATTCCGACTAGTTCTTCGGCTGAGTAAACCTCAGTGATCTGAGCACTGGATTGTTTTACACCGATTTCTTCCCCAAAATCCACCCATAGCTTATAAGCCGGCACCCTGGCTTTTTTATTTACCTCAGCCTTAGTTACGACACCGACTCTTATATCTACTTTTTCAAAATCATCATAGGAAATTATTTCTTTCTTACTCATATTTTTGCTCCTGCAATCATTTAATTTCTATTTAGATTATATACTATTTGGTTTTTTCTTACCCATGAATCTTTTATATCCAGATTGTCACAAGGCCGAATCTCCATCCTTCAAAAGCTGAATGAGAAAATACTCTAAAAATATCAAAGGACCTGAAACAGGATATAATTTCAGGTACCTTGATAACTGTTATTCATTCTTAGTGCACAGCTTCCAATGGCTTTGTAACCAGTATTCTCTCTCCCCTTTTAATTTTAGCTATAGTGATACTCAGGGTGAACAGAAGAGTGGCAAACAGCAGTTGTATAACAATTTCATTTACAAAGCTTCTACCCGCAAATATATTTTCGTTTGCTTTGACATAGTAGTAGAATGGGAAGAATTTGGAAATTGTCACTGTTGAAGGCGACAGGAGCTCGAAGGGTAGAATTACACCCGAAATGAAGGATAATCCTAAAGGTATTACAGTTCCCAAAGCGTTTATGACAAATTTATTTTTTGAAACCGTGCTGATTAAAGTTGCGGTTCCCAAAGATGTCAATATGAAGGATCCGAGATTTAGAAGCAAATTCGGAATGTTTAACAAGTTCAGGTTGTTAGGCTTCATAAGAAGCATGATACCAAACAGCAGTCCTCCCAAAATAAATGCTACCAGCAGCTGTGACAAAATGAGCTGAAGATGAAGTTTGGCGGCAGGAACCTTGGATATGGCATTTCTTCTTGAAATTTCCTCTGAGGTGAACTGCCTCATTAAATTACCGAATATGGCAATAAATACGGCAGATAAGCTGTAGCTCAAGAAATCCATGAATCTTTCATACCAATTCTTAGCGTCCTTTACAAAGGCTGATTCCGTTTGATTTATGACATTTACTTCAACACCGGAATCCAGTACGGATTTGAGATGGTCATAATCAATTTTACCGTACTCCTTATATAAGCCTTTTGCAAAAATCAGATACTTGTTCACTAGATTATTTGTTTGTACGGCTTCAGGTACCCTCGGATCGGAGTATATCTTAAGCTTTCCCTGCCCCTTTATGAAATCTTCTCCGAATCCGGCGGGGATAATAACAACCGCGTCCGCAGCCTGAAGAAAAATCATCTCGTCAGCATTACCCTCATCAATGGCATATGTAGTCTCAATTGTTTTTTCTTTTAAATACCTCTCCAGGCTTGAGGATATTTCTGAATCGTCCTTGTTAATTATTTTTATTTCAGCTTTATTCTCACTGAAGGACATATCCAATTCCCCGGAGGATCCCGAGTTTGCGATTGCCATTATTGCGAACACTGCAAAGTAGGCTAAAATTACCAGCTTTTGCTTGAAGGCCAGCTTCAACATATATTTAAATGCTGTCATATCTCTTCCTCCTTAGGAAAAATACCGATGCCGCAAAGAATATCATAGTAAATACTACCAGTACGGATAATGTCTGTACTAAATTAAATTTATGAGGTAAATTGTTGATTCTGAACAAAGAATCGGTCATCACTGAAATAGGGTTGATCTTCTTAAGTATCGGAAAGCTTTTTTCAATACCGAGCTTTATGGAGGTTCCCATCATTCCGGTCAAAAACGACAATGTCAGCGTGGTACCTATGACTATCAATTCCTTTGTATTTCTCTTGAAGTTGTTTGATGCCCCTATGAACAATCCAAAGGTTAACCCCAGCAGATTCCCGGCTAAAATTATTATCAGGGTCTTTGGGATGTCATTGATTATTCCTAGTTTAAGGACATATTTCAAGAAAATAACCAAAATTATATTTGCAAACAGATTTATTATCATACCTACGGTGAGCCCTCGGAGCATGAAAATGCTTTTCCTAACTGGCATAACACTCATCCTTGCACCCAGTGTGCTTTGATTTGCCTGAGTAGCCGAAGACAATTCAATACCGGTGAACATACTGTACATTGATACCATGGCAATCAATGCATAGAATGAAACAGAGATATCATTCGTCTTGGTTTCTTCTTCCAAAATATACTTTGCATCAAAATCAAGATTTTGAACAGGAACCCTCAATTCACTGATTTGCTTAAACTGATCTGCAACTTCTTTTAAAATTGACTGCTTGATTCCGGAATCTTTGACTGTGACATTCATTCTTTCATCTATATATCCAACAGCCTCACCCTTATTTACCAAATCCAGGGAACTTTCCTTGGACCCTTCTATAACTTTTAAAAAGTCCGTACCTTCGGCAGCCATCTCAACAGGACTTCCCTTTGGCACTGCAACTTTTATATTCAAGAACTCCTGGTTCATCAACCCGGAAAATGCTATTGCAAACAGAACCGCCATTATTAAAGGATATAAAACAGTCCAGAATACATTGCCAACCGACCTTATTGCATCTAAAAACTGGTATTTGAAATTTGTGGAAGCATCCATCAATCTCTCAACTCCTTTCCTGTAAGGGCCAGAAACACTTCATTTAGTGTTGGTTGTTTGGTATACAGCTTTTCATAGGATAAACTTTCAGCTTCCATCCACTTGAGTAAAGAAGTAAGGTTGTTTGATCCCTTCTCAAAATGCAGCTCGAATTCTCCGTTATTCTCCTTTATTTCAGTTAGATGGGGAATCTCTATGAGCCTGGCTTTGGCACCCTCTGTAAGATTTATTATCTTTACAATTATTATTTCCGTGGTTGAAATTAAATTCTTAAGTGATTCATTTGTACCTGAAGCTACGTTTTTTGCATTATCCATGATTACAATCCTGGTGCAAATCTCTTCTGCTTCCTCAAGGTAATGAGTTGTGTAAAGGACAGTAGCTCCTTCAGCATTTAATCTTTTAATCCCTTCCAAAATAAAGTTTCTGGATTGGGCGTCCACGGCAACAGTAGGTTCATCCATGATTATCAACTCAGGTCCGTGTACTATACCGCAAGCTATGTTAAGTCTTCTTTTCAAACCTCCCGATAGTTTAGCCGGTTTGAATTTGAGATAATCCTTCAAGCCGACAAAATCTACTACCTTCTCAATCTTTTGTTTTCTCTCAGCCCTGTCCCTGATATACATGCTGCAGAAATAATCTATATTTTCATAAACTGTCAGATTTTCAAATACTGCAACTTCCTGAGGAACCAAGCCGATTTTGGCTTTAAGATCATATTCAGACGGGCTCATTTCCTTACCCCAAAGCTTGATATTTCCTTTATCGAACTTTAACAGTCCCAAAATACAGTTTATTGCAGTTGTTTTTCCGCAACCGTTTGGGCCTAAGAGTCCCAGGATTTCACCTTCTTTAACTTCCAAATCAAAATGATCCAAAGCTATCAGATCCCCGTACCTTTTTACTAAATTCTTAACATCTATAACCATGACTGCCTCCGAATATCGACTTACTTTTCTTATTGATTAAAGTATAGAATTTATTTTTAGTTTTATTCAGTGAATACAGACACTTTATCATGTGACAATTGTCACTATAAAAGTGTGATATTCTCAACATTTGCCCCTTCCCGCCTCATTGTTATGGACAATATTTTTATTAGATTCTATGATTGAGTTGTAAGAGGTATAAAGGAGGGATATAAATGAGAAAAATGACTGAGAGTTTTTTGATTCTTTTAGTTTGTATTGTCGGAATTAATGACTATGACAGGATAGCTTCATTGATCCCCTTAATACTTCTGTCATTGATACTGACTCTGATTCTTATCAATTCAAACAACAAAATCTTACCCATTGTATGCATAATAGGTTTCATCGGAGCGTCTATAAGATACCCTGAACTCTCAAAATTTATACCCCTTTTGATGTATTCCTCTTTTTGGCATAATAAATACTTCCCAATTTTGTTTCTGGTTCCAATTTTAATTCACCCTGATATTTCAGTCATTTTCATTGGAATCATTGCCGTTTATATGGCTTGGAGGGAGTACAACTCTTCAATTATGAAAGAGTCCTATTTATCCATGAGAGACACCTACAGGCAAAATGAATTGTTACAACAAAGAATTGCCAGTGAACATGAAGAGTTGTTTAAGAAAAACATTGATATTGCGGTTTTGGAGGAGAGAAACAGGATATCAAGAGAACTTCATGACTCAGTGGGACATACAATCAGTTCTTCATTAATGCAGGTCGAGGCTTTAAGCCTGATAAGCGAAGGCAAGGTAAAAGAAAAGCTTGAAGCTTTGTCATTAATTCTATCCAGCGGTATGGATGACATAAGAGCAAGTATTCACAATATGCATAATGAATCCATAAGGCTTGAAAAAATAATTGACGATCTGACAGCTCCCATGAAGGAAAGATTTACTGTTGAAAGAGACCTTCAGCTTTCAGATGATGTTCCGCCGGGTGTTAAAAGAGTGATGGAAACGGTGATTAAAGAAGCTCTTACCAACATTTCAAAACATTCAGACGGAGATGATATAAAACTTATTATCAGAGAACTGCCAAATCATTTTACCCTGACGGTTAAAGATAACGGTAAATCAAAGCCCGTCAGAAAAGATGGTATGGGCTTAAAGAATATGAGTGAGGCTGTACGAAACGAAGGTGGTTACTTTACCACAGGTTACAACGAAGGATTCTATATCCATACGACACTGCCCAAGAATCAAAGCCAAGATGAGGTGAAATAACATGAAAATAATTATTATTGATGATGACCCGGTTGTAGTCGATGCTTTGCAGATGATAACCGAAGCCTCAGGCATTGAAGTAATAGGTACAGGCAATGACGGAAATAAAGCTTTTGAATTATACGAGAACCTGAAGCCCGATGTGGTATTAATGGATATCAGGATGTCCCCGGTAAACGGAATGGAAGCTACAGGCAGAATAATGGATAAGTATCCTTATGCAAGAATTCTCCTGGTTACTACCTTTCAGGATGAAGAGTATATTGCCGGAGCTCTCTCCATGGGATGCATGGGTTATATATTAAAACAGAATGTCAAAGGGATTGTCCCTGCTTTAAATGCTGTAGTTTCAGGTCAAATGGTATTTGATTCTCAAATCATCGACAAAATCGGAAAGCCCGATATCAAGAAAAAATTCCCCGAACTTTCGGACAGGGAGGAAGTAATCCTGGAACTGGTTGCCAAGGGAATGAATAACAAGGAAATTTCAGACACCCTCTATCTCTCCCAGGGTACAGTCCGTAACTATATTTCCCAGATGCTTGAAAAGCTTGAATTAAGGGACAGGACACAACTTGCAATCCACTATTTTAAAAAATAGCCGCATTTAAATTTCTATCCGGTTATTATTTTTAAAGATTTTAATCAATAGGGCATTTTAAGTTTCGGAACATTTTATGGCTCTTTGTCAAACTGTGTTGGTTGACAATTATTAACATAGTCTAATCTGTTC
>DAINSS010000017.1:43552-47890 GCA_036741195.1 Clostridiaceae bacterium | reverse complement strand
AGTAAAGGATACTAAAAAAGAACCTGTATTTAAACAAGTTCTTTTTATGTGTCTATTTCATAAGAAAACAGAAGCATGTGTTTTTGTTTTCTTATTTTTATTTATATTAAATTATAATATCGCTTATTTAAACTTGGTGTTTAGAACCAACTTAATAACGTTAAAATGTTTATACAAAATTAACAATTTACATAGTAATTTGAATAATTATAATAATTCCTGGAATAATTTACTAAACTATACTGTAAAAATTTCTTACTAAGACATAGTAGTGATTTGTTAACGTGAAATAATTGATTAAAATGCAGCGTTGTATAGATAGCTTTTTATAATCAGTAATTATTATTAATTAAAATGACTACAAATAATTAAAGATATAAGAAAAACATAATTCAAATAAAAATAACGAAAATATTGAACAGATAAATAACAGTTCATAGAAATGTTATAAATGTACAAATAAACAGTTTTGTTATATGAAATTAACAATGAGGATATGGCCATTTTGCTATAATTACATCAATATTAGAACTATTACAAAGACTTTGGGATTGATTTTAAGATTTGTTTGAAGGCATCCCCAACTGCCGTCACCCGGAATGTAAGAATTCTATGCAATGTGATTAAGGAACACTAATATAACAAAGGAGAAGAGAAGAATTGAAAAACAGTTTTAAATTCAAGAATGTTTTATCACTTATGCTTCTGCTGGTGTTTATGCTTACTAATGTACTAAGTATGGCTAACGTAAAAGCAGAGACAGTAGAGACCCCTAAGACGGAAATAGTACAACAAATCACGGAGAAAGCACCCGAAGTATTACCAGCTGAGCCTGCAACCAGTGTAAATACTCCAGAGGTTGTTGAACCCCCCGTCAATGAAGTTACACCTGAGGATCCGGTCGAAGTAGCACCTGTAGAAGAAAAAACCACAGATGAATCGACGGTTGCAGAAACTCCTATTAAAGAAGAACCTGTATCAGTGCTCCCATCTGAGCCTGATCCGGTAGTAGAAGAACCAAAGCCAGAAGTTAAAGTTGAAGAACCGGCAGCAACAGTTCCCACAAATACTGATACTAAGACAGAAGAACCAAAGGCTGAATTACCAAAAACTGAGCCACCTGCTCCTGTAACAGAATCAAAGCCTACAGTAACTAGTCAGGCGGCTCCAACCGTTAAAGCACCGGCAATAGATGCAAAGGCGCCTTTGACAACGGTTGTAGCACCTACAGCTAAGATAAGTGCATTGGCTGCATATGATCCATCTCAACCGGGACATTATTACACCGATACTACACATATTTCTCTGGACACTCAACTTAACACCACATCAACAAATAATCATACAATGTTCAGATATGCCTGGATGCAGGATGGATTGCTTTATATAGCAATTGCCTCTACACATGATATTCAGAATATAACAGTCAACGGTGTATCCGGCGTACTGGTGGCAGAATATAACTATTTGGTACCTATATATATAGACGACGATAATACTCCTTTAAGTCCGCTTCCCGGCTTAAGCGGTTCCACAAATAAAGCTCATTGGACAGTTTATTCATTTGACCCGTCAACTATCAACATGAGCTATATTGAACGAAATACAGCTGCCGTTGACGGTATAGGTAACGGACATGACGTAAGCGGTGGTTTGGAATTTATAATTCCTGACAGAAACTTGGTAATCAACAAAACCTGGGCTGAAGGATCAACACCTACAGCACTGGAATTTGAGATTTACGGAATAAACGCAACAACCGGAAGCGCAGGATTACTCATTGATACAGTAACTTTGGCAGCACCTGCAGCCGGAGTAATGACATCATCCGGAACATTCCAGGTACCTATAGCTTCTAATATCGGAGAACTGTATACAATCTACAGAATAGTGGAATTAAATTCCGATTCGTATGTAGTAACAACTACAGGTCCTGTAGAAACAGGTACCGGAGATACTTCAGTATTCACTTTTGAAGTATCTAATGCACCTAAGACTGTCGATGTACCTGTAACTAAAATATGGACACCAGTAGAAGGAGCACCTGCTCATCCTACAATTACTATCAATTTACTTCAGAATGGTGTCTTATATGACAGCGTTGATTTACTCCCGGGTGTTACTACATACACATTTGAAAATGTACCTGAGTTCGATCCGGAAGGAGAACCATATGTTTATACTGTTGAAGAAGTGCCGATACCGGGGTATTTAACCTCATATAGTGATGACACTCTTACAATAACCAATACATATAATCTAAAAGACGTAACTGCTACAAAAGTTTGGGAAGGAGAACCGGAAGGTTATGTATTCCCGGCAATCCAGTTCCAGTTGTATAAGGACGGAGTAGCCTTCGGCGATCCTGTTACTCTTGCAAGCGGAACATTAACTTATACTTGGCCGTTGTTACCAGTTAAGACTGAAGACGGAAAAGACATTGTTTATACGGTGAAAGAAGTTACAGTACTAAATGACTTTACAAAAGTTGAAGAAGGATTGACTGTAACAAATACCTATAAGACCACATCTATAACCGGTACCAAGGTTTGGGAAGGAGTTCCTACTGGGTATACAATACCGGATATTCAGTTACAACTTCTAAAGGATGGAGTGGAAGTAGGAAACCCTGTTACACTGACAAACGGAACCTTATCCTATACTTGGGATAACCTGCCTGCTGTTAAACCGGACGGAACACCGTTTGAATACACAGTAACAGAAGTAACAGAGCTGAAAGACTTTGATACAACAGAATCAGGGCTGACTGTTACCAATAAATACAAGACTGTAGACAAGACTGCAACTAAAACCTGGGTTGGCTTACCTTCAGGATATGTTACTCCTGATATTCAGTTACAGCTTCTAAAGGATGGAGTTGCAGTTGGAGACCCGGTTACACTTACGAGCGGAACCTTAACCTATAAATGGACCGGACTTCCGGAAGTTAAACCTGATGGAACTCCGTATGTTTACACTGTAAAAGAAGTTACACCTCTTCCGGATTTCACAGTAACTGAAGTTGGACTTAATGTTACCAATACATATAAGACAATAGATGTTACCGGAACTAAAATCTGGGTTGGTGGATATTCACCGAAGCCTGACATTGAATTACAGTTGATGCAGGGAACAGAGAAATACGGTGATCCGATAACCTTAACGGATCCGAATACTTCTTACACTTGGCTCAATGTACCTCAGAAGGATAAGTTAGGCAACGACTATGTTTATACAGTTGTTGAGGTAACAGAGCTTAAGGACTACGATAAACAAGAGTCAGGTTTAGTAGTAACAAATACTTATAAAACTGTTGATAAGACAGCAACCAAGACTTGGATCGGAGTACCTGTTGGATATGAATTACCGGAAATCAAGTTACAGCTTAATCAGAACGGTACAGCTTACGGAGATCCTGTTATACTTCCAAGCGGCACATTGACCTACGAGTGGAAGGGCTTACCTGAAGTCGATCAGGCAGGAATCCCGTATGCATATACAGTAACAGAGTTAACTGAATTACCTGATTTCACCGTTACTGAATCAATTATGGATGTTACCAACACTTACAAGACTGTAAGCAAAACCGCTACTAAGACATGGGTTGGAGTTCCTGAAGGATACGTAATCCCAGAGATAAAACTTCAACTTAAACAAAACGGTGTAGATTTCGGAGATCCGGTTATATTGCCAAATACCGAGACTACATATGAGTGGACAAATCTTCCGTCTGTAGATAAGGAAGGAGTACTCTATGTTTACACAGTAGTTGAAGTTACAGAGCTCAAAGACTTTACAAAGGTTGAAGAAGGACTCAATGTAACCAACACTTACAAGACAGTAAACAAGACCGGTACAAAGACTTGGGTAGATGTACCTGAAGAATACGAAATACCGGAGATTACTCTACAATTAATGCAAGATGGTATAGCATTCGGTGATCCGGTAGTTCTTCCAAGCGGAACATTGACATATGAGTGGATGAATCTGCCTGAATTAAAACCTGACGGAACGCCGTTTGTATACACTGTTACCGAGGTAACTGAACTGCCTGACTTCACAGTTGTTGAATCAGGATTAACCGTAACAAATACTTACAAGACAACATTTATTACCGGTACTAAGATATGGACCGGCGGACCTGCTCTTAAGCCTACAATCGAATTGCAGTTAATGCAGAACGGAGTTGCTTTCGAAGAACCGGTACAGGTAGTAGCACCTGCTACATCATATACTTGGCTTGGAGTACCTCTGAAGGATAAGACAGGTGTTGATTATGTTTATACAGTAGTTGAAGTTACTGAACTAAAAGACTACGACAAAACTGAATCAGGATTG
>DAINSS010000017.1:30988-43542 GCA_036741195.1 Clostridiaceae bacterium | reverse complement strand
AGATCCGGTTATACTTGCAAGCGGAACATTGACTTATGAATGGAAGGACTTACCGGATGTTAAACCTGACGGAACTCCATTCGTATACACAGTAACTGAAGTTACAGAGCTTAAAGACTTTACAAAGGTTGAAGAAGGACTCAATGTAACCAACACATACAAGACTGTCAGCAAGACCGCAAATAAAGCTTGGGTAAGCGTTCCTGACGGATTTGTATTACCTGAAATCCAATTACAGTTAATGCAGGACGGCAAAGCATTCGGAGCACCGGTTACTCTTGCAAGCGGAACATTGGATTACACTTGGAATAACTTACCGGAACTGAAACCGGACGGAACACCATTCGTTTATACAGTTACAGAGGTTTCAGATCTTAAGGAATTCACTAAATCAGAAACAGGCTTGAACGTAACCAACACTTACAAAACTGTAGATAAAACAGCTACTAAGATATGGGAAGGTGTACCGGCAGGATTTGTAATTCCTGATATTACACTTCAACTTACTCAGAACGGCAAAGCTTACGGAGATCCGATAGTCCTTAAATCAGGCAACATTAATTACACTTGGATGGGACTTCCTGAAGTAGATGCTATGGGTAACCCATATGTATATGCAGTGACTGAAGTAACTGAACTTAAGGACTTCACTAAGACAGAATCCGGAATGTCAGTAACTAACAAGTACAGTGTTGTTGAAATTACAGGAACTAAGGTTTGGAAGGATCTACCTTCAGGATTTACAGTTCCGACAGTTGAAATTGAACTTCTACAGAACGGCAAGCCAATAGGTGAGATAGTAAGATTAGTTTCTCCTAACACAAGCTATACTTGGAAGAATCTTCCTAAATACATGGGAGACGGAACAGAGTATAAATACACAATAAGAGAAAATACTAAGCTAAGTAACTTTACGGTTACCTATTCAACTGATGGTTTGACAGTAATCAATACCTACAAGAAACCGCTTCCTAATACAGGAGAAGAAAACAACATGGCATTGCCGATGGTTGGTATCGGACTCCTTGGAGTAGGCTTGGCAGTATTGATGAAGAAAAGAAGACAAGCGTAAAAGCTTAAGTTCTACAATTTAAGTACAACAATACAGTCACTAAAATCTCACAGAAAAATCTACAACAATCAGTAATCTAACATAATATAGACTGATAAAGATGATGGCCTTCCGGTTTTCCGGAAGGCCATCTGACATTCTTATTTATTTTGTATCTTAATTTAATACTTATTATTAAGGTTATTCAACAGTTACTGACTTAGCCAGGTTCCTTGGTTTATCCACATCCAGACCCTTTAAAGTAGCTACATGATAGGCCAGAAGCTGCAAAGGGATGATTGATAAAACAGGGGATATTAGGTCTAAAACATCCGGGATTACCAGTGTGAAGTCTGAATGTTCTTTAACCTGGTCAATATACTTTTCTGTTGAAACAGAAAGTATTCTTGCACCTCTCGTATGGACTTCCTTTAGATTGGATACCATTTTTTCAAGAAGATCTCCCTGGGTTAAAACGGATACTACGGAGGTCTTATCCTCGATGAGCGCTATGGGCCCGTGTTTTAATTCTCCGCCTTGATATCCCTCGGAATGGATATAGGTTAGTTCTTTAAGCTTCAATGAGGCTTCCAAAGCTACCATAAAGTCTAAACCTCTTCCCAGGAAGTAGGCGTCCTTTTTATGTACAAGACCTTCTGCAATCTTTTTTACTTCATCGTTTAACTTGAGAGTCTCTGTTGCTTTCTGAGGCAAAAGAAGGATTTCTTCTTTGATCTTATCTGCATATTCAGGTGTTATTTTGCCTAAAAGCTCTGCAAAATAGATTGCTATAGTATACATAGCCACTAATTGGGTAAGATACGCTTTTGTAGAGGCAACTCCAATCTCCGGTCCTGCCCATGTGTAGAATACTTCGTCTGCATCCCTTGCAACGGATGATCCTACAACATTGGTAACAGCCATGACTCTCGCACCTTTGGCTTTAGAATCCCTTAAAACTGCCAGAGTATCTGCAGTTTCACCGGATTGGCTTATCACAATGACAAGTGTTTTATCATCTATAATCGGATCCTTATATCTGAATTCCGATGCAACATCTGTTTCAACGTGCATCCTTGTCAGTTTTTCAATTGCTGCTTTACCGACCAAACCTGCATGGTAAGCTGTTCCGCATGCCACAATGTATATGTGGTTTAAGTCTTCAAGTTCTTTTTTCGTTACCTTGAACTCTTCAAGATGAATGGGGGAGCCGGGTATTATTCTGCCTGTCATTGTGTCTTTCAAAGCTTTTGGCTGCTCAAATATTTCCTTCAAAGTGAAGTGTTCATATCCGCCTTTCTCTGCAGCTTCAGGTGTCCAATCAATGGTGACTGTATCTTTGACAAGTTTATTCCCCTCAAGATCATAGAATTCCTGTTTTTCATCAGTAAGGACTGCTATGTCGTAATCGTCCAGGTATACAACTTTATTTGTATACTTTAATATTGCAGGTACGTCAGATGCTATAAATGACTCATTTTCTCCAACACCGACTATAAGCGGTGAGTCTTTTCTGACGGCAATCAGTTTATCCGGTTCCTCGGAGGATATTATACCCAGGGCATAGCTTCCCTTGAGAACTTTAACTGTTTTAATAACTGAGGTTAAAAAATCATTCCCTGATTTAAAATACTGGGAAATCAGATTTGGGATTACTTCTGTGTCTGTTTCCGACTTAAAGGTTATACCTTTGTCCGATAGTTCTTTTTTCAGTTCAGTATAGTTTTCGATTATCCCGTTATGTACAACGGCTATCTTACCGTCATTGCTTAAATGGGGGTGGGAGTTTATATCATTGGGTGTTCCGTGGGTTGCCCATCTTGTATGGCCTATACCCTTGGTACCGGCTGTTCCTTCTGTTTCAAGCTTTTCTTTAAGGTTCTTAAGCTTGCCTTTTACTTTGACTACTTGGATACCAGATTGTTCAATTACTGCTATTCCTGATGAATCATAGCCCCTGTATTCAAGCTTTTCCAATCCGTGGATTAAAACATCCTCAGCTTTTTTGCCTCCGATGTATCCTACTATTCCGCACATTATTTATTCCTCGCAATATATTGTATTTGCAGGTGTGACCCGGTTGTATCTGTCCCAGACATTGCTGCCTGTATTTGCCAACCTTTAACGGAGGTCCTTCTCCGTGAAGCATCCGCCGAATTTTCGATAACTTCAACCTCGTCAACCACATGGGTTCTGGCGCTGATTTATACTTTCTCCTTGTTTTATTCAGCCTAAAGCTGTTTTCCTGCAGTCCTTATTATATTTTAATTGCTTTTCTAATGCAATTTTCTATTGGTTACAGGAATTAAAATTAATAGAATGTTATTATCCTAAATCATTTTCATACCATTTAAAGGAAAGTATTATAGAATATTGTAATAACAGAATTAAAAAACAATGAATCATTTCTGAATAGTAAGTTAACTTGCGTTTATTTTGAGTTACTTGGCTGTTTTGGATATAGAATAAAGTTAGATAGAAAAGAAGGGAGACTTGGGAGTATGAACAGAAAAGGGGAGAATGCTTTCAATCTTGATGACGAAAAATCCAAATATGCCGTTGGTATGGATATTTTCATCAAGAACAAAAACGGTAAAATCATTTTTTTGAACAACCACTATATAACTGTTCAATATTCTGATGGAATAAAAGAATCATTTATCTGGCATGAATTGTTTGAAAAGCATAGTCCGGAACTGTCCTTTGAAGAGGATGATATGGATGATTAGGATATTGACATAGACTAGCAAAAAATATAAATTTACACTTAGATGGACTTAGACATACTGAAGGGTATTCCCGTCAGTATGTCTTTTACCTTTTGCATACTAAATTTAAAAAATGGAGGGATTTTGATGTTTAGCCTAAGAACCAACAACAATGAAGTACCAAAATATAACTCATTAATGGCTTATCTGTCAGGAGTTACCGGCATGTTACTATGTTCATTATTCCTCTTATACTTTGAGTTCAGGGACGGAGACATCAAGGTGGCAATCTCTGCGTTAAGCGGTGTTGTAATCTTTGCTGTTTTTTATTTAATAAAGGGCAGGGTGACAGGTTTTAAAGAGTTGATTTTTATGATCCTGGGTATTTTTTCTGTACTTCTGGTTTATGAGATTTTTATAGATATGCTTTATATGTACGAGGCCGGAATGGATACGACTCTGGGAAACCTTGTCGTTTACGCCGGTACTTTATCAGTCAAGCTAAAGATTGTATTCAACAATCTTTTAAGAAGTATGCCTGCGATTTTAGTGTTGATTGTTTTCGCCATGATATTTGTCGATCCCATCATCAATGAGAATGACTAACAAAGTCGATAAATTTGAATAATAAAATACATTAACAAACAGATTAACCAGGAACTTATTACTTCTCAAACTTGAGACCAAGCCGTAATATTATTTGGTTAATCTTTTTTTATGTTGTTTTCGGTTTTTTCTTCACATTTGCTATATAATTCGGTGTTAAAATCGTCTTAAATGTGGATTTTTAGCCCATTTATACTTGTAAAATTTGCAAGATTATTTATTATGTAATTATAATAGGTGAATTGTACCTTTAAAGCTTACTTTTTAGAGTTACAAAAGATAATTTTTATAGAGAGAAATCGCAATTAACTGAATTTGTGTAAGACGGGAGAAGTATTATGTTTAAAAGATCTGCAATTATTTTTTCATTATTGGTGGTTTTCATATTCCAATTAATTGGATATGGAGCCGTAAAAGTTTATGCGGCAGGAGAAATTATTTTTGATGCACCGAAGGAGACTCATTTAATACCTGATATCTACAATGTCAGATACAGGATTTTGAATGCAGACGCTCCAAAGACAATTAAACTTAGCTATAAGGATAATACAAACAAACCTGCAGAGGTTAATGTCACTCCTATAGCGTCCAAGGATCCCAGCACAAGCTACGTGACCCAGATCCAAAATCTTGGTGAAGGTCCGAATACAATTACCTTGACAGTGGTCAGTGTAACAAACAAGACTTATACTGCCTCCGTTAATGTAACAGTGACTGCCCAAAAAACAAATATTGTAAACCAGGCTGTCAATGTAGAGCCTTACACAAATGACAAAAATAAATTCAAAAACATGTTTAAACTTGAGAATGCCATTATGGCATCGGAAAGAGGAGTTGCACCTAAGGATAACGCATTTATAAGCAACTTTGTGGATATATTGTTTGAGGAGGCTCAAACTGAGAATGTCAGACCTGACGTGGTTTTCTCACAGATCGTATTGGAAACCGGCTGGTTGACCTATGGCGGTGATGTCAGTGTAAGTCAGTACAACTTTGGCGGTATAGGTGCAATCGGCGGAGGAGTAAAGGGTAACCTATTTGAATCCGTAAGAGAAGGTATCAGGGTAAATGTGCAACATTTAGTCGGGTATGCAGCTAAAACTCCCACTGTGAATCCTGTGGTCGATCCAAGGTTCTACTACATGGAAAGAGGAATAGCTCCCTATGTAGAGTACCTCGGTTACTTTGAAAACCCTGTAAGCAAAGGTTGGGCAATGGCAGCGCAATACGGTCCAAAACTATTAGGACTGATGGATAGACTGTCTAAGGCATCAGCTGTTGCTTTTACAGCTCAGGCAGGTCCCATAGAAATTTCTGAATTCAATGTATCTCCAATAACTTTGGCCGGTACAAACAATATAGATAAAAACTATGCAACCTATTTTGCTAAGGGCAATCCTGTAAGACTTGCGGTTGCAACTAACTCATATACAGAACATAGTTTTAAGGTCACTAATAAAACTACCGGAAATGTGACAGATTTCCCATATACAACAAACGGTGCTGTTATTTTTACACCGGATACAGACGGGGAATATTTGTTTGAGGTGTTTGTAAGGCCGGCGGGGTCCACTGCCGGGTTTCTGAAGACTCAGCAAAAATCGGTGATTCTAGGAGTCATACCTGATGAAATCAAGTATAAAGATGTGGATCCAAGAATAGGAACTGTGGCCTTATCTCCTGCACCTTATGTGACCGGAAGAGCAATTTCACTTACTATAAGCGGTTTAACAAGTGATGAAATCGCAGCAAATGAATATAAACTTGATGTCAGATACAATGGGGCAGTAACAAATATCAGTCCTTGGTCCCAGACAAAAACATACTCCTTCTCCCCAACGGCAGAAGGACAGTATACATTTGTACTTTCATCAAGAAACAAATACAGCCTCGTAAAAGACGCAAAATACACTCAGGAATTTATTGTGGATGTTAAAAATGATGCTTCTAAGGCAGAGCTTATAACATCTATCAGTGCAGCTACGGTACCTTTCCTTCTGGGTAAGGAACTTACAATAACAGGAATACCTGTGAATCAGACTGCAATTAAACCGGAATACATTCTTGCAGAGAAAATAGGAACTGTAGAAACGATTATTTCATCATGGCAGGCAACGCCTGTATTTAAGTACTTGCCGAAGAAATCCGGACTGGTTACTTTAAAGGTATATGCAAGGGATTCGGTTACCAAGCCTTTGTCCTATCAGGATGAAGCAGCTCTTGATATAACAGTTGTAAATGTACCTGCAAAGCTGGAGAAGGTTGTTGTAACACCGGCACCGTACACTGTTGGTACACCTATTACATTTACTGCAACTCCTTTAGGAGATGCAGGACTGATTAATGAGTATTCACTACAGGAATACAGAAACGGTCAATTCTACAGAACCATATCGGATTACAATGCTAATCCAGTAAGATCCTTCACTCCTGACAGAGTAGGGGATTATGAAGTATTGATGACTGTAAGGGACAAGTACTTAAAGAGTAATGTCTACAGTGATTCAATCAGTTTTAAATTCACAGTGGGATCCAAGACTCAACCTTTAACAGGGTTAAAGATAACTGGAACTCCGTATACACCCGGTAAAAAACTAATTGTTGAAGGTGTATTGGACGCTACAAGCAGCAGTCTTTATGACTATGCACTTTATACTAAGTCAGGAACGTCAGATACTCTTGTTTCAGCATGGAATACAACCGGAAAATTTGAATATACTCCTACAGCTTCAGGAACAATCACTTTATCAGTTAAATACAGAAGTAAGGTAGGGGCTAAAGTAATGGGTGAAAAAACCCAGAGCATTACGGTTATGAATGCCACCGGAGCGATAACAAATCTGGTATCAAACAATCAACTCAATATGGGGTTACCGTCAACACTTACAGCAACCGTTGCAACAACACATTTAAATCTTTTGGACTATAAATTGCAGAAAGTTGTGGGAACTGTCGTAACAGATATAAGCGCTTGGCAATCCTCACCGGTATTTAACTATACTCCGACTGAAGGCGGAACTTTGTATCTGAGAGTTACTTCTAAATGGAAAGGAACCAATACAAATGCAACAACCTTTAATAAGACATTTACCGTGGCGAAGAATACGGTTGTCGCTTCAATGAAGTATGTAACTGTAACACCGGGACCGTACTACACAAATAAACTGATGACAGTAACTGCAGTACCTGACACTGGAACCGAGCTAATGGGAGAATACAGAGCTTTGGTAAATCCGGGATCAGGATTTGTACCTGTAACGGATTGGTCAACTTCTAAGACTATGACTTTTGCTCCGAAGTATGCAGGGTCAATAATCAGAATAAGGGTAGAATCAAGAAATAAACTGACAAAGGTTTACTCTGATGCGGAAGGCTTTATAATTTCTGTTCTTCCTGCACCTGTAGTAACACCTCCTACCACAACTACAACGCCTATAACAACAGCACCAAAAACAACGACTCCTTCAACTACAACACCGGTTGTTGTAGCTCCTGTTGTGGGAGCACCATATAACTTAGTAGTTGATGTTAAAGGATATGTTAATGCAGCGGATGCCAAAAACAGGGTAAATGCAGTAAAGACTATGACTAAGGGTACTTACTATGTATATAAGATATTTGACGGCATGGTAAATATCTCTACCGTTAAAGGGGCACCTGGAGCATGGATAAATCCGGCTGATAATAAATCAGGAACTGTTACTCCTCCGACAACTACAACACCGGTTTTCACAACTACTCCTAAAACCACGACTCCCGTTGTTACAACAACGCCGAAAACAACTACACCGGTAACTACGAGTCCGGCTATAGTTACTCCGGTGGTCGGAGCTGCTTATACTTTAGTTGTTGATGTTAAAGGCTATGTTAATGCTGCGGATGCAAAAAACAGGGTAAACGCAGTAAAAACCATGACTAAGGGCACTTACTATGTGTATAAAATATTTGACGGTATGGTCAATATTTCTACGGTTAAAGGTGCACCTGGAGCATGGATAAATCCGGCAGACAATAAGTCAGCTACGGTTACACCTCCGGCTACTACAACTCCGGTTGTAACCACACCGCCTACAACTACAACACCAAGGACAACCACTCCGGTTACAACAACAAGTCCTGTTACAACACCTACGGTTACACTTCCGTCAGTCGGTGGTTTATATACTGTTGTCACCGAAATTAAGGGTTATGTTAATGCTGCAGATGCTAAAAACAGAGTAAATGCGGTAAAAACTTTTGCAAAGGGTAATTACTATGTCTATAAGATATTTGACGGTATGGTGAATATTTCTACGGTTAAAGGTGCACCTGGAGCATGGATAAATCCGGCAGACAATAAGTCAGCTACGGTTACACCTCCGGCTACTACAACTCCGGTTGTAACCACACCGCCTACAACTACAACACCAAGGACAACCACTCCGGTTACAACAACAAGTCCTGTTACAACACCTACGGTTACACTTCCGTCAGTCGGTGGTTTATATACTGTTGTCACCGAAATTAAGGGTTATGTTAATGCTGCAGATGCTAAAAACAGAGTAAATGCGGTAAAAACTTTTGCAAAGGGTAATTACTATGTCTATAAGATATTTGACGGTATGGTGAATATTTCAACTGTCAAAGGTACTCCCGGAGCTTGGATAAACCCCGCTGATAATAAGTCAGCAACCGTGGTTCAGCCTATTGTGGTTGACCCTATCGCACCAAAATTACCGGTTGAAGGCGGACTCTACACTTTGATTAAGGATATCCCGGGATATATGAATGCAGCTAATGCTCAATCAAAGGTTATGCCGGTAACGACTGTTTCGAAGGGTAATTACTTCGTATTCAGGATTTATAACGGCATGCTTAATGTATCCAAGGCATCGGGTTCACCGGGATCATGGATTAATCCTGCAGATAACAGGTAGGTAGATAGACTATAGATAGATATTAAAAATTGAATAAAGTAAAAGCTGAATCTGGATAACCGATTCAGCAAAACAAAAGGTACCTGAATCAAAACACTTCAGGTACCTTTTGTTTTTCTTTAGTATTCAGTTTTTTAGTATAGAACACTTGATTTTTCAGACGGTAATAGCTTATCTTCAGATTTTGGATAGCCATCGGAGTCGTAGTAATCCGAGTCCGTCTCCTTGAGATATTTCTCAAATATCTTTGGAGTAGGGTTAATGTCATTGTAAATAAAGTTATGGAGCTCATAAATAGTACCGTCTTTGTAGTAATCAAGGTACCACATATCTCCGGATACTTCAGTTGATGCCCAGTCGGTGGGAAATCTTGCCTGTTTCATTTCTGAGATATTCTTGGTAAGTATTTGGCCGCTGAGGTCGATCATTTCCTGTAAGGTAAGTGATGTTTTAAAGAACCTTGCCATTTGTGCAACTACTGATGGCATATTTATTATCGGTGTATTTTTTACTTTGTTGAAAATGGTGATTAGAACGCTTCTTTGCCTGTCTGTTCTTTCATAGTCACCGTTGCCGGCTCTTCTTATTCTTGCATAGGCTGTGGCTTGGGTGCCGTTTAAAAGCTGTAGTCCCGGTTTTTCCACATAGCCTGATTCTACTACTTTGCCTTCTCTTTGATTAATATCCCTGACCCCTTCGTTCAGCAGGCTGATTTCTTCTTCTTTAACATTTATTTCAACGCCGCCGATGGAATCAATGATACTTAGCATGTCATGGAAGTTGACCATAATATAATCAGTGATATCCATGCCGAAGTTTTGGTTCACTGTTTTTAAAAGAAGCTGTTCTCCGCCATATACATATGCATGGTTTAATTTGTCATAGTAGAAGTCGGGGATATCCACGTATGTATCTCTCATTAATGATGACAGTTTTAGATTGTTGTGCTTGTCATCGAAAGAAAATATGATCATGGAGTCAGACCTTTGAGGATCTCCGGGTGAATCGGGTTCATCCAAGCCTATAAGCAGAACATTTTTTATTTTATTGTTATAATTTGAAATTTTGATTTCCTGTTCTTTGGATATTCCCAGATTAGCTTCATTAAGAGTTACACCTTTAACCGTGTTTAGGATATTAGAAAGGTAAGCGTAGCCGATGGTTGAAAATGTAGCTAATACAAGGAATATAGACAGTAAAATTATTCTAAGTTTCTTTTTCTTTTTTAAATACTTATTGTTATCCATAATTATCCTGTTCCACAATCCTGTGGTGTGTGCAGATATGAACCCTATGGGTTCATTCTTTATATGGTCTACATTATACCACTCATTAAAAATATAAAAGAACAAAACGGTAAAAGTTGAAAAATGACGCATACAGACTTTTTGAGTTAATGTCTAAAAGATTTTTTTCATTTTATTTGGATTAAATGTTTTCAACCGAGCCTCTTTACTGCTTTGTAGTATTTTGTTCAAATTCAGATGATATAATGTCTGTGTATGTGTATTTAAGATAATAGTAATACAATTATTGTCAGTATATAATGCGATTTGAAGCATGGGAGAACTTATGAAAGAAATTACTTTAAACTCAATTATTTTACAGCTTTTAAGAAATAAAAAAATTACGGCTTTCCTTATTTTACTACCGATGATTCTGGGGATGGCTTTTGGTTTTATCAAGAGTAAGGGTGGGGCCCCACAAGTATCACCCGTGGATAAAACTTATTTGGAGTCAAAAACTTTACAATATAAAGCTTATGACGAATCAAATAAAGCCATAACAGACTATATCAAAAACAGCGTTTATCTAAATATTGATCCTAAAGCTGTGCCTACCAAGACTTACAGAATATTTATTGCACCGACTTCCGAGAATAAAGACTCATTGTCAAAAACAGGATTTTATTACTCAAGCGCTGTTCCTGAGAATACAGACTATGATGCTTTAAAAAACATAATTGGCATAAATTTGAATGATAAATATGTTGATGAACTTATCCCTGTAAGTTATTCGGCAGATACCGGCATTTTAACCATCAAAGGTATATACAGCGATCCGATAATAGCAAACGCTCTTGCGGATTTAAATTATCAGAGAATTAAAGACCTGTACCAGAACTTCCAGAATAAAGATCATACATTAATGGACTTAGGATCTGTTACTACTCAAACCACTGATTCTGAAATACCCGCTAAATTAGGTACTTTGCTTCAGCAGGTTGACGATCAAAAGAGCAGTATGAATGCACTAATGCCGTATATCGTCCAGAATGATGAAAATACTCCGGCGAAAACAAGCAGCGGTGTTGTAAGTTCCATGGTGAAGTGGGGAATATTAGGTCTGGCAGGGGGTGTAGCTCTGGCTTTATTGTTTGCTCTTTTAAAATCACCGGGATCCTCAATAATTACTGATATTAAAGAATTTGAAAAACAATCCGGACTTCCTTACCTGGGGTTTTTAAAACAATCGGATTTATCTTTGGCTGATAAGTTGGTTGTCGGTAATAACAAAGATGTGGATAAACAAATTGGATCCATTGTTTCAAGGCTTTCTTTAGCCATGGACGGAAGTAATCAGGATATTAATAAACTGCTTGTCATAGGCAAATCATCAGAAGGTTTGAATAGGATAAGCAAAGAAATTGAGCAAAGTATTAAGGGTGTTACAATCCATAATTCAGAATTTTTAAAGAGTTCAAACATTGATGAGCTAAAAGCTGCGGATTCAGTTCTGTTTGTAGATTCTATCAGGACTGCTGATAAAGAACAGCTTAAAACTTTAAGTGAATACACTAAAAAAGCAGGGAAGAACCTATTGGGGTTGATTCTTACAAACCAGAATTAGACAATAATATTTTTCGAATAGAGAAAGTTTTAGATTAAAAGTCGGATAATATACGAGGAGCCTATGGATATACTTAAAAAACACAATAAAACATTCATATTTATAGGCTTACTCTTATATAAGCTGGCATTGGACCTGTCATATATTCTCTTCGTTAATCCGAAGTTCAGTTATGTCAGGTTTAACCTGAATTTCAGTTTATATAAATATATTTTGGCGACTATAGTTTTTGTACTTCTGTACTTTTTATTGCCTGATGATAAGAAAAGACCTTCAGCCGTAATCCAGCAGATACACTTTATATTGATTTTCATCCCTATGATTTCAATATATCCAATGATGAATTTTGATACCTACTTTTTCGTTTTGGCAATGGGTGTCTTTGCTTTGGAGTGCATTCTGCTTAATCATTTACCCAATGTA
>DAINSS010000017.1:24859-30978 GCA_036741195.1 Clostridiaceae bacterium | reverse complement strand
GAATCCCTAAAATCAAAAACAACGGTTGGTTGCTTTATGGAATACTGGGAGCGGTTACTGCATTTACTTTCTTTTCCATGATTCGGGCAAATGGGTTTCCTTCATTGGCGGCCATTAATTTAAACGACGTATACGGAATAAGGGCTAACCTGAAGTTTCCTTTCTTGATGGGGTACCTGGTACCGTGGCAAAGTAAAGTAATTAATCCATTCTTTATTGCTGCAGCGTACAAAAAAGAAAATAAATTACTTTTAATTCTTTCAGTGGGACTCCAATTCTTTTTATTTTTAATAACGGCAGAAAAGGCTGCACTGTTTATACCCGTGGTGATCATCTTTGTAATGTGGGCTGTAAGAAAGTTTAATTTCATTGATGTTGCATCCTTTTTGTTACCTTTTGGTATTTTTTTCTTAACCATTTTTACCTACTTTACGAATAAAATAGAAATTGCGTCATTATTCATCAGAAGATTATTATTCCTGCCGGCACAGATTAAGTTTTATTGGTATGAGTTCTTTTCTCAGAATCCCTTGATTTTGTATTCGCAGGGTATTATAGGTAAAATATTTGGTATCAGAAATCCTTATCCTGTTGATGCAGCTAAGGTAATTGGTGATAAAATATATGGGGCACCGAATATGCACTCAAATGCAGGGTACATTGCGGATGCCTACGGAAACGGCGGTACAATAGGGGTTATTGCCATAGGTATAATTTTTGTTTTATTGCTTAAGATAATTGATTCATTGAGCATTGATATTTCCAATGAATTTGTTATTGGACTTATAATATTCCATGTCATTTCTTTAAATGACGGCAGCTTGGTTACTGCCATGATCACGGGGGGACTTTTACCTTTAATTTTAATCCTGTGGTTATATTCATCCGAAAAAAGGTTGGATTAATATTTGAGAATTTTTGATTTTAGAGGGGAGTACTAAAATGACGGGTACTAATTACAGAAAAACCGTATTATTCATAGCGGATATCATAATTGTCATTGGATCATTCTTAATGGCATTGTTATTGAAAAAGGAGTTCATGCTCCAAGCAACGGATTTGGTAAATTTCAGATCACAAATATTTATTATTGCAATAATTTATGTTGTTGCTTTTATCTTCTTCGGTTTGTACAGAAATATGTGGGCCTATGCCGGATTGAATGAGTATATTTCACTGATGTATGCAAACATCGTGGCTTTTTTCGGGACCATAATATTTGATCAGGTGTTTGAAACTGAGTTTAGTATTACAACAATTATAATTGGTGCCATGATTTCATTTTTCATGACTGAGGGCATCAGAATAGCTTACAGAATAGTTATTAATAAAAAGAAACCACCTCTGACTGCTCCCGAGAAGGACAGAAAAAATGTACTTATTATCGGTGCCGGTCTTGCAGGTAAACTCTTAATCAACGAGATTAAAAACAACAGGAACATGAGATATGACATCCTGGGTTTGATTGACGATGATGTTAAAAAATACGGTCAGTCCATTTCAGGTGTAAGTGTTGTAGGAACTACCGAAGACATACCAAAACTTGTTGAGGAACTGAATGTCCACGAGGTTATTTTTGCAATACCTTCACTTACAGGTGAACAAAAGAAGAGAATACTTAATACTATAAACTCAACTTCGGTCAAGATGAAAACACTCCCTAACATATCCGAGATAATCAATAAGGGATTGGACATAAATACGATAAGGGACGTTGAAATCACCGACTTACTCGGTCGTAAAGAAATAGTCATAAATAAGCCTGAAATGTTAGGATACATTGAAGGTAAGACTGTTTTGGTAACCGGTGGCGGTGGTTCAATAGGTTCGGAACTTTGCAGACAGATAGCCGAGTACAAGCCTAAGAAGCTAATCATACTGGACATTTATGAGAACAACGCTTACGAGATAGAGAACGAGCTGAAATCAAACTTTAAACAGTTGGATCTTTTGACTCTAATCGCTTCAGTCAGAGACAGAAAGAAGATATATGAAATCGTAGAAAACAACAAACCGGATATCATTTTCCATGCTGCTGCACATAAACATGTACCTTTAATGGAGACTTCTCCTGAAGAAGCAATCAAGAACAACGTATTCGGAACTTTGAATATGGTACAGGCTGCAAATGAGTTCGGAGTTAAAAGGTTTATCCTGATATCTACGGATAAGGCAGTAAACCCGACAAATATCATGGGTGCTACAAAGAGAGTTTGTGAAATGATCATTCAGACCTATGACAAGATATCAACCACCTGTGAATATGTTGCAGTTAGATTTGGTAATGTCTTGGGATCAAACGGTTCAGTAATACCTTTATTTAAGAAACAGATAGCTCAAGGAGGTCCTGTAACAGTTACCCACAGAGATATAACAAGGTTTTTCATGACAATACCTGAAGCTGTACAACTTGTATTAACAGCAGGCTCAATGGCAAAGGGGGGAGAAATATTTGTTCTGGATATGGGTGAACCTGTTAAGATTTATGATCTTGCCCAAAACCTTATACGTCTTTCAGGCTTAGAACCCGATGTGGATATCAAGATTGAGGTGACAGGTTTAAGACCCGGTGAGAAACTTTATGAGGAGCTGTTAATGGCTGAAGAGGGCTTAACCAAAACAGACAATGAGCTGATTTTTATCGGTAAACCGCACAGTTTTAACTGGGATGAATTATTACCTAAACTTCAAAAACTGAGGGATGTTGCCATAGACACCAATGCAACAAAAGAAGATATCAAACTGGAAATGTCAAAGATTGTAGATACCTACAATTATCAAAAAACTGAATTTTAATCACCCAGAATTACTTAGCATTTAATTAATTTTAAAAGTATAAAAGAATATTAAAGAACAAACAACAGGAGCTAATCCATGAAGACCCTAATATTTTTACCCGGTGCAATAGATGATGTTTTCTTTGAAAAAGAAATTAAATATATCAACAAATACTTTGAGAAAGTATTTGTTATTTCCTATGCCGGGGACAATGCTCTGTTTGAAAGTTTGTCAGATAAATATGGATTCGAGTATAAGACAATAAAACCATTCTCTTTGACTTCTTCTTTAAAACTTTTAAGTAAAGGATGGTTCAAGCTGCCTCATGTTAAAGATGAATTCAGAAATCACCTTGGTGACAGTCATCACTTTTTCAAAAAACTTTATGCAGGTTTTTATGGGTTATTTGCAATTGAAGCCAAACCTTTAATTCAAGAGATTATTGACAGTACTGAAGATGAAGTATACTTATACTCTTACTGGTTATCAAGGCCTGCTTATGTATTAGCCATGATGAATGAGGAGAGAAATCCAAGGGTTAAAGCGATTGTTTCAAGAGCCCACGGTTTTGATATTTATAAAGAACGAAACAAGTACGATTACTTACCTTTCAGGAGTTATATACATTCGAATATAGACGAATTAAGTTTCGTAACCAACCATGGTATGAAGTATTTTAATGATAACTGGCCGGGATACAATAAATTGTTGAAAAGGGTACTTTATCTGGGTTCCGAGAATTCAAGTCAAGACGTAAAAGTTATAAAAGACAAGGATATTCCGGTAATTGCCACAACTTCCTTTGTACGTGGAGTTAAAAGGTATGACCTGATTATAGAAGTTTTATCTAAGCTCAAATCAGACTTTATCTGGTACCAGTACGGAGACGGTGAGGACATTTCGAAAATAAAAGAGTTGGCTGAATCTAAGTTAAATGGCAGAAAGTATGAGTTTAAGGGAAATATCCCGAACAAGGAACTTCTCGAGAGATACTTATCGGATGATGTGGATTTCTTACTTAATTTAAGTGATTCAGAGGGTTTGCCTGTGACCTATATGGAGGCAATGTCTTTAGGAATACCGGTTCTTGCAAGGGATGTAGGCGGATCTTCAGAAATGGTAAATGATTCGAATGGATTGCTGTTGAGTAATACACCGGATACAAATGCCTGGGCTAAGACAATAGATGCTGAGCTGGACTTGAGAATTAATGAAATTGAAACTTATAAAACTAAGTCCGGCAATGCTTACTCAACCTGGAGTACCAAGTTTAACTCAGACCAAAATATTGATGTTTTTTTAAAGGAACTAAGTGAATCAGACTTTCATAAAAACAATATGTAATGAGTGTAATCAATGAATAAATTCTGGATAATATAAATAAATGTTCAGCTAATATTCACACAAATATAGTTTAATAATGGTAAGATTCCTAGTGGAATTTTAAAATTTAAGACAACAAAAGAAAATTTATAAAAATTAAATAAGAGGCTTAAAATGGCAAAACAAGTTTGTAACAGATGCGTGATGGACAATATTGGAGACGACACTATATCCTTTGCCAAGGATGGAACATGTAATTACTGCAACTACGCTTTGAGCAGAATGGATTCAACATATTTTCCCAATGAAGAAGGAGAAAAAAAGATTGAAGAAATGCTCAGAGTTTTAAAAGAAGAAGGAAAAGATAAAGAATTTGACTGCCTGATGGGATTATCCGGCGGTTTGGATTCTGCTTACCTAGCATACTTAGGTTCAAAAAAGTGGGGACTAAGAATCCTTGCAGTTCATATAGACGACGGTTTTGATACTGAAATTGCGAAACAAAATATAAGAAACCTTTGTAAGGCATGTAAAATAAAGCTTGTCATGGTTCGCCCGGATAAGAATCAGTATATGGATCTTATCCGGTCTTATATAAGAGCAGGGGTGCCTGGCATAGCATTGCCTCAGGACAATGTGCTATTGGCTTGCTTAAGAAAGGTATGCTTAAAGTACAATATTAAGTGCTATTTATCAGGCGCTAATTTTGCCCTTGAATCTATTTTACAAAGGGGAAATACTCATAATGCTTCTGATAAAACACAACTCATTGACATACATAGAAAGTTCGGAGAAGGACCGATAGATAAGTTACCGACCATAACACTTTTTGAGAGATATATCGGACAAAAGTTCATTTATAAGATTATACCTTTCCATCCTTTAGACTACATAGACTACAACAGGGAAAGAGCTATTAAAGAACTTAAAGAGAATGCCGGTTTTGATTATTACGGCGGTAAGCACTATGAATCAGTATTTACGAAATTTGTTCAGGTATATTATCTACCTAAAAAATTTGGCGTTGATAAAAGAAAATCTCATTTATCAAGCTTGATTATCTCGGGGCAAATGACCAGAGATGAGGCTCTTACTGAACTGGCAAAACCAATGTATGATGAAGAACAGATGGAAAAAGACATAACTTTCATCTTGGAACAAATTAATATGTCCCGAGATGAATTTGACAAAATAATGAGTGAGCCACCCAAATCCCATAAGGACTATAAAGCTTCACCATTAAACAATCTTGCAGGTATTGCGAGATCATTCAGGAAAGTATTAGGAGAGTAGAATGAAAAAGATATGTCATATTACCAGTACCCGTCAAAATAGTATCCCAAGACTATTAAGAGAATCAGGAACTGCAGTCAACATGGATTTAAAACCCATTATTGTGGCTCTGGGCAGTAATTTTGAGCGGGATGGAATTGACTTTATCGGTGTAACGCCCCCAAAAAGCAGACTTGAGAGAATGCTTAAGACAAGCAGAAAGTTGATTAATGAGGGGATTAAAACAAATGCTGAAATATACCAATTGCATGATCCGGAGCTTTTGCCCTATGCAATGAAATTGAAGAGAATGGGTAAAAAGGTAATCTTTGACAGCCATGAATTCTATGCAAGACAGATTCAGGTAAGAGAGTATTTACCAAAAGCATTGAGAAACATAATTTCAAGTGCTTATAAAGCATATGAGGGTCATATTTGCAGAAAGCTGGATGCTGTTTTGGCTGTTTGTACAATCAACGGAAAAGATTACTTTGAAAACAGATCCAAACAGACTGTGTTCTTGGAGAATCTCCCGGACATTACAATCTTCAATGACGATGAAACAGAATATAAATCAAGAGAAAAGAATGTCATATACATCGGTTCATTGTCAGATGCCAGAGGTATAACTAACCTTATTAAAGCAGCAGCAATTGCCGAAACAAAGCTCGTGCTTTGCGGACCGTTTGATTCAGAAGAATACAGAAAAACATTGGAAGCGATGCCGGAGTATAAGTGGGTTGATT
>DAINSS010000017.1:0-24705 GCA_036741195.1 Clostridiaceae bacterium | reverse complement strand
GAAGATATGGCTAGAAACATAAAAGAATTGATATCAAATCCAACTGAATCCGAAAACATGGGTAAAGTTGGTAAACAGCTGGTTAAAACAAGGTTTAACTGGCAGGAAGAGGAAAAAAAGCTGATAAAGCTTTATAACGAATTGTTACAATAATCAAGCAAATATATATTTAATGTAAGCAGGAGAATAGTATGAGAGTTAATTTTTCACCACCAGATATTACAAATGAAGAAATTGATGCAGTTGTAGAAGTATTAAAATCTGGATGGATTACAACTGGACCTAAAACAAAACAATTTGAAAGAGAAATAGCAAATTACTGTGGCACTCCCAAAGCTGTATGTGTTAATTCAGCAACTATTGGGATGGAATTTGTCTTAAGACTACTTGGCGTAGGTCCTGGTGATGAAGTAATAACTTCTGCATATACATATTCTGCATCTGCTTCAATAATTGATCATGTTGGTGCTAAAATTGTACTTGCTGATTGTCAAAAAGATAGCTTTTTAATTGATTATGATGATGTTGAAGCAAAAATAACAGAGAAAACAAAAGTTATTATACCTGTTGATATAGCAGGAGTGGTTGCAGATTCAAAAAAGCTTATAGAAATAGCAGAAAATAAAAAATCACTTTTTAAACCTAAAACTGATTTGCAATCTAAGATTGGAAGAATTACTATACTTTCTGATTCTGCTCATTCATTTGGTTCTGAACTAAATGGGGCAAGAACCGGTTCAATTGCTGATTTTTCATGTTTCTCATTTCATGCTGTAAAAAACCTCACTACTGCTGAAGGTGGAGCGATAACCTGGTCTGATAGAAATGGACTGGATAACGAATTTATCTATAAGGAATTAATGCTACTTGCACTACACGGTCAGGATAAGGACGCTTTAAGTAAAACAAAACCCGGAGCTTGGGAATACGATATAAAGCATACTGGATACAAGGGGAATATGACAGATATCATGGCTGCTCTGGGGCTAGTTCAACTAAGTAGATATGATAATCTGTTGAAAAGAAGAAAAGAGATTATAGAAAAGTATGATAAGGCACTAAATAATATGCCGGAGATAGAAACATTTAAGCACTATACTGAAAATATGAAATCCTGCGGACATCTTTACTTAGTAAATTTGATTGGTAAAGATGTGGAATTCAGAAATAAGGTAATAGAAAAAATGGCAGAAAAGGGTGTAGCAACTAATGTACATTATAAACCTATACCAATGATGACTGCATATAAAAATTTAGGATTTGATATTTCAAATTATCCTAATGCATACAACAGATATAAAAATGAAATTACTTTCCCGTTACACACACTACTAACAAATGAGGATATCGATTTTGTATTGGAGACTTTTATTTCAGTACTAAACGAATTTTAAAAATATGAATATAAGTAATACCAACTTAAACATAACAATTAAAAATATATTTGATTTCATTTTCGGTTTGATAGGGCTTATAATACTAAGTCCAATAATTTTAATAATTAGCATTATTGTTAAAATGACATCAGACGGACCTGTTTTCTTTTTGCAAAAAAGGGTTGGTTTAAACGGAAAGCCATTTAGTATTTTCAAATTTAGAACTATGGTTGATAATGCTGAAAATGAAGGTTTGAAAATAACAACTGATAGTGATGAAAGGATAACAAAGGTTGGTAGTTTTTTAAGAAAGTTTAAATTAGATGAACTACCTCAAATATTCAATATATTAAACGGTGATATGAGCTTTGTCGGACCAAGACCGGAAGTTCCGAAGTATGTTTCACTGTACACACTGGAACAAAGAAGGGTTTTAACAGTAAAACCCGGAGTCACAGACTTGGCTTCAATTATATTTAAGAATGAGAATGAATTGTTGGGTCAATCAGAAGATCCTGAGAGAACCTATATAGAGAAGATAATGCCTGAAAAACTAAGAATTAACCTTGAGTATGTGGAGAATATTTCACTGTTTAATGATATCAGACTAATTTTTAAAACTATCAAGGAAGTATTTTTCAGGAGTTAGGAGTAGCCGATGAATGTTTTATATATTGATCATTATGCAGGGTCTGACACCATGGGTATGGAATTCAGACCCTTCTATATGGCTAAAGAGTGGGAAAAAGAGAATATTAAAACAACAATTCTTTGTGCTGACTTCTCTCATTTGAGAAAAAAGAATCCTGTCATCAAGAAGAATCTGGAAGTTAAGAATATCGATGGAACAGAGTTCATGTTTATGAAGACAAGAAGATATCATGGGAATGGGCTATCAAGGTTAATTTCCATGTTTGAATTTGTTTCTAAAGGTATCAGGTACACTGATCAAATTATAGATAAGGTAAAACCGGATGTTGTTATTTGCTCTTCTACTTATCCCATGGATACCTATATAGGACAAAGAATAAAAAGAAAAACAGGTGCAAAATTAATACACGAAATCCATGATTTATGGCCTTTATCACCAATGGAGCTGGGCGGATACAGCAAGAATCATCCGTTTATTATGATGCTTCAGATGGCTGAAAACAGTGCATATAAGAACTCTGATTTAATAGTGTCAATATTACCGAATACTGAACCCTATATCAGATCTCTTGGATTTAAAACAAAAGTAGTTAATATCCCAAATGGATTAAGAAGTGATGCATTTAAAGAAACCGGAACTCCTGATGAAGATATCAAAACTTTAGTAGATAAACTTCACTCAGAAGGAAAATTCATAGTTGGATACGCTGGGGGTATTTCTGTTAGTAACGCAATGGATGATTTTATACAAGCTATGGCGAAACTTAAAGAAAATACTAATATAGCAGCTATAGTAATTGGTGAAGGGATTCTAAAAGAAGAACTTTTAAAAATAAAAGCAGATAAAGGTTTAGATAATGTACATTTTGTCGGATCCATTGCCAAAGATAAAGTAAATCTCACATTAAGTCAAATGGATGCATTATATATTGGATCTAAGAAAAGTAAACTATATGAATACGGTGTTTCAGCCAACAAGATTTTCGATTATATGAATGTTGGCTTGCCAATAATAAATGCCTTTGATACCAAGCACAGCCCAATGAATTACCTTGGTAACACAATAGAATGTATTGCTGAAGATCCTGATTCTATTGCAGAAGGTATTATTAAAGCAACTGAATTAAGTAAAGAAGAAAGAGAAAGAATAAAATGTGAGTCCTCAAAATTTGTTGTTGAAAATCATAACTATGATGATTTGGCAAAGAGATTTTCCGGTCTTTTCAGATAAAGGAGAAGAGAATGATTAAAAAACAACTTTTGGAAAAAATTAAGAACAAGGAATTGACTGTTGGTGTCGTTGGATTAGGCTATGTAGGATTACCATTAGCTGTTGAAAAGGCTAAAGCCGGTTTTACTACTATTGGTTTTGATGTACAGAATGAAAAAGTAGATTTGGTTAATGACGGACATAACTATATTGGGGATGTCATTGATGACGATCTTAAAGCTATAGTTGAATCAGGTAAATTAAGGGCAACTAGTGACTTTACATTTGTTAAAGACGTTGATTTTATTGCTATTTGTGTACCGACTCCGTTGGATGACCATCAGCAGCCTGATATTTCATACGTTAGAAATTCAGCCATATCTATTTCAAAACATTTAAAGAAAGGTTCTATTGTAGTTTTAGAGTCTACTACTTACCCTGGTACAACTGAAGAGCTGTTAAAACCAATTCTTGAAGAAGGGTCAGGACTTGTCTGCGGAGAAGATTTCTATCTTGGATTCTCTCCTGAAAGAGTGGACCCGGGCAACAAGAGCTTTAAAACCAAAAATACACCAAAGGTTGTTGGCGGTATTGGTAAAGATGCAACTGAAGTTATTGCAGCAATGTACAGAGAGGTATTGGAAAGTGATATTCATGAAGTGTCTTCACCGGCTGTAGCCGAAATGGAAAAGATACTTGAGAATACCTACAGAAATATAAACATCGGATTAGTCAATGAAATGGCTATAATCTGCGATAAAATGGGCATCTCCATATGGGAGGTAATTGAAGCTGCGAAAACTAAGCCTTATGGATTCCAGGCATTCTATCCCGGTCCCGGTCTTGGTGGACACTGTATCCCGTTGGATCCATACTATTTGACATGGAAAGCCAGAGAGTTTGATTACCATACAAAGCTAATAGAAACTTCAGGTGAGATAAACAACTATATGCCTTATTATGTAGTTGAAAGAGCATCAAGGGTATTAAACAAGTCAAAGAAAGCTCTTAACGGATCAAAAGTACTGGTTCTGGGTATAGCTTATAAGAATGATATAGATGATTACAGAGAATCTCCTGCATTAAAAGTTATAGAGATTCTAAGGGGTGAGGGAGCAGAAGTTGAATTCTTTGATCCTTACATCTCTGAGTTTAAATATAAGGGCGAGAAATATGAAGGATTGGATGAGTTATCCATGGATTCTGTTTCAGAATACGATCTGGTGTTAATAACCACTGCCCATCAGGTGATGGATTATGAAGCTATTAATGAGAATGCTGTTGCAATACTTGACACAAGAAATGCAATGGACAAGATAGAAAACAGAGATAAGATAGATCTTTTATAAAACAACAATTTTTAACTCTAAATTTATTGTGAATTTACTCGACCCTAAATAATGTGAGGTATTAAAATGCGTTATGGTCTTATAGGATGTGGAAGGATATCTCCAAACCACATAGCTGCAGCTTTAGACAATGGCCTGGAGATTGTGGCAGTTTGTGACGTTATAGAAAGTCACATGGATGACAAAATTGAAAAATTCAATTTGAAAAATGTAAAAAAATATACTGATTATAAAGAGATGATCAAGAATGAGAACCTGGAGTTAGTTGGTATTTGTACCGAATCCGGGAAACATGCAAAGATTGCTTTGGATTGTATTGACGAAGGTATAAACCTGATTATTGAAAAGCCGATTACTTTATCTTTAAAGGATGCAGATGAGATCATTGCCAAATCTGAAGAAAAAGGTGTTAAGGTTTGTGCCTGTCATCAAAACAGGTTCAATAAATCTGTACAAAAAATCAGAGAAGCTGTTGAAGAAGGAAGATTTGGCAAGCTTCTTCATGGAACAGCACATATAAGATGGAACAGAGGAGAAGATTATTATAAACAAGCTCCTTGGAGAGGAACCTGGGAGGAAGACGGTGGAGCATTGATGAATCAGTGTATTCACAATATAGACCTTCTAAGATGGATGATGGGTGATGACATAACTGAAGTCATGGCGTATACTGATAATCTGAATCATGATTTTATTGAAGCCGAAGATCTTGGGTTGGCTTTGATAAAATTCAAGAATGGATCCTACGGCATGATAGAAGGCACAACAAATATTTATCCTGCAAACCTTGAAGAAACACTTTATATTTTCGGTAAAGACGGTACAGTAAAAGCCGGCGGTAAAAGTGTAAACATCATAGAAGACTGGATGTTTAAGGATAATAAGGATGATCCTGAAGAAGTTAAAGCTAAATATCATGAAAACCCACCAAATGTATATGGTTTTGGACATAAGCCGCTTTATACTGATGTAATAAATTCAATTAAGGAGAACAGAACTCCATATATTGATGCGAAAGCCGGCAGAAGGGCTCTGGAGCTTATTCTTGCTATATATGAATCTGCAAAAAAAGGAGCTCCTGTTAAACTTCCTCTTAAAAATGTTGCATCCACTGATTTTGAGGGCAGATTTAATGATAAAATAGACATAGAACATGTTGAAAAAGTAAAAGCTAAGCTAAGAGAAGAAAACTCTAAACAAGGCTTTTAAAGGTAATACAATTATTAAATTGCATTGACCAAAGATATTTCTTAAAGACTAGATTAATTATGGAAATACCTTGAGAAATCAAGGTATTTCTATTTGAAGGGTAAAATTTATGGATAAAAAGTACTTCGTACACGAATCAAGTTATATAGATGAAAATGTCGAAATAGGAGAAGGCACAAAAATATGGCATTTCTGTCATATTCAAAAAGGTGCCAAGATTGGCGTGAAGTGTTCTCTAGGACAGAACGTAAATGTCTCAAATAATGTTATAATAGGGAATGGAGTTAAAATCCAAAACAATGTAGCAGTCTATGAGGGAGTAGAGCTTCAAGACTATGTTTTCTGCGGACCTTCCATGGTGTTTACAAATGATCTTACTCCAAGGGCAAAATACCCAAAGGGATCTGCCGGTTATAAAAAGACATTAGTTAAGACCGGAGCTTCAATAGGTGCCAATGCGACCATAGTTTGTGGCAATACATTGGGTGAGTGGTGCATGATAGGCTCTGGGGCTGTTGTAACTAAAGATGTGTTACCTCATGCCTTAATGCTGGGTATTCCGGCTGTCCAGAGAGGCTGGGTATGTGAATGTGGGAATATTTTACCCGAATCATTAGAATGTACATGCGGTCGTAAATACAGACAAGATAATGATGGGTTAAAGGAGTTAAAATAGATGGAATTCAGAGATCTAAAAGCACAATATTCTAGATTAAAAAAAGATATTGACTCAAGAGTTTTAAATGTAATGAGTCATGGTAAATATATTAACGGACCTGAAGTCAAGGAATTAGAGAAACAGTTAGCAGAGTATGTGGGTGTTAAGCATTGTATAACATGCGGCAACGGGACAGATGCTCTTATGCTGGTTTTGAAGGCATGGGGAATAGGCAAAGGCGACTGTGTATTTGTCCCTGATTTCACTTTTTTTGCGTCTGCGGAAGTTATATCATTAGTTGGAGCGACTCCTATATTTGTCGATGTTGACCCAAGAACTTTCAATATCGATCCTGAAAAACTTGTAGAAATGATTAATAAAGTTAAAGCTGAGGGAAACTACAATCTAAAGGCAGTTATTGCGGTAGATTTATTTGGATTACCGGCTGATTATGAAAAACTTGAAGCGATTTGTAAGTTAAACGACCTAAAACTACTCGAGGACGGAGCTCAGGGTTTCTCTGGCAGAATAGGAGATAAATACAATTGTTCTTTTGGAGATGCGGCAACTACATCATTTTTCCCCGCAAAACCATTGGGTTGCTATGGTGATGGCGGAGCAATATTTACAAATGACGATAATCTTGAGAAATTAATTAGATCCTATGCAGTTCACGGCAAGGGTGAAGACAAATATGACAATGTTCGTATCGGTGTTAATTCGAGACTTGATACTATTCAGGCTGCTATTCTATTAAGTAAGTTGGATGCAATCAAAAACCATGAATGGACTGATACAAACAATGCTGCCAACTATTACACTGAACTTTTAAAAGACTATGTTGAAATTCCTTATATTCCTGAGAACTTCTACTCAGGTTGGGCTCAATATACTATAAAACTTAAGAACAAGACACAGAGAGATCAAGTCTCAGCAAAATTGAAAGAAAAAAGTATACCCACTATGGTATATTATACAAAGCCTATGCACTTACAAACCGCATTCATAGAACTACCTTACTTCGTAGAAGAAGTAAAAGTTTCAACAGAACTTTGTGACCAAGTGCTTTCACTACCTTTATCACCATACATTTCCAAAGAAGATATTAAAAAAGTGGCAGATGCCATTATTGAGGCTATAAATGAGTAAATACAGCAATAAACAAAAAAAATCTTTTGACTTGTTTAAAAATGTAATCAATAATAAGAATAGTAATCAGCCAAATCTTGATGAAGTTAACTCTAATATAGATTATACATCAGGAGAGATCTTAAATATTCCGGATGATTCATCTAATGGAAGCGAAAAATCGGCAAGAAGTGCAGTTTTCTATCTGATGATATTATCTGCAGCCACTAAAGTATTTGGTTTCTTAAGAGAAATTATTCTTGGTTATTATTATGGCGTTGGAGATGTTGCAGAAGCATATAAAATAGCTCAGACAATTCCTATAATTATCTTGATGATAGTTGGAGCTGGTATTTCAACTGGATTTATTCCAACTTATAACAAAGCATTTACAGAAGAAGGCCGCCCTAAAGCTGATAGATTTACTTCTAATGCAATTAATATTGTTGTTATTATTGGGCTTATATTTTGTGTAATTGTGAACTTGTTCCCGGGATTATTTGTAAAAATATTTGCTTCAGGATTTGAAGGAGAAAAACTTCAATATTCTATTCTATTCACCAGAATTGCTGTTTTTGGAACAATTTTCTCGATGATTAGCTACATTCTTCAGCCATATCTACAGATAAGAGATAATTTCTGGGTTCCGGCGATGGTTGGGATACCTATGAATATTATTTTCTTCTTATCCTATCCTTTAGCCAGCAAAGTAAACCTAATATTTCTTCCAATCGGTATTGTATTATCTGTATTAGTTCAAGTAATCTGGATGTGGCCATGGGCTAAAAAAGAAGGGTTCAATTACAAACCGATTGTAGATATTAATGATAAGCACATACAACATTTGTTAATATTGGCTGCACCGGTTATTTTAGGAGTTGCTGTTAATCAAATTAATATTGTTATTGATAAAAACATGGCTTCATGGGTAATAGATGGCGGGGTCGCAGCTCTAGATTATGCAAATAGGATGAATGGCTTTGTACAGGGAATCTTTATTTACTCCGTAGTAGCAGTTGTTTATCCAAAGATTTCTAAAATGTTTATAGCGAAAAATATAAAGGGCGTAGAAGACACTGTTACTAATTCATTAATAACAATTTCTCTCGTTGTCCTACCATGTATAGTAGGATTAATGATATTTTCTGAACCAATTGTAAGAATGCTTTTCTATAGAGGAGCATTTGATGAAAGGGCAGTTTCGCTAACATCAGGCAGTATGTTTTGGTATGCTTCTGGTTTAATAGGATTCGGATTTAGAGAAATAATATCTCGGGTATTTTACTCGATGAATGATACTAGAACACCGACAATAAATGCCGCTATAGCTGTAGCTATAAACATTGTCCTCAATTTTATTCTTTCATATTTTATGGGATTAAATGGATTAGCATTAGCAACATCATTCGCATCCATTGTAGGATCTTTTTTACTAATAAAGGCACTTAAAATGAAAGGTAGTATTTCATTAAACTTTAGAGGTTTATTTACTAAAATTATTAAGCTTTCGATTGCGGCTATTGTAATGGGAATAGTTTCCTATGCAACTTTTGTATTAACTTCATATGTAGTTAACTACAAGATTGGACTTATTTTATCGATAGCTGTAGCAGTATTGGTTTATATTAATAGTGTATTATTATTTAAAATACCAGAAGTAGAAAGCTTTTATACAATAGTTAATAATAAAATGAATGTGTTAATTCGTAAAAAGATTAACGTTAAAAATAAAAACAAATAATTTTTTTATATTGGGAGTGAGTAAATGTACAAGAAATATTTTAAGAGGGTTTTAGATATTATTTTCTCTTTATTGGGATTACCATTCTTTATCTTAATCTTCTGTGTGGTTGCTCCCATTATTTTAGTAGAAGACAAAGGTCCCATTTTCTATAATGCACTTAGATTAGGGAAAAATGGGAAAGTATTTAAAATGTTCAAGTTTAGAACGATGAAGGTAAATGCACCGGATTTAAGAAATGATGATGGGTCTACTTTCAATTCAGAGGAAGATCCCAGATTGACAAAAATTGGGAAACTATTAAGGAAATTAAGTATTGATGAAACACCCCAAATTATAAATGTTTTAATTAGTGATATGTCTATAATTGGACCAAGGCCAGACTTACCTGAACATATAAATTATTACAGTGAATCTGAAATAGCCAAACTAGATGTATTGCCAGGTATAACTGGTTATAATCAAGCTTACTACAGAAACTCAAATGAGTGGAAAGAAAGACTTATAAACGATGTTTACTACGTGGATAATATTAGTTTTAAATTAGATGTAAAAATATTTTTTAAAACAATAGAGACAATAGTACTTAAGAGAGGCGTATTTGTTGAGTCAAACAAAGGAGAGGAAATCATTAATTGAGTAATGTAATATTGTCTAGAGAAAATTTTGAATGCAAATATTTAGATTGGGATACTGAATATTTTGGAGTAAAATCCGCAAGAGTTAATCTGTTTAATGTAGTTTCAGAATCTGAACAAGAGGAGATAATTAACTTTTGCTCTGACTACTCATTTGTAACAATATCCAATATAGATAATCAAAATGAAAATAATCTTTGGTTGAGTAGTAAGACTAAATCATTTTTAGTAGATATGAATATTCAGCTGATAAAAAATTTAAAAGGAATTCAGGATATTAACAGTATTGAAAATATTTCTATAGAAGCAAAATATGAATATGATGAAAAATTAATTGAAATTGCTAAAAACTCATTTAACCATTCTAGATTTTTCAATGATCCTAATCTTCCAATTAATTTAGCGAGAAATATATATTCATATTGGACAAAATGTGCTTTTGAGAATGAAAAAAAATTCTTTGTTATTTATAAAGACAAAGAAGCTACTACTGGTTATATACTTTTCTCGTTACACGATGATTATTGTTTAATAGAGCTGATAGCAGTTAATAGTGAGTATCAAGGTATGAGAATAGGCTATAAAATGATTAATAAACTTGAAAGTTATTTAGTAAAACAAAATATCACAAAAATAAAAGTAGGAACTCAAGTAAATAATTTATCTGCAATTAGATTTTATACTTCATGTGGATTTGAGTTTAATAAGTGCGGAAGCATGTACCATCTTTGGAAGGATTAAAATGAACATTCTTTATATTTCAACCTCATTTCCTAAACCAAACAAAGGCTCAACAATATATACAGATTTAGCAGAAGAATTGTACCACAGCGGACACAATATAACGGTAGTTGTATCTGAACAGAGTAAAAATCAGACTGAAACATCCTTTGGGATTGAAAGAGGATTTAATGTATTAAGAGTTGTTACTGGGAATTATTATGATGTAAGTTTCATTGAAAAGGGTATAACAATGTTAAAAATACCCTACATGATGAGAAAGGCAATTAATAAATACCTTAGTCAGGCTACATTCGATTTTGTGTTATATGAAGCTCCGCCAGTAACTAATGCAAATCTTGTGAATTGGGCAAGAGCGAAGTACAAATGCCCGTCATTTTTAATGCAAAAAGATATTTTCCCTCAAAATGCAGTTGATATTAATATTATAAAAAACAACTCAATATTATATAGGTATTTTAGAAAAAAAGAAAAAGATTTATACGACTCTGCCAGTTATATTGGGTGTATGTCAGATGCGAATATTGATTATATCCTCAAACATAATAGTACTGTTGACTCCGATAAGCTTTTACTATTTCCAAACACAAAATCTATAAATACTATTCAAAATGTTTCAAATGGGATTAGAGAGAAATTATCTATTCCGCATGATTCAATACTTTTTTTATTGGGAGGTAATATGGGTAAACCCCAATATTTAAACTTGATGAAGGAAGTAATAATCAAATGTAAAAATTTTCCGAATATCTTCTTTTTATTCATTGGTAGAGGGACAGAGGCACATGTTATTTCAGAAACTATTTCAAATGAGGAGATAAAAAACGCTAAGTTAATAGGGAATTTACCGAGAAATGAGTATGAAGAAATATTAAATAGCTGTGATGTTGGGTTGATTACTTTAGATCCGAATTTCACAATTCCAAACTATCCATCAAGAATTTTGTCCTACATGGAGTATTCAAAACCAGTATTGGCAGCTACAGATACCTCAACCGATTTTGATAAACTAATTAGAGCGGCTAATTGTGGAGAATGGGTATGCTCCAATAACACAGATGATTTTATAAAAAAAATACTGTCTTTTTCAGATAAGAATGATTTGAAAGTACTAGGAGCAAACGGAAGAAGATACCTTGAAAAGCACTTCGATGTAAAAAGATCTGTAAAAATACTAGAAGAAATATTTAGGAAGGAATAAACAATGATTGAAAATAAAACTTTGTTAATTACTGGTGGTACAGGATCCTTTGGGAATGCCGTAATGAATAGATTCATGGAATCTGATATAAATGAAATTCGAATATTTTCTAGAGACGAAAAGAAACAAGACGATATGAGAAAAAAATTCAATAGTGAAAAACTAAAATTTTACATTGGTGATGTTAGGGATATTTCAAGTTTAAAAAATGCTTTGAATGGTGTTGATTACGTATTTCATGCCGCTGCACTAAAACAAGTACCATCATGTGAGTTTTTCCCTTTAGAAGCAGTTAAAACTAATATTATTGGTACTGATAATGTACTAACAGCTGCGATAGAAATGAATGTTAAAAAAGTAATTTGCTTATCAACTGATAAGGCTGCATATCCAATAAACGCAATGGGAATATCAAAAGCGATGATGGAAAAAGTATTTATTTCTAAATCTAGAACAATACCGGCATCCAAAACATTAATCTGTGGCACTAGATACGGCAATGTAATGGCTTCGAGAGGATCTGTTATTCCTCTTTTTATAGAACAGATAAAAGCAGGGAAACCGTTAACCATAACTGACCCTGATATGACTAGATTTCTCATGAGTCTTGAAGAAGCAGTAGAGTTAGTTGTGTTTGCATTTGAAAATGCTGACACTGGAGATATTATGGTTCAAAAATCACCAGCTTCAACAATCGGTGATTTAGCGAGAGCTTTGCTGGAACTTTTCAATGTTGATAATGAGATAAAAATTATCGGTACTAGACATGGTGAAAAACTTTATGAAACATTGTTAACCAAAGAAGAAAATATGGTTGCGACTGATATGGGTAAATTTTATAGAATACCAGCTGATAAAAGAGATTTAAACTATGATAAATATTTTAAAGAAGGAAATGAAAAGCTATCTACTGAGGAAGAATACAATTCACACAATACATACAGATTAAATATTAGTGAGATAAAAGAAAAGCTAATGGAACTGGAATATATAAAATCTGAGTTAAGAAATTGGAGGAAATAATGAATTTATTGATTACTGGTTCAAATGGGTTTTTAGGTAAAAATTTAATAGCTGAATTAAAAAATAGGGGTTATTCAAGTATTTTAGAGTATTCTCGGGATTCGAAACCAGATGATTTAAACGAATATTGTAGAGTTGCTGATTTTGTTTTCCATTTAGCTGGAATAAATAGACCTGTTAATCCAGAAGAATTTAAAATTGGCAACACAGATTTGACAATGGAACTAGTAAATCAGTTAAAAACAAATGGTAAGAATTGTCCGATTATTTTTTCTTCATCAATCCAAGCTGAAATGGATAATGATTACGGAAGAAGTAAATTAGAAGCAGAGAATATTGTTTTAAAATATATTAATGAAATGAATACTAAAAGTGTAATTTATAGATTTCCTAATATTTTCGGAAAGTGGAGCAAGCCGAATTATAATAGTGCAATTGCTACTTTCTGTCATAACATTGCTAATGATCTTGAGATAAAAGTTGATGATCCAGAAAAGATTCTAACTTTAGTCTATATAGATGATGTTGTAGAAGAATTAATTAATACAATGGAAAATATTTCGAATATAAATGAGAATTACCTTGATATTACTACTAAGCATAGATTGAAATTAGGAGAAATTGTAGAAAAAATCAATTCTTTTAAGATTAATAGAAGTACAAACTATCTACCACTTTTATCTGATGATTTTACAAAGAAACTCTACAGTACTTATTTAAGTTTTTTGCCAGAGGATAATTTTAGTTATAAATTGCATAGTAATGTTGATAATCGGGGTTCTTTTACCGAGTTCATTAAAACAACAGAAAGAGGTCAGGTTTCAATTAACATTTCTAAACCAGGAATAACAAAGGGGAATCATTGGCATAATACAAAAAATGAAAAATTTCTCGTAGTAAGCGGAAATGGAGTAATCAGATTCCGTAAAATTGGTAGTAGCAAAGTTCTAGAATATTATGTTAGTGGGGATTCTTTGGAAGTCGTTGATATACCAGTTGGGTATACTCATAATATTGAAAATTTAGGAGATAGTGATATGGTTACGGTAATGTGGGCTAATGAAATATTTAATCCTCAAAAACCTGATACATATTTTTTAGAGGTATAAAATTGAAAAAATTAAAAATTATGACTGTTGTGGGAACGAGACCAGAAATAATACGTTTATCTGCTGTCATTAACAAGCTTAACAACTCAAAATCGATAGAACATATCTTGGTTCATACTGGCCAGAATTATGACTATGAGTTAAATGAAGTATTCTTTAAAGATTTTAAAATTGCTAAACCAGATTATTTTCTTGATGCAGCAACTGGTTCAGCGGTGGAGACTATTGGAAATATACTGATAAAAATTGACTCTGTACTGGAAGAAGTTAAGCCAGATGCGTTCTTGGTACTTGGGGATACAAATAGTTGTCTTTGCGCAATAGCTGCAAAAAGAAAACATATTCCTATTTTTCACATGGAAGCGGGAAATAGATGTTTTGATCAGAGGGTACCGGAAGAAACAAATAGAAGGATAGTTGATCATATTTCTGATATAAATCTTACATATAGTGACATCGCAAGGGAGTATCTGCTTAGAGAAGGCTTACCAGCGGATAGGATAATAAAAACTGGTAGCCCAATGTATGAGGTAATTAAATCAAGAGAAGCAGATATACTTAACTCAAATATCTTGGACGAATTAAAGTTAGATATTGGAAAATATTTTGTTGTTTCTGCTCACAGAGAAGAAAATATTAATTCGGAAGAAAATTTTAATGATCTGTTCGATACATTGAATACATTAGCTGATGTTTATAAATTACCGATTATATTTAGTACTCACCCAAGAACAAGAAAAAAGATTGATGAGAAAAAACTAAATCTCAGTCCACTTATTAGAACGATTAAGCCATTGGGTTTTAATGATTATATCAAACTTCAATTAGAATCAAAAGCAGTTCTAAGTGATAGTGGCACAATTAGTGAGGAATCTTCCATACTTGGATTTAAGGCACTAAATATTCGTCAAGCACATGAGAGACCTGAAGCTATGGAAGAGGCATCTGTTATGATGGTTGGATTAAAAAAGGACAGAATAATTCAAGCATTGCAGATTCTCGAAGATCAAACTAAGGATATTCTGAGATTGGTATACGACTATTCTATGCCTAATGTTTCAGACAAAGTTATGCGAATAATTATTTCTTATACTGACTACATTAACAGGGTAGTATGGAGTAAATAATGGGCACTATGTTTTCTTATATCATTTCTAAATTAATTAGAAAAATACAAATACCGGCCATCAAAGACTCATATGTAAGTTCAACAAGTAAAATAAACAATATGACTAATGTATATTATTCAAATATAAATAATTATACTTATATAGGTAGTAACTGCAGTATTATTCATACTGAAATAGGTAAATTTTGTTCTATTGCTGATAACGTAATTATTGGAGGGGCAAATCATACAGTCGAATGGATCTCAACTTCTCCTGTATTTAATAGTCGAAAGAATATATTGAAACAGAATTTCTCAGATAAAGAGTTTAATCCATATTTAAAAACGATTATTGGTAATGATGTTTGGATTGGGAATAATTGTCTCATTAAAGCTGGGGTATCAATAGGAAATGGAGCTGTTATTGGAATGGGTTCTGTTGTAACTAAAAACATTAATTCATACGAAATTTGGGCAGGAAATCCTGCTAAGAAGATTCGTATGAGATTTGAAGATGAAATAGCCAATAAAGTTGAACAAAGCTTGTGGTGGAACTATGATACTGATGAGCTATTTAAATTAGGACTTGTTGTTGATGATGTTAATAAGTTTATTTCAAGTATTGGAGAATTTGATTGATTATGAAAATTTTACATTGGGATGAAATGTTTCATCCTTCATTTGGTTACCAAATTAATGTTTTGAGTAAATATCAAGCACTAAAAGGGCATGAAGTTATTATTATGACCAGTGAAAATATTAACAATCATCCTACGTTTAAGTCATTTGGAAATGAAGAAAATATATTAGAAGGAGATAAAAAATTCACAGAGAAGTATGGAGTGAAAATAATCAGGCTGCCTATATTTACAGTAATAAGCGGGAGAGTCATCTACAAACCTGGGTTTTTGCAAAAAATATTAGACTTGAACCCTGATGTTATTATGTGCCATACGAACGATACACTCTCCTCTATGATAATTACAAAGAATTATAAATATATAAATAAACCAATTGTTTTTGACAATCATATGTTAAAAATGGCATCAAAAAATCCATTTAGTAATTTATTTAGATGGTATTTTAAAAAGAGAATTACTCCAATTATTATTAATAATGAATTAACGGTAATAAAAACACAAAATGACGATTATGTAAATAGTTGTTTAGGTATACCTGAAAGCCTAACTCCATTTATTTCATTTGGATCTGATAAAACAATTTTTCATCCAAATAGTAAAATAAAAACAGAGATTAGAAATAAATATAATCTCTCTCCTGAAGATTTTGTTATTATTTATACTGGAAAATTAACGGAAGAAAAAGGTGGAATGTTATTAGGAGAAGTTTTTCTAACTAAATTTCCAACTGACAAAAGAGTTGTATTGTTTGTTATTGGTAACAGTTTCGGAGATTATGGAAGAAAAGTAGAAGACTTATTTAGTAAATCAGAAAATGTAATTATTAGAATCCCAACACAAAAATATACAGACTTGCCGTCATACTATCAAGCCTCCGATCTATGTGTTTTTCCAAAGCAAGCAAGTTTAAGTTTTTATGACGCTCAAGCTTGTGGGTTACCAGTCATATCAGAAAATAACAATGTAAATATAGATAGGTTACAAAGAAATAATGGTCTAAATTTTATTTCAGGAGATGCTGTTGACTTTAGAGATAAAATAACTAAAGTTTTAAATATGGAAAAATCAAAATTTCAGGAAATGAGTAATGCTGCTATAAAATATATTGAAGAAGAATACGATTATTCAATAATTGAAGAAAAATATACAGATGTATTACGAAGAGAAATTAATAGGTTTAATTCAATAAAAAAATAAAATTTATACGGGGGGAACATGATTAAAACAAAAGTATTTATTGAAAAATATTTAATAAATAATCTTTGGATTCTAATTCTGTTATTAATGTACAAATCTATAATTGAGACAATATATACATCTCATGTACAGGTTTATTATAATTATTTTGGTTTAACATATAACCCTAATTTTCTAAAATATATTTTTTCTAATATTGGAATATTAGTAATTGCTATATTTATTCCAAAGAATAAAGAGAAAGTTTCAACATTTTTAATTTTTATATTTATTATTTTTAATGTTATACCTCTGAGTTCGTATTATTGGTTAAACAGTCAAAGTACATTATATTTTTTATTAGTTATTTTTTTAGTCATAGTATTATCGACTCTGGTTAAGCTTAAATTTAAATCTATTAGTCATGATTTATATAGTTTTAATCCTGAAAAGATACTATTTATAATTTTTATTGTCTATTTATTTATTTCATTTTATTTAATAATTAAACGAGGTGGAATAGATTTTAGAACTTTGAATTTTAATTCAATATACCAAGTTAGAAGTGAAACTAATTTTGTGGGATTAGATGGTTACTTATTAAATTGGAGTGTAAAAGTATTATTCCCATTCTTCTTTACTTATTATTATTATAAGAACAAAGTAGGTTATTGTTTTTCTATAATATTAATTCAGATTTTGTTATATTTATCATTTGGGAATAAAGCGTTCATTTTTTCAACTGGATTTTTAGTAATGATTATTTTTCTATTCAAAAGAAGGGAATTTATAAAACATTTTATTGTAATTTTATCTGGGATTAATATTTTGTCAGTTCTTATAGATTTTATATTTAAAGTTAGATTGTTAAGCGCTGCAGTACCATTTAGGTTAGTGTTTGTACCAGCTCAGATACAATTTCAATATTTTGATTTTTTTTCTTCCAATGAAAAATTATTTTATTCGGAAGGTTTAATAGGTAAATTACTTGCAATAAAAAGTCCATATAACGGACCTATAACTAAAGTAATTACTCAACATTTTCATAATTTTACTAACCCGGATATAACTTCAAATACAGGAATTATCTCTGAAGGTTTTGCGAATGCTGGTTTTTTAGGATCATTGTTATCTATACTTATACTAGGAGTGATTTTTATTTTAGTTGATTCTTTTTCAAAAAATATTCCACTTTATGTAGTTATCGCATCATTCAGTTATATTATGTTTGTACTTAATGATACTGGGATACTAACTGCTTTACTTACTGGGGGAATTTGGTTAATTATTATACTCTTGTTTTTACTAAATAGTGAAATAAAATTAAATTATAGGGAGAATTTGTATGATTAATGTTGTTGGACTTGGATATATTGGGTTACCTACATCTTTAATGTTAGCAAAAAGTGGTTTAAATGTTGTTGGTACAGACTTGAATTCTAAGATAATAGAAAAACTCAATAATAATGAATTAAGTTTTAAAGAGGAAGGATTAAAGCAAGTTTTTGATGAGGCTATCAAAAATGGAATAAAGTTCTCAACGGAATGTTTTGTTTCGGATTTATATATAATAGCTGTTCCGACGCCATTTAACGAGACTACTAAACAGATTAATCCACAATTCATTTTGTCAGCACTTGAAAATATTTTAAACGTATGTAAAGAGAATTCAATTGTAGTTATAGAATCGACTATTTCTCCAGGGACCATAGATAAATATGTTAGACCATTTGTCGTAAAAAATGGAAAAACTATTGGAAAAGACATTCATTTAGCTCATGCTCCAGAGAGGATAATACCAGGGAATATGATTTTTGAATTAGAGAATAATTCAAGGACAATTGGTGTAGATAGCGCTGAAATTGGTTCTAAAATAAAAGAAATTTATTCTAGCTTTTGTAAAGGTGAAATTATTATTACTGATATTAGGTCAGCTGAAATGTCAAAAGTTGTAGAGAATACCTATAGAGATATTAATATAGCTTTTGCTAACGAACTACTTAAAATTTGTCGAAAAGAACATTTAGATGTTTATGAAATAATTAAATTAGCCAATAGACACCCAAGAGTGAATATTCTTCAACCAGGTCCTGGTGTAGGTGGACATTGTATTCCAGTTGATCCATGGTTTTTAGTTGGGGATAATCCAGAATTGACTAACTTAATATATCAAGCAAGAGTAATTAATGATTCAATGCCTGCTTATGTTTTAAATAGGGTTGATGAAATCATGAGACTTAAGGGTTTAAATGACTATTCGAAAATTGGTATATATGGGATAGCATATAAAGAAGATGTAGATGACATAAGGGAAAGTCCAGCTTTACATTTGTTAAAATTATTCTCCTCGAAGGGAATAAACAATATTAAATTATTTGATCCTATTTTAAAAGATAAAATTAATGATAATCAATATTTAGATTTCAATAGATTTTTAAATGACATTGAGATGCTTATAATTATAACTGCACATACTCATCTGAAGGAGAATATAGAAAATTTAAAACACTTAGTAATTTTGGATACCAGAAATATAATAAGGAACTATAATGTATACAAGTTGTAAGGAGAATAAATGAAAAAAGTATTAGTTGTTTTTGGTACTAGACCAGAAGCAATAAAAATGTGCCCTCTAGTAATTGAGTTAAAGCGCAGAAAAGATATTCAAACGATGGTTTGTGTCACTGGTCAACACAAAGAAATGCTAGACCAAGTTTTAAAGGTATTTAATATTATTCCAGATATAAATTTATCTATAATGCAAGAAAAACAGACATTGTTTGATGTTACAATTAATATTCTAAAAAAAATGCAAGAAACTTTAATAAATATTAATCCGGACATTGTCTTAGTTCATGGTGATACCTCGACGACGTTTGCTACATCACTTGCTTGTTTTTATCTAAAAATCCCAGTAGGGCATGTGGAAGCGGGGTTAAGAACATATGATTTATTATCTCCATACCCTGAAGAATTTAATAGACAGGTTGTTGGAATAATATCTAAATATCATTTTGCTCCTACTGAGTTATCAAAAAACAATTTGATTAGTGAAGGTAAAAATCCTTCTTCTATTTTTGTTACTGGTAATACAGCAATTGATGCACTAAAAATTACTGTAAAAAATGACTATTACCATGATATATTAGATTGGATTGGGGATAGCAAAATGATAATGATAACTGCCCATAGGAGAGAAAATCTAGGAGAACCGCTAAAAAGCATGTTTCGTGCAATTAATAGAATTATTATTGAAAATGAGAATATTAAAGCTATTTATCCTGTTCATTTGAACCCGCAAGTATTAGAAACTGCGAAAGAAGTCTTTCGCGATAATGATAGGATAAAATTAATTGAACCGCTAGAAGTTTTTGATTTTCATAACTTAATGGCTAGATCCTACTTAATTTTAACCGACAGCGGTGGAATACAAGAAGAAGCTCCAAGTCTTGGTATACCAGTTCTTGTTATGAGAGATACTACTGAAAGGCCAGAAGGGATTAATGCGGGCACACTTAAATTAGTTGGAACAAAAGAAGAAAATATCTATAACGCATTTAGAGATTTGTTGCTAAATAATGAGGAATACCAAAAAATGAGTAATGCTTGTAATCCTTATGGGGATGGATTTGCATCGAAGAGAATTGTAGATATTATTGAAAAAGAATAAAGGCTTCTTTCGAAAACTATTTTCTTTAGATAAAATATTTTATATTCCTTAAAATGCCTAGTTTATAAAATTGGAGTGAAATTTGATATAAATTACTATCCCTTATATAAAAATAAAAATTTAAAATCATTTGAATTAAGTAGGGACACAATATTAGCATAGAAAATCATTATTGCGTAATCTCTTAATAGAACACAAAAACAATATAAGTGTGATAAGGCGTACCATTGTAAGGTACGCCTAAATTAATTTATTTACTAAGTCATGTTTTATAGTTAAATTAATATTGTATTAGAAATTAAGAAGTTAATAATTTTAATAAGTAATCTCGTTTTTATTTCTTTATTAATTATTGGAAAGAATTTAACCAACCTTATTAAAACAACAGTAATTGGTTTAGTGAGATAATTATTCCTTATTCTTGGTAAGTTATAATGTTATTTATTGATTGTAAATAAATGTCAGAAGTTCATGATTAACGGTATCTTGATCAAACCCCATATACCAGACGCCATTCTCAGTTACTCCATAAGATTCAGATTCGCTAGGGAATCCCTTGCCCTCTATGTCATAACCAGTTGTAACAACACCAATACCGGTAGCCAATATATCTGGTGTTTTTAATGTTGTCCAAACTAACGGTAATATATTTTCTGCAACACCTGGGATTTGGGTTATAGGTAGCGATTTCATTTTGTTAACTATAGCTGTCATAACAGTTCTTTGTCTGTTTGTTCTTCCGTAATCATTGTCTAAAGCTCTGATTCTTGAGTAACTTAGCACATCTGTACCATCTAAATTATATGTTCCTTCTCCGCCGCTATAACCTAAGTATGAAGCCTCACTGTTGGTTAAATAAATTGGGATACCACCCATTGTATCAATAATATCCAGCATCTGCCAGAAGTTTACAACAACAACATCAGTAATGTTCAGATTGAAGTTAGAATTTACGGTATTAAGTGCAAGTCTGGCTCCACCGTAGGCATACGCATGGTTGATTTTATCCATTCCATAACCTTCAATTTCAACATAAGAATCTCTCTGAATTGAAGATAGCTTTATTTTCTTTGAAATTTGATCCAGGGTTAAAATCATAATAACATCAGATCTGCCTGAGTCAGAATTAGAATCTATACCTAATAACAATATATTTCTAATTTTTCCATTTGCAGCTCCGGGTAATTTTTTAATTTCTTCTTCTACATGAGGTTTTATTCCAAGTACTTCTTTAATGGTCTTGCCTGATGTATCAACTGGTGTACCACTTCCACCTATTGATTCATTCCACTTGGAGTCATTGATATCTATAGATTGAATTTTACTCGTCAGATAATATGCATATCCAAATACTGCGGTTGCTGGTATTGCAATAAGCAGAAGTAGTGCTATAAAAATATTCCTGAGAGTTTTTTTCTTTTTTCTTGTATATTTTGTATTGATTGGCCTATTTTCCATTTTATCCCCATTCTTACACTAGATTTATGTGGAATTTGAGCTAATTACTACGAACCACATAAAGTCATTGTAAAACAAAAATTTGTTCAATGATAGTATTTTCGGCATATATAAGATATATTCTGGTTTTTGCATATATCAGGACTATTTCTGTTGTATTGAGTCCATAATGTTATCGATCTTTAGCTTATATCTTGAGCTTTTAATGGATGAGGAATTTTAAGAAAGTGGAAATTATGACAATGAAAAAACATGTGACATGACAATTTAATTTGGATCATATCACATGTTTAATAAATAATATTCTGTTTTAAGTTAGTTCAATTTGAGATTCTTTTCTTAATTTTTCTACTGTTTTATCTTTGATATATCTGACCTTTCTGTAGTCCATATTATAGACTCTAGAATACTCCATCAAGCCTCCATATTGGTTTAATATGTATCTTGAGATTATATCTTTCTCTTGGAGAGATAGGTTATTGTAAGCATTTAAGAGTAGTTCTTTATCCATATTGTAGATAACATCTAATTCTAAATTTGAATCATCTTCTAATAAGTCCATAAATTCAACTCCTGCTTCATTACATTCATTTAAACTGGATTGTTCGGGAACTTTTAATACTGTCCGAGCCTTATTATATAAGGCGTTGCAAATAGTTTTAATAAGGTATTTAGGTGCAGTTTCAATTTTTTCTTCATCTATTTTTTTACATGCTTCAATAACAGCTATATAGCAGATTTGTTTCAAATCTTCATGAGTATATCCAGATAGAGAATAAGCACTACACCTTCTATTAATCAGTCCTTCAAACTCTTCAATAATAAGCATTATAGCTTCTTTGTTCCCGGCTTTTGCATCCAAGAACGTTTCCTTGTCCATCATTACTTGATCCCTTCCAGGCTTTTAGCCATGATTTGTAGGTATTTAGGCTTTGAAATATTGCAAAATAGCCCATACTAATAAAATAAGCCATTTTAAGGTAATAAGCATTGATGAATCATAGAAAGTTAAAAGTTTCACATTATACAATTGTTTTATAATCATTATTGAAGATGAACAAAAAGTTAAACAAAATTCTTAATGAATTTCTAAAAAATTCAGGTTTTGAGAATTAGTGAATAATGAAGTAAACTTGATATACATAAGTTGAGGTGACATCAAAATGAAAACCAATAAAAATTCTAATGTAAAAACAAACGCCATGCGATTATTGGATAAGGATAAAATTAAATACACAGAACATGATTTTCTCCCAATAAGTGAAACAGATGATATAGGCTATGAAGCAATATCAGAGAGAACCGGAGTGCCCATGGAGAAGATATTTAAAACAATAGTTACAGTTGGAGCATCAGGATCCTATTATATTTTTGTTGTACAGGGAATAGAAGAACTTAATTTAAAGAAAGCAGCAAAATCTGTCGGTGAGAAAAATATTGAATTAATCGATCTAAGAGATTTAGAAAAAATCACAGGATACATTCGTGGCGGATGTTCTCCGGTAGGTATGAAGAAGCTGTTTAAAACAGTTTATGATGAGAATATTAAATTGTTTGATACAATAATGGTGAGTGCAGGTAAAAGGGGCTATCAGATTGAAATAGACCCCAATAATTTGGTATCAGTAACACAAGGCATAATTTCAGATATTAAGAGTGATACAAGAGGGATATTTGACTAGATAGTATTGGAGTTGATAATAATTTGAAAATACGTAAAGCAGTTATACCGGCAGCAGGATTAGGAACGAGGTTTTTACCGGCAACAAAAGCACAGCCAAAGGAAATGCTACCAATAGTGGACAAGCCAACACTTCAATACATTATAGAAGAAGCTGTAGCTTCCGGGATTGAAGAGATATTGATTATTACAGGTCGGAATAAAAAGAGTATAGAAGATCATTTTGACAAGTCAGTGGAGCTGGAGCTTGAACTGAAATCAAAGGGTAAAGAAGATCTTTTGGAAGAAGTAAGAAAGATAGATAATTTGGCTAATATTATGTACATCAGACAAAAAGAACCAAAGGGTTTAGGTCATGCTGTACTATGTGCCAAAAGCTTCATTGGAGATGAGCCGTTTGCAGTATTACTGGGAGATGACATAGTATATTCTGACAAGCCATGCCTTAAGCAAATGATAGAAGTATTTGATGAAGTAGGTACGAGCGTTCTCGGAGTACAGAAAGTTGCACATGAGAATGTTAATAAGTATGGAATCGTAGACGGTGGCATGGTTTCAGATAGAATTTACGAAGTTAACGGTCTGGTCGAGAAGCCGGACCCTGTAGATGCTCCTTCAAATGTGGCAGTTTTGGGTCGTTACATTATAACACCTGAGATTTTCAGTATCCTTGAAAATACTGTTCCAGGAAAGGGCGGAGAAATTCAGCTGACCGATGCTTTGAAAGAATTAGCAAAAAAGCAAAAAATGTATGCCTATAATTTTATTGGTAAAAGATACGATGTCGGAGATAAGCTTGGATTCTTGGAAGCAACAGTAGAGTTTGCATTAAGAAGAGAGGATCTTGGAAATCAATTCTATGAGTATTTGAAAACAGTTACTCAGGGGTCTATGTTACAATTTCGGACAAATTGGTAAGATTGTCTTAAGACAAAGA
>DAINSS010000016.1:0-49115 GCA_036741195.1 Clostridiaceae bacterium | reverse complement strand
GGCGGTTTTACCGGATGCCATGGCAAAGGACCAGTTTCCATAAACCATTCCGTGATGTTCAGCGCAATCACCTGCTATGAATACGGAGGGGTCATTTGTTGAAAGATATTCATCCGCAACAATACCTCTGTTGACTGTTATACCTGATTTTTGTGCCAGGGATGTATTCGGTCTTACTCCAACGGAGAACAATATGAAGTCTGCTTTTAAGGTTTTTCCTGAATTCAGTTCTGCTTCCTTAAGCTTTCCGTCTTCGAAAACAATCTTCTTAAGACTTTCTGACAGCATTATGTTTATACCGGTTTTTCCTGCCTGATCTAAGAACAGTTGTGCTGAACCACCGTCAAGCTGCCTGGGAAGCAGTCTTGGAGCGAATTCAACAACTGTGACGGCTACGCCTTTTTCAATGAAATCTCCGGCAGCTTCAAGGCCTAAAAGACCACCGCCTACTATTATGGCAGATTTTGCAGTTTCCAGTTTTTTCATTACAGCTTCTGCATCTTTTAACTCTCTCAGGGTAAATACACTGTCATAATTCATGTAGTTGAAGGAATCAAGCATTTTAGTTTCAGTTCCCTCAGTTTCAACAGGGGGGATGAAGTTATAGCTTCCGGTGGCAATACACAGCTTGTCATAGGGCACTTTCGTACCATCCTCCATGATGACTTCCTTGTTTTTGGTATCAATCAGGTCTGCAGTTCCCTTGACCTCTTTAACACCTTTACTCTTATAATAATTTTCATCAGTCATGAAGAATGTTGTATCATTGACAGCTCCTGTTGCTCTTCCTGATAACTGAGTTCTTAAATAGGTTCTGGCACTTTCCCTGTAGATCATTGTAGCATCCAAATCAGGATTAGCTTTCAATGCATTGGTCAAAGCATAATGACCGGCAATACCGTTTCCTATAACCACGAATCTTTCCATCTTAATTTCCTCACCAAATACTCGAATTAGGTTTATTTTAATAAATTTTATTTTAGGTTATGCCTTAAGTGCTTCGGCAATCTGACGGCCATATTCTCTGGCAGTCTCTTTGTCTGCTTCACTCATTTTGAAGTTAAATCTGATGACACCTGCAGGCATCTTCATCTTCAGCTCTTTCAGTCTTGATTCAATTCTTGGAACGGCCTCCCCGGACCATCCGTAGGATCCGAAGGCACCGGCAATTTTACCACCGTGAATAATTGGGTTTAAATGAGCCAATAATATTCTGATTGGTTCTAATAATTCTCCTACAATTGTCGGTGAACCGAATAGAACTGCATCTGCCTTTCCTATTTCAGCAACTAAGTCTTCAGTCTTGCAGTGGATGACATCATTTAAGGTAACCTTGAAGTCTCCTGCTGATTTGATTCCTTCTGCAACGGTTTCTGCAATTTCTTTTGTGAAACCATAGGCTGAAACATAGTTTATGGAGACGGTATCCTTGGATTTAACTTCAGGCTGAGCCCATCCCTTCCAAAGCTTGATAACTTCTCTCGGGTCCTTCCTCAAAACAGGTCCGTGTCCAGTCAGTATCATTTCCAATTCAAGAGGCTCAATTTTATCAATTGCCTTTAAAAGGTGCTGCTTGAAAGGAGACATGATTACGTCGTAGTAGTATCTTAGAGAGCTAAGGTATTCTTCCTTCTTATCAGCCGGAAGGTCATCATTGAATACTCCGTCGAAGCAATAATGGGTACCGAAGATGTCGCAGGTTATAAGGAATTTATCTTCCTCAACATAGGAAACCATTGTATCAGGCCAATGCAGGAAAGGAGTCATCATGAATCTTACGGTTTTTCCGCCAAGATCCAGGGTGTCGCCTTCCTTTGCTTCCCTTAATTTGAATTCCATATTGGTTATTCCTCTAAGGAAATTAAGGGCGGTTTTTGAACCGATTACCTCTATGTCAGGATTTATTTTCAATATTTTTTCAATTGAACCTGCATGATCCGGTTCAGTATGGTTTACCACCAGGTAATCCACGTTCTTTATATCCAGACCCATGTCATTTAATCTTTCGCAGTATTCCTCAAAGAAAGGAGCTTTAACAGCCTCGAAAACAGCTGTTTTTTCAGTTCCCTTTACTGCATAAGAGTTATAGCTTGTACCAAAAGGGGTGTACATAATTATGTCAAAGATTCTAAGACCCGGATCCAGGGCACCAACCCAGAAAACATCATTATTGATTTTTGTAGATTTAAGCATTTATATCCTCCTAAAAATATCTTGTTCTGTTAGTCATACTATTTAATTATACTCCACACAACAAAGGAAAAAACATGATTGTATCTTAATAATCTGTAAACAGTGATAATGATTATCATTTTGTGACATGAACTATTAATCTTTTGAATAATTGATTCAATTGTTATAATCAATATACGAAGATTGTAATCAGATTCAGTAAATTATGGATAGAATAGGAATTTGGCAGGTGAGAGAATGATTTTTGGTACCGGGTGTGATATTTCAGAGGTTGAAAGAGTCAAAGAGGTTTTTAATACAAGAGAAAGGCTTGAGAAGTGCTTTACAGAAAAGGAAATAGCATTTTTGGAAGGCAGGCCCGAAAGGATAGCAGGGAACTTCTCGGCAAAGGAAGCCTTCGCAAAAGCACTTGGCAGAGGCTTCAAGGGCTTTTCATTAAAGGACACTGAAATTCTCAGGGATGAATTTGGAAGACCTTTTATTTCCGGGGATTCACTTAAGCTGATACTTCAGAAAACCGGGATATACCATGAGCTGAAAGTTATGATTTCAATTTCTCATGAACGAAAATTTGCCATGGCTACTTGTGTAATAGAACTGATTAATAAAAACAGAAATTAGTTTCAAAGGAATTGTAATGAAGAAAAGAACAGCTTTGTTAAGTATTTTAGGCGTTTTGACAGGCCTGGTTCTACTGATTGCCTTTTATAAGGTCGGTTGGAAGTTCACCGGCTTTAAAATGGTGTCCGAACCGAATGTTATTAAAATTGAGAAGGTCTATGAGGAAGGGAATAACATTGTCATTGAAGGAACCACCTCACTTAAGATAGGGAGCTTTGAAGGGGCAAACACAGAATTCAAGGATGGAGTACTTCATGTCGGTATCAGATATTCCATATTCGGAAGCAATAATAAATTCAAATTCAAATATGAAGAAAAAGAGGGGAAGGTTCACAGAGTTGTCCTGAGAAGGCTGGACACACTGAAAACCGTGTGGATCAGGCCATGGGAGGTGAATACGGATTATGAGAATTTTGACGGGAAAGCAGACAGCTGAGCTGGATAAAAGAGCAATAAATGAGGTTGGTATACCGTCAATCATATTGATGGAAAATGCAGCTATGAGCTTTGTCAGCATGCTTGATGCATCAGATTCATATTTTGTAGTTGTGGCAGGAAGCGGGAATAACGGCGGGGACGGACTTGCCATTGCAAGGCATTTGGCAAATAAGGGCAAGGACGTGGATGTATTTTTCGCTCCGGGTACCGGAAAATTAAGTCCCGAGACAAAGATAAACCTGGATATATGTAAAAATTTGGGGATAAATGTTCAGACCATTGAAGAGGAATCCGACATCTGGGAGTTAAGAGAGGCAGTAAATGATGCAGACTGTGTTTTGGATGCCCTGTTCGGCATAGGCTTGTCCAGGAAGATAACCGATTTGAACCAAGAAATCATAGATACAATAAATGAAATGTCCAAAAAGGTCTATTCGGTTGATATCCCTTCCGGACTTCACCCTGATACGGGAGAGGTAATGGGTTGTGCCGTAAAGGCGGATGTCACCGTAACCTTTACCTGCTATAAAACCGGTTTTTTAAACTACAGCTCTTCAGAATATCTTGGAGAAATAAAAGTAACAGACATCGGGATCCCCGACAGAATTGTTGTTGATACCGAAAAAGCCTGCTATTTAATTGAGGATGAAATAGTGAGAAGCCTGATTCCCGTCAGAATGAGAACAGGGTATAAGGGAGATTACGGCAAGGCTTTGATAGTTGCAGGATCAACGGGATACACGGGTGCAAACAAGATAGCCTCAGAAGCATGTATCAAAACGGGAGCCGGTCTTGTTACCGTATCCTCACATAAATCAGTCATAAAAATCATAGAAGAAAATGTAAAAGAAGCCATGACAATCCATCCGGATAACATTGAGAAGGCTGTTTCAGCCTCAGATGTCATTGCCTTCGGACCGGGTATGGGAAATACCGAAGAAACAAGCATGCTTTTGTTCAGAATAATCAAGAAGCTGAGGAGTGAAGGAAAAAGCGATACAGTTTTAATATTGGATGCAGACGGTTTGAATGTTTTCCAAGGCAAAGCAGAGCTTTTGGGAAATATGGGTATCAAGGTCATTATCACCCCTCATTTTGGCGAGATGGCGAGACTGACCGGAAAAACCATTGAATATATCAAGAAGAACAGGATGAATGTGGCTTTTGAATTTGCTAAAAAGAACAAATTGACAGTGGTGCTTAAAGGATATAATTCGATTATCACCGACGGGCAAAGGCTTTATGTCAATCCAACCGGTTCTTCGGCCATAGCTTCTGGGGGAATGGGGGACTGTCTGACAGGTATGATTGCCGGGCTTGCAGGACAGGGATTGTCACCTTTGGAGGCCTCGGTTGCGGCAACATACATTCACGGAAAAATAGGAGATGATTTGGCATCCACAAGGTACTCCGTCACGGCATCCGAGATTATTGAAAGGATTCCCTTTGAGCTGAAGATCATGGCGAGAAATTAAATGGATTTTTATAACGATTATTTGCCGGGTATGTGAATAATATTCGAATTGGGTATAAAATAGATATAGAATCGAAAGTCCTTTTTATTTGGGCTTAAAACAAAATTATTTTTAGGAGATATGCTATGTTTACTGATCAAAGACCGGTTTGGGCAGAGGTACATCTGGACAGACTTGAATTCAACTACAATTCCATAAAGAATCTTGCAAAAGGTAAAAGAATACTCAGTGTCGTAAAGGCAGATGCCTACGGCCATGGAATGGAGCCTGTGGCTACAAAAATAAAATCAATGGGTATAAAGGATTTTGCAGTTGCAATTCTAGATGAGGCCATTGAATTCAGAACCTTTGACAAGGAGTCTTCAATAATGGTCCTTGGATTTACTCCGGGTGAATCAGCAAAAAGAGCCATAGAAAATAATGTAACCGTAACAGTATACAGGTTAAGTGAAGCAAAGAAATTTTCGGATGAAGCAGTAAAACTGGACAAGACTATTAAGCTTGCCGTTGCATTGGATACCGGTATGAGCAGAATCGGCTTCCAGATCAACGAAGCTTCAGCTGATGAAATCAAGGAGATTTCGAAGCTTCCCAAGGTACAGATGGAAGAGCTTTTCACTCACTTCTCCAAAGCTGATGATGCAGACAAAACCTATTCCCAAAAACAGATTGAAAAATACCGTTGGATGGTGGGACAGCTCAATGACAGAGGAGTCAAATTCAATCACTATCACATGGCTAACAGTGCAGCAATAATTGACCTTACGGAGGCTCATTTTGATACGGTAAGACCCGGTATAGTCCAATACGGCTATCAGCCATCAGACGAAGTCCATAAGGAAAGACTGCCGTTAAAACCAATACTTGACTGGAAGGCAAAAATTGTATTGGTCAAAACTATCGCCAAGGGCACTCCGGTAAGCTACGGAAATACATTTGTTGCAGAAAAGGATACTGTAATAGGAACTATTCCTTTAGGATATGCCGACGGATATTCAAGATCACTTTCTTCAAAGGGAAGTATAATCTACAAGGGTAAGCTATGTCCCATAGTCGGAAGAGTATGCATGGATCAGATGATGGTGGATTTATCAGGTGTTGAGAATCCAACTGAAGGTGATACCGTAATTCTTCTGGGAAAAGACGGGGACGTCAAGTATGACGGTGATGATATGGCTAAGACAATCAACACCATAAGCTATGAAATTACCTGTGACATCGGAAAAAGAGTTCCGAGAAGATACACTGACAAATAGACTGCACTTAACAAAAGATTTTGCATTTAGGGGGTTACCCCGTATCATGCTTTGAAGTATAATGTTTAGTGTAAGCAGCGAAAATTTTATTTTCCGCTAATCATATTGATTTAGCGGGAGAATACTATAATCGAGCCTCCCAATGGGGGGCTTTATTTTTATGCTGATATTGTTTTATGGGAATTATTATTTTACTGCACGGAGGGGATAAACATGACTTTTAGAAAATTCAGGGATTACTTTATGATTGCACTTGGTTCACTTTTTGTAGCCATTGCACTGCACTTGTTCTATTTCCCTGCAAACCTTGCAGCGGGGGGTATTTCCGGTATAGCCATCATAGTGAATTACTTTGTTCCATCAATTTCAAAGGCAATTCTGGTTCTATTCCTAAATGTTGTGTTTTTCGGAATAGGCTTTGCCACCTTAGGGAAAAAGTTTGGTGCAAAGACGATTTTCTCATCATTTTTCATGACCTTTGCACTGTGGGTTTTGAACCTGATGTTTGGTGAGGTTATCCTGACCAAGGATATGTTCCTGAATACCATTTACGGTACCCTTTTAGGCTCCATCGGTATGGCCATTGTATTCAACTACGGTGCTTCAACGGGAGGTACGGATATCCTTGCCAAGATTTTAAGCAAGTACTTCCATTTTGATATAGGAAAATCACTTCTTGTTGTTGACTTTGTCATAACCGCAGTAGGTTTTGTAGTTTTCGGTCCTGAAGTAGGTTTATTCTCACTGTTAAGCGTTCTCTTCAACGGAACCTTGATAGACAGGCTCATAGACGGTACAAAGACGGCAAAGGAAATAATGATCATAAGCAAAAAAAGTGCTGAAATCAGAAACTTCATACTTGAAAAATTGGACAGAGGATGCACAATTCTCAAGGGCTACGGCGGATACACAAAGGATGATATGGATGTGGTCTATGTTGTATTGAACAGATCGGACTATATCGAGCTCAGAAACTTCATCAAAGAGATAGACAAGCGGGCTTTCCTGTCAGTCAATGAGGTCCGTGAAGTTTTAGGCGAAGGATATCAGGATATATCATTAATTTAGTGAAAATACATGGGGGCTGAACAAATATCTTAACTCAGCCCCTCTTTATTTTATCTTTACAAATTTATGTAATAATTCTAATCCTGTGGAGAATTTTAGGTATTCTCCGTATAAAAGGGTAGAATATAAATGTCTATTAGTTATTTTCAAGGAGATAAAAATGATTGAATTCAGAAATGTGACAAAGGAATATAAAAGTGTAGTCGCACTTAAAGATTTTAACGTCACAATTGAAGATGGTGATTTTGTGTTCCTGATCGGGGCATCAGGTGCCGGTAAATCAACCTTCATAAGGCTTTTATTAAGAGAGCTTATCCCTAACAAGGGTGAGGTTTACGTAAACAACAGAAAATTGAATGACATGAGAAACAGTGAGGTTCCTCAGTACAGAAGAAAAATAGGAATGGTCTTCCAGGATTTCCAGTTGATACCTACACTGAATGTATATGAGAATGTAGCCTTTGCAATGAGAGTTACAAACGCAAAAGCTAAGGATATAAAAATCAGGGTGCCTGAAGTTTTGGACATGGTAGGCCTTGGGGACAAACTCGACTCTTTCCCCAATGAACTGTCCGGCGGTGAGCAGCAAAGGGTATCCATTGCAAGAGCTCTGGTCAATAAGCCGATTCTGCTTATTGCAGATGAACCTACGGGAAATCTTGACCCCAAGACCTCCTGGGGAATTATGGAGATTTTGGACAACATAAATAAGCACGGCACAACTGTAATCATGGCAACCCACGGACAGGAAATAGTAAATACCATGAGGAAGAGAGTTATAGAACTCAACCACGGTATAGTCGTCAGAGATGAGGAAAAGGGAGGCTACAAGATAAATGACTAATTTTTTCAGAGCCTTCGGTGATGCACTAAAATCACTTAAAAGAAATTTTTCGGTAACCGTTGCTTCAATGGCAACAGTATTTGCAACTATTTTAATATTCGGAGTATTTTTGATGTTGGCAACGACTGTCAACAGTCTTGTCAGAAACGTTGAAGAACAGATTCAAGTAAGACTGTATCTGAATAAGGATTTCACCCAGACTCAGAAATCTGCAATTGAAACTAAAATCTCAAACCAGGTTGGAGTAAAGGGCTCCGTATTCGAAAGCAGACAGGAAGCATTTAAAAATGCGGAAAAAAATCTGGGTACAGAGTACAATTATCTTCAGGGCTTTGACCCTGTTAACAAGAACCCTTTCCCGGACTCTTTCATCGTAACCCTGGAAAAACCGGAGTACATTGAGAAGTTTGTAGCCAATTTGGAAAAGGAACCCGGAATTGAAAGTGTCGGAAATGATTCCGAAACGGTCAATCAGATAATAAGCTGGGGTAATACCATAAGAAATGTGGGAATTATTATATTTGTGATTTTAATTCTGGTTTCTTTGTTCTTAATAGCTAATACCATCAAGCTGGCAGTTTTCGGAAGGAAACGAGAAATAGAGATAATGAAGTTCGTGGGAGCCACCAACTGGTTCATTAGATGGCCGTTTATCATAGAGGGAGTAATAATCGGACTTGTAGGTGCTGTTTTGGCAGTAATTGCCCTTTACTTCGGCTATCAATATGCCTATACACAGGCGCATATATCAGTACCGTTCATAACTCTGCCTTCTCCTGACTTCATTGTCAAATGGCTCAGCTGGCAATTCGCATTGGCCGGTATAATAATAGGTGCAATCGGATCCTTCCTGTCCATCAGAAAGCATCTTAACGTATAATAAGAATTTTTAATCCATAAAAGAGGTGTTATCAATGGATGATCCAAAGAACTATTATTATGATCCCTCTAAGTCACCGAGGAGGAAAACCTCCAAAGCTCCGTTGATTCTGCTGATCATCGCTGCATTGATAGGAACCGGACTTGCCGGATATTTCATAGGTAAAAGCGGTGCAGCCACCGGATATGTACCCTTTGAACCGGTGACAGATTCATCTACAAAATCAAGCTCTGTTCCGGTTACAAGCTCAGATTGGAACAAGCTTAACCTGATCAAAAAAACCATATATGATATGTATGACGGTCCCATTGATGACAATAAGCTTTTAGAAGGGGCTATTAAGGGTATGGTGTCAGGTTTGGACGATCCTTATTCCCAGTTCTATGACAGCAAGGAATATGCGGCATTGAATGAGCAGAGCACAGGTAAATTCATCGGTGTCGGTATCCAGGTCGGAACAAAGGACGGTTCTATAATTGTAATTGCACCTATTGACGGAGGTCCTGCAAAGGAAGCAGGTATCCAGTCAGGGGATATTATTTACAAGGTAGATGATAAGATCTACACTGCAAATGATATGGATGCGGCAATTTCCCACATGAGAGGTCATGAAGGACTGCCTGTGACAATTACAGTCAAAAGAGGAACCGAAGAATTGAGCTTCACCGTAGTAAGAAGAGAGATAACAATGGCTCCGGTGAAAACTGAAATGTTGTCCGGAAACATCGGGCTAATTACATTGAGTCAGTTTACCAAGGATTCCGATAAACTTTTCAAAGCCGGAATGGATAAACTGAAAAGTGAAGGTGCCAAGGGATATATTCTTGATCTTAGGGGAAATCCCGGCGGATATTTGAATGAATCTATAAATATTGCTTCAAACTTTATTGAAAAAGGCAAGGTTGTAGTTTCTACAATAGATAAGAACAAAAGAAAAATTGAAGATAAATCAAGAGGCGGAAACTATATAGGCGTACCCCTTGTGGTTTTGATTGATGAAGGTTCAGCTTCTGCATCAGAGGTTGTATCAGGAGCATTAAGAGACCATAATGCGGCGGAGCTGGTGGGAATAAAGTCCTTCGGAAAAGGAATCGTACAGCAGATTATGGATTTGCCGAACGGTGAAGGGCTAAAGCTTACTATAGCAGCTTATTATTCACCCAACGGAACAAACATCCATAAGATAGGCATCGTTCCGGATGTGGTGGTTGAACTGCCAAAGGATCTTACAAGCTCTAACTACACTAAAGAAAAAGATACACAGCTTCAAAAAGCAATTGAAGAGGTCACAAAGAAAATGGGTGGCCAATAAATATCACTAATCTCCGGCTGCATTAAGCAGCCGGTTTTTGACTTTAAATATTTGGAAATATGATATAATAATTTGCTCTTTAGATACAGAAACTTAACCTTGAATAAGGGTATAAAATGTAGAATATATGGAGTGAAAAGAGTATAATAGAACATATGTTTACATCGGAGGTGTTCACTTTTGGATGGGATATTCAAAATAGAATCTAAGTTTAAACCAACAGGTGATCAGCCTGAGGCAATAAATAAAATAGTAAAGTCCATTGAAGAAGGAAACAGGTTCCAGACACTCATGGGTGTAACAGGATCCGGAAAGACCTTTACCATGGCGAATGTTATTGAAAGAGTCCAAAGACCTACTTTGGTACTTGCTCATAATAAAACACTTGCGGCACAGCTTTGCTCTGAATTCAGGGAGTTTTTCCCTGATTCGGCAGTGGAGTATTTTGTTTCATACTATGATTACTATCAGCCGGAGGCATATGTGCCTTCTACTGATACCTTCATCGAGAAGGATTCAAGTATAAATGATGAAATAGACAAGTTAAGACACTCTGCAACCACATCTCTTTTTGAGCGCAGGGATGTCATAATAGTGGCTTCTGTATCCTGTATCTATGGACTTGGTAATCCCGACGAATACAGGAACCTGTCACTGTCCCTAAGACCCGGAATGGTAAAGGACAGGGACGATATCATTAAGAAATTGATTGAGATGCAGTTTGAGAGAAACGACCTTGATTTTACAACCTCAACCTTCAGGGTAAGAGGGGATGTTTTGGATATTGTACCCCCTTATACCAGCGTCAAGGGAATCAGAATCGAGTTCTTCGGCGATGAAATAGAAAGAATCAGGGGATTTGATCTTCTCACAGGGGAGATATTAAGTGAATTATCCCATGTATTCCTAAGACCGGCATCCCACTTTGCCACCTCAAGGGAAAAGCTTGAGCCGGCATTAAGGCAGATTGAATCTGAACTGGATGACAGGCTTAAGGAGCTTATGAAGGAAGACAAAATTCTGGAAGCCCAGAGGCTTAAGCAAAGGACTAATTTCGATATGGAGATGATCAGGGAGATGGGCTACTGCTCAGGAATAGAAAACTATTCAAGAATCCTTGACGGAAGACAGCCGGGTTCTCCTCCTCACACATTGATAGATTATTTTCCGGATGACTTTCTCTTATTTGTAGATGAATCCCATGCAACCCTTCCCCAGGTCAGGGCAATGCAGGCCGGAGACAAGTCTAGGAAGAAGTCGTTGGTGGACTATGGTTTCAGAATTCCTGCCGCCTATGACAACAGACCTTTGACCTATGATGAGTTCTATAACAAAATAAATCAATGTATGTTCGTCTCAGCCACACCTTCAGCCTATGAGAAGGACCTGTCTTCAGTAATAGCTGAGCAGGTTATCAGACCCACGGGACTTTTGGACCCCGAGGTTATTATCAAGCCTGTTAAGGGACAGATGGATGACTTGTTTTCCGAAATCAGAAAGACCATAGAGAAGGGCTTCAGAGTACTGGTCACAACACTTACAAAAAGAATGGCAGAGGATTTGACTAAATACTTCATGGAGCTTGGACTGAAGGTCACCTATATGCATTCTGACATTGATACCATTGAAAGAATGAGAATAATAAGGGATCTTAGAACCGGTGAAGTGGATGTTTTGATAGGTATTAATCTTTTAAGAGAGGGTCTTGATATACCGGAGGTTGCCCTTGTTGCTATATTGGATGCGGACAAGGAAGGGTTCTTAAGGTCTGAAACTTCTCTTATACAGACCATAGGAAGAGCGGCAAGAAACTCAGAATCCAAGGTTATTATGTATGCCGACAACATGACAGGCTCAATGGAGCGTGCAATAGGTGAGACCAACAGAAGACGCGGTATACAGATGAAATATAATGAAAAGCATGGCATAACACCAACCACCATAATCAAGGACATAAGAAATGTAATTGAAATAACGAAAGCTGCCGAAACCGCGGAAGAATTCAAATCCATGGATGAAGCAGTAAAATACAGCGAAAAGAATCTGATCAAGAATATTGAAAGCCTTGAAGCTCAAATGCGAAAAGCGTCCAAAGAGCTTATGTTTGAGCAGGCTGCATATTTCAGGGATGAGCTTTTCAAAATGAGAAAAGAGCTCACAAAGATCAAGGGAGAAAAGAAGACACTATGAGAAACAAGATAGTTATAAAGGGAGCGAAGGTTAATAATCTGAAAAATATTGACCTGGAAATCCCAAGGGAAAAGCTGACCGTATTCACAGGGCTCTCAGGCTCGGGAAAAACCTCACTTGCCTTTGACACCCTGTATGCAGAGGGGCAAAGGAGATATGTGGAGTCTTTGTCAGCCTATGCCAGGCAGTTTTTAGGCCAGATGAACAAACCTGATGTGGTATCCATAGAAGGGTTGTCTCCGGCAATATCAATAGACCAGAAAACAACATCAAAGAATCCCAGATCCACTGTGGGAACCGTAACGGAGATATATGACTACTTAAGACTGCTTTATGCAAGGATTGGTATACCTCATTGTCCTGTTTGCGGAAGAGAGATTGAAAAGCAAAGCGTTGATCAGATGACTGATAAAATCATGGCTCTACCGGAGAGGACCAAAATCCAGGTCATGGCTCCTATTATCAGAGGAAGAAAGGGAGAACATGAAAAAGTCCTCGAAACCATCAGAAAAAGTGGGTTTGTAAGAGCCAGAATCGATGGGAGTGTCATTGATATAACTGAAGAAGAAGTCAACCTTGAAAAAAACGTCAAGCATAACATTGAGGCCATAATTGACAGGCTGATTATAAAAGAGGGTATTGAGGCAAGACTCACAGGATCCCTGGAACAAGCCCTGAAGCTTGGTGAAGGTACTGTTCTCGTAAATGTTGAGGATGGTGAAGAGCTTATCTTTTCCGAAAACTATGCCTGTCCTGAACACCAGATCGGCATCTCAGAAATGGAGCCAAGAACCTTCTCATTTAACTCCCCCTGGGGAAAGTGTGATGAATGTGACGGCTTGGGTACATTGATGGAGATAGATGTGGACCTGGTGGTTCCGGACAAAACCAAGAGCATCGCAGAGGGAGCCTTTGCTTCCTGGGGAGCAGGAAGACTTAAGGAGGATTCCTGGACCTTCGGCATATTGAATGCACTGACAAAAAAATATAAATTCAGCTTGGATACTCCTTTTCAGGATCTTCCCGAAAATATACAAAACATCATGCTTTACGGTACCAACGGAGAAAAGCTGAAGGTAACCTATACTAAAAATTATTCAACCGGTGTCTATAGCCATTCCTATGAGGGTGAGATAAACAACCTCAGAAGAAGATATATGGAAACCGGATCAAGCTGGTCAAAAAGCGATATAGAGCAATATATGAGCGACAACCCATGTCCGAAATGCCACGGTATGAGATTGAGGGACGAAGCCTTGGCTGTCACCGTGGGAAATAAAAACATCTATGAATTCACAAAAATGTCTGTTACAGATGAGCTTGATTTCATAGACGGCTTAAAGCTTTCAAAAAACCAGGAGATCATCGGGGAGCAGATAATAAATGAAATCAGGGAACGATTGAGCTTCCTTAAAAATGTCGGTTTGGATTACTTGAACCTTTCAAGAAACTCAGGAACATTGTCCGGGGGAGAATCACAGAGAATAAGACTTGCAACACAGATAGGCTCTGCCCTGGTTGGTGTGCTCTACATTTTGGATGAACCATCAATAGGACTTCACCAAAAGGACAACAACAAGCTCATAGGAACACTGAAGAGACTAAGGGACGTAGGTAACACACTGATTGTTGTTGAGCATGATGAAGACACAATGAGGGAAGCTGACTACATAGTGGATATCGGGCCTGGAGCCGGAGAACACGGCGGAGAGGTCGTTGCAGCAGGAACCCTGAAGGAAATTATGAAGAGCAAAAGGTCAATCACTGCACAGTATCTAAACGGTACTAAAAGGATTGACGTGCCCTTAAAAAGGAACCCGGGGAACGGGAACATCATAAGGGTTGAAGGTGCTCAAGCCAACAACTTAAAAGGCATTGACGTTGATTTTCCTTTAGGTGAGCTTATTGCCGTAACCGGGGTATCGGGATCGGGAAAATCTACCCTGGTAAACGAAGTTTTATTTAAAGCTCTGAGCAAAACCATCAATAAGTCAAGAGTCTTACCGGGAAAACACAAATCCGTACAAGGTGCTGAATATATAGACAAGATAATAGATATAGACCAGAGCCCCATCGGAAGAACTCCAAGATCAAATCCGGCAACCTATACCGGGGTTTTCGATTTGATCAGAGAGCTTTATTCCACTTTGCCCGAAGCAAAAGCCAGGGGATACAAGCAGGGCAGATTCTCCTTCAATACAAAGGGAGGGCGATGCGAAGCCTGTGCAGGGGACGGTATTATAAAAATAGAAATGCAGTTTTTATCCGATGTATATGTACCCTGTGAGGTATGTCAGGGCAAGAGATACAACAGGGAAACCCTGGAGGTTAAATACAAGAACAAGAATATATTCGAAGTTCTTGATATGACTGTGGAGGAGGCATACACCTTTTTTGAAAACCTGCCGAGAATTCACAGAAAGCTCAAAACCCTGGTTGAAGTAGGACTTGGATATATCAAGCTTGGTCAACCATCCACCTTGTTATCCGGAGGAGAAGCACAAAGGGTAAAGCTTGCCTATGAATTGAGCAAGGTAAGTACAGGAAAGACCCTGTACATTCTTGACGAGCCTACAACGGGACTTCACGTAGATGATGTTTCAAGACTTATCAAGATACTGCAGCTATTGGTTAAAAACGGAAATACTGTGGTTGTAATTGAGCATAACCTGGATGTTATAAAATGCAGCGACCATATTATTGACCTTGGACCCGAAGGGGGAGACAAGGGAGGAATGGTTGTCGCAACCGGTACTCCGGAAGAAGTTGCCGGGGTTGAAGCATCCTATACGGGAGAATACCTTGCACCGATACTCAAAAGGTCTGAGGCATTCACGGATTCAATTGAAATAGCTGAGCCCACAGCTGTAAAAAAGAGAGCAACAAAAGCAGGCAAAGCAACGGCAACCAAAGCTCCAAAAACAGCAGCCAAGACTTCCAAAACAGCAGTCAAGGCTTCCAAATAAAGGTTGTAATTTAACTTAATAAGGTAAAATTTCCCGGCAAAGTATGGTTAATACCAGTAAACCACCGGGAAATTCTTTTTTTTGAATATGGTCAATTAAATTTCATTCTGTTCTAAATATCATAGATAAATCATAGTTTTACCCTTTTGATATTCGGTCATGTTTATTTTAAGAATATTTTAAGAACCGGTGATTAAAGTGGTGAATGGAGTAAAGTGGTATAATAATTTAGATACTTTGAACAGGAGGTTGGCTATGGATTTAAGAAAGCTGGTAGCGGGCATTTTTACTATTATTTTTATAATCACAATATATTATTTCATTTTAAAGACACTGAGATTAATGAAAAAGGATATGGACAAGCTTGAGAATCCTGAAAGGAATTCTTCCGAAAAGCCCATGTGGGGTTTGGAAGTCATGGAAAACCAAGCTAACTTCAATCTTAGGAAGGGGAGTATAATACCCCTTACCAGTGGTTTGACCATAGGCAGAAAGGGAGATAATACCGTAATTTTGGAGGATCCCTACGTTTCCTATTATCATTTAAGATTTTTTATTAAGGACGGAAGATATGTCATTGAGGATTTAAAGTCGACAAACGGAACGAGATTGAACCATGACAGACTGGAACACAAGACATATCTTAAGATAAACGACATAATAACCTTGGGCTCAACTAAGTTTAAGGTTGTTAATTAGGAGGTATGATGACTAATAAGACTAACGGTCTTACAAAGACAGTATATCTTCTGACAATGGCTTTGTTTTTGAATATTGCCATAGTGGCAAAACCCTTGGATCCCGGAGCTGTCATAATAGGGCTTGTGCTTTGTGTGTTGATTGGATATGCACATTTTGTTGTCGGAAGATTTTTCAGCGCCGGTGATAAGTATCTTGTTTCCTTTGCAAGTATACTGCCGGTCATTGGAATCGCAATGATTTACAGGATTAACTCAGCACTGGCGATAAGGCAGATAATCTGGTTCATTTTGGGAATTTCCCTTTATTGTGCCATAGTTATTGTTCTGCCGGATCTTCAAAGCTTTGCTAAGCTGAGATATTTATATATGGCTTTGACCGTAATATTTGTTGCCATGGCAACATTCATCGGTACATCTGTCATGGGAGCCAAGAACTGGGTGTTCATAGGGGGAGCGTCCTTCCAACCGTCGGAATTCGGAAAGATTTTCTATATACTTTATTTGGCTTCGGCATTAAGAAAGTATACGGATTTAAAGAGTTTGGTTGAACCTGCGGTGATTTCGGCAATAACAATCGGATTCATGGTCCTTCAAAGGGATCTGGGTTCTGCCTTGATTTTTGCAATCGTAGGTATTTCAATGCTCTTCATTGCAACGAACAAAATAAAATACATTCTGGCAGCCTTGGGTATCGGAAGCCTTGGAGCCGCAGCAAGTTATTTCATCTTCGACCATATCAAGCTGAGAGTCCACGTCTGGATGGATCCTTTCAAGGAGCAGTTTGGTGACGGATATCAGATAGTTCAGGGTCTTTATGCAGTGGCATCCGGAGGGCTTTTTGGGAAAGGTCTCTACCAGGGGTCACCGTCACTTATTCCCATCAGGGAATCAGACTATATTTTTGCAGTGCTGGCAGAGGAACTGGGAATCATTTTCTGCATAGGCATACTCTTGATTTATGCCTTGATGTTCTACAGAAGTATAAGAGTGGCACTGAATGTAAGAAGTGTATTTTCATCCCTGCTTTCCGTAGGATTCTCCATAATGATTGCCATGCAGGTACTTGTTATCGTAGGCGGTGTCATGAACATGATTCCACTTACGGGAATCACACTTCCCTTGATAAGCTATGGAGGAACTTCCATGCTTACTGTATTTTTCGCCTTGGGAATAATACAGAAAACCTCCGAGGAGGTGGCAGTTAAGCATGAATGATGCAATGAATAAACTAAATGATCTTATTTCAAAACTTCGTAAATTCTTCGGCTACGGTAAGGAGTCCGTTGAAGGTGGAACCCCAACTGACTTAAGTAACGAAGTTGATGAAGACCTCATCTCCCATGAGGCTGACTCAGACAGGGAGTTCAAGCCTTTGATCACAGACAGTGTAGAGGAAAAACCGGAGGTTGAAAAAGAAGAGGAATCGGTTATTGACCAGGATTTGCCAACCGATAAAGAAAGTCATGGAACTTCATCCTCGGATGATGTCTTTGAATATAATATTTCTGATTTGACGAAAGAGAATACGAAGAAAAATATGGACCAAAAAAAGTCACTTGAAGAACGATATTTGGATAATTTTGATGAGGAGAGGAAGATTCTCAGAAAAAACATTAAAAGACTCACTGCCTTCACAATGGCACTGTTCTTTGCCGTGGCTTCCTATATAGTTTATTTTCAGGTTGTACGTGCACCGGGACTGAAAAGTGATCCTGCAAACCGAAGGAATGCTGAAGCAAGAAACACTGTGCAAAGAGGTACAATCTTTGACAGGAACGGAAAGATTCTGTCAGAAAGCATTCTTGACGAGGACGGGCTCCAATCAAGACAGTACCACGGGGGAGAAGCCCTGGGCAATATCCTTGGCTATGTTTCGGACAAGTACTCCTTAACCGGAATGGAACTGGCTTTGGATGAGGAATTGTCAAAAGACAGTACTATAAGTGCAATATTCTCCATGGACTTTATAACAAACCTTTTAAACAGAAAAACCGCCGTTACAAAAAAACAGAGAGGGCACTCAGTCAAATTAACTTTGGATTATGAGCTTCAAAGATATGCTTATGAAGCCCTTGAAGGAAGAAAAGGCTCCGTTGTCGCCTTAAATCCAAAAACCGGTGAAATTCTGGCATTGGTATCAAGTCCCGGGTTTGATGCCTCAGATTTGGACAATGTCATGGAAAAGGTGAATTCAGATACAGAATATGCTGCAAATGCTCCTCTGGTCAACAGGGCCGTAAATGGTAAATACGCACCGGGGTCAACCTTCAAAATAATTACACTGGCAACTGCAATAGACAATATTTCAGGTGTCAGAGACAGGATATTCAAGGACACCGGCGTTATAGAATTTCCGGATGGAAGCAAGATAAACAATTTCCTCAATTATGCAAATGGAAACATAGACCTTCTCCAAGGCTTCATGTACTCCTCAAACTTTGTATTCGGAACTCTCGGTATGGAGCTTTCAAACACTCAGTTAAGATCCAGTGCAGAGAAATTCGGCTTCAATAAAAAGATTGATATTATGGGGCTTTCAGTATCAGAATCCAAATTCCCTTCAATGAATGACGCGTTCAGGGGGGATAAGGCATTAACTGCAATAGGTCAGGGTGAGGTGAGTTCAACTCCCTTGGAAATGGCAATGATTTCCTCTGCGGTGGCAAACGGCGGTAAACTCATGCAGCCTCAGATAGTAAAGGAAATAATCGATAAAAACAGCGTTACGCTGAAAGAAAATACACCTGCCTTATTCTCGACTGCATTGACCGAGAATACTGCAACCGTTGTTGCAAACTACATGAAGTCAAACGTAAATAACACTGAAACCTATTCTACCTTCAGAAGCATTGAAGGAGCAGGTAAGACAGGAACAGCCCAGTTTACTTCGGGAGACACCATGAAAATACATGCGTGGTTCACAGGCTTTGCACCCTTCAATGATCCTAAAATAGCCGTGGCCGTTATTTTGGAGGATCTTGATGACGTGGTGGAAAACACGGGTGCAAGACAGGCAATTCCTGTGGCCAAGTCTATCATGGAGTACTATTTAAATAACAATTAAATGATGACAGGATTAGTAAACTGAATAAGTTTGGCTTAAAATAAACTGATCAATTTGGGTCAGTTTATTTTATTTACAAGGTGCATTAAGATTAAAGCAGAGAAATGTTTTCGGTTGATTATATAAAAACAGCCGTCAACAAAGTTGAAATTAGTTAAGGGATTTACTTATTGCTATTGAACAGTTAAAGGAACGGATATGTTTGATTTAGATTACCAGTTATCAATACTCCCAAAATCCCCGGGAGTCTATATTATGAAGAATGTCAACGGTGAGATAATCTACATCGGTAAGGCAAAGGTTTTGAGAAACAGAGTCAGACAGTACTTCAGAAGCGGTGACAGGCTTGATACCAAGACAAAGCTCATGGTTTCAAACGTTGCCGAATTTGAGTATATTGTGACGGACACCGAAATGGAATCCTTGATATTAGAGCAGAACCTCATTAAAGAGAATATGCCCAAATACAATATAAGCCTTAAAGATGATAAAAGGTTCCCCTTTATCAGGGTTACTTTGAATGAGGATTTTCCAAGGGTCATTTTGACAAGGACGGTGGAAAAAGACGGCTCAAAGTACTTCGGACCATATACCGATGTGGGCTCCGTATACGAGACCTTGGAGGCGATAAAGAAGATATATCCTTTACGGACCTGCAAGAGGATTATCAACGAGGGAGGGCCTTACACCAAACCCTGCCTTAACTATCACATGGGTCTATGCAAAGCACCCTGTGCAGGTTACATCGGTAAATCTGAGTATATGGAAATGATCAATGATATTATCAATATTCTGAACGGTCAGGAAACCGGTTTTAAAAAGATGGTCAAAGCCGAAATGGAAGAGGCTGCCGAGTCACTGAATTTTGAGTTGGCTGCCAGATTAAGGGATAAGTATCTTGCCATTGAAAAAATTCAGAAAAAGCAGAAGATTTACTATACATCAAAGGAAACGGATGAGGACTATGTAGCATTATTCAAGGATGAACAGGATGCCTGTGTTCAGGTATTCTTTTTAAGAGACGGAAAAATTCAGGGCAGGGAGCATTTTGTTTTGCAGGATACCCTTGATTTGAAGCCTGAGTATATATTAACCGAGTTTTTAGAATCCTTTTACGGGAAAACGGCATATATCCCCAAAAACATTTATGTTGAAACCATTGAGGATAAGGATCTCATTTCATCCTTCCTGAGTCTTAAGACAGGTTCAAAAATATCTGTTGAAGTTCCGATAAAAGGAGACAAAAAGAAGCTCTTGGACTTGGTTAAAAGAAATGCTGAAATTACCTTATCCGCATTCAAGGGAAAGATAATCAAAGAAAAGGAATTAGGTGAGGAAGCACTGTCAACCCTGGCAGATTTACTGGAGCTTACTGAATTCCCACAGAGAATTGAGTCCTATGATATTTCAAATATAGCAGGAATAGATTCCGTTGGTTCCATGGTTGTTTTTGAAGGCGGAAAACCTAAGAATTCGGATTACAGGAGATTCAAAATCAAAACCGTCAAAGGGGCAAATGACTATGATTCTTTAAAGGAAATCATGGAGAGAAGATTTAAAAGGGGTATTGAGGAGGTAAATGAGATACTGGCTGAAAAAATCCAATTCACCCACGGTAAATTCTCATTTTTCCCGGATCTGATTTTGATGGATGGAGGCAAAGGCCAGGTCAATGTAGCCTTGGAGGTAATGAAGTCATTAAACCTTGAGATACCTGTGGCAGGCTTGGTCAAGGATGACAGACACAGAACCAGGGGAATAATCTACAACAACAGGGAAATAAGTCTTTACAGACATGGAAATGTTCTTCAGCTAATAACAAGAATCCAGGATGAGGTCCATAGGTTTGCGATTAACTATCACAGGTCCCTTAGAAATAGGAATCAAATTAATTCCAGATTGGACTCTGTCCCCGGTATCGGGGAAAAAAGGAGAAAGAATCTCCTTATGAAATTCGGAAGTATTGAAAGCATCATGAATGCGAGCTTAGAAGAATTGATGTCCACTCCCGGCATGGATAAAAGGGCTGCCAACAGCATTATTGAGTTTTTCAGGGATGAGGTAAATAAAACTGATAGTGGTATTTCCGATGTTGACTCCGGTGATAAAGTTAATTCTGATTTGACAATTGATTCATCCGAAGAAGGAATTTATGATATCACCATCGGCGGAATTGAAGCCGAAGAAAAAAATAAAAACGAATAAAGCCTGGGCTGCAACAGGAATACTCAAAGCGGCTCAAGTAACACTAAATTTACAATTGTCAATTTGGCACAAACCTATTATTGCGATATAATATTCTAGTCTTAGATGAAATATCAGAACATTGCACACAAATTAACATAGTTTGGAGAATATAAATGAACAGATACTTAAATTTTGCCGAAAAGCTGAAAGGGATAGTCGGGGAAGACAGGATACTTTTGGATGAGCCGATGAAACTTCATACCAACTTTCAACTTGGAGGCCCTGCCGATATACTGGTATCCCCGGATTCTGCCGAAGAGCTTAGAAAAATATTGAAGCTTGCAAAAAATGACGGAGTACCGATTTTTGTCATAGGAAACGGCACGAACCTCCTGGTGAGAGACGGCGGTATAAGAGGTCTTGTCATTAAGCTTGCTAATTTGAACGATATCCGTGTGGACGGTCTTTGGATAACAGCAGGAACAGGTGCTCAGCTGAAGGACATTTCCAATGCAGCATTGGAAAATGACCTTAAGGGAATGGAGTTCTCCTGCGGAATTCCGGGTTCCTTCGGAGGAGCCGTATATATGAATGCAGGTGCCTATAAGGGTGAAATGTCTGAAACCCTAGAGGAAGTGACTGTTGTAACTCCTGAAGGTGACTATAAGATCCTTGAAAAGCATGAGCTTGAATTAGGCTATCGTACCTCAGCCGTTAAAAAGCATAATTATATAGTTGTTTCCGGAAAAATGAAGCTTGTAAAGGGAGATCATGAAGAGATAAAAGCCAAAATCGGCAGATTGACTCAAATGAGGGAAGAAAAGCAACCCCTTGAAGCGGCATCGGCGGGTTCAACCTTTAAAAGACCTGAGGGACACTTCGCAGGACAATTAATTGAAGAATGTGGGTTCAGAGGCTTTGAGTCCAACGGAGCGGCAGTTTCGGACAAACACTGCGGTTTTGTAATCAATAAGGACAATGCTACATCAAAGGCAGTGATTGACCTTATACGCCATGTTCAAAAGACAGTGAAAGAACAGAAAGGCGTAGATCTTGAAACCGAGGTTCTCATTGTTGGAGAAGATCTATAATTATTTTAAGATTCATTTTGAAAGCATCAGATGTAACTGGTGCTTTTTTTATTATCCCGGTTATGGGTAATATGATAGGATATAGCTAGGTAAGACTTAACTGACGGAGGTTGAAAATATGAAGGTATTTGTCCCTGAAAGAATTAAGCTGGCAAACCTGCCGACACCAATTGAAAAGCTTGAAGCGTTATCTAAGGAAACCGGCAGAAATATTTGGATAAAACGCGATGACTACACCGGAATGGATTTTTCCGGAAATAAAATAAGAAAGCTTGAGTTTTCTGTGGGGGAAGCTTTAAAGCAGGGTTGTGACACCTTGATAACCTGCGGCGGAGCTCAGTCAAACCACTGCAGAGCCACTGCTGCCGTATGCGCAAAGCTTGGATTATCCTCCATCTTGCTCTTGAGGGGTGAGGAAGAAATCGCCTTAGACGGTAACTCCCTCTTGGACGTAATGTACGGAGCCGATATCAGAATGATATCCCCTGAAGATTACAGGGAGAGGCGCGGGGAAATTATGGACAGGATCAAAGCCGAGGAAGAGCTAAAAGGCAGAAAATGCTATATCATACCCGAAGGAGCCTCAAACGGAATCGGAACATTTGGATATTATAATGCGTTTTTGGAAATCCTGTCACAGGAAGGAAAAGACCTGCCTGTTTTTGATACCGTTGTATCAACTGTGGGTTCAGGCGGTACCTTTGCCGGGTTAGCCCTGGGCAACAAGGCGGCCGGGGCATCAAAGAAAATAGTAGGATTCAATATTTCATCCACTGCTGAGTACTTCATAAGCAGAGTAATGGAGTTGAATTATGAATTCGGAGAGATTTCAGGGTATTCGGATTTGACCATGGACGATTTTTCAATTATCGACGGATATGCAGGCAGGGGATATGCTTTGAATGTTCCCGAAGAAATCAGCTTCATAAGGGATTTCAGCAAAAAGCACGGTATTGTACTGGATCCTGTTTACACGGGAAAGACCATGCTGGGACTGTACAGTGAACTTTTAAATGATAATCCCATATTCAGGGATTCAAAGAATATACTCTTTATTCACACTGGGGGATTGTTCGGAGTATTCCCCAAGAAAGACGAGTTCACGGATATATTACAAAGATGATAATAAATAAATGATATAATTTAACTATTATGGAAAGGAGGGCGGCAAAATGAAATTCGTGATAATTACGGGTATGTCGGGAGCCGGGAAAAGCCAGGCGGTAAAAGTGTTTGAGGACCTTGGATACTATGTAGTCGATAATATGCCACCCAATCTCTTGCCTAAGTTTGCTGAGATTCTCAAGGATTCAGAGGGTAAATTCAATGATGTTGCTTTAGTCATGGATATCAGGGCAGGTAAGTTTTTTGATGACATAGAAGAGAATATCAATGAGTTAAGCGGTAAAAAGCTGGATTTCGAAATACTGTTCCTTGATGCCTCAGATGAGGAATTGGTGAAAAGATTCAAGGAGACAAGAAGGGTCCACCCCTTATCATCCAAAGAAAGGCTGATTACAGGCATAGAAAAAGAAAGAGAAATTTTGGAACCCATCAAGAAAAGAGCGGATGTGGTCATCGATACAACAGGCATGGGATTGAGAAAATTCCAGGAAACCATTAAGAAAAGGCTGTTAATGGTTGAAGCGGATGAATCAAACATAAATATCAATGTTGTTTCCTTCGGATTCAAATACGGAGTTCCTGTGGATTGTGATCTGGTATTTGACGTAAGGTTCATTGAGAACCCGTTCTACATAGAGGAGCTGAGGCCTTTATCCGGAATGGATGAGCCGGTGCAGGACTTTGTTTTGGGAAATGAGGTAACAAAAGAATTTTTGTCTAAAATAATGGATATACTCACATTCCTTATACCAAACTATGTGTTGGAGGGTAAAAAGCAGCTTATCATAGGAATAGGCTGTACCGGAGGAAGACACAGAAGTGTGGCCATTGCCAACAGCATCACGGCTAAGCTCCGCGAGGAAGGATATCATGCTAATTCCGTTCACAGGGATCTTGAGGAAGATACTTTAAGAATGAGGATTTGATGAAGACGGTGGAAATATGTTAGTCAAATCAATAAAAGAATGGTTGAGATTCGGAGTGGGGATTAAAAGATGGGTGCTGTTCGTCATTGTAGGAATTGCCCTGCTCATTTTAGGTGTGGTGGAGATTCTTATCAACAGATTCTTTTCTCCCAACTACATACTGTACTTCATTTTTTTAATAATCTCAGGGGTTGTACTGATGTTCATAGGAGTTAACGAAGGTGTAAAGACCTTTGTATCCCTGGTCAGAGACGGAATGCTTAGGGTGGACACTAATTCCAGGGAAATCAGCAGCCTGATGGTGGAAAGAAAGCTTCAGATAAACGGTCCCCGGGTTGTTGCCATTGGAGGCGGCACCGGATTATCTACAATGCTTAAGGGACTTAAGTATTATACAAGCAACATAACTGCAATTGTAACAGTAGGTGACGACGGCGGTGGATCCGGAAGACTAAGGGATGAGATGAAGATGCTTCCGCCGGGGGATATAAGAAACTGTCTCGTTGCTCTTGCAAACACGGATTCTCTAATGGAAGACCTCATGCAGTACAGGTTCACAGACGGAACATTACGGGGACAGAGCTTTGGTAATTTATTCATTGCGGCAATGGACGGCTTGTCAGATAACTTTGAGGATGCCGTTATGAAGATGTCTGATGTACTTGCCGTAACTGGTAAGGTTTTACCGGTGACGTTGGATGATTTAAGATTGAAAGCAACCTTTCAGGATGGGTCCGAGATAAACGGAGAATCTTTAATCGGCCACAGTGCAAGTTCCAAGAACAGGATAGTCCAAATGAATATAATTCCCGAGGATGCTAAAGCTCCTGCGGATGTCATCGAGGCCATCGAGGGAGCTCAGGCCATAGTAATGGGACCGGGAAGTCTGTTTACCAGTATAATGCCGAATCTTTTGATAAAAGAGGTGGCGGGTAAAATAAAAGAATCCAAGGCTGTTAAAATATATGTCTGCAATATAATGTCACAACCCGGAGAAACGGATGATTTTACCGTTTCCGACCATATAGAAGCGATTAAAAAGCATGCAGACCTTGGAATGATGGATTATGTTGTTGTCAACAACGGAGCAATTAACGATGAAATTATCATAAAGAGCTATAAGGAACAGGGGTCTAAGCCTGTGGAAACAGACCATGAAGTCCTGGATAAAATGGGAGTCAAGATAATTGAAGCCGATGTGGTCAATTTAAGCAGATCGAATGTAAGACATGACCCTGAAAAACTTGCCAATACTTTGGTCAACCTGATTATGAATGACAAAAAGCTTAAGGCAGGCACGAATATTCTCGAATATATGCTTACCAGGGATAAGAAAAATATCAGGGAAGATCTTGTAAAAATGAAAAAGAAATCTAAATTAAATTGAGAATAATTTAATTTGATGCCGGCAGTTTGTAATGGATATAAAATTGCAACAGTTTATAGTATAAGTTGGGGAAAACACTTGTTGTTTTCCCTACTTTTATATACAAAATCCAAATCTGAAATGGTATACTGTACTAAAAGAGAGAGTACAGTTTAAGGAGGTGGTTTGTTGAGTTACTCAGCCAAGGTAAAATCGGAAATAGTCAGAGAAGAGAACATGACAAGAGATGAATTCAGCAGCCTGCTTTCAGCTGTTATGAAGGTGGCAGGCGTTTTATCACTTTCATCGGGAGGAAGGGAAGGCTTCAGAATATCAACTGAAAATGCTTCAACTGCCAGGTTTCTTTTAAAAAATATAAAACAGCAGCTTAAAATGAATGCAACAACCATTGTGAGCAAATCACAGTCCTTTAAAAAGAATAATCTTTATATTATTAATTTTGAAGATAACGAAAATATGAGGGAATTCCTGATAGAGATGGGCATATTGGCAGAAGAGGAAGGCGGAATAACGTTGAACGTTTCAATCCCTGATATGCTGATAAGTACAGATCTCAGGAAGAAAGCATATATCAAAGGTGCTTTTTTAGGCTCAGGTTCCATGACGGATCCGGAAAAGCAGTACCATTTGGAATTTGTCACTCACAGTGAGGAATATGCGCAGGAGCTCATGAAGCTTTTGGGTGCCTTTGGGCTTAATGCAAAGGTAATACCGAGAAAGGGTATTTATGTTGTCTACATCAAAGAAGGGGAACAGATAGTAGATGTACTGAACATCCTGGGGGCGCACAATGCTTTGCTTGAGGCTGAAAATGTAAGAATAATCAAGGACATGCGTAACAATGTCAACAGACTGGTCAACTGTGAGACGGCAAATCTGTCTAAAACGGTAAATGCATCAGTCAGACAGACAGAGGCAATAAAATTCATTGAAAAAACCACAGGCTTATCAAGACTGCCGGATCAGCTCAAGGAGATTGCAGAACTAAGGCTGGCAAATCCGGGTATATCACTCAAAGAGCTTGGGGATATGCTGGATCCTAAGGTAGGAAAATCAGGGGTAAATCACAGACTCAGAAAAATAGAGAAATTTGCGGAAGAGTTGGGAAGAGAGGGTAAATAAGGATGGCTAAAGTGCATCTGGTGGTGGACTATATAAAAAACATTGAGATCGGAAGAAAAATCTCAGTCAGGTCCATTGCTCAGGAATTGGGGATTTCAGAGGGGACGGCTTATAAAGCTATTAAAGAATGTGATAACGAAGGGTATTTGAAAACTCTGCCGAGAGCAGGAACTATCAGAGTTGAGAGCCCTAAGGAAAAGAAAATAAAGAACCTGACCTACGAAGAGGTTCTTAAAATCGTTGACGGTGTCCTCCTCGGGGGAGAAAAGGGCATTGAGAAGGCGGTTTATAAATTTATAATCGGAGCCATGGAGCTGGATGCCATGAAGAAATACATCTCTCCGGGGGGACTTGTCATTGTCGGAAACAGGGAAGGTGCACAGAACCTGGCTTTAAAAAATAACAACGGAGTACTTATTTCAGGCGGCTTCGGTTGCACGCCTAAAATTAAGGAAATGGCAGACAAGCTGAACATTCCGGTCATTTCCTCAAGCTATGACACCTTTACCATAGCCATGCTCATAAACAGGGCGATATCCCAGAATCTTATCAGACAAAGAATCCTGTATGTCGGGGATATTATGAAAACAGTGCCTAAATCCCTGACACCTATGGCTACGGTGGCTGATTGGAAGAAGATGGTGGCTGTAACCGGGATAGACAGGATTCCCATATTGGATGAAAAGGAAAGATTTCTTGGATTCATAGGAACAAAGGAAGTAGTTTCAAAGGATGACTCAGACACATTGGATAAGCATCTTAAAAAATCAGTCCAGGTAAATCCCAAAACTACCGTTGCCTATGCAGCCCATGTTATGGAGTGGGAAGATTTGGACATACTTCCTGTTTTGGAAGGTGAGAAGCTTCTCGGTGTCATAACAAGGGGAGACGTTCTAAAGGGAATAAAGGAAAGATGGAATCAGCACAAGACTACCGAGTCCATGGAGGACAGGATCGTTGAGAATTTTACCTTTGAAGAAAAGCAGGGTAAGTATATATTCTCAAGCAAGGTTACAAGTGAGATGTTGGATCCCCTTGGTACCATGTCAAAATCACTTCTTTCCATGATCATGATAAAATGCACCTCCATAGTATTGAAAAACAAAAATCATTATACCGAGATTGACAATACAAGCTTTAATTTCATAAAGCCTTTGCAGCCTGAACACAGATTTTCCATAGAAATTGAGATAGTCAATTCCTCAAAAAATCAATCAAAGGTGGAGGTCCGGGTTTTAAACACCGACCAGGAGTGCATGGCCATCGGACTAATAGCGGCAGTTCACTAAAATATATAGATTTAAGGAGAAAAAAGTATGGTAACACATGTGGTAATGTTCAACATGAAAAACAAGGAAGAAGCACCTAAGCTGGCTGAGATAATTAGATCCATGGACAAAGTTGTGCCTGAACTGAAAAAGATTGAGGTCGGCGTTAACACAGTAGAAGCTCAAAGAAACTACGACATAATCCTTATAACAAGATTCGATTCCTGGGAGGATATGGAAAAGTACGCAGTCAATGACTACCATGTAAATACGGTAATCAAAGCAGTGAAGGAAATGACAACAGGTTCTGTAGCCTGTGATTTTGAAAGCTAATAATTTCGTCTAAGAGATAAAGTCAAAAAGTGTGAGAAGTCCCAAACTGTTCAATGGGACTTCTCACACTTTTTAAGCCGGTGGATATTAGTTTACCCATCGGTAGATTTTAAGTTAACTAATCGGTAGATTTTTGGTTTACCGGCATTCTTTTAATCGGTGAGGAACTTTGCAATGTCATCTATCACCTTTTGATCCACATTTGCTTTTGTATTGTACTCGTCTATGTTTTTCTCGCCGGTGGACTTCATGAAAAGATGATTTAAGCCGGGGTACTCAATGAACTCGGCAGATTTGTTGTTTTTGAGTGCTGTCTTCCATGACTGGAAATCCTTGTCGGAAACCTGGAAATCCTCTTTACCCTGGAGAATCAGGTATGGTATTTTTGACTTTTCAGCCAGTCCTTTTAATCCAAGGTTATTCAGGCTTGCAATGTAGTAGTCAGGCATGTTGAGGACGGTTTTACCGGTGGCTTTGGTAATGGAATTGGCTCCATCCACCATGACTTTAACCTGTTCTAAGAGTGCTTTTTTTCTTTCTTCAGTTTCGTTGGGGAGTTTTTTGATTACCGCTTCATTTTGATCCAGGATAATATCCCACAGTGTTCTGACAGAGCCGGCAAGTGAAACTGCTTTTGTTACATCCTTGTTGTTTGAGGATAGATAAGGTGTAAGCATACCGCCCAGACTGTGACCGATGACCGCAATTTTATAGTTTTTAAGCTCCGGATCATTTTTTATGTACTTGACCGCATTGTCAAAATCATCCGTAATTTCTGATTGGATTGTGTTTTCCTTAGGATCCTTTGCCAGATCCGGGAGCTGATAGAATCTTTTGTTATATCTAAGAGTAGAAATTCCTTTTTCAGCCAGTCCTGAGGCTAAATCCCTGAAAATCTTATTTTTTGTTGCTCCGATGGTTTCATCCATGTCAGACTGCCCTGAACCCTGGACAAGTATAGCTATGATTTTTTTATCTTCAATTGGTGACTTGGGAGTTGCAATGAGACCCTTAAGCTTGTGAGGTCCTATTTCAACCGCTTTATCCGTGGCTTTGTCACCTGTGCTGTATACCTCTGCCTTGCTGCCCGGTGCCTCACCTGCGGAAGCATAGCTCATCCATAATCCGTCTATCTTGTTTTCCTTGTTCCATGTGTAAGTTACTTTTAAAGTGTTTCCCTCGTGCTCGGCATAGGAAATTATGATATACCCCACAGGAATTTGTGATACCTTTGACCCCTGCATTGATTTAAAGCCGCCGATTGGTTTGACGGTCATATCAAAGGCTTCCTTAAGCTTTTCATCGCTCAGGGCTTCTTTGACCTTGGTTGAAAAGTATGCAGAAACTCCTGAAAAATCACCGGTTTCCATCTTTTTTGTAAGTTCTTCGCTTAAAGCTATGAGTTCTTCCTGTGTCTTTGGCTTCTCCGTGACAGTCCCGGAAGTGGTTGTAGATCCTGAAGCACTGTTTGGAGTGGTTGTCACAGGAGTGTTCTTATCACCGCATGCAGTGAGAAAAATCGTAAACACGGTCATTGCCAACAACATCCTTGGGATTCTAAAGAAGTCTTTAATATTCTTTTTATCTAACATGTCCATCCCCCTGAATTATTCAAATTATATTATTTTGATTTTACCACGAATGGGGCATTACTTCATTTCCGAATGAGTAACATTTATGGGAAGTAAATGGGTAATGCTGTACTAACTTTAGGTTGGACTTTACGATTATATTTTGTTTTACCCATAGGGTATAATAGAATATATGTTTCAAACGGAAAATCATTAAGGTAACAATTATGCAAAATAAAACAGAAAATATTGAAATAAAAAAATTGAATAGCGAAAGGGATTTTGTACATCTGCATCTGCATACTGAGTATTCTCTCCTGGACGGTTCAGGAAAAATCTCCAATATGGTTGGCAGGGCAAAGGATCTTGGGATGAAAGCCCTTGCCATAACCGACCATGGTGCAATGTACGGTACGGTGGATTTTTACAAAGAATGTAAAAAGAAGGGTATAAAGCCCATCATCGGCTGCGAAATTTACGTGGTTCCCGGCAATATGGCCGATAAGACCCTGAATAACAACCCGATACACCACCTTGTTTTGCTTTGTAAAAATGAGACGGGGTATAAGAACCTGATGAGAATTGTCAGTGAAGGTTCCATTAACGGGTTTTACTATAAACCAAGAGTGGACCATGCATTTTTATCAGAGCATTCAGAAGGGTTGATTGCCTTATCTGCCTGCTTGGGCGGAGAGGTTCAGGAAAACCTAAACCATGAAATGCCGGGTAAGGCACGTGCTGCTGCAGAGTTCTACAGGGATACCTTTAAAGACGGTTTCTATCTGGAGCTTCAGGATCACGGCCTTTTGGAGCAGAAAAAGGTCAACAGGCTTAATATTGAGCTTGCTAAGGATTTAGGAATACCTCTGATTGCAACAAACGATGTCCATTATGTGGAAAAGGAAGACTATAAGTCCCATGACGTCCTTCTTTGCATTCAGACTGCGGCTGCAGTAGATGAATCTGACAGGATGAGATATCCTTCTCATGAATTTTATTTAAAATCACCTGAGGAAATGTGGGATATCTTCGAATATATTCCCGAAGCCCTGGAGAATACATTGAAAATTGCCGAAGAGTGCAATTTTGACTATGAGTTCCATGTTAACAAGATGCCTGAATTCAGGCTGCCTGAGGGTGTAGTCCATTCTGAGTACTTAAGGGAAAAATGCTACGAAGGCTTGGCAAAGAAGTACCCTGTTTTCAAAGATTTCAAAGGTTTGCCCATGACTCCGGAAATCATGGAGAAAATGGCCGCTTTGGATGTTGAGAATTCCAAGGAGCTGACAGACAGGCTGGAGTATGAGCTTGGAGTGTTGGTGAAAATGGGCTACGTGGATTATTTCCTCATAGTTTGGGATTTTATCAAGTTTGCCGATGACAACGGCATAGCCACTGGAGCGGGAAGAGGCTCCGCCGCAGCTTCCATAGTTGCCTACACCCTGAATATTACAAAGATTGATCCTATTAAATACAACCTGATCTTTGAAAGGTTTTTAAACCCCGAAAGAATAAGTATGCCGGATATTGATTCTGACTTCTGCTATGAAAGAAGGCAGGAGGTCATTGACTACGTAGTTGATAAATATGGAGCCAATAATGTCTCCCAGATTATAACCTTCGGTACAATGGCTGCAAGAATGTGCATAAGAGACGTGGGCAGGGCAATGAGCTACCCCTATGGTGAGGTGGATCAAATTGCCAAAATGATTCCTGCAATGCTTAATATAACAATAGATAAAGCCCTTGAAATAAATCCTGAGCTAAAGCATGCCTATGAGAATGACCCAAAGGTGAAAGAGCTTATAGACATTGCATTAAAGCTGGAGGGGTTGCCGAGGCACTCTTCCACCCATGCAGCAGGTGTTGTTATTTCCGGTAAGCCTTTGGTGGAGTATGTTCCGCTCCAAAAAAATGATGAAGCGCTTGTAACTCAGTTCTCCATGGGTACCTTGGAAGAGCTCGGGTTATTGAAGATGGACTTTTTGGGACTCAGAACCCTAACCGTAATGCAGGATGCCTGCAGAATGATAGAGGAGAACAAGGGTGTCAAAATTGTTCCTGATACCCTGGATTTCAATGATAAAAACGTATATGACATGATAGGTGAAGGAAGAACGGTAGGTGTTTTCCAGCTAGAGTCTTCGGGTATGACTTCCTTTATGAAAGAGCTGAAACCGGAGAGTCTGGAGGATATCATCGCAGGTATAAGTCTTTACAGACCCGGTCCCATGGCAGAAATACCGAGATATATAGACAACAAGAAAAATCCTGACAATGTGACCTACCTGACACCTGAACTGGAGCCTATATTGGATGTGACCTACGGTGTCATGATCTACCAGGAACAGGTAATGCAGATAGTAAGAAATCTTGCAGGTTATTCCCTTGGAAGAGCGGACCTTGTCCGACGTGCAATGAGCAAGAAAAAGCATGATGTCATGGAGCTTGAGAGGGTAAACTTCATCGAAGGTATTGTTGAAGACGGAAAAATAGTTGTTCCCGGTACCAGAAGGAACGGAATATCCGACGAGGCTGCTAACAAAATCTTTGACCAGATGAATGAGTTTGCTTCCTATGCATTTAATAAGGCTCACGCTGCAGCCTATGCAGTAATAGGATACCAGACGGGATACCTTATGAGGTATTACCCTGTTGAATTCATTGCAGCCATGCTCAACTCCTTTATTGGATCTGCAGACAAGGCTAATTTCTACATAAGATATGCTAAGTCTCTTGGGATTAAGCTGCTGCCGCCTGATATAAACGAATCGGGATCAAGATTTACCGTCCAAGGCAATTCCATCAGATTCGGTCTTGGCGGAATAAAGAACCTTGGGTTTGGCGTAATAAACGAAATAATAAAGGCAAGAAAAGAAAAAGGAAGATTCACGAGCTTCAATGACTTTATAACAAAGCTGGACAGCGCAGGCTTAAACAAAAGAGCCTGTGAATGCATGATTAAAGCCGGAGTTTTTGATTCCCTGGGAGTATACAGAAGCAGGATACTTGCTGTCTACGAAAGGGTTTTGGAATCCCATTCCACTGAGAGAAAAAGAATCATAAAGGGACAGGTTTCCTTCTTCGGGGACATGGTAGGGGACGGTACAACGGATATTGACGGCTTCTCAATTGAAATGCCTGAAGTGGACGAATTCCCTGCCAATGAAAAACTCTTAATGGAAAAGGAAATGACCGGGCTCTACCTGTCCGGACATCCATTGGATGAATTCACGGAAGAGCTTCAGGCAGTATCCTCCATAGAGATATCAGAGCTTATGGAGTACGATATGCTTGACGATGTCAGGGATGAAGCTGCTATTCATGTGGAAGAAGAGCTTAAGGATAAAAGCAGGTTCTCAGACGGGCACAGGGTTACCCTGGGAGGCATCATCACCGGGGTCACAAGGAAGATCACAAGGAACAACTCCATGATGGCCTTTGTCACTATTGAAGATTTGACGGGTACGGCCGAAGTCATTGTATTTCCAAAATCCTATGACCATTTGAATTCAGTCCTGAAAGAGGACAGAATAGTAGTGGTAAAAGGAAGACTGCAGGTTCGCGAGGATGAGAATACAAAGATTATTGCCGAGGATATCAAGCAGCTGGAGAAGGGTAACATCCCGACTTTCACAGTGAAGGAAAATACAAACGGCAGATTTGGGAATTCCTATGAAAGAGTTGAAAAGAAGAGTGACTCCAAGGAACAGGTAAAAGATAAGAGTAAAAATACAGACAGGAAATTGTACCTGAGATTCAAGGATATGACTGAAGCGAAGGAAATTTTAACAGGACTCAACGGATATTTCTCAGAAAACGGAGGAGAATTACCGGTTTATATTTTCACGGCAGCTGACAGAAAAACATTCCTATTGCCCAAGGCAGCTTGGGTTTCGGATGATGACGAATTCCTGAAGTGCTTGGCAATGAAGCTGGGCAAAGAGAACGTAGTTTTAAAGTAAGAATTAAACTAATAGAATTACCGTTAATAATCAACAAATTCATTCAATGGATTAAAACAAGTCATTGATGAAAACTGAATTGCAAGTATAAACTTGGAAAGGAAAATTATGGACAGCTTCAAGGTGGCTATGCTTCAAATACTGTCCTACTTCAACATTGATTCCAATTTGAAGAAGGGAATTGAATATTGCAGAAAGGCAAAGGAAATGGGGGCGGATTTAGCGCTGTTTCCCGAAATGTGGAGTGTCGGTTATACCATGCCTGAGGATGTAAATGAGCTTAAGAAAATGGCGGTGGCAGAAGACAGTGAATTCACTGAGACCTTCCGACACCTTGCAAAGGAGCTCGATATGGCTATCGGGATAACATATCTGGAATCCCGGGAGCCGTTGCCGAGAAATACGCTCACCTTATTTGACAGATTCGGGGAGAAGGTTTTTACCTATGCCAAGGTTCATACCTGTGATTTTTCTGAAGAGGCAAGGCTTACACCGGGTGATGACTTTTATGTAAAGACTCTGAATACTGCAAAGGGTGATTTGAAAATCGGGGCAATGATTTGCTATGACAGGGAGTTCCCTGAAAGTGCAAGGATTTTGATGCTTAAAGGTGCCGAAATCATTCTTGTCCCCAATGCCTGTCCCATGGAGATCAACAGGATTTCCCAGTTAAGGGGCAGAGCTTACGAAAATATGCTTGGGATCGCTACTGTCAATTACCCAAAAGGAATGCCGAATTGCAACGGTCATTCCAATGCCTTTGACGGGGTAGCTTACGGACAGGATGAACCGGTTTCCAGGGATACCATGATTATTGAAGCCGGGGAGAGGGAAGGTATCTATATGGCTGATTTTCCCATTGATAAAATCAGAGCTTACAGAGCCTTCGAGGTACATGGCAATGCATACAGAAGACCTGATAAATACGACCTTTTAATCAATTCCGGGATAGATGAGCCATTTATCAGAAAGGACAGAAGGCAGTAAAACCTGTAGGGAAACATATTGTTTTATTGTAAATTGCGGGACAGAGTTTTTCTGTCCTTTTTTTATCGGCATATTTTTTAAGGTTTAAAGTATAAGTATTTGTTTCCATGTGCAAAAGCAGTGAAAATAGTGTAAAATGTAAATCTATGTAAACCATGGGTTTAAGAATTGAATGCTGTAAAATTCAGTTCAAATTTAATCTCATGAAAGTTTACATCATGTATCTTGAGTAGTGACAATGTAAATTATACAATTGATTTGAGCCTGTTTGAGGGCATGTATTTTAAAAAATTTTATTTGGAAAATCAGGACCGTTCGGTCATTGGAGGAATATAGTTGAAGAAAATTGCGGTATTGACTTCAGGTGGAGATGCACCTGGGATGAATGCAGCCATCAGGGCTGTGGTCAGAACTGCCTTGCATCATGATATTGAGGTTATGGGAGTAGAAAAAGGATATTACGGTTTGGTCAACGGATTATTGACACCCATGGATAAAAGGAGTGTTTCAGACATTCTTCACACGGGGGGAACCATACTAAAGACAGCAAGGTTGGACTCTTTCAAGGAGCCGGAAATACAGAAAAAGGCTGCTCAGGTTTTAAAGATATTCGGAGTTGAAGGGCTTGTGGTAATCGGCGGAGACGGATCCTTCACAGGTGCGTCAAAGCTGTCTGAGCAGGGGATAATTACAATAGGTATACCGGGAACGATAGATAACGACCTGGCATATACAGATCTGACTTTGGGATTTGATACGGCAGTTGATACTGTTGTAGATGCCATAAGTAAGCTGAAGGACACCTCTGCATCAAACGACAGGGTTTCCATTGTAGAAGTCATGGGAAGACGCTGCGGAGATATTGCACTATACTCCGGTATAGCAGGCGGAGCTGAAATCATAGTAGTACCGGAAAAGCCTTACAGTGTTCAGCAGGTTGCTAAAAAAATACTTGAGGGTAAGACCAATGACAAGCATCATTTTCTTATAACTCTTGCCGAGGGTGTGGGCGGAGCTGCAGAAATGGCAAAGGAGATTCAGGAGATAACCGGACTTGAAACAAGGATAACTGTGTTGGGTCACATTCAAAGAGGTGGATCGCCATCTTCGGCTGACAGAATACTGGCTGCTAAATTCGGCAGCAGGGCCGTGGAGCTTCTAATGGAAGGAAAAACCAACAGGGTTGTGGGCATTAAGCACAATGAAATAATAGATATGGACATTCATGAAGCACTTGCAATGAAGAAGGTATTTGAAGAAAAGCTTTTGGAAATCGGCTCTGAGATTTCGATGTAACCGGGAGGTATTTTATGTTAAGAAAAACCAAAATTGTTTGCACTATTGGACCGGCTTCCGATTCTGAGGAAACCATTAAAAAACTGTTTGAGGTAGGTATGAATGCTTCAAGGCATAACTTCTCCCATGGTACACATGAGACTCATAAAATTGCCATGGACAAGGTAAAGAAGGTTGCAGGAGAAATGGGTATAAACTATGCCATCATCCTGGATACCAAGGGTCCTGAAATAAGGACGAAGAACTTCAAAGACGGTAAGGTAGTACTTAAGGAAGGTACTGAGGTTACCGTTGTCGGCGGAGAGGATTTCTTAGGGAATGAAAAAAGATTTGCTATAACCTACTCAGATCTTGCAGAGGTCATGAAACCGGGAAACCATATTCTGTTGAATGACGGACTTGTGGATCTTGAGGTTGTTGAGGTAGTTGGCAAGGAAGTCAAAACCATTGTTAGAAACACAGGTGAGATTTCTGACCATAAGAGCTCAAACCTGCCCGGAATCAAAACCAATCTACCTTCTTTGACAGAAAAGGATGCTGAAGATTTAAAGTTTGCAGTTGAGAATGATGTTGATATAGTTGCAGCTTCATTTATAAGAAAGGCTGAGGACGTACTTAATATCAGAAAGGTACTTCATGAAGCCGGCGGATCTAAAATCCATATTTATTCAAAGATTGAAAACCAGGAGGGTGTTGATAATGTTGAAGATATTATCAAATTCTCCGACGGTATTATGGTTGCAAGGGGAGATCTGGGGGTGGAGATTCCCTTGGAGAGAGTCCCTGTCATTCAGAAGAAGATTATAGAGCTTTGCAATAAGGCGGGTAAACCTGTAATTACAGCTACTCAGATGCTGGATTCTATGGTGAGAAATCCAAGACCGACCAGGGCAGAGGTTTCTGACGTTGCCAACGCAATTATGGATGGCTCAGATGCAATAATGCTGTCAGGTGAGACCGCTTCAGGAAAATATCCTGTTGAAACTGTAACAACCATGGCTCATATCGCAGAGGAAACCGAAAAGGGAATAGACTACCAGCAGCTTTTGTCTGAGACATTGTATTATCAGACTTCAACCGTACAATCTGCAATTTCTGCTGCTGTAACTGCCACTGCAAACAAGCTTAAAGCAAGGGCGATTATAACAGGCACACAGAGTGGTTCAACTGCCAGAAATATAGCTAAATTTAAACCAAAGGCTACAATAATTGCCGTAACTCCCATTGTTTCAGTTGCAAGAAAGCTGGCGCTAAACTGGGGTGTTTACCCCATTGTTTCAGAAGTTTTTGAGACTACTGACGAATTGATTGAAAAAACCTCCGATGCAGCCAAGGAGAAAGGTTTTGTAAATGACGGGGATCTTGTCGTAATTTCAGCGGGTATCCCGACTCATTATGTGGGTTCCACAAATATGATGAAGATTCAGGTTATAGGTGATGTCATACTGCAGGGATCCTCTGCAGAGCAGACCACCGCCGTCGTATCAGGGGTTGCAATTGTTGCTTCATCCTTAGAAGATGCTAAAGACAGGATAGATTCAGGGGATATACTTGTATTGTCTGAAGGTACTGTTGAATATCTGCCCCTTCTTCCCGAGGTAAGCGGTATTGTCGTCGAGGCTGACGAGGTTGATGCAGAGCTTTCGGTAGAAGCAATGAAGAGGGATATACCGGTGATTTACGGTGCCAAGAACGCAAAAACCAAGCTAATTGACGGAACAATGATAACTTTGGATGGTAAAAGAGCTATTATCCTCTCAGGAAGAACTGAAGGGGAAAAGTAGTCTCCATCAGCCTCCAAGCTCTGTTTACAATAAATTTACATTTAAAACAAAAATGCGAAAACCCCGTGTTCAAGAGGGTTGCGTGAGTTATACACATTAGTTTATAGAAACTTAATAAATAAGTAACAATAAATTTACACTTAAAAAGTACCCCGGATGATATTCTGAAAGTGCGATTACGAATCAACGGCAACTGATTCTATTCACCCGTAGAGCATCTTTCAAGGTGCTTTTTTCTTTTTTTGTTAATATTTCTTGATTTGTGCCTGATTCTGACATAATAAATGGCATAATAACATTGGAGGGCAATAAATTGGGAAACAAATTTTTAAAAGACTTTATAAAAAGAAATGCATTGACCTATGTATTAGGTATTGCACTCATGCTTTTATCCACATATATCAGACTGCTTTATCCCAAATATATGGGTGAGGCTGCCGATCTTTTAGTCTCAAACTCATTTACGGAGGGAGAGATAATAAGACTAATTTTCTTGATTATTCTTGTAGCAGTGACGGCTTTCATCGGTGCTTATATCTGGAGATTTCTAATAATAGGCAACGGAAGAAAGCTGGAGAGGGAACTGCGTACTCTTGTTTTTACAAATTTCCAGGAGCTGTCACAGGCTTTTTATAATAAACGAAAGACCGGAGACCTCATTGCTTATGCGATTAATGATGTTAATGCGGTAAGGCTTACCTTCGGCCCCGTTCTAATTATGTCCATTAACGGTATGGCCATTATCCTGATATCTATATTCAATATTTTCCAAACTGTGGGGCTAAAGACCGGAGCCATGATTCTAAGTCCCATTCCCCTTGCTGTTGCTGCCATGGCATTGCTTGGCGGTTTGATCAGAAAAAGATTCGCTCTTGTTCAAAAGGCATTCGGAACCATTTCAGACAGGGTCAATGAAAACATTAACGGTATAAGGGTTATTAAAGCCTATGTCCAGGAGGAGGCGGAAATTGAAAAGTTCAGCCTGCTATCCAAGGATATGTATGAGAAGAACATGGATATGGTAAAGATATCGGGACTGTTGAACCCCTTGGTAACTACAGCCTTTGGAGCGGCATTCGGAGTGTTTTTCCTTATCTGTGCTCCCATGGCAGTAAGAAAAGAAATATCCGTGGGAGAGTTCATTGTAATAGCAAACTATTTGAATATGATGCTTATGCCTATAACCTCCATCGGAAGGATAATAAATGTCTTCCAAAGGGGTATGGCATCACTGGACAGAATAAATGAGCTTCTTGATTATCCAAACGAGATTTCAGACGGCTCAGACCCGGAAGCCTCAATAAATTCGGGGAAAATAGAAATCAATGACCTTACCTTCTCCTACCCCGGAACCTACAAGGAGGTATTAAAGGACATCAAATTATACCTGCCTTCGGGTAAATCCCTGGGTATCATAGGGGACACAGGCTCGGGAAAGACTACCTTGATCAATCTTCTGCTTAAAACCTATAACGTCCCTGATAATAAAATACTGATAGACGGTACGGATATAAACAGGTTTCCCTTAAAGGCTTTAAGGGAGAGCATCGGATATGTTCCTCAAGAGAATTTTCTCTTTCATGACACGGCTTCTCAGAATATAAGGTTCTTCAAGGATTCTTATAAGGAAAGTGAAGTATACAATGCCGCCAAAGCCGCAGAAATCTATGACAGTATTTCCGAATTAAAAGACGGTTTTGAAACGGAGCTTGGGGAAAGGGGAGTTAATTTATCGGGAGGTCAAAAGCAAAGGATTGGAATTGCCAGGGCATTGATCAGGGACCCGCATATCCTGATTCTCGACGATTCTTTGTCTGCAGTGGATACTATCACTGAATCAAGAATTTTAAACAATCTTAAGGAATTAAGAAAAGATAAGACGACCATAATCATTGCCCACAGAATTTCTTCGGTCATGAGCTGTGATGAGATATTGGTAATGGGGAAGGGTGAAATAAAAGAAAGAGGCAGTCATAATGACCTCCTTCAGAAAGGAGGTTTATATGGAGAAATCTATGAATCCCAATACAAAGACACCATCAGTTGACTACAACAGTAAAAATACACTTGTAAGGCTCCTTGGTTACTTAAAGCCATTTAAAACCGGCTCCGTCTTAGTCCTGATATTAGTGTTGGTTGTCAATTTGACCAATCTTTTAAAGCCCTATTTTATCAAGCTGATTATTGACGGCTATATTGAACCCGGGGTAATGACAAATAACGGTTTATCCATTCAGCTCCTTGCACTTGGTTACATGGGGGTAATTACTTTCGGGACCGGTCTTAATTATCTTCTTACCATACTTGTATCGGATATAGGCCAGAAGATAATGAAAAAATTAAGGGAAGAGGTATTCTACACAATACAATACCTGCCCTTGAGCTATCTTGATAAAACAACGGCGGGAAGGCTTATTACCAGGGCAACAAATGATATTGAAGCCATATCTGAGCTTTTTACCTATATTATTGTTTCTGTAATTAGAGACATAGTATTTTTAATCGGTATTGTTTATGCCATGGTTATGATATCTCCGAAGCTGACTTTATGGTCCTTTACGATATTGCCTTTCATGTTTGGCTTGGTGTTCTTCATACGACATTTAATCCATAAAAACTGGGTTGTATTAAAAACTATAACCAGCAGACTGAACAGTAATATTGCGGAGAATATCTCAGGTATGAAGATAGTCCAAATGTTCAACGGACAAAAAGAAAGATTCAAAACCTTCAATGAGCTTAACAATCAATATTTTGAAAAGTCTTTACTCCAGATGAAGCTGCACTCCCTGTCTGCACCGTCTGCTAATGTTTTTGAAAGTATTGCCATCGGAATAATAGTCTGGATGGGAATGAGAATGATGGGAGCAGGAGAAATAGGCATAGGAGACATCACAGCGCTCACACTGTATATAAGACAATTCATAGTCCCTGTTGCGGATCTAGCCGAATCACTGACTTCCATTGAATCTGCCTTGGTTTCGTCAGCAAGAATTTTCGAAATCATTGATGAAAAGGCAATAATTGAAGACATTAACGAAGGTGAGTCAGTATTAAATCCGAAAGGGAATATAGAGTTTAAAAATGTTTGGTTTGCTTATGACGAGGATAATTGGATACTAAAGGATGTATCGTTCAAGGTTAATGCGGGTGAAACTGCAGCCTTCGTAGGTGAAACAGGAGCCGGAAAAACCACCATAATAAGCCTCTTAACAGGCTTTTACAAGGTTTCAAAGGGTGAAATACTGATAGACGGAAAAAATATAGATAAATTGAAAAAGAAGGACCTAAGGAGAATGATAGCCCTGGTTCTTCAGGATGTATTCCTGTTTGCAGGTGATATCAAGTTCAATATTGAGCTAAATGACCAAATCGAGGATAAAGTGATAGCGGCAGCAATAACTGATTCAAACTCCGATAAACTGATTGACACCCTGGAGAAGGGAATCAGAGAGCCTGTCATGGAAAGAGGCGCAACTCTGTCCATGGGGCAGAAGCAGCTTCTCTCCTTTGCAAGAGCACTGGCACATGAACCAACTGTTTTTATTCTTGATGAGGCTACCGCAAATATAGATACAAAGACTGAAATAATGATCCAGGAGGCCATAGAAAAGGTGTCCAAGGACAGGACGGCAATTATAATTGCCCACAGACTTTCCACCATCAGAAATGCCGACAAGATCATAGTCATTGACGACGGAGAAATAGTTGAAATGGGCAATCACGAAGAGCTCATGTCGTTTGATTCAGAGTACAGAAGGATGGTGAAGAAGGGAAGCATGCTGCAACCGCTGGACAGCCAAGACTGATTCCATGATCTATTCAGATAATATTCAATATTAATCTCATAAATTAAAGGATTATTAATATTATTTGCCAATGATTGCCATATAATAAGATTAAATTGGTAAAGAAAATTGAGAGGATAATAAATGGGAAAAATAATTAAAAAGAATAGATGGGTTTCCATACTTCTGGCAGCATTTCTGCTTTTCACCGGATGTTCGACCCCAAAACTTAATACCACGTCCGTGGACACATCTCCGGGTACTACGGCTGCAACTACTGTAACAGTAACAAAGGGAGTTGAAACTAAAGCGACCAAAACCGGTACTTCTGCATCTACTACTGCCAGCATAACCTCAACCAAGGACACTAAAAAAGAAACGGGGACAGGTAAGTACAGCAGCCTTGAAGCGATCAACGTCAAGGAAGACGGAAAATACTCCACAAAAATGGAGGTTGCAGCATATTTATATAAGTTCAAGAAGTTGCCATCCAACTATATAACTAAAAACAAAGCGATGGATCTGGGATGGAGAGCATCTGAGGGGAACCTTTGGAAGGTCACCGACAAGATGAGCATCGGCGGGGATAAATTCGGAAACTTTGAGGGGCTTTTGCCTAAGAAAAACGGCAGGCAGTACTATGAATGCGACATAAATTACAAAGGCGGAAACAGAGGACCCGAAAGAATAGTATTTTCCAATGACGGGCTTATTTTCTACACAAAAGATCATTATTCAAACTTTGAGAAGCTTAATTAGGGAGGTGCATTATGGAAGACTCAATGGATAAAAAACAGGATGAGATTAAAGATAATTCCAAGGACACAAGAGTATTCATTTTAGACGGAAGATTCATGTACAACAAAAGTGCAGCTCATAAGTACATCTCAAAGAAGATGAAGTTTCCGGACTATTACGGAGAAAACCTGGATGCACTATACGACATTCTGACTGAGATGGATATTCCCACCAGAATCCAGGTTATAAATACAAAGCTTATTCTTAAGAACCTGGATAATTACGGAAACAGCCTGCTGGATGTATTAAGGCAGGGTGCAAAGGCAAACCGTAACCTGACTTTATTGATTTTTGACCTGGATACAGCCAAGACAACCAACTATAAAATATCCATGGAAAATAAAGAATCAGCAGACGATGAAAATGCAACGGATGAATCCTCATCTCAAATCAATACAGATTCTCATGATGATTCAGAATTCAGCATGAAGGACGAAGAAAGCTTCAATCACTATTTGGGTTCCTGATAGCTGTACTAAAATCAAAGGTATGATTCAAGAGAACAACATCCAATTAACGGCTAAAAACTACATATAAAGCAGCCTTGAAGATCCTTGCTTTATAACTATTCATTTAATTTCATTCAAATAACTTATCTTTCATTGCTGCCATCCAAGGCAAGGGCATGCTCAAAACGCGGAACCTTACCATCTACTGTTACTTCAACAGAGTTTATCCAGTCGTTTTTATACTGCTTCTGTAGGTAGGTCTCGATGATGGTGAAGCTGTTGATTGCTCCGCCTGTACTTCCCTGGAATACCGGAGACCAGTCTTCTCTGCCTACTAAGTTTACCTTTAGGATTTTATTGTTTCCGTCTGCAACTATGCTGGTTTCTATTGTCTTGCCGTTAAAAACCGTAGAAGTCAGAGCTTTGGTCAGCTTACTTATCTTATCTTCCACACTTAACTGTGGCTCAATTGCAGCATAGGCTATAACTGTTTCTGCCATATCCTGAGGTGATTTGGAGAAAATCGGGAAATAAAGCATTCCTGAAGGTCTGTCTTTAAATGCCAGCGCACTGTTATCCGGCGATGCATTATTAGAACTTAGGTCAGCTATTTTTTTATTAAGATCCGAGATTACTGATTCCTTATCTGCTTTGTAGTCATTGAATTCTTTTTGGAGGGCATCATATTCCTCAGTTGTTATTGTACCTTTTGTTTCACCGCCCGTTGTTGTAACCGCAGCTTTTGTATCTTTTGTAATTGTGTCCGTTGTAGTTCCGCTGACTTTTGCAGCACATCCTGAAAGAAAAACTGTTGTTGCCAGAATTACCGGGATTAATTTATTGATTTTGATCATACATATCACTCCTATCTTTGAAGATTATATCACGGACGAGAAGGAACAAGGTATTCCGACTACGCATTTTCCGCAAACATCTGCTATTTGGGTTCTTTTTAAGTTGTAAAGACAGACATCGTAGCATTTGGTACTGCTGAACCCATCATAGTCCAATGCATCCCCGACACAACGTTCAATACAGACTCCGCAGGATCCGTCCCTTTTATAGGAACATCTTTCAACTATTAATTTAGGATCCGGTTCAATCGGAAGTGTTGTTACAATTGCGAAATACCTGCCGCAGCATCCCACATCTGATATAAGCATATTGTTCATTCCGAAGGTTCCCTGTCCGGCGATTCTTGCCACATGCCTCTGGGACCAGTTGCTCTTGAGTACATTAGGGTCAAAGTCTATGTTTAGAGGTACGGCAGCATCATACCCGATACTTTTAACATATTCAGCCAATGAGATGTTAAGAGCTGCTGCCATGGTATTTGTGGCAACATAAGCCTCTGCCCACTCTTTTGATGCGTCATAGCCCTCTACATTACTTAATCCAATTTCTTCTTTAAAGGGCAGAAAATAGGATAGTACGGTAACCGGATTTGACAGTACATCTTCAGGCAGGTAGTGTGTCGGCATAACTACTTCTTTGAGTTTAATAAAATCTTCATCCCGGGCATCTGCATACTTTATAATCGGGTTTTTCCAAATATTGGGAACACCGTTTTTCTCACAATACTCTACGATAAGCTCTTTAAGCTTACTCTCCATATTTACTCTAAGCATTGACTGTTACCCCCTTATGATTTTTTTGCAATAATAAACCTTAGTCTGTAAAGATAATTATACTACATGGGTATCAGAACTTCTTTTTCATATCCTTATGATAGAATTAAAGTATTAAGAGAAGATAAAAAAATAACTAAAAGCGAGGGTTTACGGATGGGAAAGATTACTATGAGCCTTGCAATGAGTGTTGACGGATATATTGCGGAAACGGACGGAGGTTATGCCTGGATTAAGGGTAATATCGGAGAGATGAAAAAGCTCCATGTGGGTGAAACCTATGTTGATTACGGCACTCAGATAAGGAACTATAAAAGTATTGTAATGGGATCTAAAAGCTTTGATTTAGGCATGCATCATCAGTTTGATTCCCATGATGTCATTGTGATAACAAGAACACCTGAAAAATATGCTCCGGAAAATGGTGTAACCTTTATGACTCCGGAAGCTGCCATTAAAGCTGCTGAAGAAATCAAGGCTTCTGATGAAAAACTAATGATATTCGGAGGCGGTCAGACAGTATCATTATTCATGGAAGAAGATCTGATTGATGAATATGAAATAGGGATTATACCGGTTATGCTTGGAGACGGAGTAAAGCTGTTCCACAGGATCGGAAGAAAAATTCCTTTAAGACTGAAAACCATCTTTCAGGAAAACGAGATTGTTGTTTTAAGGTACTCCCGAGAATAGAAGTATCCTGTATCTGTCATTTAATTATTAATTTCAAGACTCAAAGAAGTACAAAATCCTAAATACTTCCCAATAGTAGGGACTAATGAATCACTTTGACTAATGGGAAAATCTATAATTAAAGGAGCTACAAAAAATAGCTCCTTTAAAATTAATTGTGTATCGAATTGTGAAAACCCGAATATCTCTTTACTACTTTTTAATTATATATCTGTAGCCGAGTATTTCTCTGACTTCATATGTGTTCTCGGGAAGGTTCAATTCAATGAATGGAAGAACTGCTTCCGGTTCAAGGTCATACATAACTTCGATTTCCTTGAAGAATATATTTCTTGAAAGATTGAACATTTCTATGAGCTCGGGTAGCGGGTTCGGCTCAATTTCGCCTGCAATCTGTGTCAATGCATCCTCATAGGTTTCAAATGTGGAGGTACCGGATACTCTTAATCCGTTTCCGTCTTCTCCGACAAAAACAACTGTGGGGAATGAATATGCTCTTAGTGAAGCAGCAAGCTTAAAGTCCTGGTTTAAGAGCTCCCTTGATGCCTCGGTTTTTGAATCGGCAACTATCTTTTTGCCGTTTCTGTCCAATCTATATAGGACCTCTTCCAATACATCATCTTTAGCAATATTCCTGTTGAATACCATGACCTGCTCACGGATGCTTCTTAAGAATCTGTCTGAGGAGGTTTTGGAAATATTTTTTACCAGTTTGTATACTATTGAAGGGGGATAGGATGACATTATAGGGTCCTTCTCCCATACTGTTCCGTCTATTGGCATTCCAAATCTTGATGATGCTTCTCTCCAGTGGGCTCCTACATCAGCCGGTGAATTTATACCGTTTCCTGTATCTGAAAAACCTGTCCATTTTTCTAAAAGTCCGCCCATAACAATATGGAAGTTGACCTTATCCTTATAAAGTGTCTGGAATTTCCTTAAATGTGGCTCTCCGCACCAGCAATAGCTGCAGATTGGATCTGTTACATAGAATACATCTACTTTGCCATTTTCTTTATTTTCTTTTGGCTCTGACTCTGTTTTAACTTCAGTCTCAGCAAAAGATCTTTCCGGTATTTCACAAATCCCTGTTTCAAGATCACAAGCCATGTTGTTTTCCAATACCTGGTCTTTTTCTTTATTGTTCAATTCCATTAGGTACTCCTTATGTATTAATAGTATTTCTTACATAACTCAATTTACTTAATTATACACTAATAAACAGGTTTATGAGCCCGGCTCAATTTTCAAAGTACCGGAGAAGTAAAAGAGATTAAAAGTTTGATAGTTTGTGCAATTGGCTTCTGCCATGCTCAAAATCATGGATAAAGATGGTAAAATATTAATTAATATATTGTGCTTGTTTACAACATGACAGGAGGTTACCCATGAAAATATTAATAACTGCCTTTGATCCCTTCGGCGGAGAAAAGATAAATCCGGCTCTTGAGGCTGTCAAACTAATGAAAGATGAAATAAAGGGGGCAAAGCTGATTAAGCTTGAGATTCCAACTGTATTTCGTAAGTCAATAGAAATGGTCAAAGAAGCCATAGAAACAGAATCCCCTGATATAGTTTTAAACATCGGGCAAGCCGGAGGCAGATTTGATATAACCCCTGAAAGAGTCGCAATAAATGTGGATGATGCCAGGATTCCCGACAATGAGGGAAATCAGCCGATAGATGTCCCTATTTTTGAGGATGGAGAACCGGCTTATTTTGCCACCATACCTGTTAAAGCAATGATTCAGGCAATAAGGGATGTAAACATCCCGGCTTCCTTATCTAACACAGCTGGGACGTTTGTATGTAACCACATTATGTATGGAACACTCTATTCCATTGCAAAATCCCGTCAAGATATCAGAGCCGGTTTTATACATGTGCCTTTTATTCCGGAACAGGTTGCAGGAAAAGCGATGCAGGCACCATCCATGTCTTTGGTAGATATTGTAAGGGGACTTGAAGCTGCCGTTGGAGCTGTTGTTGAAAATATAAGTGATATAAAAATACCGGAAGGTAAAATAGATTAACTTACATAAAGGAGAGGCTTCATGAGAAGAAAAGACAGAGAAATGAATAAAGAATTCGGACTCGAGCTTATTGACGGGGCTGGGTATGGGGTATTGTCTGCAGTCGACGAAGATTCTCCTCTATCTGTGCCTTTATCTATAGTTCGAGAAGGAAACTTTCTATACTTTCACAGTGCCAGAGAAGGCAGAAAAACTGATGTATTTTATGACGGAATCAAAGTGACGGTTGTATTTGTGGCCGATGTCAAGGTTCCGGAGCTGTATAGCGATGAAGAACTGAGTATAATGGCAACTGACGAATCAAAGTTCTCCGTGCTTGTAAGCTCAGTGTTTACCACTGAATTTGCATCGGCAATAGTTACTGGAACTTTGGAAGAAGTATTGGATGAGGATGAGAAAATCCATGCCTTGGAGCTTGTCTGTAAAAAATACACTCCCAATAAAATGGAGTATTTTAAGAGTGCAGTCTTATCAGGAGCAAAGTTTACCAGGGTTTATAAGGTTGAGATAGAAGAATTAACCTCAAAACGTAAGAAGTATGCTAAAGACGGTCATGAGCTGAAGTTCATGGAGGAGGAATAGAATGAATAAACTCTACGAGTTTAAAGCAATAATGTTAAAGAATCCTGACATGGATGCAGCTTATGTAGAAATACCCTTTGATGTAAGAAAAGAGTTTGGCAAAGGAAGGGTCCTGGTTCACGCCACAGTTGACGGGTATCCCTATGACGGGCAATTGGTCCGGATGATGACCCATTGTCATATTATAGGAATTAGAAAAGAAATCAGGAACCTAATCGGGAAAAATCCCGGTGATGAAGTATATATGACTTTAAGAGAAAGAGCGGAAAAGTAGCCTATGGAAATATATAAGAACGATATTGTAGAAGGAATAATTGAAAAGCAGGGCAATTCGGGAGAAGGAGTATTAAGGATAGGCAACTATCCTGTTTTCCTTGATTACGGGCTTCCCGGAGAAAAGGTCAGAGCCAAAGTTTTAAGAGCTAATAAGACCCACGGCTTTGGAAAAATTATAGAAATTGAAGTAGCATCCCAAAAGAGAACCGAGCCTCCGTGCCCATATTACTATGATTGCGGTGGATGCAGTCTCCAACATCAGTCCTATGATGGGCAGCTTGAGTTCAAAAAACAAAGAGTTACTGAATGTATGAAAAGAATAGCAGGGATAAAAGATCCAGTCGTAGAAGGCACAATCGGTATGGAAACTCCTTGGAATTACAGAAACAAATCTCAAATGCCTCTTGGAGTAAACAAAAATGGTGAGGCAATTGTTGGCTTCTATGCAAAAAGGTCCCACAGAATAATAGATATAAAAGAATGTATGATACAGAACAAAGAATCAGATCTGGTATCAGGCATTGTTAGAGACTGGTTGAATGAGTTTAAAATCCCGGTTTATGACCCGGAAATAGAATCAAACAAACCAAGAGTCAGATCAATACTGACGAGAAAGGGATTCTCGACAAATGAAGTAATGGTTGTATTGACTGCAACAGACAAAGAAATTCAAAATCTTGATACTCTTGTTGAAAGACTCAAAACAATAAACGGCATTAAAAGTATTATTCTAAATATAAACAACAGTAAAACCAACACATTCATGGGGAACCAAAATGTTACTCTTTGGGGAGAGGACAAGATAATAGATACAATCG
>DAINSS010000015.1:45625-50108 GCA_036741195.1 Clostridiaceae bacterium | reverse complement strand
AATTGGTGGAGGAGGGTGGATTCGAACCACCGAAGTCACTGACAACAGATTTACAGTCTGCCCCCTTTGGCCACTCGGGAACTCCTCCTAATTGAACTGACGAAGTCTATTATATAATGAATCGAACTGACTTTTCAAGTGTTATTTTCAGATTACTTGAAAGAAGTAGAGCCAAATCCACTATGGTTATATCTTGTATCGGTTACATGCTAATCTTTGAGCAGCTTTTCCAGGATCTGAACCGCGTTTGAAGCTGCACCCTTTCTGACATTATCCGCAACACACCAAAGATTTATCCCGTTATCAACGGAATAATCCCTTCTGATTCTACCGATGAATACATGGTCATCCCCTTCTGATTCCAGAGGAGTCGGATAAACCTTGTTTTTTGTATCATCAACCAGCACAACTCCCGGTGCTTCTTTGAACAATTCAAAGATATCCTCCAGTTCGAAAGGTTTTTCAGTTTCAATGTTAATTGAAACCGAATGACCATACCTTACCGGCACTCTGACTGTTGTTGCCGTTACCCTAAGATTTGGCTGATGCAGGATCTTCCTGGTTTCATCTATCATTTTAACTTCTTCTTTTGTATAACCGTCATCTAAAAAACTGTCGATATGAGGCAGTACGTTATAAGCTATTTGCTTAGGGTAGAAAGTACCCTCCTCACCCTTTACGGTTTTATCAAGATCCGCAAGCCCGTCTTTTCCGCTTCCCGATACAGCCTGGTAAGTTGAGTAAATAACTCTTTTCAAACCATATGCATCAAGGATTGGTTTTAAAGCTACTACAGACTGTATGGTTGAACAATTTGGATTTGATATAATACCGGGCTTATCGCCTGCATCTTCAATATTTATTTCAGGGACTACAAGAGGTATATCCATCTCCATTCTGAAAGCATTTGAGTTATCAATGACAACGGTACCCGACCTCACTGCAAGCGGGGCATATTCCTTTGAAAGATGTGATTCTACTGCAAACAACGCATAGTCCACATCATCAAAGCTATTTTCTTTAAGTTCTTCGATGACAACATCTTCTCCTTTGACATTGACTGATTTTCCGGCCGAACCCTTGGAGGCTAATAATTTCAAACTCTCATAGGGTATTTTTTTCTCCTCCAACACCCTTATCATGGTTTCTCCGACCAGACCTGTTGCACCTACTATTGCCAGTCTTTTCTTTTTCATATTAATCTACTTCCTTTAAAACTTTTTTTCCTAAGTTTATAACAGCTTTGCTATTGAAACAATGTCGGATACTACTGCCGTACCTGTTTCAAGACAGCCGGCTCCCCGTCCCGAGATAAACATGTCATTTGCATACCTGAACTGCATATTAACTGCATTCAAGGATCCGTTAACATCGAACAATGGATTTTCCTTTGTAATTAATTCAGGCTTCACTGAATAGGTATATTTACTTTTTGCCTCATTACCTATTGCATCTTCCTTTTTGATTTTCCCTACAAGCTTAATTACAGCCCCATGTTCCTCTGCTCTTAAGACATCATCGGGAGTGATGCCGGTGATACCCCTTCGCTCAATTTCATGTTCTTCAGGATATTTACCTGTAAGTATATAACCTAATATTCCTATTTTATACATAGGATCAAATCCTTCAAGGTCGGATGTGGGGTCAGCTTCTAGATATCCCAGCTGTTTTGCGTTTTTAATGACCTCATCAATACTCTCGCCCTTTGCCGTCCTTGTCAGAATATAGTTTGTCGATCCGTTTATTATAGCCGACAATTCTTCAAGCTCGTCAGAGATCTGGGATTCCTTCAACACTCTGACAATCGGGAGTACGCCTCCTACTGAAGCCTCATATCTGAATTGAACAGAGTTATTGAGGGCGAAATCTTCAAGTCTTCCCTTCTCTTCAAACAGAGCTCTCTTATTTGCGGTAACCACATTCTTCTTCTTAATCATTGCATATTTCATATACCCAATGGCGGGTTCTGAGCCGCCGATGACTTCTACCACAATGCTTATTTCGTCATCATTCAGTATGTCCTCAATGTTTTCCGTACCTATATCTTCCAGTACAGAACCATATTTCTTCTTGTTTCTAACAAGTACTCTTTTTATATTTATTTCAATATCCTTACCGGTATCTCTTTTGATTCTTTCGGTGATATTTTTATTATTTTCAGTGAGGATCCTGTATACTCCGCTCCCTACGGTTCCGAATCCAAGCAACCCGATATTTATTTTCTTAACCAATTTAGTCCTTCCTCCCCACCTTTTTCTTTGTCAGTTCATTTAAGTCAAAGGGCGTTTTTTGATATACCACATGATTGATCCAATTTGAGAACAGCAGATTCCCGTGTGATTTCCATCTGATGATAACGCCTTTTTCCGGGTCATCCCCTTTAAAGTAGTTCACCGGAAGCTTGGTATTCAATCCTTGTTTTTCATCCCTCAAATATTCACGGTAAAGATTGTTTTCATCATACTCCCAGTGGCCTGAGCTGAAAATCAATCTGTAATCCCTGGTGGTGGCAAGTTGAATCCCGGTGTCTTCCCTGTTTGCCCAAACAACTATATCCTTTATACCTTTGAGATCTTCTTTTTTGGTTTTGGTATACCTGCTTTGAGGTACAAAATACGGAGTGTCAAATCCTTTGGTAAGAATGCCGTCTCCCAGGAGTTCATATTCAAAAACACCGAATATCTTTTCATCCTGGTAATGTTTTTCAATGCCATAATAATAGTAGAGAGCCGCCTGTCCGGACCAACAAATAAACATGGTGGAAAAAACATTCGTCCTGACATACTCAAGGATCTCCTTAAGCTCCTCCCAATAAAAAACCTCTTCAAAGGAAAGCTTCTCTACAGGAGCTCCTGTCACTATCATTGCATCATAGCGGTTTCCTTTAATCTGGGAAAAAGTCTTATAAAACTTGCTTAAGTGGTTTTCATCGGTATGCTTTGGTTTATAGCTCTCTGTGGTGATAAGATCAATTTTCACCTGAAGTGCAGTGTTGGAAAGCATTCTAAGAAGCTGCAGCTCCGTTTCTTCCTTATTCGGCATCAGATTCAAAATAGCAACCTGAAGAGGTCTGATATCCTGGGTCAAAGCTCTTTTTTCACTCATGGTGAAAATATTTTCCTTATCCAATATGGATTTTGCAGGTAAATCCTGCGAAATTATCAATGGCATTTCAATCCCCCGCTTTAGGCTCTTAATGCATCATCAAGATCCTTTATAATATCTTCTGCATTTTCTATTCCCACAGAAAGTCTGACCATATTCTCCTTGATTCCCGCCTTTTCCTGTTCCTCCCTTGACATCTGCCTGTGTGTCATTGTTGCAGGATGAAGGACATGGGTTCTGACATCTGCCACATGGACTACCAATGAAGCCAATTTCACACTGTCAATGAATTTCTTGCTCTCTTCCAATCCGCCTTTAACACCGAAGGCAATAATTCCGCTGCCTCCCGATGGCAGATACTTTTCAGCTAAAGTATAGGAAGGAGATGATTCCAGCTTTGGATAGCTTACCCAGTCAACGTTCGGATGATTTTCTAAAAACTTTGCAACTTTCAGAGCATTTGATGAGTGCCTCTCAAGTCTCAGTGCAAGGGTCTCACAGCCTAAATTGATAAGCCATGCATTGAATGGACTTATTGTCTGTCCCATATCCCTTAAGAATACAACCCTGGCTTTGCTTATAAATGCTGCTTCCTTGAATGCTTCCGTATAGCTCAACCCATGATAGTTAGGATCCTTTTCGGTTAAATGCGGGAATTTACCATTGTTCCAGTTGAATTTGCCCGAATCCACAATTATTCCTCCGACACTTGTTGCATGACCGTCCAAGTATTTTGTTGCGGAGTGGGTAACTATATCTGCTCCCCATTCAATCGGTCTGCAAAGAACCGGTGTTGCGAAGGTATTGTCTATAATCAGGGGAACACCGTGGCTGTGTGCAATCGAAGCAAGTCTTTCAATATCCAGTACTTCAACTCCCGGATTCCCTATTGTTTCACCGAATACTAGTTTCGTGTTTTCTTTAAATGCGCTGTTTATTTCATCATCGGTTGCATTGATGTCAACAAAGGTACATTCAATTCCAAACTTCTTTAGAGTAGAGTTTATAAGATTATATGTGCCTCCGTATAAATTATTCATTGCAATTAAATGCTCGCCTTCATTACATATGGTTATTATTGCCGTAAGTGTTGCAGCCTGACCTGAGGATACTGCAAGAGCTCCGACTCCCCCTTCCAACTCGGCAAGCTTTCCTTCCAAAACAGCTGATGTAGGATTTGATATTCTGGTGTACATGTGGCCTGCCTGCGCCAGATCAAAAAGTGCAGCGACCTCATCGGCACTGTCATACTTATAGGTTGTAGACTGTACAATAGGAGCAATCCTCGGTTCTCCGTTTCCGGGCTCATAACCTGAATGGGTACATTTCGTTTCGATTGAATAATTACTCATTTTAGACACCTCATCAAAATATTTTT
>DAINSS010000015.1:19335-45615 GCA_036741195.1 Clostridiaceae bacterium | reverse complement strand
TAAAAAATAAAGCCCCTTCCACCCATTGGATGAAAAGGACGAATTAACGTGTTACCACCTTTACTTCGGAGGAAAACCTCCCTTATGGGGCACAGCATGCCCTGCCGCTGTAACGTGCGGACACGTAGGAACTTCAATATTCAGCTCCTCCTTTATGCAGGCCATGTTCATACAAGTTTCGGACTCTCCCTTTCACCCTATGGGAGCTCTCTGTGTTCCTATGATTGCACTACTCTTCTGCTCACTAAGTTTCTTAAAGGATAATATACATAAATATTCACTAAAAGTCAAACTGAAATATTTCAGTTTGACTTTTATAACATGTTTCATTCTTTTTTAATTACTTCTCTTTATCTTCAAAGTCTTCCGGCTCTTCATCAATATCTGACAATTCCTCATCGTCAGATGTCATGAGAAGAAGAGTATTGTTCTTGAATTTAAGTACTCCGGCTTCAGTTTCTATTGATTTTCTTTCTCCTGCTGCAGTGATGTATTCACTGAGTGCTTTAACCGTCAAAGAAATAAGCGGTGAATGATCTGTAAGAATCTGAAACTCCCCGTCTTCGTTTGACGTTTTAAAGGATGTGACCTCTTCGTCAACGAGGATTTTCTCAGCTGTGACTATCTTCAGATTGAAAGCCATTATTTCTTCAACTCCTCGGCCTTTGCTAAAACATCATCTATTGTTCCGGCAAATAAGAATGCTGATTCAGGAACCTGGTCATGAAGTCCGTCTAAAATCTCCCTGAAACCTCTTATGGTTTCCTTAATGGGAACAAACTTACCCTTCATTCCTGTAAACTGTTCGGCAACCCTGAAGGGTTGTGAGAAGAATCTTTGGATTCTCCTGGCTCTTCCAACAACAGCCCTGTCTTCATCGGACAGTTCTTCAACACCGAGTATTGCTATAATATCCTGAAGCTCTCTGTACTTTTCGAGAACTGCAATTACATCCCTTGCGGTTTTATAGTGCTCTTCACCTACTACCATAGGATCCAACACTCTTGAAGATGAAGCCAGAGGATCAACTGCCGGATATATACCCAATTCAACTATTCCTCTGTCCAAAACCGTTGTTGAATCAAGATGGCTGAAGGTAGTTGCCGGTGCCGGGTCGGTAAGGTCATCTGCAGGTACGTATACTGCCTGAACTGAGGTTATTGATCCATGCTTTGTCGATGTTATCCTCTCCTGAAGGGCTCCCATTTCAGTAGCCAATGTGGGCTGGTATCCAACGGCGGAAGGAATTCTTCCTAAAAGTGCCGATACCTCAGATCCTGCCTGTGAAAACCTGAATATATTATCTATAAACAAAAGCACGTCCTGACCCTTGTCTCTGAAATACTCCGCCATGGTAAGTCCTGTCAGGGCAACCCTCATTCTGGCTCCCGGCGGTTCATTCATCTGTCCGAAGACCAAAGCAGTCTTTTTTATTACACCGGATTCCTGCATTTCACGATACAAGTCATTTCCTTCTCTGGACCTTTCTCCGACACCTGTGAAAACTGACAGACCGCCGGATTCTGTTGCAATGTTATTGATCAGCTCCTGAATCAGAACTGTCTTACCTACACCTGCACCACCGAACAGTCCTACTTTTCCACCCTTCATGTAGGGTGCAACCAAGTCAATTACTTTGATTCCGGTTTCAAACATTTCAGGCTCAACCTGCTGTTCTTCAAAGGTCGGAGGTTTACGGTGAATAGGCAGATATTTATCTGCATACACAGTGGGGCCGCCGTCTATATTCTGCCCTAAAACGTTGAATATTCTGCCCAGGCATTTATCACCCACGGGTACGGTTATGGGAGCACCGATGTCCAATACCTCCATACCTCTTTTCAATCCTTCGGTGGGCTCCATTGCAATGCAACGGACTATCTCGTCACCGATATGCTGTTCAACTTCAGCATATACTATCCTCTCACTGTCAACCTTGATTTCAACTGCGTTGAATATCTCGGGTAAGTGAGAATTTTTAAATTGTATATCTATAACAGGTCCGATTATCTGAACTATTTTCCCTGCATTATTTGCCATGTTTCCTCCTATTTAAGAGCTTCCGCTCCGCCCACTATCTCTGTAATCTCCTGGGTTATGGTACTTTGCCTTAATCTGTTGAATTGCTTAGTCAAATCCCTTAGAATCTCATCCGCATTCTTGGTTGCTGAGTCCATCGCCCTCATTCTGACCGACTGTTCAGATGTTTTTGCATGTAAGGCAGTATTATATAGCTTTTCCTTAAGATAAAGTCCGAATAGCCTGTCCTGCATCATGTTTGCTGGAGGTTGGAACTCGAATTCGGGTCCTCCTTCAAAACTTTTTGCAACTTCAGAATCTAACTTAAAGGCAGGAACGGCACTCAAACTTTCCGGTGAAATGGGAAGCAGCTTTTCGGTTATAACCTCTGTTCTTACAGGGGATAAATACTTAGTGTATACAAGCTGAACTTCGTCAACATAGCCTTTTTTATAGAATTCCAAAGCTTCCTCCAATAATTCTGCCGTACTCTTAAAAGTAGGTACGTCTGAAATATTTAATGTTCTGGAGCTGTCCTTTGAAATAAACTTATTTATGAAAACCATTCCCCTTGTTCCCGTTGTAAAGATATAGGGAACATGTGCTTCTGCTTCAATTAATGAAAGAGCTTTTTCCATTACCTCGGAATTGTATCCGCCCACCATACCCTTTGTGGAGTTGAAAATTATAAATAATTTTTTACTGATTACAGGAGTTGATTCTTCCTTCTCATGAGCAATGAATATTGAATCCGATTCTTTTACCTCGGAAGATACATCTCTTATGATCTCCATCAGCGACGCAAAATGAACCTCGTTGGATGACAACAGTTTTTTAACTTTTTGATATTTAGAGGTGGCAACAAGACCCATGGCACTTGTTATTTTTCTGGTGCTGGTTACTGTCTTCAGTCTTCTGACCAGTGATAATAATGAAACACCTGCCATTATTTAGACCTCCTTTACTCAAAGTAATTTTTCTTAAAATCTTCTATTGCTCCGATAAGCTTTTGCGAAGTTGCATCGTCCAAATTTCCTGATGCTGAAATATCCTTGGAAATATCCCTGTGGTAGGTATCTAGGAAATCAAAGAATTCTTCTTCAAACCTTTTGACATCCTTGACTTCAATATCTGATAACATGTCGTTTACTACAGCAAAAAGTATCATTATCTGTTTTTCATACTTCAACGGCTTATACTGAGGCTGTTTTAAAACTTCAACAATTCTTTGACCTTTATTCAGCAAGCCCTTGGATGTACTGTCAAGATCGGTTCCGAATCTGGAGAAGGACTCCAATTCACGGAACTGAGCCAGATCAAGTCTCAACCTTCCGGACACCTTCTTCATACCCTTGGTATGCGCATTACCGCCGACTCTGGATACGGAAATACCCGGATTTATTGCAGGTCTTATTCCGTTGTAGAAAAGGTCGGACTGAAGGAATATCTGACCGTCAGTTATTGATATGACATTTGTTGGTATGTAAGCCGTAATATCACCTGCAAGAGTCTCAACAATCGGCATTGCAGTCATGGAACCTCCGCCTAAATCATCCGACAGTCTTGCAGCTCTTTCCAAGAGTCTTGAATGTATGTAGAACACATCTCCGGGATAGGCTTCTCTTCCCGGCGGTCTCCTCAGAAGAAGTGACATTGTTCTGTATGCAACCGCATGCTTGCTCAAATCATCATAAACAATCAGAACGTCTCTACCCTTATCCATGAAGTATTCACCTATGGTACAGCCGGTATAAGGAGCTATATACTGAAGCGGTGCAGCTTCCGCAGCTGAGCTTGAGACTATTATTGTATAGTCCATGGCCCCTGCTTTTGACAGTATGTTATATATATTAGCAACGCTGCTCTGTTTCTGACCGATGGCGACATAAATACAGATAACATCCTTACCTTTTTGGTTTAGAATGGTGTCTAATGCAATCTGTGTTTTACCTGTCTGTCTGTCACCTATAATCAGTTCTCTTTGTCCTCTTCCGATGGGAACCATGGAGTCAATTGCCTTTATACCGGTCTCCAAGGGAACGGAAACGGATTTACGTTGTATTACACCGGGAGCCTGAACTTCAATGGCTCTGAAGGCCGATTGTTCAATCGGTCCTTTTCCGTCAATCGATTCACCAAGTGCATCGACAACACGGCCGATCATATTCTCACCTACGGGAACCTCGACTATCTTTCCGGTCTTTTTGACAAAATCCCCCTCTTTGATACCCCTGCTGTTTCCTAAAAGTACACAGCCCACATTGTCATATTCAAGGTTCAAAGCCATGGCGTTAAGACCTCCGGGTAATTCCAGAAGCTCACCTTCCATACAGTCATCAAGTCCGTAAACTCTGGCAATACCGTCGCCAATTTGGACTATGGTTCCGGAGTCGACTTTTTCAATTTTTTTATCGAATCTTTCGATTTCACGTCTTATTACCGACGTAATTTCTTCAGGTTTTATAATCATCCCAGGTTCCTCTCATTCGTGGAGGTCATCTGGATTTTAAGTTCATCCAGAGTATTTCTCACACTGCCGTCGATAAGTTCATCCCCTATTCTTATGATCACTCCGCCTATAATGTTTGGATCAACCGTTTCTGCCAGGATGACTTTTCTGTGATATTTTACACTTATCTTTTCCTTCAAGGCTTCTCTCTGGTATTCTTTCAGCGGCTTTGCCGTTGTTATCTTGGCAATAATGGTTTCCTTATTTTCAAGATCGATTTTTTTAAGTTCTTCCACTTTCTCGTTTAAAAACAGAATCCTGTCCTTTTCAACAAGGATTAACAAAAAGGTTAACAGGTCTTCATCTATTTTCCCTTTGAAAATGGATATGAAGGCTTTCTTTTTTTCTTTTGTTGTAAATTCTGGATGCTTTATTAGATCCTTGAATTCTTGATTTGAATCTATTGTCTTTACTATGGCTTCCAGATCAGAGATATACTTATCAACCTTGCCCTTAGATTTCGCTACTTCATAGAGAGCCTGTGCATATCTTTTATCAAGAAATTCATACATCAGTTTTCTCCCACCTTGGTTATTACTTCATCTATTAATCTGTCGTGATCCTCTTCCGTAAGATCTTCGCTGGCAACTTTTTTAGATAACAGGGTAGCAAGTTCAACAACATTCTTCCTAACTTCCTTTTTAGCCTGTTCTCTTTCACGGTTGGCGTCGGTTGTTCCTCTTAATACAATGAGCTTTGCTTCTTCCCTTGCATCATTGACTATATCTTCATACAGGGACTCAGCCTTTTTCTTGTGCTCATTGATTATGCTGATTCCGGTTTCCTTAGATGTCTTGGAAGCTTCCTGGGCTTCCTTAAGAAGCTTTTCTGAAACCTCCCTGTCCTGGATTGCTTTATCTATATTGTCTCTTATAACTCTGCTTCTCTCAGCCATGATGCCCTGGATTTTTTTAAAGAAAAAAATCTTTACGATGAAGTAGAAGATTATAAAGTTGACAATACTCATTACTATTTCGGTTAATTCTATACTCATTTGATCGTACCTCCCTTTAGGCTTTAATCTTTATTTTTTTAAGCCTTCTAGCCCAGTCCGACGAATATTAAAAGTATGGATACGAGTAAGCCGTATATTGCAGTTGCTTCAGCGAAAGCCGATCCAATAACAAGTACCGTGATTATATTTGATGATGCTTCAGGTTGTCTTGAAACAGCTTCAACAGCCTTTCCTGTTGCAAGTCCTGTTGAGATACCTGCTCCGACTCCTGTAAAAACAGCTATAGCTGCTGCCAATGCTCTTAGTCCTAGTTCCATAAAAATCTCCTTTAAAATACCTTAAAAATAATTTGTTGTTTTATATCCGAAAAATTTCCGGGTCTTAGTTTCTTATGTAGTTAAAGCCACACTTTGGTGTGCTCTCATTTATAAAGCGTGATGCTCCGATGATTCCTCTGCCAACAGCTTAGTTTGAATCATTGTCAGGAAGGTGAAAATAACCGCCTGCAATCCGCCGTCAAAAATATCAAAATATGCATGGAAGGGTATTGGTATGATAAGTGCTGCAAACGTGGATATTCCAAGCAGTGCACCATAAATCAAAGTCATGATAACCGCCGCTGCTAAAATGTTACCGAATAACCTCAAGGATAAACTTATGGGAAGGATTATCCTTTCCATTAAAGTAATCGGAAGTAGGAAAGGCATCGGTTTAACATAGGATTTTAAGTATCCCCCGACTCCTCCTGTTTTAATGGCATTGACATGCATCATTACAAATGCTGTCAAACCCAGGCCCAATGCTGTTGAAAAGCTTGAAGTGGCCGGTTTGAATCCAAACAATCCGGTCATATTCTGCCCCATGATATAAATAATCAGGGCTCCTATGAAGGGGACAAAGCTTATAAGCTTCTCTCCCATATTATCTTTGACTATCCCGTGTACAAAGGAATAAATAGTTTCAGCCGCCACCTGTTTTTTAGATGTGGGTAAGACTTTTAAACCGGAACCCAGGTAAATCATAATCAGGGACAAGGCAATCATCGCACCGGTGCAAACCAGCATGGGTCTTGTGATCGCAATCTTTATCCCGTTTAACCAAAAGACCTTTAAAGGACCTTCAGTAATGAAATGTACCAATTATTTCATCTCCTTTTCGGAATTCTTAGTGTATCGGTAAATACCGATAAAAAGTATTATGAATCCTGCAATATAAAAAAATACATTCTCCCTGTTAATCAGGAAAAATAGGAATCCAACACCTGCAGTTACCAATGCCTTTGCCATACTTGTTATTATGGGCAGGAATGGACTTGCCTGGCCTTTCAGTGCAATAGTTGTCACGTAGACGCTGAGTGCGAAGCCGGCGCTGGCCATGGTGGCTCCTCCTAAAAAAGATAATGCCGCCCAGTAATTCCTGAAAATCAGTATCAAAACTGCAAGTGGAACTGCTATAAACAAGGTGCTGCCAACAACCTTTTTCATTAGCGTACTCAATTGATCGTCCAATATTTAACTATCCCTCCTTTAAACATTCAAATTATACTCTTACCACTAATATTATCAACATTTTTAAATAGTGCAAAAAGAATAAAAATCGTTTACTGCCATTGTAAATTTTACTCAATTACCTTAGTTTTTATATAATGTAAAGATTTTCTGTTAAAAAAATGACGTAAAACTTCTTTAAATTAACCTATTTTGACGTATTGACTCCGAAATTTCTTTTTATTAATAAATTTAAGTTTTTAAAACAACAAAGCTGGGTTCACCCGGCTTCATTGTTATTCTTATTTATTTTGTTCCGAAAAGTCTGTCCCCTGCATCTCCGAGACCGGGGAGAATATACCCGTTCTCATTTAGTTTCTCATCAATTGCCGCAACATAAACATCCACATCCGGATGCTTATCTGTCAATACCTTAATCCCTTCCGGTGCTGCTATCAAGCCGACGAATCTTATATGGACGGCTCCTCTGTTCTTCAGCATGGTTATGGCATCACTGGCTGAACCGCCTGTTGCCAGCATTGGATCAACTAGAATTATATCTCTCTCCCCGATGTCCTGGGGTAATTTACAGAAGTATTCAACAGGTTGAAGCGTCTTCTCATCTCTGTAGAGTCCTATATGACCTACCTTTGCTGCTGGAATAAGCTTTCTTATTCCTTCCACCATTCCAAGACCTGCTCTCAGTATAGGTACAATGGCAAGTTTCTTACCTGCCAATACTCTTGATTTTGTCTCACACATGGGTGTTTCAACGGTAACTTCGGAGGTTTCAATGTTTCTTGTGACTTCGTATGCCATCAACATGGCAATCTCTTCCACAACTTCTCTGAATTCCTTTGATCCTGTGTTTTTATCTCTTAAAATTGTCAGTTTGTGCTGTATCAGCGGATGCTTGATTTCTGTTACTATGCTCATATTTTTACTCCCCTATGCAATTGATTTTATCTACTCTTCTTGTATGTCTTCCGCCTTCAAATTTTGTATTGACGAATTCATCAAGAATCATCAATGCATATCCGGGTCCGATTATTCTTTCTCCGATACATAATACATTGGCATCATTGTGAGTCTTTGTAGCATGTGCTGAGTAAGCGTCGTGGCATAGTGCCGCCCTGATTCCTTTTACTTTGTTCGCAGCCATGGACATTCCGATGCCGGTTCCGCAAATTAATACACCAAGCTCGCTTTTCCCTTCAGCAACATGATTGGATACCATTACTGCATAATCCGGATAATCCACAGACTCCTTTGAGTGAGTACCAAAGTCAATTACTTCATGTCCGTTTTTTTCCAGATGTTCTTTAAAAAGCTCTTTCAACGAAAAGCCTGCATGATCCGCTCCGATTGAAATCTTCATATACAAATCCTCTCCTGTTTTTTATTTTTTCTATTCTTGATTTTTCCCTTTATTATTATTAAATTTTTTTTCAGATTTTTCAATAAGTCTTTTCAATTCATAAAAAATCTTAAGATAAGTGGCATATCCTGAACCGAAGGGATCTTCCACATCACCGGTCTCACCTGCAAATTCCTTCAGAGTAAAAACATTCTTGACTCCGGATTCTTTAAGAATCTCTTTTTGTGCCCTTGTCATCGTAAGAATTAAATCATTCATATCAGCCATTTCTTTAATAAGCTGCCTTGATCTGTGCTGAGTAAATATTGAAAGCTCATTAAAAACAACACTTTGAGCCATTGTCGCCATGGGCTCTCCATCCCTTGCATATATTCCCGCTGAACTTACCTCAAGGGGTAAATTCCTGCTCTTCAAAATATATTCCGCCATTGGGCTTCTGCAAGTATTACCGGTACATACGAAAAGAACCTTAAATATTTTACTCCACCTCCAAAAACCTGTATCCTGCAGACTTTTTGACCCTGTTCATGAAAGCCAGACCAAGACCTGTCTCAGGTACTGCACTTATAAACACTTTTTCATATCCTCTGTCGTCTGCCAACCTTAAAGTTTCAAATATTCCCTTTGATGCTTCCTCAACAGTATTAAAAACAATCAAATTGCTATTTAAATCCCCTTTATCGGAAATAAGCCTGCCTACTATTATCCCCATTGATGTTGAATCATTTTCGGTAAGATCAGCAAGATATTCTTGTACTTTCTCTTCAAATCCTGTCACAATTGTAACCTCAGCTTTGGGAGAATAGTGTGTATACTTCATACCCGGTGCTCTTGGTTTGCCCTCATCCGTCATTATCGACCCGTTATAACTTACTTCACCTATAACCTTTGAAAGCATCTCCAATGTAATCGCTCCGGGCCTTAAAACCTCGGGTTTTTCTCCCGTCACATCTATTATAGTCGATTCCAGCCCAACCATTTCAGAATCTTTGCCAAGTATCATTTCAACCCTGCCATCCAAATCAGCTACACATCTTTCATAGGTTGTAGGTGACGGTCTTCCTGAGATATTTGCAGAGGGGGCAGCCACATAACCGCCGCCTGATTTTATTAAATCCCGGGCACATTTATTGTCCGGCATCCTTATTCCGACGGTTTTAAGACCTGCTGTTGTTTGATCCGGTACGGCATCTGATCTTTTAAATATTATGGTTAATGGTCCCGGCCAGAATGCATCCATGAGCTTATGTGCAATTTCCGGAATATCATGGGTAATCAAGGAAATATCCTTGTCACACACGTGAATAATCAACGGATTGTCTGAAGGTCTTCCCTTTGCCATGAATATCAGCTTAACTGCTTCACCGTTTAAAGCATCGGCACCCAATCCATAAACAGTTTCAGTGGGAAAGGCTACAATTCCGCCGGATTTTATAATTTCTCCGGCAGTTTCAATAGCCCGGATATATTCCTTTTCCTGGACACCGTTTAAATCTGCTTTTATAGTTTTAATATTATTTCTTTTGGGTTCTGTGACTCTGTTTGAATTATCCAATTTACGTTACCTTCAGTCCCTGTTGTTTACCTTAATTATTTTTCTAATATCGGGCTTATAAAAATCTTTCTAAAAAAAGCAGCTGAAATCGAGCTGCTTAATCCAATCAGTTTCTACCCATCTTTTTAAGCTTTTCACTTTGGTCATACTTAATTAAAGCGTCAAGCATTTCGTCTATATCGCCTTCCATAAAAGTATCAAGCTTATAGAGTGTCAGACCGATTCTGTGATCCGTAACTCTTCCCTGTGGGTAATTATATGTCCTTATTCTTTCTGACCTGTCACCTGTACCAACCTGGAATCTTCTTTCGTCAGCAATCCCCTTGTTTCTTTCGGTCTCGGCTATTTCATACAATCTTGCTTTAAGTATCTTCAATGCTTTTTCTTTGTTTTTCAATTGGGATTTTTCATCCTGAACCGCAACAACCATTCCTGTGGGAAGATGGGTAATTCTTACGGCAGAATCCGTAGTATTAACTGACTGCCCTCCGTTTCCAGATGAACGATAAACGTCTATCCTTAAGTCATTCGGTCCGATTTCTACTTCGACATCATCAACTTCAGGCATAATTGCTACAGTTACGGTGGAAGTATGTATCCTGCCTGAGCTTTCGGTTTCAGGGACTCTTTGTACCCTGTGTACACCGGACTCATATTTTAATCTTGAATAAGCTCCGTTTCCCTTGATCATGAAAACAACTTCCTTGAATCCTCCGATGTCTGTTTCGTTCAAGCTCATAATCTCAGGCTTCCAATTCCTTACTTCAGCATATCTTGTATACATTCTGTATAGGGAATGAGCAAATAAGGCTGCTTCGTCTCCGCCTGCTCCGCCTCTGATTTCAACAAATACGTTTCTTGAATCATTCGGATCCTTTGGTATGAGCATTAATTGAATTTCCTGTTCAATCTTTTCAAGTAAAAGTTTATTGTCCTCCTGGACCATTTCCTTCATTTCAGGATCAAGGTCTTCATTTAAAAGCTCTTTATTGGCTTCTACCTCTTCCTCTGCTTTTTTATATTCTCTGTATTTGGTAACCACATCCTGGATTTCGGCATGTTCTTTCAACAGCTTCTGCCATTCGGCATGGTTTTCCATGACCTGAGGGTCCGCAATCTGATGTGATAATTCGTCATATTTATTTTCTATAAAGTTTAGTCTTTCCAGCATAATAATCCTCCGTTAATTTTATAGTCCTGTCTTCGTGTTTACATCTCTCCCAGACAGCTACAAATCGTGGATATATGCAGCAGAAACTACCCTTGCGTTTCCTGCCAAATCCTCTGAGGCTTCCGGTTCAGTATATTTAAATTGTCTTAAGATACCCATAACTGCCTCCTTTTGGTCATAACCTATCTCAAACACCAGCCAACCCCCGTCCTTTAAGAATTGCCTGGATTTATCGGTAATCTTTCTGTAGAAATCCAACCCGTCATCGCCGCCGTCCAGAGCATCCTTTGGTTCATACTCCCTGACATCGCGGGATAGAGTACTAATCTCCGATGACTTGATATATGGCGGATTAGATACAATGATGTCAAAATCCCCTTTTATATCCACATCTTCAAATAAATCGCTGATGAATGAACCTGTCCTTTCCCTGACTCCGAGCTTCTCGGCATTTTTCAGTGCAACATCCATTGCTTCCTTGCTTATGTCAACCATTGTCAATTCAGCTTTCGGGAAAAGTTTTATCAAGGATAAACCGATTGCTCCCGAACCGGAGCACATATCAAGAATTCTGAAGTTACTCCTGCCTTCTATAATGCTGACATTCTGCATTATTGTTTCCGCATGGACAACAAGGGTTTCCGAATCGGGCCTCGGTATCAATGTATGTTCGTTGACTATGAATTCATTACCCATGAATTCCTTCATACCCGTAATATAGCTTACCGGTTTATGTTTTTTTCTTTCAAAAACCAGCTTTTTAAATTCTTCAAATTTCTCATTAGTAACTTCAAGTTCCGGATGAGTATAAATATATGTCTTGTCATAACCCAGGACATGGCTTAATATGACGTCCCTGTCCAGGGCTGAAGTTTCTAAATTCTTTAATTTGTCATCTGCAAAAGCTTTAAGTTCCTTGACCGTGTATGGTATGCCTTCACTTCTTTTCAAAGCTGTGATGGCAACTTCAATCATCTGGTCATCAGGTTCCTTGGTTGTTATCTTCTGCATGAGTTTCCCCGGAGAAGAGATTGCCCTGGATAAGAATGAATCCGATGCACCAAGCCAGCGAAGTAATTCAAAGGTTACTCCGGCAACAACCGGTACTAATAGTATCTTTGATACCACTCTTAATACAACATCTGAAAATGGCACAACCGAATACACAGCAATTGATACCATAAGTACTAAAAACAGGAAGTTGGTTCCGCATCTTGCATGATATCTTGATGACTTCCTCACATTTTCAACCGTCAAATCGAGATTATTCTCATAGGCGGCAATTACTTTATGCTCTGCCCCATGATATCTGAAAACTCTGTCAATTTCAGGTATTTTGCTTATTCCGATCAGATATACCAGGAAGAATACAACCTTTATTCCGGCTTCAATAAAATTTATACCGAGTCTGGATACACCCATATTCCTGAAGAAACCGGCAACAAAAGTCGGAAGTATCGTGAACATTACCAAAGCCAATACAATTGATAGCCCAACCGAGAAGTAGGACATAAGCTTGTCAGCTCTGCCGCTGGATACTTTATTTAACCAGGTATAAAATTTAGAATCTTCTTCCTCCTCACCACCCTCTTCAAATAAGGATGCTGAGTAATTCATTACCTTAATTCCGATAATCATGGAATCTATCAAATTAACAATGCCTCTGATTATGGGAAGTTTTTTGATGGATCCCTTTTGTTTGACCAAGGGTTCTGATACTGTAACTATCATACCGTCTGAGGTCCGCACTGAGGTGGCCACACACGTTGAGCCACGCATCATTACGCCTTCCAAAACGGCTTGGCCTCCTACATTTTTCATATTTTTTTCTCCTTATTTACCGTTTAATTCCTTAAAATAGGCATCTCTGGCTTCAAAATAACACTGGGGGCAAAGAGACTGGTATTCTATATCTGCCCTGTTGTCTATTGCGATCTGATCCCCGGTGAATACGAATTTGCCGTTGACTTTTCTGCCGTTTAGCAATGCCTTTCTTCCGCAAACACATATTGTTTTCATTTCTTCTATGGTATGGGCTAATAACAGCAGCCTTTCAGCTCCTTCAAAGCCTTCTAAAGCAAAGTCGGTCCTTAAACCATATGCGATAACAGGAATGTTGAGTTTTACCGTTACCATGAGTAATTCATCCACGTGGTGTTTTTTCAGGAACTGAGCTTCATCCACTAAAACACAGTCTATCTTTTTCTCTTTGTCCATCTTACTTAAAATCTCGAACAAATCTTCAGTTTCGGTACACATGTAATCAACTTTCCTCTGGAGTCCGATTCGGGAAGTCAATGTATCTCCGCCCTTGGTATCAACCCTTGGTTTAATAAGAACAGAATTCATTCCTCTTTCTTCATAATTGAAGGAAACCTGCATTAGTGATGTGGACTTTCCGGAATTCATAGCTCCGTATCTGAAATATAATTTAGCCATAGCAACCTCGGTACATTTGTTATCAGTATATTATTATACAGGATAATCATTTTAATTACACCTTTTATATTTTTTCTCCATTGACTGTTTTAATTTGTTCTGATATTATTTAGTGGTTAATCCAATTTAACAGTAAATTCGATCAGAGGTGAGAAAATGAAAGAAGGCATACATCCTAAATACAACCATGAAGCCGTTGTTAAGTGTGCATGTGGAAACACGTTCCTTACAGGATCAGTGAAAGACGAACTAAAAGTTGAAATATGCTCTCAGTGCCATCCCTACTTCACAGGTAAGCAGAAGATAGTAGATGTCGGCGGTAGAGTAGACAGGTTCAAGAAGAAATTTGCAAAAGCAGCACAGGCTAAAAAGGTTGAGACTGTTTCAACAGAAGAATAATACTTGAATAACCATCTTCCTTACATCATCCCATGATCATAATATAGGTCATAACCTTGGTAAAGGAAAAACAAGAGCTGTAAGTTTCAACTTACGGCTCTTGTTTTTTATTAATTTATTTCTTTTAAAACCAATGTTGGTTCTTAATTAAACTTTAACTCAAATACTTCCGAATCCTTATTGTTTACACCCGGCACCAACAGAATAGGCTGGTTATTAAGATCAAATTGACCGTTTATAAATATCGGTTTAGATAATGGAGTTTCACTGTCGCTTCCTATAAAGCTTTCAAAGAAAGTATTTTGAGGATCAGTTACATCAAATACAGCTATTCCCCCAAATCCCAAAGTCAAAAATGCATATGTACGGCTTCTTAGATGTCCTAACTCTAGGTAGTTCTTCAAACTTGCTTTATTTTCAGGATTATTCGCAATTGTATCCGGCAATCCGTTTGGATAAATATCTTTTAAAACTTTGGTTAATGAAGATGTTGAGTCAAATACCGTTTCTAATCCTTCTTTTCCATCTTTTATAATTGTCATTGAAGAATCTATATTGGCAGTTAACAGATAAACCTTACCGTTATGGTTTACGGCTTTAATCCCAACGGGTTGAACAAATGATTTCTCGTTTTGAACTCCGGTATTGGTTTTAACAGCTGATACACTTTCGATTATCATCTTTCTCAAATCTATCTTAGCTATTGCATTGTTCTCGGGAAGTGATATATATGCATACCTTGAATTCTCTTCCACCGCTACTTCGCCGGGTTCCAATCCCCGTGACGGAAGCCTGCCTCTTTTCATAAAAATGCCTGAATTTACAAGTTCTGCTTTTTTAGAATCAAGGTGTTTGAATCCAATTTCAATAACATCACTGTCTTTTATATTTCCTGCATATCCATTTAAGGAAATCACCGTAACCGATCCTTCAGGGTCATTGGCCCCGGTACCCTCTGTTGCACGTCCGGAATTAGATATAATAACCGATTTGGCATTTGGAGAGAAGACTATACTTTCCGGTTGGACTCCGGTACTAACAACTTTTATTATCTTACCTCTGTAGTCTGTGAAAATTGCCAAACCACTTTTATCATAATCCTCAGAGCTGACAGTCAGCGCGATTATGCCAAGGGCTTCTGAAATATCCATGGAAGTCAATTCTCCGAATTTGAAATCCTCATTAACCGTTCGCCAAATGTAGCTGAGTACATTTTTCTTAATGTCCAAGGATTCAGAAACGGTATTTTTACCGTACCCGAATTTTGATGTGCTCATTGGAAGTGGGGTTATTTCAATTTTTCCGGTTTCCTTATTAAGGGAATAGACAGTGGAAGTATCTTTATCGAACTTCATTATCCCGGATGGCTTATTATTAACATTCGACCGAATGTTTTCACCTGATTGTGTCGGTACTAACACGGGTGAATTCTTAGTCGTACTGTATTCAACATAATCGGCAAGGACTACCTGAGGAAAAATCAACAGGTAAATCAATACATATGAAATTAGTTTTGGTAAATACTTTTTCATTAGTTCCCCCGAGAAGGTTTAGAATCAGCGTAGTTACAACCTTCTGTTTGAAATAAAGTTTTCAGTATATTCATTATAATCAAAATATTCGAAAATGGAAATTTTTCTTCATTTTTCATATGTTTTTAAATTCAAAGTATATACTAAACTAGGATCTCATCTTTTTAATTTGTTCAACAAGTTCCTCATTTGTATCGGATACACCCATGAGTGAAATTAATTCTTCAGTGATTTTTGAAACATCAGCACCTCGGTATAATAGGTTCCTGATTTTTCTGACCGCATCAACTTCGTCCGGAGACAGCAGCAATTCCTCACGCCTGGTTCCAGATTTATTAATGTCTATAGCCGGGAACACCCTTCTTTCCTGAAGCTTTCTGTCCAAATGGACCTCCATATTTCCCGTTCCCTTGAATTCTTCAAAAATCATTTCATCCATTCTGGATCCTGTTTCAACCAAAGCTGTGGCTAATATGGTCAACGACCCGCCGCCTCTTATGTTTCTGGCAGCACCAAAGAACTTTTTGGGCATCATCAGAGCTGATGGATCGAGTCCTCCTGACAAAGTTCTTCCCGATGGTGTAACAGTGAGGTTATAAGCCCTTGATAGTCTTGTTATTGAGTCCAGTAAGATTACAACATCCTTACCGTGTTCCACGATTCTTTTTGCTCTTTCCAAAACCATGGATGCAACCTTGGTATGGTTCATGGGATCTTCATCGAAGGTTGAGTAAATGACATCTCCTTTGATTGACTCACGCATATCAGTTACTTCTTCAGGTCTTTCATCAATGAGAAGAACAATAAGCTTTACTTCTGGATTGTTTACGTGGATACTCTGGGCAATTTTTTTCAAGATTGTTGTTTTACCTGCCTTTGGAGGTGCAACAATCAGACCCCTTTGCCCTTTGCCCACCGGTGAGATTAAATCCATTATTCTCATGGAAAGATCCTTGGAACCTTCCTTTTCCAATCTCAGTCTTTCATTGGGGAAAATTGGTGTAAGGGTATCAAAATCCCTTCTTCTTATTGCTTTGTCCGGGGTGTCCCCGTTTACCGAATCCACATATATAAGTGCCCTGAATTTTTCGCCTTCTCTTGTGGGTCTGGTTTTACCGGCAACCTCATCACCCGTCTTAAGCCTGAATCTCCTGATTTGAGTGGGTGATACATATATGTCTTCGGAGGTGGTAAGGTAATTATTCCCTCTTAGAAAACCAAAACTGTTTGCCTCCATAATTTCTAACACACCATGGACATCAGTGGTATCCGGAGGAAATGACTTTTCTTCATTATCCTCTCTTCTTTGGCTTCTTCTGTTATCTTTTGAGTCTTTTGCATCGGATTGTTCTAAAGTGACTGTTTCCTTATCTTTTGGCGACAGCTTCTCCTTTAGGATATTACCGTTCTTATCAAGGAAGGCTTTGGTTTCCTTATCGGGAGTTATCCTGCTGCCGTAATCGGTTTTGGTACCTGCTTTATCATCGCCGGTCTCAACTTTTTTGGACGCTTCGGATGATTGTTTTCTTACTTCATCATCTCTGTTTTCTTCCTCCAGGGGCAATTCAGACAAAACCTCGGGATCCTCCGGATTCTGTTCGGGGATTGCTACCTCTGTTTCATCCTCTTTGTCCTCTGTTGAATTTTGGACCGCTTCATTCAGAAGCTCTATCAGTTCCTGTTTTCTGTATTTTCCAATATTCTTAATATTATTTGCTTTTGCTATTTCCCTAAGTTCAAGTAGAGTCAGATTGTTTAAATCCAGTTCCATGCTTCACCTGCTTTCTTTTGATTTGTTCTTGCTGAATTTTAGATATATCTTATTTTCTTCTGCTTTTATTTATATTGCCCAAACACTTTTGGACAGTACAATAGTTAAGTTATCCCCCATGGTTTGGGGCTGGTTTTTTATTTGTTTCCGGTAATAACTTTGTTTAAGGCTTTTAGTGATAACGATGGAAATTAATGCGACAAAATAGAGTGATTATCAAATAAAAATTTCAGATTCTTTAGTATTTTTTGTTGATAAGGTTTCTTGATTTGAATTATAGACGGTTTATCGGATTAATCCCGATAAAGGAGTACTGTTTCAGGATTTTATTAATCAAATCCTCTTTATCCTTGAAAGATAACTCAAAAACCACAAATAAAGGCTTGATAAAAAATAGTAAATCTTTTAATTTATTATGATTAAAAATACCGTGATTGTCAATTTTTCTTATATGCTCCAAAGCATAACTCATATTTTCACAGAAGGTTTCTTCGGGATTAATTTTGCTTATTCCTTTTGACTTTTCCCTGTACTCGCCTGATAGGCTTAAATTTATATGAATGCATTTTATATGCTCTTTTAGAATTCCCATACGGGAAATAACAGAAATAATATACGAAGCAGCCTCTTCCTCAGTCCTAATCTTTGTGTTTGTATGGATGAGATGCCCGGTGTCCAATACAAATCCAACTTTATCATGATTGATTTTATCAATGAACATTTTAGTTATATCATTGTCCAAAAATGTAAGCCCCGGGTACCAATTGTTCTCAAGAAGGATCCAAAACGGAAGGTCAAGCCCTTCTACCGCTTCATTAAGGACATCTATAAATTCTGAGGCAACCTCAAAATCGCTGTATTTATATTTTCCCGTAAAGCTCTCCTCAAGGGTCATGTGAGAAACATGGAATACCACATATTCAAAATCCGATTTACCGGCTTTAATAAGTTCTTTTCTGATGTTCTCTATATATTCTTTTTTTGATTTTGCACCATAATAAGAATAGACGGTTTCCAAATCCTTGAATTCTTTTAACAATGCTGCAGTATCTCCTTTTACAAAATCCATCCAGATTGGGTAGAAAAATAAATGGTTCCCCACTGCAATATCTTTGGAAAATAATTCTTTTTGATATTCTTCCGTCAAAAGAATTTCAAAACCATTGAGGCTTGTTGCTTCAAGTAAAGTATTCAGACTTTTTTTGTCATGTCCTACCTTGTCCAAGGTAAAATCGTCATTTACAATTGATGTTAAAAATTTCATTGGTACTCCCTGATTATTGGACTTTGTGCTGAACAAGCATCTCTATGGCAGTTTCACCCTGGTATTCACCTTCTATCGTCATTCCGTAGGAAAGTACTAAAAAGTATTCTCCGTCCCTCTCCTGAAGTGTATATTCCGTTGTATCGGTTATTATACTCAGCGTTCCGTAAGGGGTTTGATAGAGCCCAATTGTTGAATCCAAAGGCTTAAAATGAAGCTCTGAATTAAAGTCCCCCTCTCTTATAATAGAGATCCCATCATTCCTCATAACCATTTTAGTCATTGTTTTATCCATTCCGGTGAGCTCGGATTCAGGATATTCAACAATAATACAGTCTTCTTTTTTTATGATTTCACCTTGGACAGTTATTTCCATCCATTGGTTTTCCCCTGGTAAAAGTGTTTTAACCATGATCAGTGCATTTGACATATATAGTCCCATAAACCTTTTTTATATTTTAAAATCTTCTTTTATTATACCCTAACAGGATTATCTTTTAAAATTATGCATTTTAATATCAATTTTAATCTACTCAGTCAGAATGTAATCATATCTTTATTATCAAAATCCAAATGGTATAATTGAGTGTAATGTTATGGAGGTTTAAGAATGAATGCTTTAATACTGTCCGTCTCTGCAGGTGGAGGACATAAAAACGCCGCTGAAGCCGTAAAAGAAGAGATTCTCTTCAGGGATCCGTCTTCATCGGTAACCATCATCGACACAATAAAATATATATCCCCTGCACTGGATAAGCTGATTATAGGAACTTATTTAAGTTCACTTAAAATATATCCTTCAGCATACAGTCATATATATTCCTTGTCTGACATATCTTCGGAAGATGATATGTTCAGGATAGTAACAGATAAAATCCATGAATTGATTGCTCAAAAACTTATTCCCTTAATTAAGGAGTCAAAGCCAGATATTCTTGTAAGTACGCATCCTTTTACAACCTATATGCTTCATATGATCAGGAGAAAATTCAGGATGGATTTACCAAATATGGCTATTCTGACCGATTACGGTTCTCATTCCATGTGGGCACATACAGACATTGACAGATATATTGTTGCCGATGAATCCATGGCTCCTGAACTAACCGTTCACGGTGTGGCATGGGATGACATACTTCCCCTTGGAATTCCTGTTAAAAACTCATTAAAAACCATTTACGACAGGGTAGAAACACTGAAGGAAATAGGCCTTGATCCGAATAACAGAACAATAGTCTTAATGGGTGGTTCACTTGCAATGGGAAATTTGATTCCCATACTTGAGGAAATTGACAATGTCCCCATGGACTTCAATGTTGTTGTAATTGCGGCAAATAATAAAAAACTTTATGACGAAGCCGTTGAAATTTCACTGACTTCAAACAAGTCGATTACCGTGTTGGGCTATTGTAACTTCATGAATTCCGTTATGCAGGCATCGGACCTTCTAATTACAAAACCCGGCGGCCTTACTATAACCGAAGCTATAATAAACGGGTTGCCGATGCTCATTTTCCCTGCAATTCCCGGACAGGAAGAACAGAATGCCAGGTTCCTTTTAAGAAATAATTTGGCCTATAACCTGGAATCGGGAGACAGGCTTAAAAAACAGCTAATAAGTATATTGTCCGATGACAGGGTTCTTAAAGATTGGTCTGAAAGACTGAAGGAAAAAAGTAAGCCTGACTCCACAATCAAAATCGTCAACACCATAGAAACTCAGATTGAACAATACAGACAGAAAAAAGAGCTGGGAATCCCGACGCTAGAGCTTTCTACAATAAATGAGGATAACCTGAATTACAGAGTATCCCAGTTTTTCAGAAAATTCTCGGATATGGTGGAATCTAATTTGAGCCTGGACAGGATTCTCCAGAGAGTCAAAAGTACAATGGAAGTATCAATAGAAGACTATTCAGAGCCGGATGAAAAAGACCTTGCTTTGAATAACATGGTTTCCGACTCTTTCTCTAAAATCAAAATGAACTTAATCAATAAAAGGACATGGATACGAAATCCATTTGAAGGTCCATTGGTAAACAAATATAGGAAAAAGGACAAGAATTAATTTACATTCGGATCCACCGGAACTTAAACGTTAAACTATTTTGATACAATAAAAAGGGACAGAATTTAAATTCTGTCCCTTTTTATTACCAATCCATGCTCACCGTAGCCCGGTCTATTGTTTTAATGACGAAGGTCTCGGGATTTTTGACTACCATTTTTTCGGATGCCCACTTTGACTTCATTTCATCATTAAAAAAACCGAATACCGACGGACCTGAGCCTGTCATCAATGACGTCAATGCTCCGTATCTTGTCAGTTCTGTTTTGATTTTTCTGAGAACCGGATGTTTGTTTAAAGAAACATTCTCCAATACATTCTTCATATACAGCACCGCTGAATCCAAGTCATCCTTTTCAATTGCTTCAATCAAATTCTCAGTTTCAGGGTGAATCCTTATCATATCAATTTTCAGACTTTTAAAAACTGCACTTGTGGATATTCCGAAGGGCGGTTTTACTAAAACAATTGTGTGATCTGAAAAATCCTTAAGTTGGGTTATTTTCTCTCCGACCCCTTCGCAAAGTGCTGTACCCCCCACCATGGTGAAAGGCACATCTGCTCCCAATTCAAGACCCAGCTCCAAAAGTTCTCCTTCCGAAACGGGATAATTAAACATCTTATTTAATACTCTTAATACAGTCCCGCCGTTTGTGGAGCCACCTGCAAGGCCGGCAGCCACAGGGATGTTTTTCGTTATGTGTATTTTAACGCCTTTATCGGAATTTATTCTTCTTAAAAACAGGTCAGCTGCCTTTTTCGCGATGTTTCTGTCATCAACTGGAATATATGGTTTGTCAGTTGTAAGTATGACTCCTGATTCTTGTTTTAATTCAATATCAATTTCATCATGCAAAGATATACTTTGCATCACCATCTTCAGAAGATGATAGCCATCCTCTCTTTTTCCTGTGACATCCAGGCTCAGGTTGATTTTTGCATATGATTTGAATTTCACAGTGCACCTATCCTTTTATTTTGCTGTGTTTATTAATTTCCTTGATTATATTTGTTCGGCTTAAATGTTCCAGCATGAAATTTGCTGTCATACCTACAAAAAACCCTGTGGGTATGGCGAGTATAGTCAACATCGGAAGACCCGTCAAAATCCTGAGATTACTAAGTACTGCCGCAGCCATGAGTAACTGTCCCAGATTATGGGCAAAAGCCCCTGCAACTGAAATACCGATTTTCGAAAAAGTATCTTTAAATACAACCTTTAGGAGATACATGACTAAAAAGGATAAAATACCCCCTGCCATTGAATACAAAAAGGCTGACAAATTTGAAAACAACAAGGCAGCAAGGACTACCCTCATAACCACCATTAAAAGCGTACTGGTCGGATTAATGGTGTATAGAGCTACCATGGTAAAAATATTGGCAAGTCCCAGTTTGAATCCGGGGACAGACAACGCGAATATCGGCAGCGGAATGAATCTTTCAATCCAAGTCAAGACTAATGCTTGGGCTACCAATAATGCCACAAAAACAAGCTTATATACATTACTATTTTTTTTCATCAGTAAGAAATTATATCTCCTTCATCCTCAATACTGCTACCTCCGACAATTTGGAGGACAAGCTTATGAGGAAGGCATATTATTGTTTCTCCATCCTTTGAAATAGGCTTGTAGTATACACAGAGCTGATCCGGGCAGTTAGCTTCCCTCATTTTGACCGTTTCATTATTGACTTCAACTATATTGAGTTCACCATGTTCCTGTTCAATTGGAATCTCATATGTTTTTGTATTACCTGTGAGCTTTATCTTTTTAGTTTCTTTTCCGTTGATTTGTATTGAAAGATATTTTAGATCCGATACCTTACTATCCAAAAATGCGAACGCACCAACCGGTACGAAGGATATTGCAAGTATAAAGACCAGAAGCAAAACATCAAGCTTTTTCATTTTGAAATATTTCATTTCCATCTCTCCTGTTAAATAGGGTTCAAAAGAACCATATCACATTATATAAAATTTTATCGTATAAAACAAACAAAGGAGAATCCACAATTACACAATCAAAAATCTAATGGCCGGAACTTTGGGAATAATGGGTTCCCCTCAGTTCCGGCCATAAAACGTCTATAAAAAATTTATCATCAGTTGCCCGGCACAGTATTGGCCGGAAGCTCTTCTCCCGGGGTATAGGTTTGTTTTACCGGTGTTGTATTTATTATATTCGGCTCTTTCAGCTGAAGTAGTGACGGTTCCACAGTCATTACAGGTCTGAGCTGATATTCGGCACTTTTTTTATAATCAGGGTAGTTGTTTTTCAGAATATCTTTGAAGTATTCTTCATAAATAGCTTTTGCTATAGGAGCAGTATATGATCCATGGACTGAGTCATAGACTATGGAAGCAATGGCTATTTCAGGATTATCATACGGCGCAAAGGTTATATAAGTACCATATTGGTGTCTGCCCACAAAATCATTATTATCCCTGAATTCAGCCGTTCCGGTTTTACCTGCGGTTTTTATGGGGAAGTCATTAAAGTAAATATAACCAGATCCGCTTGGATCATTATTTACCAAGTACATTCCGCTTTTAACAATATCGATGTTCTCCTGGCTTGCACCAAGTTTCTCAAGGACTTCAGGTTCAATTTCTTTAACCACCGTTCCGTCTGCATCAATAATTTTATCCACCAATGAAGTACGGTATCTTGTACCGCCGTTTGCAATTGTTGCTATGGCGTTTGCAATCTGCAGGATTGTAAGCTCCGCATCACCCTGGCCGATGGAGGCATTCATGACGTTGACAGGAGTTGTAAGCTCAGCTCCTCTGTCATATACAAGATCATAGGCAACTTCTGTAGCATAATACTCAGAATCAGCCATTCCTTTTCTTTCTGCTTCCGGTAATTCCATAATCAGGGCGTGGAGGTTGTAATCCAGTATATTCACCACTTCATTTATCAGTTCACCCTGGGTTCTAGTGTCATCTATTTTTATGGATTTCCAGTACTTTTGAAGTCCTTCGTCCATTTGGGTTTTTAAATTTCTCACCTTTTCAGAGTCCGTAGTTTTAAAAGATACGTCAAAAGGTTTGAAATCTTTGTCGAATCTTGATACTCCGCTCTTCAGCCTTCTTATCATATCGGAGTATGCATAGTTGGCTAAAAGATTTTTCCTTGATTCAAAGTTAAATACATTTCCATAAATATTTTCGTTTATTTCGATTCCCGTGGTTGAGTGAACACCCTCCGAAGGATTATTACCCAATCCCATTTTCCATACCCAATTAGCAAGTGAATCAGGACCGGCTTTTTGGTAGAGTCTCCATCCTGTCTCCAGGAAGAAGTAGTTTGAGGATACTTTAAGAGCATCCATAACATTTAAGGTACCGTGAGCAACATCATCATTATTTCTGCCCACATAGCCTTTCAGCTCTTCCCTCTCATACTTACCCACATCAAAAACAGTGGTGTTTTTATCTATTACACCCTCTTCAAGACCTGCCAATGCTGTGAAGGGTTTAAATATTGATCCCACCGGAGATAGGCCCTGGGTTGCGTAGTTGAAAAACGGCTTCGGATAAAGGTCATAGTAGTCAAATCTGTTACCTTCCTTATCCTTAGGAAATAAATCATCAATGGTCTTATTCTGGATATTTAAGTCAGTTACGATTTTAGCGTAGAATTTATCAAAATCAGGATAAAAATACTTTTCATAAAGCTGGTCAGTCAGTGTCCCCGAAACGAACACATTCGGGTCAAAGTCGGGATTTGACGCAAGGGCAAGGATTTTACCCGTTTTTACGTTTATAACAACAACAGCACCTCTTGTGGCATTGTTAGAATCTCCCTGGAAATGATGTACGTTGACCGTTCTGAGATCCTTCATGTTTTTTTCTAATGCTTTTTCAGCGGTATATTGAAGATCCTTGTCTATGGATAATTCAACATTCAACCCCGGATACCCTTCCAGCTTAAACAGCTCAGAAATTGTTCTTCCTTGACCATCCACCTTTACGGTACTGACTGTTTTACTGCCACGGAGCTCTCTTTCAAAGGCTTCCTCAATTCCGTAAACACCTATCCTGTCCTTGTTGACATCATAGCCCATGGCCTCATATTTTTCTTTGTTGCTTTCACTTATTGTGGAAATGTATCCAAGTATATGTGAAGCAAGGGATCCATATGGATATATCCTGATTGGATTCAATTGAACATTGACTCCGGACAGCATATTGCTTTTCTGCATGAAGACAAAGGCACTTTCTTTCTTTATGTTTTTTGCCAGTACAACTGACTTGTCAGATGCGTAGATCTTCATGTAAACAGCATCGGTTATCAGAAGATATTTTCTGACAGATTCAGCATCGTATTTTTTCAGAATCTCTTTTGCAATTTCATCTCCGGTTTTTTTGGAAATTTCTTTATTACCGGCAGAATCAAGCTTTAATATCTTATAGAGATCATGGTATTTTACTAGATAATTAAAGGTTTCCTCAGGGGATAAGGCGAGAATCATCTTGTCCAGTTCCTGCGATTCTTCGTCGCTAAGATCCTTAAGAGCAGATTTGCCAATGAGTTTTCCGTATCCGGATTTTAAAATAAAGTCATCCATTCCCCTGTCTTTTTTCCAGCGAAGCTCCCTTATTTTTACGCTTTCAGGATTGGTAACACGGAAGTCAAAGTAAAACTTTCCATCCTTGAATTTAAGGGCGAATTCATCATTTAGCTTTTCACCAGTAACATCCAAAAGCTTGAAAAGCTCTCCCATTGCATCGTAAAAATTCTCCGAAGACTCCTTAGTTTCGTTGTAAATCAGATCATAAGCAGGAAGGCTTGTAGCAAGAACCTCACCGTCTTTATCAAGTATCTGACCTCTTGGTGCCGGCTCCGTAATATCCTTGACGGAACCCGAGTCCGCCTTTATTTTAGCTTCCTCACCGTTTACTATCTGCATCTGGAACAGCCTGTTGCCGATTAATCCGGCAACCAGTACCATTATTAAAAGCAGAGCATTGAATCTATTAAAAATCTTTTTTTCTATCTTTTTTCTCAATTTATTTCACCATTTCGATACGCGTATAAGAATTGACTGTTTATTAATATCCTTTTTTTCTGTCCAATTCATTTTACAACATCTTGACTCTAATGTGGTTAAAATCATGTGGTTAATTTGAAATCACTGTTTTACATACTTTGAGGAAATTATTTGTTATAATATCCGTAACGGAGGTAGTATTATGCTTGAAAAACTATTTACTAAAATATACATTTTTGTCTTTGCAGTTATTTTCTCTGCAGTAATTATTTATATAAATATATTTATGGACACCAATTCTCAAATGGTGAAAATGTCTTTAACACTGTTGATTCTGACATTTTTCATCGTTTTATTCTTTGACTTGGTAAGGGCTGTCCTCACACGCGACCGAGGAAGCTACAGAACAATGGTAATTGAAAGACCCCTGTTCAACCCGAAGGGAAAAAGCACAAATTTGAAGCTGACCTATCCGCTTTATCCAAGATTCATAGCTTTATATTTTGATAAAACCGGTGACAGTCCCGAAAATTATGAGCTATCATCTATCCAGGCAGTGAGATATGAAAATGGTTATCTGACGGACGGACTTTTTTTACCAATAAGAAGGAAGAATGTCAGAAACAGAAAAAGAGATTTGGACATTGATGATGCCTTCCGTTACTTAATGACTTATACCAAGGATTTCCCTTTAGTTGTTCATGAATTGGATTATGCAAACTCCTTTATCCT
>DAINSS010000015.1:0-19306 GCA_036741195.1 Clostridiaceae bacterium | reverse complement strand
GCTCATGTATGCCGTGGACACTCAGAATATTTCTAAAATGATTTATCCAAAGCTAAAGAACTTCGGAATCGAAGATATAAATGACCATTTGAATTTTGAAGTTGATGATGAGGATCCGATTTACGGAGCCAAGATTGTGGCCGCAGTTTATCTGGATTACTTAAGACTGAACAAGTATAAGACGAATGTTACCTTGAATCCAATATCAGAAACCTCTGACCTAACTCCCGTTTATCCGGAAGAGTACAAGGGAGAAGAAGCTATCGGACGACTTTCCCAGGATTCATGGCAGGATGATATTTCAAAATATGAAATTAAAGATGCAACTGAATCTGATTTCGTCAAAGTAGCAGATCTACCTTCAGCGGATGATATGGTTCCTGAATCCAATTCTGACGAAGCTACAAAAATGATTGATAATCCATATGAATTCAAAGACAGAACCTATATAGGACCCTTCACTCCCGTTGATGAAAACGGGGAGGCAATCATTGAAGCAACATCAGAAGAAATACCGACAGCAGAGAAATAATCAGAACCAATAGATTAAACCCTGTTGTTGAAAAATGAATGATAATATAAAAATCGTAAGTCAATGACAGAAATTTCATGACTTACGATTTTTCATTTATGGATTATTCTCATTAAGTTTTATTCTAGTAGTCATAGCTTGAGGTTTGAGAACTGACGTGTATCTTTAGAATCTCATCTGCATATTGCCTTTTATAGCTGATCAGGAATTCGTTGAGTTCATTGTCCTCCAAGTTAACGGTTCCTTCCGAATAAATAAATACTTCTTTACCGTTACAGATTAGGGTCAGATCATTATTGCTGTTTTTTATAGTTTTTTTGATCATTATGCCGTCAGTCAGTGAATTCCTATATTTGGTCTTCAATGTACCTGCTATCCTCATGTTCAAAGTTCCCTCACCAAATTGCTGCTCAACAATTGAAGGATCATAGCCATATCTTTCAATCAACTTCTTCTGAATTTCAACAAACTTGGATTCCGAAATATTATTCTCTTCAAGATACTTCGCAATCTCTGCATTGATTTCAGCCATGGTCATTTTCCCTTCGGCCAATTTATAGTAAAGGGAATAAATATAGCTTTCCAGCTCGTTTATATCTTTATCTCTGACTTTATTTTTAAATTTATTTATATCTATGACATCACTCATAATAAGCCCTCCAATTCCACTGATAAATGAATCTGTGACCATTGTAGCTTAAATAGATTAAATACAGATAAATCTGTTAATCATCCCACCCCAATGATCTTTCCACTGCTTTATGCCATTTGGAAAGAAGTTTTTCTCTTTTTGCCGACTCCATACTGCTGATAAAAGTCCTATCCGATTCAAGTATTCCCTGTATGTCCTGAGGAGTTTTTATCCACCCTGCCTTTAAGGCTGCCAGGAAGAATGCACCCATACTAGTACTTTCGACAATGGAAGGTCTTTTTATTACAACATCCGAAATGTCAGATTGGAACTGCATCAGAAAATTATTGGCTGAGGCTCCTCCGTCAACCTTTAATTCTTTTATTCCAATTCCCGAATCCTCTACCATGACCCTTATAATGTCATAGGTCTGATATGCTATTGCCTCCAAGGAAGCCCTTATTATATGGTTCCTTGTTGTTCCCCTGGTCAAACCAAATATACTTCCCCTGGCATTCATATCCCAATATGGGGCACCTAGGCCTGTGAGGGCAGGAACTATATAAACACCGCCGTTTTCTTCAGTTTTTGCGGCAAAATAATCTGTATCTTTAGCGTCCTGTATGAATCTTAAAGAATCCCTGATCCATTGAATCAAAGACCCTCCGGTAAAAATACTGCCTTCCAAGGCATAATTGACCTTATCTCCTATTTTGGATGCTATTGTAGTAATCAGACCATTTTCAGACTTAACCGGTTTTTCACCTGTATTCATTAGCAAGAAACAGCCGGTTCCGTATGTATTTTTAATTGAGCCTTTTTCGATACAACCTTGCCCGAATAATGCAGCCTGCTGATCTCCGGCAACTCCCAGAATAGGTATTGATTTACCCAAAATCTTACTTTCTCCGAAATAATCAGAGGATCCTTTTACCTCCGGTAAAACAGAAGCAGGAATATCCAGGATTTCCAGGAGCTTCTCATCCCACTTTCCTTCATAAATGTTATAGAGCATTGTCCTTGATGCATTGGTAACATCCGTTGCGTGGATTCTACCCTCGGTCAACTTCCAAATTAACCAGGTATCTATTGTTCCGAATAATAAGTTTCCTTCCTTTGCAGATTCCCTCGCCCCTTCAACATTATCAAGTATCCATTTTATCTTGGTTCCTGAAAAATAAGCATCCACCGGAAGGCCTGTGGTGTTCTTGATATATTCCTCATACCCCTTCCTCTTTAATTCTTCACAAATATCAGAGGTCCTTCTGCATTGCCAGACTATTGCATTGTAAATTGGCATACCCGTTCTCTTGTCCCACAAAACTGTGGTTTCTCTTTGATTGGTTATTGCAAAAGCGTCCACGGATTCAACGGGTACGGAGGATTTTGCCATGGCTTCTGCTATAACGGAATATTGGCTTGCCCAAATATTCATCGGATCATGTTCAACCCAGCCCGGTCTAGGATAAATTTGCGGAAACTCCCTTTGTGCCATGGAGACAATCCTGTATTCTTCATTGAATATAACAGCCCTTGAGGACGTTGTTCCCTGATCCAGCGCTATAATATGTTTCATTTACTTCCCCCTAAATATTCTTTTTCTTACTGTTTTCTTTGACAATGCGTCCCACAATATGATCATAACCATGCTCGCCGTGCGGTATCAAACAATCGGAACAATCCTTTATTCCGTTAAAGATTTTTTTATTGCCTCCGCAGTCCTCTAAAAAATATAAGGGGCAATAACAAAAAAGACAGTTGAAATCCCCTTTTGCATTTTTATGACACGGGAAATACTCGCACTTGTTATTGGAGAAATACTTATAATTATTTTCTTTCACTTTTTAGTGTCTCCCTTTCTCTTAATTAAGTAGATTATAACAAAAATACTGTGTTACAATGACTAATACGGAGGAATAACCATGGCTAAAACAAACACCGGATCAAAAACCATTGCCGAAAACAGAAAGGCATTCCATGACTATTTCATTATTGAAGAATTTGAAGCCGGCATTGAACTTGTGGGTACTGAAGTAAAATCCATAAGAGGCGGCAGGGCAAATCTTAAAGATAGTTATGCTGATGTAATAAATGGTGAGGCATTTATCATTAATATGCACATATCTCCCTATGAAGAAGGAAACAGGTTCAACGTAGAACCAAGGAGAAACAGAAAGCTGCTTCTTCACAAAAACGAAATTTTAAAACTTCATCAGTCCTCCTCAAGGGAAGGTGCTACTCTTGTACCCCTAAGGCTTTATTTCAAAAACGGCAGAGTTAAAGTTGCTCTTGCCATAGCAAAGGGTAAGAAAATATACGACAAAAGAGACGACTTAATCGAAAAAGCCCATAAAAGGGATATGGACAGAGAGTTTAAAGAAAGACAAAAGTATTAAAGATAAAAATCTTGGTACTTTTGTCTTTCTTGCTTCTTTTATTTCATTACCAATGCAATTAGCATAATAATATCCATCAGAATATTTTCAAGGATGCAGTCTGGAAGGAATTCAAGTATGCCCTTCTGTCAGAAGGTGTTCTGGATAGGGTGAATGCATACCTTTCATCTTTCTTATAAACTAACTTGAAGTGAGTGCCCTTCTCATAGATTTCAAACCCCATGTCCTTTAGCTTTCGCCTGGTCTTCCTGTCCATCTCTTCATTCTGTCGAAGTACCTCCTTTAGTTCATCCCTGATTTTATCCTTATCTCCGATTTTCTCATTTTCCCTTATGATTGATCTGAGTACATGATACTTTCTGGATTCTTTAAGATTAGGATCTGACTCTGTTCTTTTTATTTCGTCAGATATCAGGTCAAGCAAGAAATCCCTTATCTCTCCGTTACATAGTTCATTCTCTCCAAGTATCAACTTCAATATTGTTTTATCTTCCTTGGATTTTTCACTTTTTTCATTCATTTCCACACTCTGATATTTTATTCTGTTATTTCTACACTTTGTCAATTATATATCTCCTAAACTTTGAAATCAGTCAAATTATTCCCCTAAATATGGAATTCAATACAAAAATGGGAGAATAATTGTTTTCAAACCTGAATTAACTCCTCATATTAAATATCAGACTGTGATAGAATTATTCAGTAATCTGAATAATAAGTAATTTTTCCCATGGAGGAGCTTTAAAATGCCAAAATTTGAATTGAATACACAAAAATGGATAAATGTAGGTGCCCTGTTTTTATTGTTAATGGTTACATGGGGCATCACCTTTAACAGCAGCGGTATGTATACAGCTCCCGTTCAGGCAACATTGGGTGTTGAAAGAAGCGAAATCCTCATGACATATACCTACAGAGGTGTAGCCATGGTATTGGGAACCATATTGACAGGTATCCTCTTAAAAAAATTCAAGGTTTTGACAATTATGAGAGCCGGTGGTTTGTTGTTATTCATCAGCTATTATCTGATGTCCAAGATAACTTCACTTCCTCAGTATTTCATAGTTTCATCGATCCATGTCCTTGCAACCACCATGTCAGGTTTTATACCGGTGTCAATCGTCATACGTGATTGGTTCGGTAAAAAGAGTGCCACTGCACTTGGTCTGGCATTTATGGGTTCAGGATTTGGAGGAATGTTGTTTAACATTCTGGGGGGAAAACTGATATCAAGCAAGGACTGGCGTTTTGCAGCTACAGTAATTTCCTTTATCATCATCGCATGTGTGATTCTGAGTATATTCATTCTGGTTAAAGAACCTCCTGCAGGATATGTACCTGAGGGTGAAGAAGTAAGCAATACAGACGGTACAGCCGTGGTTAGTGGGATTATGCTGGCAGATGCCATGAAAAAACCTTCCTTCTGGGTACTTGCTATATCCTTATTTATACTGTCAATTTCAATAAACTCCATTATAAACAATGTATCCCCTGCTCTTGTGGATCTCGGATACACGATAGAATATGCATCCACAATCACAGGTATCGCAATGGTGGGTATGGCTTTAGGAAAGGCTATAACGGGATTCTCCATAGACAAATTCGGAGTTAAATTCACCTCTGTCCTCGGAACAATATTCCTGGCTTTAGGATACGCAGGACTGCTGTTTGGAAATACATTACTGGGAATCGGTATAATAGTATTCTCCTTTACTTTGGGAACACCCATGGGTTCACTTGCCGTTCCGGCTTTTGCATCCATTAACTATGGTCTTAAGGATTATGCCAGTATCCAGTCCTTCTTCCAAACATCCTTCAGCATAGGCTCTATTTTCGGTCCCATAATGATGAGTATGCTTTACGGAAGATTTGGTAATTATAATTCATCCTGGATTGTTATCATTGCATTGACTCTTTTGTCAGCGGCAATTATGTTCCTGCTGTTACCATCGCTAAAGAAAAGCAAAGAATTACATTAACTTTTATGGAACAATGCAAAAATATTTTGTATTGTTCCTTTTATTTTGACCTGAGTCAAAGATTTTGTTTTTATGAGGGGCTATACTTAAGACAATAAAACAAGGGAGGTCATTACAATGACTAAAAAAACTTTTCAACTTGATACTTTTTCTTGCCCAAGCTGTAGCTTAAAAATAGAAGGAATGCTTAAAAAAACTGACGGAGTCATTTCTTCTGAAGTCCTTTATAACTCTTCCAGAGTCAAAGTAGATTTCGACGAGTCCAAACTGTCTGCTGATGAAATTTCCGGTAAGATCAGAAGATTGGGATTCGATGTTTTAAGCGTGAAGTAATGGAAAAGCTCAGCAGAATAATAAATCTGAAGAAAGGACAAAGAGTGCTTATAGCCGGAATTCTGGCAGCTTTGTCCTTTATTCTGAAGCAAGCTGTCGGTTATGAACCGGTCACAGTCGTAATTATGGTGTTAACCACAATTATTGCAGGATATCCGATTCTGAAAAATGCCATAGGCGCATTAAGATTCAAAATTGTGGGTATTGATGCCTTGGTTACCATTGCTGTCCTGGGAGCCTTATTCATCGGTGAATACTGGGAAGCGGCTGCAGTAAGTTTTCTTTTCGTACTTGGTGATTATTTGGAATCAAGAACCATCGAGAAAACAAGATCTTCCATCAAGGCATTGCTTGATCTTGCTCCTTTGGTCACCAGAGTTGTAAGAGACGGTGTGGAAATGGAGATTTCATCTGAGGATGTTGTCACAGGGGACAGAGTCATTGTCAAACCCGGCGAGAAAATCTCCGTTGACGGTACTGTCCTGGAGGGCCAGGCTTATGTCAACCAGGCTGCCATTACCGGTGAATCCATACCAGTAAGCAGAGGTGTAGGTGAGACTGTATTTTCAGGCACGGTATCCGAATCGGGATATCTTATAATCAACGCTGACAGAGTCGGTGATGACACCACCTTTGCAAGAATTCTTCACATAGTTGAAGAAGCTCAGGATAAAAAAGCGAAAACACAAAAATTCCTTGAAAAATTCTCAAGATTCTATACACCCGGTATTATTCTTCTTTCAATTATCATGTACCTTTATACAAAGGACTTGGTTCTGGCTCTTACCCTGCTAGTTATAGCATGTCCGGGAGCATTGGTTATTTCAACCCCGGTTTCCATAGTTGCCGGTATAGGCAACGGTGCTAAAAACGGAGTTCTCATCAAGGGTGGTGAAATTATGGAGAAAATGGGCACCGTTAAAGTTGTGGCCTTTGACAAAACCGGAACGCTTACCATTGGAAAGCCTTCAGTCACGGGAATAAAAGCTCTCAAGGGAACTGAAGAGGGCATACTTAAATTGGCTGCAATCGGTGAAACTTATTCTGAGCATCCCTTAGGAAAAGCAATTATCAGAGCTTCGGAAGAAAAAACCGGTGTTATTACCGAAAATCCTCAGGATGCATCATTGATCCCGGGTCACGGTCTAGCCTTCAGTTACGGCGGTGAAAATTACAGAATCGGCAACAGAAAACTGTTCAATGAAGCAGGAATAGACACAGCTCTGATAGAAGAGCACCTAATCAGCGAAGAATCCAAGGGACAGACCGCCGTCATCCTTGGAAACGACAAAGAAGTTCTTGGAGTTATCTCCATTGCGGATGTTATAAGAGAAGATTCAAAGGCTTTGGTTTCAGAATTAAAGAATTTGGGAATAAAGAAAATTGTCATGCTCACAGGTGACAATAAAAGAGCTGCAAAGTCCATAGGTGAACAGCTTGGACTTGATGAAGTCTACAGTGAGCTGTTACCTGAAGACAAGGTAAGAGTACTTAAAGAACTCCAGGAAAAATACGGCCGTGCTGCAATGGTAGGCGACGGAGTAAATGATGCCCCTGCACTTGCCTCGGCAGATTTGGGAATAGCCATGGGCGGTGCCGGCTCAGATGTGGCAATGGAAACTGCCGATGTCATACTCCTGTCGGATGAGATTAAAAAGCTCTCCTATGCAGTGGGTTTAAGCCGTGCAACTGTAAATAACATGAAGCAGAATATTTCATTTGCCATATTGGTAGCAGCTACCCTCCTTGCCGGAGTCCTTGTAAAAACCGTGGATCTCTCCTTCGGAATGCTCGTACATGAGATATCTGTCCTTCTGGTTATAGTCAATGCAGTAAGACTCCTTTATTACGGAAGAAAGGAAAGACAGCAAGAGCAAAAAGACAAAGTCTCCCCGGCGGATTCCATAGTATAATATATTTACTGGAGGACTGCTAAATGGAAAAAAGTAAAAAGAAATTTATTATGGTTGATAACCATATGGATTCAGCTCCTAATTGCATAGAGACAGTGCCCATATTCAAAGCATTGACCAGAGATGAGATGATTGAAGTAGCCATGATCACCGATTCAAAATCAATGAAAAAAGACGAAATGGTTTATTCCATGGGTGATTTAAGCGGAAAGCTGTATGTCATACACAGAGGCAGAGTAAAAATAACAAGACTCAATCCCAACGGTAAGGAACAGGTAATAAGGATATTAGGTCCCGGTGAATTCATGGGAGAATTATCCCTCTTTGCAGATTCACCTCATACAGATAACGCAACCTCAATGGAAGATACTTTAATGTGTGTTATAGACGGAGGCAGACTCAAGGAACTCATGGGAAAATATTCCTCTATAGCTTTCAAGGTATTGGCAGAATTGAGCAAAAGGCTCGATAAAGCCGAAAATCTCATTGAATCAATCAGCTTGGAGTCCGTAGAGCAAAGAATTGCTTCTGCCATTTTAGAACTGTCAGAAGGTAATGACGCAGTTATATTAAAAATGACCAAGGGTGATTTTGCCTCATCCCTCGGAATGAGCCAAGAAACATTAAGCAGAAAGCTGACTGCCTTCCAAAACAACGACCTTATCCAATTGAAAGGCCAAAAAACGATTATCATCAAAGACAGAGAAGGCTTAGAAAACATAATATAATGACATTTAAATTTGCAGGTATAAAAAGTGCGTAATACACTTTTTATACCTGCAAATTTTTTTGAATCAAATTCTTTATATTATTGATAATGATTTTCAAATATCTCCAATACCCCCGGTTTCTACTATAGTATGTTGTTAGGATTTAGTTTGGGAATAAATAAAAAACATCCCATAATTAATCAGGAGGACTATTTTGGAAATCAACCAAAACTACAATAGAAGAAACGTGCTACTTTTCATGCTGAGTCAGGCATTCTCCATTTTCGGATCCATGCTTGTCTCCTATGCAATTTTATGGAAAGTAACACTGGAAACCGGGTCGGGATTCATGATGACCCTATACATACTTATAGGTTTCTTGCCAAGCTTTTTTTTATCTCCCTTTGCGGGTGTTTGGGCGGATATTTATGACAGAAAGAAGCTTATAATAATTTCAGACGGAACAATCGCCTTGGCCACCCTTTTAATGGCATTTTTGTTTTTTATAGGCATCAGGGATATTAGGTTGTTATTCGTCATTGCATTCATACGTACACTTGGCGGTGCTGTTCAAATGCCTGCAGTAAGTGCTTTAATCCCACAATTGGTAAGGGATGATGAGCTGATGAGAATGAATGGATTGTTCAGCAGCCTCCAATCGGGAATCATGTTGATAACTCCGATGATCAGCGGTGTTTTACTGAATTTTGCCCCATTTGAAATCATACTTCTCATAGATTTTATTACGGCTTCAATTGCGATTATCATCCTGTACTCATTGAGGATAAATTCCAAACCGATCAGTGCATCGAGTATCGAAACTACCTATACCTCCGATTTTAAGGCAGGCTTTTCATATTTAAGGCACCATACCACCCTAATCAGATTCTTCATATATTCCGGCCTTCTTTTTATTAGCGTCACTCCATTTGCCATGCTTACTCCATTGCAGGTAACCAGGACTTTCGGAGAAGAAATTTGGAGACTTACTGCAATTGAGATTCTTTTTTCCCTTGGGTACTTAATGGGCGGACTCTTAATAACTGCATGGGGAGGTTTTAAAAGCAGAGTTGTTACAATGTCCTTTTCGATTTTCATGGCAGGTGTGGCATCCTACCTGCTTGGACGTGTTAATGGTTTTTGGGTATATATAACTATTATGGGTTTTGCAGGAATTTCACTTCCAATCTACAACACCAGTGCAACAGTTTATCTCCAAGAGAAAGCTGATAAGGAATTCCACGGAAGAGTTTTTGGAATTTTCGGAATGATTTCAAGCAGTCTGATGCCCATGTCCATGATGGTTTTCGGTCCTCTGGCAGACAGGGTGAAAATTGAAACCATACTAATAGTATCGGGCTTGGCTTTGCTTCTGGTTGCTTTGATTATGATCCTCGACAAACCCTTTGTAGCATCCGGGCAGATTTCTGAGAAAGAAATCCAATGATACACCTAAAATTTTAATTCATATCTGCTGTATAATTATGCTTATTTTTGGTACTATAGTTAGAATGAAGATTAAGTGGTGATAATATGCAGCAGAAACAAAGTATAGCGGTTAACAATACTGCTTTGGAAAGAAAAAGCAGATGGATGAATATTTTTTCAATGGCTGTTTTCGGTACGATGAGTCTTTTTGTCAAGAACATACCCCTGCCCTCTCAGGAAATAGCTTTATCCAGAGCTGCAGTGGCTTTCATAATATTGACAATAATAGTTTTATTTACGGGAAAGTTAAAGAAATTCAATCTTATAAAAAAACATCTGCCAAAGCTTTTATTTGCCGGCGGAATAATGGGTTTCAACTGGATATTGATATTTGAGGCATACAATTATACTACTGTTGCCTTGGCTACCCTGAGCTATTATTTTGCCCCTACCCTGATGGTTTTGATAAGTGCCTTTATTTTCAAGGAGAGATTGACCACTAAGCAGATTTTATGTTTTCTCGGATCCACCGCAGGTATGCTTCTCATAATCGGTGTGACAGGAGGCGGCGGAAATGACTTTATCGGTGTACTGTTCGGTTTGGGTGCCGCAGTTCTTTATTCGATTGTAATTATGACTAACAAAACAACAGGTGATATCGACGGTATTTTAAGAACCTGGATCCTTTTTATTGCTGCGATACTGGTGCTCACACCATATATCCTATTAAACGGCGGATTCCATTTTGATCAACTGAATCAATCAGGTTGGATAAATCTTTTAATCCTGGGTGGTTTCCATACCGGTATAGTTTACTATATTTATTTTTCATCCATCGTTCATTTAAAAGGGCAGCAGGTGGCGATTCTAAGCTACACTGACCCGTTGGTAGCCATACTTTTATCAATTTTCATTTTTAAGGAATCTATTACACCCTCTCAATTCCTTGGTGGATCAATGATTCTTTTATTTACCATAATCAACGAATTGGACTTAAGTGCATTTTTAAACAGATCCCCTGCTAAGGAAACAAATGATTTAGTCCGATAATCTAAGTTATACAAGATGTAATTATATGAAAAAAGTTCTCATTATAGGCGGTACAGGTCTTCTTGGTCAGCATTCAGCAGTCGCTTTGATAAATAAAGGGTATGAGCCCGTCCTTATTTCACGTAAAAAGCCTGATAAACTTCTGGATGGCCTTGATAACCTTCAGATTATACAATCGGATGTAAAATCCCTGAGGGTAGAAGAACTGATATCCCTGTTTAAAGGTCACTACGGATTAGTCTATGCACTAGGTCCCGATGACAGGGAGATTCATAAAGCCCCTGCCCTGAAGTTTTCCCTTGAAAATTTAACCGAACCTACTGTCAGGGTTATGAAGGCTGCAGATTTGGCAGGAATTGAAAAAGCAGTTATCTGCGGTTCATATTTCTCTGCATGGATGAGGGAGAAAAAACTCCCTGAACTTATGGATAGGCATCCCTATATTTACGCCAGGGAGCGACAGGCCTTAGATTCAGTTGCATCGGTTAAGAATATGTCCGTATGTATCCTTGAAATCCCCTATGTTTTCGGTACTGCTCCGGGTGTTAAACCCATATGGAGAACCTGGCTTTTTGACAGATTAAAGGCAATGCCTTTGGTTATGTATCCTGTAGGAGGCTCAGCGGTCGTCACTGCAAAACAATGCGGCCAAGCCTTAGCAGGGTTGATTGAAAAAGGAGAACATGGGGGAAGATATCCCATTTCATGGAAAAATTTATCCTGGAATGAGCTTTTGAAAATCATACTCCCCCACCTTGGGAAATCATCAACGGTTATAAATGTTCCAAGGTTTTTATCCGAGTTCGCTGCAATTAAAATGGATAAAACAATCAAAAATGAAGGAAAAGAAGCAGGTGTTAACCCCAGGTGGCTCATGAGGGATATTATGTATCGGTTTATATACTTCGATTCTGAAAAATCCATGGCCCAAACAGGATTCCTTCCGGATGACCTGGAGAAAACCATTGAAGAAACAATAGAAGTGGCAATGAAGTAAATTCAAACTAAAATAATAATCCGGTCTTTTATGTTTTCCCCAAAAAGACCGGATTATATTATTCTGTATAATCAAATTCTTTGTCAACAATCATATTGTAAAACTCAAAATCATATTTCTTCAAAATCAACAATGCTCTGCAGGTATTGAATCTGCCTCTTTTTCCTGTTTCCAAAGGGAAATGGATCTTCCCGGAGTAAGTAGTCCCCTTATTTATGAATCCCTTGGAAATCATACTTTTTATCATTTCCAAAGCCTCAGTCATCCTGGGATCAAAAGGTCTGTCTTCCCTGGCAAAGTGTTCCAAAGCCCTGAAACAGTCATATTTCCATCTATATGGATAGTGGAATTTAACCATCTCTTCCTTTATCGGCGCACCTGTTTTATGATTTTTGAACAAATCTCTTTTCAGAAGAAATTCCTCCCCGGACCTCATTGCAACTGATATATCATTTCTCCTATAGCCAAAGCCTTGCTTAATATATTCTGCGAACCCTTCCAGCACGGAAATCGTCGTATGAACAGAGCTTACTTCACTTTTTCCGGTATATGAATCCCAACTGCAGTTCCAGCCACCGTCTTTCATAACGTGACTAAGCATGTAGTCAGCCATTTCAATTATCTTGGGACTTCTTGACTCAGCATAGCATGCAAGATTAATAAACATTGCAGTCATGCACATATCCTGCATTCTTCTCTCAGATACCCTTCCTCCGTTTTTCCACATTCCATCCAAAACCTTCTGAACTCCCATTTGGAATACAGGGTTATCCCATGAAATTTCCATGTATTTTAATTCCAGGAGAGTATAGGTACTGGAGATCCACTTATTGGAATAAAGACTTCCACCCCATAAACCTGTCTCTTTATCAAACAAGCCAAGGTATCTTTCAATATAACCCTTATCTTCATTCTCCATTGGGTAATTCTTTAAGTACTTTAAAACCAGATATTTAATAACCCAGTCCCCTTGTTCCAGCCAATCTAATATCTTCATGAACAAGCTCCTTTGCTCCTACAAATTTCCAGCCAATCCTAAAAATTATTTCAAGAAAAAATATGAAAACTATTTAATCTACCTTCTGATTAAAATACCTTTCATGAATTGCGTTGAGTTATGTATATCATAAATTGCATTCTTTTCCTCTTCAGAGCATCCTAATAATATTTTTATTTCAGAATCCTCCTTCATCAAATCAACAATGCATATTACTGCATCTACGATTTTATCACTGCTTCCTACCCATACATCTATGCCTCCGCCATCCATGGAGGTAGTGCCTTTCAAATATCCATAATCCACCCGATATACCAGCTACGGATACTTAGGATGTGCAGTCTCCTTTGCTCTGTCAATTACTATTTCAGATTCAGCAACGAGCTTATCCAACGCTTCCCAAAATTCACAATTACCTTGATACTCCATAGCGAGGCTCCTCCGTCAATTATTATCAATTCATGTTGATTCCGTCTTTATTTAATTAATATTAGCATTTTTACAGACGTATTCAAAAAATAAAACCGGAACCCTGTAACTCTTGAAGTTACAGGATTCCGGTACTTTTATAATGGTTTTTGGTGGAGATGACGAGAATTGAACTCGTGTCCGAAAACTGTTTATTCCCGGTTTCTCCGAGTGCAGCCATTGATTTAGTTTCCCTTTATGTTCTTCCAGTGGCAGAATAACATATTGGTAGCTTCATTAATCCCGTTCCGAAGGTCAAAGCTTTCCTAAGGCTCGTTTTACCGGATTTTTGACGCCCCTGACCCCAACTCCGGTGGATCAGGCAGAGACGTAGCGGACTAAGCCGCTAGTGCAAATTCGTTATCTGCGTTTAAATTTAGCCCTAAAGTTTTTTAAAGAAGCACCCTAGGAAACTTCTACTCGCTTCCAAGAACATCCATGTCCCCGTCGAAACCATTACATCCCCATTTGCAGATACTAGGTATTAATAATATAACACGACACCATGAAAATCAAATTAAATGTTTAATAGTTAAGTCATTTAAATTTTTTCCTTGGTACCCAATGATTTATTTCATTTTGTTATTAATTCCCCCGGATAAATGATACCATAATGTTATCGTTTAATATTTGTTTGATACAATATGTAGGTTCAATTCATTCAATATGGTAAATTCTTCAAGGCAAAATTTAATATTTATTAGGTAATTAGTTGTCTTTTCTAAAAAATCTAAAATTATTCCGTATGAATATAACCGTATCGAGAATGTACAAACCCTTGAACTGGAAGTTCAATAATTGATATTTTTTGTTAATTTTGAATTAATATAAATTGGCTACTAATATAAATACAGTGATTAATTAATCGTTTTACCTTTATTACCGTTTTAATAAATGCATAATTATTACGGTGAAATACTTTCAGATAATTCAATAAATGCAGATTATACAGTAATGGGTGCACTTTTTATAACTTTTAGGCATTTTGAAAAGACTAATTTTATTTTTTCATGGTTTTTGTCTTAAATATTTAATTCTGTATTCCATTTGGAGAATTTCTGAAACAGGAAAGCAAAAGTTTTTTTGCTTTTTACTCTATGTACTAATGGGAGGGAAATTAATAATGACAACATTTTTGATTGGACTTGCCATACTGGTTGGCGGCGGGCTTCTATACGGAGCATACTGCGATAAAGTATTCGGTCCTGACGAAAGAGAAACTCCTGCTGTTTCCATGGCTGACGGAGTTGACTATGTAGGAATGAAATCATGGAAAAACAGTCTTATCGAACTGCTGAACATAGCAGGTACCGGCCCTATTCTTGGACCAATACAGGGTATTTTATTCGGACCTTTGGCTTTTATCACAATTCCTCTTGGATGTGTTTTAGCCGGAGCGATGCACGATTACTTCTCAGGTATGATTTCCATCAGAAATAAGGGTGCACAGATGCCTAAGATGATTGAAAAGTACCTTGGCAAGAATGTCAGATCATTCTATAACATAGTAATCATGATTTTGATGCTCTTAGTCGGTGCCGTATTCATATATACGCCCGGAGACTTGATAGTTAAAGAAATACTCGGCCAGGCTGCTACAGCAAATAACCCAACAACCTGGATAGTTTATATCGGAATTTTTACTTATTATCTTATAGCTACTTTATTCCCAATTGACCAGATAATCGGAAGAGTATATCCAATATTCGGAGCATTCCTTGTTCTATCTGCTGTCGGTATATTTATAGGGGTTATTAAAAACGGAAGCATGCTTCAAAATGTGGACTTCGCAAACCTTGCAAGTCAAAATATGACAGGACAGATTTATAAGGGTGTTACACAGCCTTGGATACCGATATTCTTCATAACCGTAGCCTGCGGTATTTTGTCAGGATTCCATGCAACTCAGGCAACATTGATTTCCAGATCAGTCACCCATGAAAAAGAAGGAAAGAGAACCTTCTTCGATATGATGTTGGTTGAAGGATTCATAGCTATGGTTTGGGCAGCCGGTGCAATGATACTGTTCAAAGAAGGAACTCCGGTAAGTACTGCGGCGACTTTAATGATCGGTGAAGTATCAAGGAACTTCCTTGGAAGTATCGGTGCAATATTTGCAATTGTAGGAGTTATAGTTCTTCCGATAACCTCCGGTGACACAGCACTAAGATCACTGAGACTTATAATTGCAGAAAGATATAATATCGATCAGGTAAACTGGACTAAGAGAGTTATGGTTACAGCAGGCATATTCATCCCCTGCTTCATAATACTGTTCATTGCAAAAACGAACCCAACAGGATTTAACATTCTTTGGAGATACTTTGCTTTCACAAATCAATTCATAGCAATATTTGCATTGTCAATGATAAGTGTATATCTGTTTATCCATGACAAGAACGGATATATTGCCCTGATACCGGGTATGTTCTATACCTTCGTGGTAATGGCATTCATAGTACACTCAAACATAGGCTTCAACATGATAAGACTTGAAGGAAATGCTTATACATATTCCTACATAGTTGCAGGAGTAATAACACTTATTTATGCTTGGTATACTATAAGCTATGCAAAGAAACACGGAAAATCAATAGAAAACAGACCTATCTAGTTTATTTTCAGATAAAAAGGCAGACCATTTCGGTCTGCCTTTTATTATTTTGAATATCAAAATTTCGTATTATATATATGAGGGTTAATAAATATGCCCCCATCAATACAAATTTCAAATAGTACCCAGAATTAGTTTTTCAATAATAATATATTGAATATCTAAATAATTTCATACCGTAATATGGACGGGAGTTATCCTATCGGTAAATAATTATGACAATTGATGTTTATGGCTTTTTTACTGAAATTTAACAAATTAAACCTGAGTTTTGTGGCTCGATTTTGGATAATTGTCAATTTGAGGCCCCTTTCAATGAATTGCTTCTTTTGTTCTTAATTTGTCATGTTGATAAAAAGTTCATAAAGAATTACAATAAATTCAAAGGGGAGTGTGTATTCGTTTGTCCCCTACAAAAAAAAAGGAGGAACAATAATGGGCGTGAAATGGGATGGTAAGAAACTCTTGGAACTAATAGCAGGTAACGAGAAAAAAGTTGCAGAACTCTACAGGGCTATCGCAAGCTATGCTGGTGTCGGAAAGGAATTCTTTGAGAGAATGGCAAAGGATGAAGAAAGACATGAGCAAATGTATAAGAGAATGTTGACAAAGTATGCCGACAGAACTGAACTTGATCTTTCTGAAGACGATGCAAGCTATATGGATCTGTTGTTAAATAATGACATATTGATTAACTTCGAAGATCTTATAAGTAAAGCACGTGATGTTAAATTCAAGAGCCAAATCTTCGACATTTCAGAAAGAGTTGAAAGAGACGCTGTTATGTATGTTACAGAGTTTATGAGACTTTATCCTGAAATTGCACCTGACGAAATGAAGGTTGTATTAGCAGAAGAGAGAAAGCATCTTCAGATGATTCTTCAAAGAAAATCTGACAGAGCGCTTTTCGGGATCGGTATGTAATTAATCGGGGGGAAATTTTTAAATGACCACATTTATAATTGGACTTTTAATTTTGGTTGTAGGCGGTTTAGCTTACGGTGCTTTCTGCGAAAAGACATTCGGGCCGGATGACAGGGAAACTCCTGCAATAGCAATGGCTGACGGCGTTGATTATGTCGGAATGAAATCATGGCGTAACGGATTGATTGAACTTTTAAACATTGCAGGTACAGGCCCGATCCTTGGACCTATACAGGGTATACTTTTTGGACCTTTAGCATTTATAACTATTCCTTTAGGCTGCGTATTGGCAGGCTCAATGCATGACTATTTCTCCGGAATGATTTCCATGAGAAACAAGGGTGCCCAGATGCCTAAGATGATTGAAAAATACCTTGGAAAGGGTGTTAGATCCTTCTATAACATAGTCATCATGATACTTATGTTATTAGTTGGTGCGGTATTTATATACACTCCCGGTGACTTGATTGTCAGAGAGGTGATCAAACAGGATCCGACTCCTCAAAACCCTGTTACCTGGATTGTTTACGTGATTATATTCTTGTATTACTTAGTTGCAACATTATTCCCCATTGACCAGATAATCGGTAGAATTTATCCGATATTCGGAGGATTCCTTATATTATCGGCAGTAGGAATATTCTTCGGCGTTGTTACCCATGGCGGCATGCTTGAAAACTTGAACTTGTCGGATCTGGCATCACAAAATATGACCGGAGTTGTTTATAAGGGCGTTTCACAGCCTTGGATTCCAATATTCTTTATTACAGTTGCCTGCGGTATCCTGTCAGGATTCCATGCAACTCAGGCAACATTGATTTCCAGGTCAGTCACCCATGAAAAAGAAGGAAAGAGAACTTTCTTTGACATGATGTTGGTTGAGGGCTTCATAGCAATGGTTTGGGCAGCAGGAGCAATGATTATGTTCAAGTCCGGCAAACCAGTTACTACAGCCGCAACACTTATGATAGGTGAAGTGTCAAGATACTTCCTCGGAAACATAGGCTCTATGTTCGCTATAATCGGTGTTATTGTACTTCCAATAACTTCGGGAGATACAGCTTTAAGATCATTAAGACTTATAATCGCTGAAAGATTCAATATAGACCAGGTTCCGCGGAACAAGAGAATTGCAGTTACTGCAGCTATATTCGTACCTTGCTTTATCATACTGTACATTGCCAAGACTAATCCTACAGGATTCAACATCCTTTGGAGATACTTCGCATTTACAAATCAGTTCATAGCAATATTTGCTCTGTCAATGATTGCCGTATATCTATTTATCCACGATAAGAATGGATACATTGCTCTGATTCCGGGTATGTTCTATACCTTCATAGTAATGTCATTTATCATCCATTCAAATATTGGCTTCAATATGTTGAGAATTGAAGGAAACAGCTATACCTATTCCTATATTGTCGCTGGAGTGCTTTGTTTGGTCTATGCTTGGTACACCATAACCTATGCAAAGAAATACAAGGATTCTATAGAGAAAAGGCCAATTTAAAACTAATTAATATCTTAAAATTTTGGATCAGGGGCTTCTCCCCCTGGTCCATTATTTTTATCGGAATAACCCGGTAATCAACCTGCCTGGTAAATTAGGTGTCCAACATTGGATTTACACACAATTTGCTAAAGTATATAATTAGGTTTAATAAAATCTATGGCATCCGTTGTCATTACTCAAAAATTCAGTTATCACTGAGTTTTTTATATGGTGGAAAATCATGAAAGTACTAATACTCGGAGACAGCTTGACCGGCAGCTACGGAGTGGCTTCGGGCAAGGCTTGGACGGACTATTTAAAAAATAAATATGGAAATAATATAAGAATCAGCACATATAATGGTTACTCAACCACTGATCTTTTGACTGTTTTCGCCGGTGAAATTATTAAATTCCATCCGGATACCCTGTTTCTCCTCGGGGGCACAAATGATGCATTAACTTTAAGACCTGCATCCCAAGCTTTTAATAATTTAATGCTGATGTATGAAGAGTGTGAAAGACGGGGCATATCTACACACATACTTCTGCCGCCGCTTTTGAATTCTTCAATGGCTGCTTCCGGATTTGGAGACCCTGTTTCACAATATGAGAAGGCCAATGAAATGCTTAAAAGGCTTCGCCGTCTTTTATTGGATCAAAGTCAGGAGAACTCCCTGGAGGTTTTTGACATAGAATTCATAGCAGAAAAACTAATCAAGGAAGGTATAATCCCTTATTCGGACGGCATCCACTTTTCAGAGGAAATGCATAAAGAGCTGTACAAGAGAGAGTGAAAGTTTTTCTGTAAATACAAAAGGTCTTCTATGATAAAATCAA
>DAINSS010000014.1:35178-57318 GCA_036741195.1 Clostridiaceae bacterium | reverse complement strand
CAGGCACAAACCATATGATTTACGTCTCCTGCGATCCCGCAACCCTAGCCAGAGACATGCAAATCCTTAAGAATCATGGATTCACTGAACAAACAATCCAACCAATAGATAATTTTCCTCATACAAATCATGTTGAGACGGTTGTCTTGATGTCACGCAATATATAGTATAACACAGCGGTAATGACGCAATATATTGTGTTTTTGTGCATTCGAAGCATTGATATAGCCTACTTATCATTCGCGTTAATTGCAATATAAAAATAGGCTAAACAAGGACAAGGAGGTGAGCTGATGGATTCAAAGATTTGGTACATTCCAGCGAAGAATGACCGTTTGGAAAAGTCTGTTGGCATCTATTGCAGGGTCAGTACGAACGAAAAAGAACAACTTTATAGCCTTGCTGCACAGATTTCCGCTTTAACAAGAGCGGTATCCAATGTTGACCAGTGGATACTTGCTGATACCTTTATTGACATCGCATCTGCAAAAGGAGCAAACCCAAGAAGAGAATTTGATAGGTTGATTAAAGAGTGTGAGGCACACAACATTTCAGTTATCTTGACAAAGAGCATCAGCAGGTTTGGTAGAGATACGGTTGAAACTCTTGAAGCAATTAGGAAAATAAAGGACGCAGGGTGTAGGATTATTTTCACGGAGGAGAACTTAGATACCGATGAAACTGATAGCGATTTAATGATAGCGGTGATGGAATCCTTGGCTCAGGCTGAGAACGAAAGTCGTAGCGAGAACATTCGAATGGGACTTTCTATGAAAGCGGCTAAAGGCACATCAGGACTATACAAGCGTAAATTGTATGGCTACACTAAAAATGAGAATGGTGACCTTGAAATTGATGAAGAACAAGCGAAGGTAGTGCGAGATATATTTCGCTGGTACATAGATGGCTATAGTGTCCTCGGCATTATTAAGAAACTATTCGAATCCGTAATCCCCTCGCCCACAGGTAAAGAAAAGTGGAATAAGCGTTCCATAGAAACGATGCTTTCAAATGAGAAATATATTGGAACCGTTACCTTATTAGATTCGGCTACACAGGAATTTGCATATCAGATGAAAGAGTGTATTCCACCGATAATCACAGAAAGTGAGTTTCGAGCGGTACAAGATGCAAAGAAAATGAGAAGTAATGTTGTTACAGATGATGATGGTACGCATCGCAGTAACAAAAAATACAGTTCAAAGAGAAAGATAACTTAGAAGTTGTGGAGGAATAATAAGTGAGAATTGAAACGGAAAGATTAATTTTAAGAAGATATACTATTGATGATTTACAAGATTTATTTGAATATTTGTCTGACGAAAAGGTTGTCAAATATGAACCATATAAACCAATGAACATTGAGGAAGTTAAAGGAAACCTCGACTGGCGTATTTCAACTGATGAAATGATAGCTGTTGAACTAAAGAAAACTCATAAAATGATTGGGAATGTTTATCTTGGAAAGCGGGATTTTAATACTCTTGAAATTGGATATGTTTTCAATAAAAATTATTGGCGAAATGGATATGCAAAAGAAAGTTGTAAAGCACTTATAGATAATGCTTTTTCTGAGGGAATTCATCGAATTTTTGCAGAATGCGACCCCAAAAATCCGAATTCATGGAAACTGTTAGAGAAACTTGGGTTTCAAAAAGAAGCATATTTTAGACAGAATGTGTATTTTTGGATAAAGGAAAACGGAACCCCAATTTGGAAAGATACATATGTATATAGCATTTTGAATAAGTAAGCACATCTCGATTTATAGGGATGTTATTGTTAAATAGCCTAATTAAACAAGGTGATGGTTTGAATGTCAGTTCTAACACAAATACCCACAAAACCTTGTAAAATGGGTGGTTTTGAGTACCTTTTGACATGTTTCCCAAATAGCCTAAAAATCTCACGTTGAGACGGTCGTATTGATGTCAAGGGTTGATAAGTAAGGGTGTAATAAGATAAGTAAATAAAGGCTTTCCGTGGTATGAGGTCTGGTTCTAAGCCGGAAGGATAATCACGGATTTTTGCTTTGAGGGAAGTTATCCAAGATTGGTGAATTTGAAAAGTCATCAGCAAATACCGACGATGACTACGTGAGTTGATAAGATAGTTGGGAAAATAATAGTGAGTTGACAAGATAGTTGTAAATTTAAGAAAGTACTATAAGTAAAAGAGCCATTAAAAATTGGTATAAGTATTGCAAATTTAAGCGCTCTGCGCTATAATTAAAGAAAACTTACATGAGGTGACTACTGTGATAGATATTAAGGATAAAACTCTTACTAATTTTACGTTTATTGATTTATTTGCTGGACTGGGTGGTTTTAGAATCGCACTAGAATCACTGGGGGCTAAGTGTGTATATTCAAATGAATGGGATAAATCCGTTCAAGCAGTCTATGAAGAAAACTTTGGAGACATGCCAGAAGGAGATATTACGCTTGTAGACGAAAGTACAATTCCCAACCATGATATCTTGTGTGCAGGATTTCCTTGCCAAGCATTTTCGATTAGTGGAAAACAGAAAGGTTTCGAAGATAGTAGAGGGACATTGTTTTTTGATGTGGCTCGTATTGTAAAAGAAAAAAAACCCAAAATTGTCTTTATGGAAAATGTAAAGAATTTTGCCGTACATGATGATGGAAGAACTTTAGAAGTTGTTAAATCTACAATGGAGGAACTTGGCTATCAATTCAATCAGAAGGTCTTAAATGCAACAGATTTCGGTATACCGCAAAAAAGAGAACGTATCTATATGGTTTGTTTCAGAAAAGATTTAGGCTTAATAGATTTCTCTTACCCTAAACCGTTTAAGTTAACAAAACACGTAGAAGATTTTTTGTTAGAAGATGAAAGACTCGTACAAGATTTATATATTGAAAGGCCTGACACATATTTTAATGGTGTTACGGATGATAAATATAGTAATAAGTCAATTAGGCTTGGAATTGTTAATAAAGGTGGTCAAGGAGAACGTATTTATAGTACAAAAGGAATTGCTATAACGCTTTCCGCTAATGGAGGAGGTGTTTTTTCAAAAACTGGTGGATATCTAATCAATGGTAAAACAAGAAAGTTACATCCTCGTGAATGTGCGAGGCTAATGGGATACCCTGATAGTTATAAAATCTGCAAAAGTGCAAATCAAGCATATAAGCAATTTGGTAATTCTGTTGTGATTGATGTTTTACAATTAATTGGACAGGAGATAGGTCATGCAGTTAAAGGAGTCGAGAATGAACGAATTAGAATTCAGGCAATGGCTATCTAATAGTGATGTACCTAAAAAAGTACAGAGCGATATTGTTTCAAGGCTGAAACGGTTGGAGCGAATTAATGGATATTTTGATTTAGATGAGGAGTATGAGAAGGATAACTGCGATTTTCTTTTTTCACTATTTAAAAACAAGGGCTTAAATGATAATATGAATAAGATAGGTGAAAATGATTTACCCATTGGCAAATATCAATTAAGTACCTATAAATATGCATTAACTCAATATGTTAAATACATGCAAAATAAAAACGACAGATAGATTTTCTGTCTGTCGTTTTTATCTTTATAATTCACTTTCGAAAATCGCTAAATCTATTGTGTCTTGTTCCTTCTTTAATGAAATTGAGAATATTACATTCATATTATATGTGTTTGATAACTGACGTACTTCATAAATATTATCATCTTTAGGTGCTAGATAATATTCATAATCGCCCATAATAAAACGTACTTTATTTAAAGAATCATCACCTGTTACAAAGAGTTTTTTCTCTCTTGTGTCTATGCTGCTAACCCCATATTCTTCTTCTAATTCAGCAATAATAAGAGGTTGATACTTCTTTGAAGGTTCTGTCGAACCACTTCGTTTTATGCGATACTTTGCTGTTATATTGAAATATGATTCAAATTTTGATGTCGGGAATATAACATAATTCTTGTCCTTGCTGATAAAATACTTAACTCCCTTGGAATTGAAATAACTTACAATCCATCGTCCAAATATACTTTTATCGATATCCAAGCTATATCCTGCAGTGCCTGCACTATTAAAATCATCAAAATTATTATTCATATGTTCTGTAATTATATCAGTGAACTCATTAGCAGCGGTCTTGTTTCGTGGTGAGAAAACGAATTTTTTATTGATTTCATCAGGCAATAGGACAAATTGACCAGATTGAGCATTAGGCTCTTTTACCTCAATATAAAAGGAATTACCAGTATTTGTTTTTACATAAATATCTGGAACAGTAGAATTTGCTCCACCTTGTAGCGTAAATTTTGCGTAGGTACCGTAGCAACTGTTTAAATATTCCGTGCACTGAATCTCAAAATCCTTCCATGTAGACATAATATTAATCCTCCGTATTTTCTAAAAAGTTTATTATTGATTTGCCAAGTTTTTTAATGACATTAACTGTCATAGCATTGCCTGCTTGCATTAGAAGATGTCTGTCAGTAACCTCTTCTTTCACACGATCTGCATATTCACAGGGAAATCCTTGTAATAATAGAGCTTCATACCCAGACAGCTGATAAACAACACCATTTCTTATATAAAGAACGCCATCTCTCTGTGCTCTAAGTGTTGGGCAACGTTCTTCGTAGATTCTTAAATCATTCATTCGGGTGTCGATAATCTTTCCTTCCATTTCACAAATAGCATCTATTGTGTACTTACCCTTATTTGTTGGATTATCAAGATAATACTTCAGTATTTCTAGTCTTTCATTAGACGCAACGTTATTATCAACTAAATATTTTCCAAGACCTGGTTTAGTTATAGGTTGAGGCCATTTGAAGTTGTCAATATTTCTATTGAGGTTTTTATTAATACCTACAAAATAAACCCTTTGACGCATTTGCGGGACACCAAAATCCAAACTATTCAGAACCTTATATGTAACGTCATAACCCACCTCGTTCAATTCATTTAGTATGATCTTCAGAGTATTACCTTTATCATGAGTGACAAGTCCTTTTACATTTTCAAGAAGGAAACAAGCAGGCTGGGTTTCTTTTATTATTCTTGCAAGATGAAAGATTATTTGTCCCCTATCATCTGAGAAGCCGTCTTTACGGCCTATAACAGAGAATGTTTGACAGGGAAACCCTGCAATAAGCATATCGAATGATGGAAGTATGCTGGTATTTACTCGTTTCAAATTTCCGTAATTTTTCTCGTTTCGTGTATCATGCATTAAACGATATGTTATAGGAGCTAACCTAGCAGTATCAGAGTATCCAACACACTTCAAACCTGCTTGTTCTAGACCTAAGCGCCCCCCTCCGATACCAGAACAAAAATCCATGAAAGTTTCTATTACCATTGTTCACTACTACTCCTTTATACTTTCCATAATATCTTCAAGCCTACAGTCAAGAGCTTCACATATTTTAAGCAGAATATCCGTAGTGATATTCTCACCTTTACCAAGCTTTGCTATAGATGCAGAGCTTATACCGGTGGCATTCTTCAAATCTTGTTTATTCATATTTTTATCAATTAGCATTTTCCAGAGTTTGTTGTAGCTAATTCTGAGCATATTTCTATCTCCTTTATTGGATTTCCATCCTAATTGCTATATACATCATGTAAAAAACCATAACGACTTTCTTTGTACTTACTTACATATTTGTCCTGTGTAAATTCAATAACCTTAGCACCACTAGCCTCATAACCTAATTCTGGAAGGTCTTTTGTGTTTTCTACAACTATCAACTGTCCTTCGGACTGATTGTCAATAAAGTATTGGAACAGGGCAGTTCTCATACTTGTAGGAGCGTTATCATCAACACCTTGATCCAAACCGAGTAATGGTGTATCCACCACAAAAATTCCTGGTCTATGTACAGCATCTTCGTGTAAATACTGTCTAAAAGTTAACCCTACAATGGTATTGATAAAAGCCCAGTAACCCTTACCATGACTATCTTCTTTTGCATAGCCGTTTATTTCCAAATCAAATGTTCCCATGTTGAAATGAGCCGTATTCAAATTTTCGTATTTACAGTCAACTAGAATTGAATATGCTATTTCATCTATACGTGTATTAAAATCGACTGGGAAGTGTTCTTTTGGCTTAAACTTAGGGTTATCCGAATTATCACTTTCTTGCTTTTGTAATTCAACAATCCATTCTTGTGAAACGCTTTGCAATACAGTTGATTCTTGTTGTAATTGTATATAAGAGCGATATTGTTTTATTCCTTCTCTTAGTTTATTAGATTGAGGAGTAAGTTCAGTTTCGATTAATTTATCTATCCCCGATCTTTGTCTTTCAAGATGATCGATTTTTTCACGAACTTCATTTAATGATGAAACGACATCTTCTTCACTCTCAGACAAGCCCTGCAATTGAGTAATGATGCGATTCAGTTCAGCTCTTGATGCTTTAATGTATGATTTTCTCTCTGCTGGTTGCATATTACCATCACAAAAAGGACATTTTTTATTTTTATCAACAGAGTGTAGATGTACCTCTCCATCTACAATAAATGATAATCTTTTTATATCAGCTGTATATTGGCTTCGTAGCGATTGAAAGTGAGAATAAGTAACTTGGTTTTCTGCTTCTTTTTCCTTTAAATCGAGTAAAGTACCTAGTAAATCCTTACTCTCTTCTGTAGCAGCCGCAATAGCAGCTTCAGTTTCAGAAAGATTGTCAATTAGCTTTTGCATTTCATCTTCCACATCTAAATCGCTATAAGTAGACAATGCTTTTTGTAGCTCTTCTCTTTTTTTAGACATCTGAGAAATTCTACCGTTTACAAATTGGCGAACAGCATCTTTTTTAGCTTTGCTGATTTCATCCTTGTCATGTTCCTCCATATCTGGGAATTCATTTCCTGTGAGAAGATATAGAAGGGATGCAAAAAAATAAGGATTCTGAGTAGGCGATGAAGGTAAAAGCACCGATTTTGGATTTTCAATTTCTTGTTCTTTTAACCAAAACAATCCCATAAGAGTTTTCCATGAGAGGCGTTGTCTAGCAAAATCTTGATTTTTTATTATCATTGGCAGTTTTTTAATACCAATCAATTTAAGCCAAAGTTCATTTAAAACAGGATTTTTATTCCCGGTACTCTTATATTTAACGTCATAGTCACCACCATCAATTGAGTTAATTTGGCTGACCACGTTTACTATATTCTTTCCAACTATCCGAGAGAGATGAATAGTACCTTCTGGGGTGTTAATATCTAGGCTGACGCTATCATATCCTGTTTGTTCTTTTTCAAAAGGCTTTTCAATTACACCCATAGCAAACTGGATGCATTTTAATATGCAGGTCTTTCCGGAATCGGAAACTCCACAAATGATATTTAATCCTTTATCAAAAGTTACAATAGCAGGGGACTTCCCTGTGCCGGTTGCTGTGACTTTAGAAATATAAAACGCCATACAGGTTACTCCTTCCTTAACGATTTAGACGCTTCTCTACTAATCAAATTAAGAAGTTCTTTTTCGTTTTTCGAATCCATATAAATAATAGCTTTGTGTGCATACAATCTATATTCATTGGCATAATCAGAAGCTAGAGAATTGCTTAAGGCAAGTCCACGTTCTGTAATGGAATATATAAAGCCGTCATTTGAATAAGAAACCTTAACCAAGTTTTCTAAAACAAGCTGTTTAATAGCTAGTTGAGATAAGGCTCTCCTCGCAGAAAATTCAGAAAAACTAAACTCATTTTAACCGTGAAGGTTATTGTGAGATAGTCCAAACTCTTTTGAGTAATTTGAAATAAAATCTGCTGTCACCAGGTTATCAAATGTAAGCTTTCTCTTTTTAGATAAAGTTAAGAGAAGTAGTAATCTCATAGATGTTTCAAATTCAGTATTGAAAACCTTATCATTCATCTTCATCCACCCAGCGAACGCAACCGTCATTAACCAATAGATGACAGGTTCCTTTCTTTTCTTTTGGACCTACAAGATTTTGGAAATTATCGACAACTGATGTGGTAGAACAATCTACAACCTTTTTCATTACAGCTAAAAGCCTCTTGTATCCATCATCGTAATCATCCCATAAAGTATCTTTAATGTAATCATGTGTTTCAGACTTCCACTTCTTTGAATGTTCTTCGCCTTTATCTATAGATTCTCGAATAAAGCGGTCAATACGCAATGCACTATAATAATTGATTCGTTGATCAGAGAAGTTTCTTTTGAATTTTGTAGGTAACGAGTCTAAATCAGCTTTTGTCAAATTACCAGATTTTATAGCTTCTGCATAAGCTGCAAGAAGCTCACTAACATATTTCTCTTCTTCAGGAGCAATGTCTTGTGGAGGCTCGATCTCCTTAGGAATAGATATTTCAACATTACCTATATGTAATTTTCCATCAGATTCGTCATAATAAATAGTTTGAGAAGGTAAAGATGCTAATTTAGAAGAGGAAGTTGCATTATTAGAAACATTGATGCTAGACGATTCTCTGCCTTCATAAATGTCATCTAGAATTTGAAGAAACAAATCAGCACAAGCATATCCTAAAACTTCATCGGGATTGAAGCCTGGAATCATTTTTTTGATTTCATCCTCAATAGCCATCTGATTATGATCGTTTAAATTACTTATGTAATTTGCAAATTTATCTGTATCTTTACGACTAATAACTACATGTACCTTTTTGGGGTTCAAAGGATTACTACCCTTTAGCAATCGATCTAATGAGTCTGGTTTGAGAACACCAAAAGGGTTATATCTATCATTCTCAGACAATTTTATTTCTTCCACCGTTTGAGGGGCTCTCATGATATTGTCAAAAAGCGACAGAAAAAACTCATATGGTTTATATGATGTACCACTGTGTTTATAAAGTATATTCGCAAATTCACTAAAGAGCATTATCTGCCACCTCCAACTATATTTCCGAATCTTTCCGAACCTCTCCGAGTCCTTCCTTAATGGAAGGTCTTTTTTTTATACAATTTTATTAGTGATTGAGTGATATTGAAGAAGAAATTGCAAGCAAAAAAGACTGCTTAAATTATATCACGAAAAATCACACATTACCAGAAGAAAAATTCACAAAAACGAATATTTTATCATTTATTGTTGAATTTATCTTCAAAAATGGAAAGGAGGTAGTGCAGATGGCCAAACGTAATTCAAAGCAAACATCTAAAAGAGTTGCATCAAAAGCAAGCAAAATTCTTAGTGATGGGCGTTACAGCAAGAAAGCCAAGTCTGTGGCTGGCAGTGCTTTAAGTCAAACAAGACCAAGCAAGAAAAAGTAATTTTTAGAACAAATGATAGGTAGAGACAGATTTGAATAATCAGCCTACCTATCCTCCCTAAGAGAGAAATCTATCCAGAGCGGTTATCGCTCGACAAAATCAATCTCAAAGTCCTAGTGCGCATACGGACGGCGGGATGCATAAGAGTTCAGAACACAGTGATAAAGACTGTGTTTGGAATGAAGATGCACCCACCGTTATTTCGTGTGCCCTTTTTTAGGACAAGCGGAGTCTGTGGTCATCTTCACCACAGGCTCTTTTTGTATTCCGCCGCCCAATGCCTAGGCGGAAAGGAATACTTTATGAAGATTCGAGTTTTATATGAAGACAACATCAAAAACGGTCACAAGAACTACACCACAATTGAAATTCCAGATGGAGATTATAGCGTCATGTTGGATATCGATTATGAACAACGTCTTGCAGAGGTAAAGCCGGAAAAGAAGGCGGAAGTGAAGCGCTGTGAGACTCTACAAGAAATGTTTGACCTCATGAACAACAAGGAATACAACCATTGGCGTCGCTACCATAGGCATCTTGGTAACCCAAAGACACCTTATCGAAAAGATGATGAGGTTGAAATAGATGTCATGGATACTTTCGCTGACAACTCTCAGGAGATAGAACGGAGTCTCCAAAATGAGTACGAATCTGTCTGCTCATGGATACGCACCGCTCTTGGCAAAAAGCAGGACTGGGCAGATATGTTCATTGCAGTACGTATCGACGGTATGTCGATTCGAGAATATGCCAGTTCCATCGGTGTAAGTGAAAATAACATTACTCAGAAATTAAAACGAGCTACAAAGAAATTAGAACAAGAATATAAAAACCGTCAGATTTGACCTTCTCCCGTGGCTACTAGGTAGGAGGTCAAGACCTCCAAAAAAAAATAAGGAGGTAATTCGAATGGAATTACAAGTTTACAAAAATGTAGAGTTCGGCTCTGTACGTACTACAACGATTGGCGGTCAACCATACTTTGTAGGTAAGGATGTAGCAAGCATTCTCGGTTATACAAATACCCGAAAAGCATTAATTGACCATGTTGATGAAGAGGATAAGGGGGTAACGAAATGTGACACCCTTGGTGGGAAACAGGATTTGACTATCATCAATGAATCCGGTCTTTATAGTCTTATCCTCTCAAGCAAAATGCCAAATGCAAAGAAGTTTAAGCGTTGGGTTACAAGCGAAGTTCTTCCTGCTATTCGTAAACATGGACTTTATGCTACCGATGATTTAATCGCCAATCCCGATCTTGCCATTGCAGCCTTTACCGCTCTTAAAGAAGAGCGTGAGAAGAACAAAGAACTGATGGCAGCAGTTGCGATTGGTCGGCAGCAGATAGCAGAAATGAAACCCAAAGCGACTTACTACGATGTGGTTCTTAAATGCAGGGATGCCGTCAATATTTCTGTTATTGCTAAAGACTATGGTTGGAGTGCAATCCGCATGAATGAGTATTTGCACGAAAAAGGTATTCAGTTCAAACAGGGTGATATTTGGCTGTTATATCAAAAGCATGCTCCAAATGGCTACACAAAAACCAATACCCACATCTATGAAGATAGTAAAGGAATTCAACATACGAAAGTGCATACCAAGTGGACGCAAAAAGGCAGACTTTTTATCTATGAACAGTTAAAGGCGGATGGTATTTATCCGCAGATTGAGATGGAGGTGTGATATGGGAATCGATATGAAAAACTCAGAAGGCTATTATGATCCAACTCCCCATGCAGCACTTACTAATATAACTCGTAAGGAAAAGGCAGCAGCAAAAGCTGCCTTTAAGCCCTTAGTCTATATCTGCTCTCCCTTTAGTGGAGACATTGAAAACAATAATAAGCGAACGCGAGCGTTTTGCCGCTTTGCTGTAGACAAGGGAAATATTCCTCTGGCTCCCCACCTCATGTTCCCTCAGTTCATGAATGACAATGATGAAAAGGAACGTGACCTGGCTATTTTCATGGACATCATCTTGATGGGCAAGTGCCAGGAAGTTTGGGTACTAGGTGATGTGATTTCAAAAGGTATGAGTATTGAAATTGAAAAGGCAAAGAAACGCAGACAGCCGGTTAGATACTTTAATAAAGATTTCAAGGAGGTAGAGTCTTTATGAAGATAGCGTACGGCAACAGCCGAATGGATAAAAAGTGGAAAAACACAGACATCAGCTGGGAGGACTTCTGCTCCCGGGTTAAGACCACACAGCGTACCACCGAAACCGTAGAGGAATATCGAAAAATGAGAAAAGGCGGTCAGGATTCTATCAAGGACGTAGGTGGTTTTGTTGGTGGTCACTTAAAAGATGGCAGACGTAAAAAAGGAAATGTGCTGTCACGCTCTATGCTAACCCTTGATATGGATTATGGAACAAGTGGCATTTGGGAAGAAATATCTACCTTCTTCCCTTACCAATGTTGTATCTATTCTACTCATAAACATACTCCAGAAAATCCAAGATTAAGACTGATTATTCCTCTCTTCCGTGATGTGGGTGAGGAAGAGTATGCAGCGGTTAGTCGTATGGTCGCAAAGGAAGTTGGAATTGACCTTTTTGATGATACAACCTATGAACCAGAGAGACTCATGTACTGGCCATCCACTTCAAGAAACGGTGAGTTCATCTACGAAGAAAGAGATGGCTCCCTCCTTGACCCCGATGTGTTTTTAAATAAATACGATGATTGGCGAGATACCAGCACCTGGCCCGTATCTTCAAGGCAGTCAGAAGTATTTGACCGTTCACTAAAAGAACAAGCCGATCCATTATCTAAGGATGGTGTTATCGGCACTTTTTGTCGTACTTATTCCATAAGTGCTGTAATTGAAAAATTCCTAGAAGATGTATATGAGCCATCAGTAATGACTGGCAGATTCGATTATATACCTGCTGATTCTAGTGCCGGTGTCATACTCTATGATGATAAGTTTGCTTATTCCCACCACGCAACAGATCCTGCAAGTGGGAGACTTCTTAATGCTTTCGATCTTGTTCGTATTCATAAGTTTGGTCATTTAGATGATCGAGCGACAGAAAGTACACCACCAAGTAAGCTACCATCCTTTGTCAATATGTGTGAATTTGCTATTCAAGATGATGAAGTAAAAGCACAGTTTACTAAAGAGCGGATGGAGCAGGCAACGATTGATTTTACGGAGGATAATTGGCAGACAGCACTTGAACTGGATAAGCAAGGAAAGATTAAAGACACCTTGGACAATATAGTTCTCATCATCCGTAACGATTCAGAACTAGAATCTATTGCTTTTAATAAGCACCGTGATGGAATCGATGCAAGAGACGGACTACCTTGGGAGCAAATGAAGGGCGGCTGGAATGATTCAGATAATGCAGCCCTTAAAGTTTATCTGTCTAATAAATATGGCATCTACTCCCCAACCAAAACAAAGGATGCCATATTAGCAGTCGCAGCAGAGCGTTCATATCATCCCATCAAGGAATACCTGGATCATCTACCAGAGTGGGATGGAACCGATCGCGTTGAGACCTTACTGATTGATTATTTTAATGCAACAGATAATTCCTATACCAGAGCCGTTACTAGAAAAATGATGGTGGCAGCAGTCGCTAGAATTGTTCATCCTGGCACGAAATTCGACAGCGTTTTAATTCTGAATGGACCACAAGGCATCGGTAAGTCTACCTTCTTTGCAAAGCTTGCAGGCGATTGGTTTTCTGATAGTTTAACCCTCACCGATATGAAAGACAAAGCAGGCCCTGAAAAACTTCAAGGATACTGGATCTTAGAACTGGGCGAACTAGCTGGCATGCGAAAAACCGATGTGGAGGTTGTGAAATCCTTTATTTCAAGATCGGATGATAAATACCGTGCCAGTTATGGGGTGAATGTTGAAAGCCACCCACGTCAATGTATCATTGTCGGCTCTACCAATGCAGAAAGTGGATTTTTGCGAGACATCACGGGTAACCGAAGATTCTGGCCAGTGCGTATTAGTGGTGACGGTAAAAGAAAAGCATGGCAGATGTCCGTATACGATGTAGAGCAGATTTGGGCAGAAACTTTGGTGCTTTATGCCAAAGGTGAAAAGCTCTATTTAGAGGGCAGTGATGTAGAGTTAGCAACGAATGAGCAAGCAGATGCCATGGAGAGCGATGAGCGAGAAGGTCTTGTTCGCACCTACCTCGATACGCTGTTACCCGATGATTGGAATGCCCTGTCCTTATACGAGCGAAGAAATTACCTTAACGGTAGTGAATTTGGTGGGGAATCTCGTGTCGGTACGGTTGAACGTACGCTTGTTTGCAATATGGAAATTTGGTGTGAATGCTTTGGAAGGGATGCCTCCGCCATGAAACCTGCGGACTCCTATGCTATTGCAGGCATTATGAAAAAGATTAATGGGTGGAACAAGTACCACGGGAACAAGAACGGAACAAGTAATTTTCCTATTTACGGTAGACAACGTTGTTACGAGAAAAATGAGTAAGGTCGTTCCTTGTTCTTTAGTTGTTCCTTATGCTTGTTCTCTTAAAAATCCAGTCATTGCTGATGTTTTGGCTTTACTGGAATGAGTGGAACAAGAGTTTTACTACTTAGTAATAAATTAATAAATAGTAGTAGTAAAGCATCGTGAGCGTGTGTATGCGCGCGTATAGGAAAAAACGTTAAAAGTTGTGCTTGTTGTTCCTGATTAATTTATGGAGGTCATTTATGCAAGAAAAATATATAGAACAAAAACTGGTAGCGACAGTAAAAAGCATGGGAGGTATGGCGCCGAAATTTATGAGTCCTGGAATAGATGGTATGCCCGATCGTATTGTGTTACTTCCCATGGGAAGAATCGCCTTTGTCGAATGTAAGGCGACAGGAAAAAAGATGCGACCTTTACAGAAAAAAAGAAAGAAGCAATTAGAGGCATTAGGTTTTCTAGTCTATTGCCTTGATGATGTAGAACAGATTGGAGGGATACTTAGTGAAATACAAGCCACATGAATATCAAAGTTATGCCACTGAATTCATTTTATCCCATCCCATATCGGCTGTATTTCTTGAAATGGGTTTAGGTAAAAGTGTGATTACCTTATCCGCCATATTTGATTTGTGTTTAGATAGCTTTCTAGTATGTAAGGTGTTAGTGATTGCGCCTTTAAGAGTAGCAAGAGATACATGGCCTGCCGAAATCAAAAAGTGGGATCATTTAAAAGGGCTCTCTTACTCGGTGGCAGTGGGAACGGAACAAGAAAGAATCGATGCCCTCAAGAAACAATCAACGCTATACATCATCAACCGTGAAAACGTGGATTGGTTGGTTCACAAAAGTGGTATTCCTTTTCAATTTGATATGGTGGTCATTGATGAATTGTCATCCTTTAAGTCTTATGGCGCAAAGCGGTTTAAGAGTCTCCTCAAAGTAAGGCCCTCTGTAAAAAGAATAGTCGGTCTTACCGGTACTCCTTCCAGTAATGGATTAATGGATTTATGGGCTGAATTTCGAATTCTTGATTTAGGTCAAAGGCTGGGACGCTACATCAGTCATTATCGAAATACCTATTTTAAGCCAGATAAGAGAAACGCACAGATTATATTTTCATATAAACCACTGCCCGGTGCTGAAGATGAAATCTACAAACAAATATCAGACATCACCATTTCTATGAAATCTACTGATTATCTCGCCATGCCTGAATACGTCAGCAATGAGGTGTTCGTCACTTTAAGTGAAAAAGAATGGAAAGTCTATTCAGATTTTAAGGAAGACATGGTGGCTAACTTAGGTGATGAAGAAATTGATGCGGTTAATGCGGCAGTCCTTTCTGGAAAACTGCTACAGATGGCAAATGGTGCTGTATACGATAGCGAGAATAAAGCTCATGTGATTCATGACAAAAAGCTAGATGCTTTGGAAGATTTAATCGAAGGAGCGAATGGAAAACCGGTACTTGTTGCTTATTGGTATAAGCATGATTTAGAACGAATTAAAGATCGATTTCCGGTCAGACAAATCCAGTCATCAAAGGATATTAAAGATTGGAATGATGGCAAGATACCCATTGCTGTTATTCATCCAGCCAGTGCAGGTCATGGTCTTAATCTTCAAAGCGGCGGTTCAACGCTTATCTGGTTTGGTCTGACTTGGTCACTAGAGCTGTATCAGCAAACCAATGCAAGACTTTACAGGCAGGGTCAAAAGGATACAGTCATTGTTCACCACATCATCACCAAAAACACCATCGATGAAGACGTACTGCTTGCCCTTACCAAAAAGGAGAAAACTCAAGATGCCTTGATTGATGCGGTAAAGGCGAATTTAGAGGTGATGCGATGACAGAACCTTATCAAGATTTAGCCAATGCCATTATTTTGATGGCTGTTAAGGATTATAGAGACGCCTTAAAGAAACTAAAGAAACGGCCTAAATATGGACCGGCACAAGATATGAAAAACGAGGTGGAGAGGTTCTTCCGCTCTGATTGGTATAGAGAACTTACCTCTGTTGATGGGAACGTCCTAATCAAAAAGCTACAAGCGGAGGTGAGCGAACAATGAAAGCAAAAGAATACTTACATCAAGCCTACAGGCTAGATAAACGAATCCAATCAAACATTGAGGAAATGGAAAGGCTAAGAGAGTTATCGACCAGTGTTTCCTCCCCCAGTTGGGGTGAGAGAATACAGACACAACGGCATACCGATGCTTTGTTTGTCAGATACCTGGAGCGAATTGAAGAACTTCAAATCAAGATTAATGATGAGGTGGATCATCTTGTAGCACTGAAAGCAGAGATTCGAGATGTGATTAATAAAGTAACGGATATCGATGAACGCATGGTGTTACGTTACCGTTATGTTCATAACTTTACTTGGGAGCAAATCGGTGATGAGCTGAACGCTGATAAGAGTACCATTCGCAGATGGCATGGCAATGCCTTAAATCATGTGGTCGTACCTGAAAATCCAATTATTATTCAAAAGTTGAACAGCAATGAGCACTTTTGAGCAGAGATAAGCACCTCATCTTCATGTTACATTATAATCAGCAAGATAGAATACTTACCAAGCCTTGTGGGCCGTGCCCTGCAGGGCTTTTTCTATGCCCAGAAAGCGAGGTGATGAGGTGCCAAGAAAACCAAAACGACCGTGCAGTACACCAGGATGTCCCAACTTAACCGATGCTCAGTACTGTGAAGAGCATCGAGTCGTTGAACGTAGACGCTATGACAAATATCAACGGTCAAAGGATGTTAATAAGAAATACGGCAGAGCTTGGAAAAGAATCCGAGACCGCTATGCACGAGAACACCCACTGTGTGAGATGTGTGAAGAGGTTGGCAGACTAACTCCCACTGATGAAGTGCATCACATCCTCCCTGTTTCTCAAGGAGGTACACACGATAGAAGTAATTTGATGTCCTTGTGTAAATCCTGTCACAACAAGATTCATTTAGAACTCGGTGATCGACAGATTCGTAGCTGACCCAAGGGGGAGGTCAAATCTCTAGACCTCTTATGGCGGACAACGGCCTGGGGCTTCGCGTGTAAAAATCAGAAATCAAAGGGGGTATTAAAGACTTTTAGGAAAGTGGGGTGAAAGACATGGCAAAAGACGGTACAGCAAGAGGCGGTCAGCGTGTTGGTGCAGGAAGAAAATCAAAGGCTCTAACCGACAAAATTGCTGACGGCAGACTAAATGGTGCCATGGTACTGCCAGAGCCAACAGAAATAGAAGGTGCAGATGTGCCGGCTGTCAAAGATTATTTAAAGGCTACTCAGAAAAATGGCAAAGATCTCTGTGCAGAAGATATTTATATCGAAACTTACAAGTGGCTGAAAGATCGTGGCTGCGAAATGTTAGTAAACAACCAGCTAATCGAGCAGTATGCCATGAGTGTTTCTCGTTGGATTCAGTGTGAAGAGTGTATTTCAGAATATGGCTTTCTAGCCAAGCATCCAACCACTTCAGCTGCCATCGCATCACCTTATGTTGCGATGAGTCGTGAATACATGAAACAGGTCAATCAATGTTGGTATCAGATTTACCAAATTGTAAAGGAAAACTGTTCTGTGGAGTTTGGAGGCAGAAGTCCACAAGATGATTTGATGGAGCGGTTATTATCTGCTCGGAAAGGAAAATAAAATGAAAAAATATAGAACGTGTGAAAGTGTCTGTAAAGGTCATCCCGATAAATTATGTGACCTTATTTCAGATAGCATTTTAGATGCGTGTTTAAGAAAAGATAAATCCTCTCGTGTTGCTTGCGAGGTGATGGCTACCAAAGGACACATCATTGTTTCCGGTGAGATCACCTGCTCAAAGAGAATTGATATCAGAGGTGTTGTCCGCCGTGTTCTTACAGAGGTGGGTTACAATCCTAGAAAGTTTTTAGTCTTTGTCTATGTCCATCAACAAAGTAAAGATATCGCAGGTGGTGTGGATAGGGCCTTGGAATCTCGTGAGGGTGATACGTCATGGTATTCCATGTTAGGAGCGGGTGACCAAGGCACCGTTTATGGCTATGCCACCAATGAAACTAGTGAGAAACTACCTCTCCCCTTAGTCTTATCCCATGCCATTTGCGAAAAGCTGGATAAGGTGATGAAGAATGGCGTAATCAAAGACATTGGCCCTGATGGTAAGGCTCAAGTTACCGTTGAATATGAAGGTGACAAACCAAAACGAATTAAGACCATCGTTGTCTCCGTTCAACACAGTGCAGATAAAGATTTAGATGTTTTAAGAAATGAAGTCATTGCTCAGGTGCTGTGGCCAGTCTTTGAAAAATATCCATTTGACGATGAGACTGAGATCCTCATTAATCCTAGTGGACGATTTGTTGAAGGAGGACCAGCAGCTGATACTGGTCTTACGGGAAGAAAAATCATGGTTGATACCTATGGTGGACTCGCCGCTCATGGTGGCGGTGCGTTTTCAGGAAAAGACCCGACAAAAGTTGACCGTAGTGGTGCCTATATGGCAAGGGCGATTGCAAAGAATATTGTTCGATGTGGCTTTGCTAAGCGATGTCAGGTTGCGATTTCCTATGCTATTGGAAAAGCAGATCCGGTTGCTCTTGAGATTGATACCTTTGGAACAGGCACGGTGGAAGAAAGTATCCTTTGTCGTGCTGTGTTAGATGTATTCAATCTAAGACCTGCAGCCATTATCGAAAAGCTAAAGCTGACGGATGTTATTTATGCAGATACAGCTACTTACGGTCATTTCAGATATGGCTTAAGCACGTGGGAATTTTTGGATTGCTATACAGAACTAAGGGAGGCGGTAAACAAATATGTTGATTGAAAAGAAGAACACAAAAGACCTCATCCCTGCAACATACAATCCTCGTAAAGATTTGAAACCAGGAGATGCAGAATACGATAAATTAAAACGCTCCATTGAACAATTTGGTTATGTAGAGCCGGTTATCTGGAATAAGGTGACCGGCCATGTTGTTGGTGGGCATCAAAGACTAAAAGTTCTCATCGATATGGGCATAACAGAAGTTGAATGTGTCATTATCGAGATGGACGAAGAAAAAGAAAAAGCACTCAACATCGCGCTCAATAAAATCAGCGGTGATTGGGACAAGGATAAATTGGCCCTTTTAATTTCAGATTTACAAGGTGTAGATTTTGATGTTTCTCTAACTGGGTTTGATCCTAAAGAACTGGATGACTTATTTAAAGACACGCTGAAAGAGGGGATCCACGATGATGACTTTGATGTGGAGACAGAACTAAAAAAGCCTGCCATCAGCAAGCTTGATGACATCTGGACGCTTGGCAGACACAGGCTTATCTGTGGCGATTCCACCAAGAAAGAAACATATGATGTGCTGATGAATAAAAAGAAGGCAAATCTGTGTGTAACAGACCCTCCCTATAATGTGAATTATGAAGGTGCTGCAGGGAAAATCAAAAACGACCACATGGAAAATGATGCCTTCTACCAGTTCCTCTTAGATGCTTTTATCAACATCGAAGAAGTTCTAGCAGACGATGCTTCCATTTATGTATTCCATGCCGACACCGAAGGGTTTAACTTTAGAAAAGCCTTCTCGGATGCCGGTTTTTATTTGTCTGGCTGTTGCATATGGAAAAAGGACTCCCTTGTACTGGGGCGTTCTCCTTATCAATGGCAGCACGAACCAGTGCTGTTTGGCTGGAAAAAGAAAGGCAAGCATCAGTGGTATACGGGCAGGAAAGAAACCACCATCTGGGAATTTGATAAGCCAAAGAGAAACGGTGACCATCCTACGATGAAACCCATTCCTCTGCTCGCCTATCCAATTTTAAATTCCTCAATGACTAATACCATTGTGCTAGATCCTTTTGGCGGCAGTGGTAGTACCCTAATTGCCTGTGAGCAATCAGAACGCATCTGCTACACCGCGGAACTAGATGAGAAGTTTTGTGATGTCATTATTAAACGCTACATTGAGCAGGTTGGAACTTCCAAAGAAGTCAGTGTTCAAAGGGATGGACTAAGTTATAAATATGATGAATTGGTGGAAACCAATGAATAAGGAATACTAGTAAAGTTTCCCACAAGATAATTGATAAAAAGCTTGCTATATAAGTGTTTTAGAGTGATATATGTACATACCAAAACAAAGGAGGTTTTGTACATGGTCATTAAATACAATGTAACAGGAGCAGAAAGAAAAAGGCTGGTAACGACTCTTAGTACTCTCACAGGAGTTAAAGCAAAGTACCTAGGAATGCCTAGTATGGCATATGAGGTAGGTGACTTTACCATCGACAAGAATGGAACACTTGAACTGACTGACAAGGCAGGAGGCGAAGAAATCGAAAGTGTGGCCGAGCATTTATTAAGTGAGGGCTTTACCCCAATGGAAGAAACTAAGGCCACAGAGGGCGCACAAACGGCGGACAGCGGAATGTTTGGTCTTTGTATCTCCATGCCAAGAAACAGCTTTACTGATACAGCATTAGAAAACGTAAAAGCAATCATTCAGGTAAAAGGCGAACTGATTCGTCATGCTTTGCGGCTAGACGATTTACCGATTAAGATTTCAAAAGAGGAAGTCTCATTTCCTTGGTTTGAAGAAATGCCTACACCAGAAGAGGTACAAGCGTATACCCACTTTATTTCAGCTCTTTGTGAGATGGCAAGGAATCAAAAACGCATCATGGCAAAAGAAAAGGAAACTCCGAATGAGAAATATACATTCCGATGCTTTTTACTGCGCCTTGGCTTTATCGGAAAAGAATATAAGGAAGAACGGAAAATACTGCTTAGAAACCTAACAGGTTCATCGGCATTTAAAGGAGGAGCTAAAAATGAGGATAATCAGTAAAGAAAGACTACATCATCTTCGTAAAAAGTATCCTGTTGGATGCCGTGTAGAACTATTAAGGATGGATGATATTCAAGCACCTGTGATTGGAACAAAAGGAACAGTAATAGGCGTAGATGATATCGGCTCAATCATGGTGTCTTGGGACACCGGGTCTAGTTTATCCGTTGTTTACGGAGAAGACCTTTGCAGGAGGATTGACAATGACAGATAAGATAAAGGAGCAGATTCTTGCCATTCGAGATACAGGCCTTACTAATATGTTTGATGTGAACGCAGTCCAAAGAATCGCAGATGAGATGGAATTTTATGAGCTGGTCATCTTTCTTGAAGAAGAAAAAGCCAAGTATGTGAAGTTCATTTTAAACGGTGATGAAGATTAAATCATAAATAATTTAATAGTATAGGGATTGAGCGTGCAGACGCTCTTTCTCTCGTCATACAGCTTAAGGCTGTATTTTTTATGCTCATTTTGAAGGGAGGTGACCGCAATCAGAAAACTTAAGAAATATAAACCGACTCCTTTTATGGCAAAGAACTCTATCTACGATAAAGATGCTGCAGATTATGCGGTCAACTTTATTGAATGCTTAAGTCACACCAAAGGGAAATGGTCTGGAAAGCCATTTGAACTGATTGATTGGCAAGAACAAATTATCAGAGATCTCTTTGGAACACTGAAACCAGATGGCTATCGGCAGTTTAATACAGCCTATATTGAGATTCCTAAGAAAATGGGGAAATCTGAATTAGCGGCAGCTGTCGCATTACTGCTTACTTGTGGCGATGGCGAAGAGAGAGCCGAGGTTTATGGCTGTGCCGCTGATAGGCAACAAGCATCCATCGTATTTGAAGTAGCCGCTGATATGGTTCGTATGAGCCCAGCATTGAGTAAACGAGTTAAAATTCTGTCGGCAACAAAACGGATCGTTTTTCAACCAACAAATAGCTTTTATCAGGTGCTGTCAGCAGAAGCCTACTCAAAGCATGGCTTTAATATTCATGGTGTTGTCTTTGATGAACTTCATACACAACCGAATAGAAAACTTTTTGATGTTATGACCAAGGGGTCTGGTGATGCTAGAACGCAGCCACTTTATTTCTTGATTACAACAGCAGGTTCAGATACCAAGTCAATCTGTTATGAAACCCATCAAAAAGCAAAGGACATCATGGCTGGGAGAAAAATTGACCCTACTTTTTATCCTGTCATATATGGGGCAGATGAATCGGATGATTGGACCGATCCAAAGGTATGGAAAAAAGCCAATCCAAGCCTTGGCATAACGGTGGGCATTGATAAGGTGAAAGCCGCTTGTGAATCCGCCAAGCAAAACCCTGCTGAGGAGAATAGCTTTAGACAGTTAAGACTCAATCAATGGGTCAAACAGGCGGTACGCTGGATGCCGATGGATAAGTGGGATAAATGTGCCTTTGCAGTGGATGAAGAGGATTTGCTTGGAAGAGTCTGTTATGGAGGATTAGACCTTTCCAGTTCCATTGATATTACAGCCTTTGTACTAGTATTTCCTCCAGTAGACGAAGATGATAAATACATCATTCTTCCCTACTTTTGGCTT
>DAINSS010000014.1:21678-35168 GCA_036741195.1 Clostridiaceae bacterium | reverse complement strand
AGAGTTAATCGTGATCATGTTCCCTATGATGTCTGGGAAAAGCAAGGACAGCTTAAAACAACGGAAGGCAATGTAGTCCATTACGGTTTTATTGAGAAGTTCATCGAAGAACTTGGTGAGAAATACAACATTCGTGAGATTGCCTTTGACCGTTGGGGAGCCGTACAAATGGTTCAAAACCTAGAAGGCATGGGTTTTACGGTTGTTCCCTTTGGTCAGGGCTTTAAGGATATGAGTCCACCGACTAAAGAACTGATGAAACTAACGCTAGAAGAAAAGGTCGCTCATGGCGGGCATCCTGTGCTTCGTTGGATGATGGATAACATTTTTGTTCGAACAGACCCGGCAGGCAACATCAAGCCGGACAAGGAAAAATCATCAGAAAAGATTGATGGTGCAGTGGCAACGATTATGGCTCTTGATCGAGCGATTCGTTGTGGCAATGATACGAGTGCTTCGGTTTATGACAACCGAGGCATTCTCTTTATATGAGGGAGGTGATTGGTTTTGGGATTTTTATCATCCATTTTTAAGGCAAGAGATAAGCCTACTGATAGAGCTGTGAGTTCAAACTACACATTTTTAATGGGTTCAAGCACAGCAGGTAAAACAGTGACCGAGCGGTCGGCACTTCAAATGACGGCCGTATACTCTTGTGTTCGAATATTAGCTGAAGCAGTAGCAGGGCTTCCTCTGCACCTTTATCGTTATACAGATGATGGTGGCAAGGAAAAAGCAATTGACCACTCCTTGTATCGACTTTTGCATGATGAACCGAATCCTGAGATGAGTTCTTTTGTGTTTAGAGAAACATTGATGACTCATCTTTTATTATGGGGGAATTGTTATGCGCAGATTATTCGCAATGGCAAAGGTGAAGTTGTAGGACTCTACCCCTTGATGCCAAATCGGATGTCAGTTCATCGAGATGAGAGTGGGCAGCTCTATTACTTATATACCAGAGGTGCAGATGATGTGAACAGTACGAAGGGTATGACAGTAAAACTTAGTACCTCCGATGTACTTCATATTCCCGGACTCGGGTTTGATGGACTGGTTGGCTACTCCCCGATTGCGATGGCTAAAAATGCGATTGGTCTAGCCATTGCAACTGAGGAATATGGAGCCAAGTTCTTTGCTAACGGTGCTGCTCCAAGTGGTGTGCTTGAACATCCAGGAACGATTAAAGAACCTGGGAAAGTCAGAGAGGCTTGGCAGTCACAATTTGGTGGCAGTGCCAATTCCAATAAAATAGCCGTGCTTGAAGAAGGAATGAAATATACACCGATTTCCATTTCACCAGAACAAGCACAATTCCTTGAAACAAGGAAGTTTCAAATCAATGAAATTGCTCGAATTTTTAGAGTCCCTCCCCACATGGTAGGCGACCTAGAAAAATCGAGCTTTTCTAATATTGAGCAACAATCCCTTGAGTTTGTGAAATACACCTTAGACCCGTGGGTAGTGCGTTGGGAGCAAACCCTAGCCCGCACCCTTTTTACACCGGAAGAAAAGAAAAAATACTTCTTTAGATTCAATGTAGAAGGTCTGCTTAGAGGGGATTATGTTAGTCGCATGAGCGGGTATGCCACAGCAAGGCAGAACGGTTGGATGAGTGCAAATGATATTCGAGAACTTGAAAACCTAGACCGTATCCCAGCAGAGGACGGTGGTGACATGTACCTTGTCAACGGGAATATGCTCCCTCTTACAAAGGCAGGTGCATTCGCAAATACAAACGAGGATGGGAAGGAGGAAGACTTGGATGAAGAACAAGATATTTTGGCGATGGAAGAACCAAGCAAGCGAACAAGAAGAACGAGTTCTTGAGCTTTATGGAACAATCGCTGAAGAAAGCTGGTTTGATGACGATGTGACCCCACAGATGTTTAGAAATGAACTCTTTAGCGGAAAAGGACCCATCACCTTATGGATTAACTCACCGGGTGGAGATTGCATTGCCGCAAGTCAGATTTATACCATGTTGATGGATTACCCAGATGAGGTGACCGTCAAGATTGATGGGATTGCAGCATCTGCCGCCTCTGTCATTGCCATGGCAGGAACAAAGGTACTAATGGCTCCGACAGCACTCATGATGATTCATAACCCAGCAACCATCACGATGGGCGATCATGAAGACATGAAACGAGCGATTGAGATGTTAGATGAGGTGAAAGAAAGCATTATTAACGCCTATGAGATTAAGACTGGAGTATCTCGCATCAAACTATCCCATCTCATGGATGCTGAAACCTGGATGAATGCCAACAAAGCCATAGAACTTGGCTTTGCAGACGATGTGCTAAAGGATGAGAAACAATCCGAACCCACTTTTTCTGCCTATGCGTTTTCTAGAAAAGCGGTAGCAACTAATCTACTGAACAAAATGGCAGAAAAGAATAAACCAATTCAGGCGGAGGAATCTGCCAAACCCCAAGGGCGCTCAATTGATGAACTCAAGGAGCGTCTTTTGATTATCAAAAAATATATGTAAATGGAGGAATTTTACTATGACGATTACAGAAATGCGTAATAAACGCAAAAAGCTTATTGAAACGATGGATGGGTTCTTGGACACTCATAAAACCAAGAATGGCACATTATCCGCAGAAGATGATAAAACCTACAAAACCATGGAAGATGAGATCACTGAACTCACAAATGAAATCCATCGCATGGAAAGACGTGAGGAGATTGAGGCGGAGCTTGAAAAGCCTGTCAGCAAACCAATCATTGAGAAACCGATGAATGGTCGACTGGATAACAGTGAAATTAAAACTGGCCGAGCAGCTGATTCTTATAAGACTGCCATGCTTTCAGCCCTTCGCTCAAACTTCCGTAATGTATCCAATGTCCTACAAGAAGGGGTAGACGCAGATGGTGGCTATCTCGTACCCGAAGAATACGACAGCAGATTGATTGATGGTCTGGAAGAAGAGAATATCATTCGTAAGCTGGGTCACAGAATTACCACATCAGGTGAGCGAAAAATCAATATTGCAGCTACAAAACCTGCAGCTGCATGGATTGATGAGGGCGAGGCACTGACCTTTAGTGATGCAACCTTCTCTCAAATTAATCTGGATGCTCACAAACTTCACGTAGCTGTAAAGGTGACCGAGGAGCTGCTCTATGACAATGCCTTCCAACTGGAGAACTACATCATTGAGGAGTTTTATAAGGCGCTGGCCAATGCCGAAGAAGATGCCTTTATTAATGGTAATGGTACAGGGAAACCACTGGGTATTCTAGCTGCAAGTGGTGGAGCTGAAGTAGGAGTGACCACAGCATCTGCAACGGCGATTACTGCTGACGAAGTGATTAACCTGGTGTATTCACTGAAGCGTCCTTACCGTAAAAATGCCGTGTTCATTTTAAATGACCAGACCATTGCAGCCCTTAGAAAACTAAAGGACGGTAACGGTGCCTATATGTGGCAAGCGGCACTTATTGCAGGTGAACCAGATAAACTACTTGGCTATCCTGTTTATACATCTGCTTATATGCCTACCATTGAGGCAGGTGCTAAGACCATTATCTTTGGCGATTTGTCTTATTACAACATTGGAGATCGTGGTTCTCGTTCCTTTGCAGAACTTCGTGAGCTGTTTGCAGGTAATGGCATGGTCGGTTTTGTTGCGAAAGAACGTGTGGATGGCAAGTTAGTACTACCTGAAGCAATCAAGGTTCTTCAGCAGAAAGCCTAACGGAGGTGCGATATGGATTACAACACAAAAAACTACACCGAACAAGGCGGAGATAAAACCGTCATCGCAGGAACATTAGAGATTAAGGAGGGAGCAACCGTAACAGGTCTCCCTTCTTCTTTTACTCCTACAGAAAACCAAGCACCTAGTGTGGCAGAAGATATTACGAGTTTAGTTGCTGATTTTAATGCCTTGCTTCTAAAGCTTCAAACAGCAGGACTCATGGAAGCTGATTAAAAAGAGAAAGGATGGTGGCGGTATGACACTGATTCAAAAGGTAAAAGCAAACTTGATTTTAGAGCATGACGCTGATGACGAACTATTAGAGATGTTCATCACCGCTGCTGTCAGTTATGCCGAAAGTTATCAGCATGTACCAGAAAATTTCTATAGCGACAATCCTATGCCACCGACTACAGAGCAAGCCATTATTATGCTTTCCTCTCATTTTTATGAAAGCAGAGATGGTAGTACAGGTGGCTTCTTTGCAGATAATGTGCAGGCGGGTCAGCAGGTTTGGAAAACGGTCAACCTACTATTAAGACTCGATCGGGATTGGAAGGTGTAAACATTGAAAGCGAGGTACTGGTTGTGAGTTTCGGAAAAATGAATGGATTTGCTGATATCAAGGAAATCACAAAAACAAAAGACAGTGAGGGATTTGCGACAACATCAGAAACCGTGATTGCTTCGATTCGAGTCTACCGAGAAGGGCGTCATGGCAGTGAACGCTGGGCTAACCTGGCTACTTTCTCAGAGGCTACAGATTTATTCAGGTTTCGTGCCATTCCAGGAGTCGAGGTTACGACAGAACACTTTATTGAATGTGATGGAGAACGTTTTGATATTACCTCGGTAGAAAACGTAAAAGGTCGAGGTATGTATACAGAAGTTTTGGCAAAGAAGGTGGTGAGCAGTATTGGCAAAAGTTGATATTAAGATGCCCGATGATTTTTTGCTCAAGATTTCAAAGCTTGGATCTGACTTTGACCCTGTTGCCGAAAAGGTGCTAAAAGCAGGTGGCGAAGTCGTTTTCAAACGAACGAAGAGCAATCTATCTGCTGTAATCGGTAAAGGTACAAAACATGAATCACGATCAACGGGGGAATTAGAGAAGGCACTCGGTGTCACTTCAGTCAGGCTAGATAGGAACGGAAACCACAATATTAAAATAGGTTTTTCTGAACCAAGGTCTGATGGAGAGAGTAATGCAAAAATAGCAAACATCCTTGAGTATGGCAAACACGGTCAACCTGCAAAGCCTTTTTTGAAACCCGCTAGGAGTGCTTCCAAATCAGAGTGTATCTCAGTTATGAAAAGCACTTTTGAAGAGGAGGTCAAAAAGCTATGAGTATTTTAGAGGACTTACAAGTAGTTTTAGAAACACTAGACGTTCCGATTGAAACAGGAGTGTTTTCAGATGTGGCTCCTGGTAAGTACATGGTGATTGTTCCGATGAGCGATAGCTTTGACCTTCATTCGGATAATCTACCATGCATCGATGTTCAAGAGGTACGGATTTCAATTTATAGCAAAGGCAGTTATACAGCGTTAAAAAATCAAGTGGTGCAGTTATTGTTGGCTTCCAGTTTCACCATAACCGCACGGAGCTACATCGGCTTTGAAGATGATACGGGCTATTATCACTACAACGTGGATGTAGCCAAACATTATGAAATAGGAGGTAATTAAAAATGGCAACAATTGGTCTGGATAAACTTTATTATGCGACCATCACAGATGATGAAAATGGCGAAGAAATCTATGGCACACCCACTCAGCTGGCAAAAGCAATCTCAGCAGAGTTATCTGTTGAACTGGCAGAGGCAACTCTCTATGCAGATGATGGTGCGGCAGAAATCGTTAAAGAATTTAAAAATGGCACTATCTCTCTTGGAGTGGATGATATTGGCTCGACTACTGCAGCCGCCTTAACCGGAGTCACGGTTGATAAGAACAACGTTGTGGTTTCTAACAGTGAAGATGGCGGGGATCCTGTGGCTGTTGGTTTTAGAGCAAAGAAATCCAATGGCAAGTATAAATACTATTGGCTCTATCGAGTGAAATTCGGTATTCCTGCGACAAACCTAGCAACAAAAGGTGACAGTATTACATTCTCAACACCAACAATTGAAGGTACGGTTCTCCGAAGAAACAAGCCGGATACAAGCGGTAAACATCCGTGGAAAGCGGAAGTGACCGAAGGCGATAAGGATGTACCGGCATCGGTTATCAGCAGTTGGTATACAGAAGTCTATGAACCGGATTACACAGTATAAGGAGGGATAATTCATGGATAACGAACGAACAGCAAGCATTCGTATTGGTGGCGATGAATATGTGCTACTTCTTACAACAAAGGCAACAAAGGAAATTGCAGGACGATATGGTGGTCTTGAAAACTTAGGCGATAAGTTAATGAAGTCTGAGAATGTCGAGATGGCACTTTCAGAGATTGTGTGGCTGATTACCTTACTGGCCAATCAAAGTACTCTTGTCTATAACATCAAGCACAAGGATGCACCGAAGGAATTACTGACAGAAGATGAGGTAGAAATTCTCACAAGCCCGATTGATTTGGCAGAGTACAAAGAGGCAATTATGAATGCCCTTTACAAGGGTGCAAAAAGAAATGTACTCAGTGAGGAAAGCCAAAAAAACGCAGTAGCCCCGTAAGTGACGAAGAGTTATTTACGAGGCTTTTATATTACGGCATCAGCGTATTACATCTGACCATGGATGAATTTTGGCTGATGCCGTTTGGTTTGCTACTAGACTTGTGGGAGTGTCACAAACAGTATCAGGGGCTGGCAAAACCAAAAAGAGAGATATTTATTGATGACATCATCCCTGATGGAATCTGACAAAGGAGGTGGAAAGCATGGCAGATAATTTTGGTTTGAAGATTGGTCTTGAAGGCGAGAAAGAATTTAAGAAGGCATTAACGGATATCAATCGCTCCTTTAAAGTACTTGGCTCTGAAATGAAACTGGTAGCCTCAGAATTTGATAAAAACGATAAGTCTGTCCAGGCACTTTCCGCCAGAAATTCAGTCCTCAATAAAGAGATTGAAACCCAAAAAAGCAAAATTGATACCTTGAAGTCGGCTCTAGAAAATGCAGCTACCTCCTTTGGAGAAACCGATAGAAGAACACAAAACTGGCAGATTCAATTGAACAATGCTGAGGCTGCACTCAACAATATGGAGCGAGAGTTAAGTAGCAATAATGCGGCTCTTGAAGAAGCAAGCTCCAATTATGATGATGCTGAAGGTGCTCTCGATGACATGAACCGTGAAATGAACGATGTCACCGACAGTGCCGATGATATGGGAAAAGAGATTGATGAGGCGGCTGACTCTGCTGAAAAATCCGAATCTAAGTTTAAAGGCTTAGGTACAACTCTAAAATCTATCGGCATTGCCATGGGAGCAGTTGCTGTTGCAGCAGGTGCTGCGGCTGTCAAACTCGGTAAAGAAGTCATTTCTGCTTATGCAGATTACGAACAATTAGTCGGTGGTGTGGATACGCTTTTTAAAGAGAATTCTCTGCAGTTACAAGAATATGCTGCTAATGCCTATAAGACAGCAGGTCTTTCTGCCAATGACTACATGGAAACCGTCACTTCTTTTTCTGCAAGCCTTATTTCTTCTCTTGGAGGAGATACAGAAAAAGCCGTTAAGTATGCTGATATGGCAATTACGGATATGTCTGACAATGCCAATAAAATGGGTACAGACATGGAATCCATTCAAAATGCCTATCAGGGTTTTGCTAAGCAAAATTACACCATGCTAGATAACCTTAAACTAGGCTATGGTGGTACAAAAAGTGAAATGGAGCGACTCCTTGCCGATGCCGAGGCTATCTCTGGCATTGAGTACGAGGTTTCTTCTTATGCCGATGTGGTTTCTGCCATCCATGTCATTCAAGAAAGTATGGGCATTGCTGGTACGACTGCTCTTGAGGCAGAAGAAACTATTTCTGGATCGTTGAACGCCTTCCAATCTGCTTTACAAAATCTTTTAGTTGGTTTTGGGGATGCAGATGCGGATATGGAACAACTCAGTAAAAACATGGTGGATGCCTTTCAGTCGGTGGTGAAAAACATTACTCCAGTGATTGAAAATATCGTAAAAGCACTACCTATAGCCATTGAAGCATTGCTAGATGCCATCTCAGATTTGTTACCGACACTCCTTGCTACGGTGACAGATTTGTTTACTCAGGTACTAAACGCACTGATGAACCTACTACCTACCTTAATACCGGTAGCGGTTGATTCCATCCTTACGATTGTGAATGCCTTGATTGAAAACCTACCACTGCTAGTGGATGCGGCCGTTCAGTTAATTGCAGCTTTAGTGGATGGTCTTGGGCAGGCTCTCCCAGAACTGATTCCTGCGGCAGTTAATGCAATTACTACGATTGTGCAAGGTTTGGTGGATAATCTACCCATGCTTCTCGATGCAGCACTGCAGTTAATACTTGGTTTGGCTCAGGGGCTACTCGAGGCGATCCCGCAACTAATTGAGGCTCTCCCTACGATTATTTTGGCAATCGTTGATTTTATTATAAGCGCAATTCCTCAGATTATAGATGCAGGTATTCAGCTATTATCATCGCTGGTTACAGCCTTGCCTGAAATTATTACGGCTATTGTAGAGGCGATTCCACAGATAATTGATGGAATATTAAATGGGATTTTAAGTTCGATTCCACAACTCATACAAGCGGGTGTCGACTTACTTGTTGCACTGATTCAAAATCTACCGACCATTATTACCACCATTGTAGTGGCAATCCCTCAAATCATTTCAAGTATTGTAAATGCATTAATTGGAAACATCGACAAGATCATTATGGCAGGGGTTCAGCTATTTGTAGCACTCATTCAGAATTTACCAACCATTGTGGTAGAGATCGTAAAAGCAGTGCCCCAGATTATTGGTGGCATCGTCAGAGCATTTACAAACTCCATGGGTTCCATCGTGACGGTGGGTGGCAACATTGTAAAAGGACTATGGCAGGGTATTCAATCCCTTGCTTCTTGGTTATGGAATAAAGTCAGTGGTTGGATTAGTGGCATTTGGACTGGCATCAAGGATTTCTTTGGTATCAAATCACCATCGAAACAGATGGGGTGGGTTGGTGAAATGCTTGTGAAAGGTCTTGCAGGTTCTATCCAAGATAACGGTGATGAGGCTGTAAAAGCAGCTGAAATGATGAGCGAGGATATCAACGATGTGATGACTAGTCTTGCCAGTGATATGAGTACATCCTTGCCTACAGACTTTTCAGTGGATACTTCTGTAGGCGGCGTGATTTCAAACGCAGCGACCTCTTCCCTAGGCGGTGTCAGTGGTTCGCTGGTTACTGTACAGCAGATGATTGTACGAAGTGAAGATGATATCAGAAGGGTATCTCAAGAACTTTATAACTTAATTCAGACAGGCTCTCGTGCTCAGGGTCGGTTTTCTACAACATAAGGAGGTGTGCCGATGGGTTTTTCATATAACGATGTTTCTTCAAAAAGCATGGGACTAAAAGCTAGGCTCACTTCCTGGCAAGTCTGTGGAGGAATGCGTAATTTTACCACCACCGTACCTGGAAAGTATGGTGTGACAGACTTTGGAGCTGATTTTGATTACCGAGAAATCAATGTAGCTTGCAATATCTATCCCAAGCATAGCTTTTCTGCTCTGGTGAGTACGCTTGATGAACTTTCAACATGGCTTGATCCCATGCAAGGGTTAAAAGAACTTGTTTTTGATGATGTAGCCGACAGGTATTTCATGTCAAGGCTGAATGAAAAAGTGGACTGTGAACGACTCATTCGTTTTGCAGGAAGTTTTAACTTGAAGTTTTTCTGCCCTGACCCATTTGCTTATGCCATTACGGATGAAAATTATTTAATAGAAAGCGAAGGAAGTCACACGATTTTAAGACAGACCGGCAATGTTGAATCCAATCCTATGTATCGCTTGAAAGGAATCATCACATCGGGTGTGAACAATTCTATTTCTGTTACAACCAATGGCTTGGAAATGAAAATAGTGAATGCTGTACTTTTGGCGGAAGAAACACTTGTCATTGATACAGATAAGATGACGGCTTATGTGGAAGATGAAAACGGGATAATCTTAAGAAACGCTTTGCCTTACCTAGAGGAGATACAGTTTCCAAGTCTTCATGTGGGCACGAATACCCTAGCAATAACAACGAATAATGCTGTGTTTACAGCACTTGAAATAAAGGCTCGCAGTAGATGGAGGTGATCCAGTGGCACTAAAAACAATATTAAATAAACAGACAGATTTTACGGGAGAGTTCCCAGTCGAATATGCAAAATCTGGACTGTGGCGATTTAATGATATATCGGTAGATGAAAACGGCAATCTTGCAGACTCTTCTGGGTTAGACAGAAAAATAGAGCTTGTCAATTATCTAGGAACAACTGCAAGCCTTCAAAGCGGCCAAAAAGGGAGACAAATCCGAATCAACATCAACAATCCCGCTACAGAAAAAACCTACCTTAAAGTGGCCAATGATGGTACTTTCTTTTCGGAGATGGGAGAGCGAATCCTTGTTGGCGGTTGGATGATACCGACTACTTATTCGGTGGGAAATACCTATTGCCCCATATTGAATACGCGCTATGGTCCTGGTCAGCCTATCTTTTACTTGTCGCTCTTTGCAGGCAGACCTAGAATCATGCTTTATAACGCTAGTGGTTCTCTCATACTCGACCAAACAACCACACCGCCTTTTTCACTCATCAATGGTGGTGTGTATTTTATTTGCACGGTCATAGAACCAAACAATAAAAATGCATGGCTTGTACTGGGAGATAAGACGAGCGGAACAAGCTGGGTGTCACCGACTTATTCCTTTACAGGCACACTAAATCCTTCTTGCACGGCCGACATCATTATGGGCATGCATGCAGACGCCTATTGGTATGCTGGAAGATTTGATGACTGGTTTTTTGATATGGATTCAAGTCTTACAGTGGATGATTTGATTGATTATTTCAATGGGTCTCTTTTGACTAACGGTGGTGATATGGGCGGTGCTGTTGATGCTCTTAGCGTACTGGGAGTGGTGAGCTTAAGGGAAACAGAAGGTGTCTATCCAACGGAAGGAACACTATATACGGCTCCGGCAACGTGCAATCTATCTGGCACAGGTCGGGTCTCTGTTACCAGTGAATATATTTCTGGGGTAACTTCAGTTGGGCCGATAGAAACCTCAACAAGCGATGACCTAGTTCATTGGAGTGATTGGGTAGCCATCGCACTTGATGGAAAACTGGTATCTCCAAATAAGGCATACATTCGTTTTAAGGTCACACTTACTACCACAGATACGAGTAAGACCCCTCGAATTATTGATATCAGGTTATATGACATTCCAAAGTCCCCTTATGAGAGGATTGGTTTTTCAAGACCGGTCGTACTGGATTCAAATGGGGCTTGGGAGGCTGTGTTAGAAAATGCTTATAATATTGTGGTAACCAGTGAAATCAATGGCGAAGATACGCTCTCTTTTATGATCCCCTATCGTGATCCCAAGCGGGGATTTATTGATAGTGAAAAGAAAATCCAGATTGTTGATGACATCTACAAAGTAAGGACGTTGACGGATACAAAAGATAGTGAGGGGAATCTTGCGACAGAAGTGTATGCCGAGGCAGAGTTTTATGACTTAACCTTTTCAGTGCGAAAGGAAGAGCATAAATTTGATGCAGAAACTGCTGAAGTCTCTATGGCTTATGCCTTAGAAGGAACAGAGTGGAGCGTAGGCACAATCAATGTGCGAACTAAAAGAACCTGGACGAGTACAGAAAAGAATGCACTGTCCATCCTTCGCACGGTTGCTGACTTACACGGTGGTGATCTCGTCTTTGATTGCCCCAATAGACTGGTCCATCTTTTAACAGTCTATGGTACGGATAGCGGTGCATTGTTTGCCTATAAGAAAAATATGAAGAGCATTAAAAGAGTCGTGGATACCAGAAGTCTTGTGACAAGGCTCTATGCCATTGGTAGCGATGGTCTTACTTTTGCAGACATCAATGGAGGAAAGGCATATGTGGAGGACTATACTTATTCGTCTGATATTCGAATATCAACGCTTGATTGTTCTTCCTTTACCAATCCCTATCAGATGAAAGAATATACCGAGATGAGGCTTGCTCAGTATGCAAAACCAAACATCTCCTATGTTTTAAATGCAATGGATTTATCAGTCTTAACGGGTTATGAGCATGAAGCATGGTCGCTTGGAGATTATGTTCATGTAGAAGATAAAGATTTAGGACTGTCGGTGACAACTCGTGTTATACGAAGAGAGTATAACTTACAAGAACCATGGAATACAGTATTAGAACTATCCACTACCCTTAAAAATCTGGGCAGTTCTGCAAGCCAGTGGGATAACGTGGCAGATTCTCTTGAAGGCACAAGTATGGTGACAAATAATGATATCCGGGAAATGGTGCCTTTTAATCTGTTGCGAAATTCTCGTGCTGATGATGGAATGGCTTACTGGGTTAACTCAGGCTTTGAAGTAGATGGTGATAACGGTGTAAGTGGGTCGACATCCTTTAAGGCAATGGGTATAGCAAATATGACAAAGAGTATGGCTCAGACCATCTATCCGGCTAATCGCTCTAGCTACACGCTCTCGGCACAAATCGCATCTGAAAACCTTGAAAAGCTGAGTAGCAATTCACAGGTTGGCATTGAAGTGGTTATTGAATATGAAGATGGAACGACAGAAGCAAGGTTTATTGATTTGTATTAAGGAGGTGGATTGGTGGCCTATTTTTCAAGAACATCAGAAAAGATACTCCCAGAAAGCTACTCTTCTAAAGTAAAATCCATTACCATCCGTGTCTGTGTCACAAATTGCACAGGCACTTTTTATATTACGGATCTCTTTTTACAAGCAGGGTCAGTGGTCACGGGATGGGTAGGTCATCCCTGTGAAATAAGGTGGACGTTAGATGGCTAAGGTTAAATTTATAAGGTTGGCAGAAGTCATAAATAAAAAACAAGATAAGCGTGTCATGAGTGTAAGCATAAAACCTACCCTCTATGATTGCACTGGCATGATTTGGTTTACGGACATCCAGTTACAAGAAGGACCTGCCCTAAATGGTTATGCGCCTCATACAGAGAGCAGGTTAGAAAAACTAAAGGAAGATGGCAGTATCAAGAATCCTGTTTGGTTTAACGGTGTGGTGCGTTCAGAAGAAACTATTATTTTATTTAATGTTGGTGAAACCTCTGCAGGACTTGATATTCATATCTATCCAAAGCTTTCTATGTCTGCTGGAACAGTGAAACTAAGCCAAGGTATAGGAGGGCAACAGGTCTCCTTCCCTGGAACCATTGGAAAAGATGTTGATTTGGCGCTCCTAGCATCTACACGAGCATGTACCAAAAACGGAGCAAGCGAACCCAAAGAGGGGTTCTATCAATACAGTGCTGCCTGGGACTCAAAGCACAAAGTGACCCTTGAAAAAGGGAAATCTGCAAGGGTGCTGTTTACCATGCAGGAAATGCAAGACGGAGGTGAACCATTCTAATGGAACGACTAAAAGGCAAGAAAATCATGGTGTGGACTTTTATGGGAAATGCACGGATGTATGAAGCTTTAGAGAAATATGGAGACCGGATTGATACCATCGGTCTTTTTTCTTTTAAGGTACGAGCTACGGGTGAAATTGTTGAGAGTGGTGTCACCATCAGCAGTATGCTCCCCTACATTAACC
>DAINSS010000014.1:7814-21570 GCA_036741195.1 Clostridiaceae bacterium | reverse complement strand
ATGAAAAAGTATCCTTGGTGCGATGGTATTGATATTGACCTAGAAAGAGGCGATGACTATTCCACTCATGCTGAGTCAACGACCATGTTTAAAAATATTTACAACACCATCAAAGCCTATGATTCAAGTAAACTGATGAACATTTGCCTTCCAGGTATGACCAGTGTCAATGGCTCTGTAGGTGGTGAGAACTGGTGCGTCTATGGTGACCTAGACCCTTATTGCGATACCGCATCAATTATGAGTTATGGTATGGCTTGGTCAGGTTCTGCACCGGGACCTGTATCTCCAAGGAGCTGGCTTGAAGGCATTTATGATTATGCCGTTACAGTGATGAATCCCGACAAGATTTTCTTTGGGATGCCTGCTTATGGATGGAACTGGCAAATCTATGACACACCAGAAAACCTAGGTAAAGCCTATAGGGGAACGTCTCATACCTACTATGCGGCAAAATACTGGATGACAGGAGTCTATAATTTCACAGACGATGCGCCTCCTCAACCGTTTATTCCCATCGTGGCTTACTGGGATGATGAGAATAAAGTGCCCTGGGCATTGCCGCATGTCTACGATTATATGGAAGGAAGAGATGCCACTCGCTATAGCTATCCACTCTTATCTGCAAGCTACAATGGCAGACAGTATCTGACAGCCTATGGCAAACAACAAAAGTTAGCCTTTGGAACTGTTTATGTAGATCATGATGCCATGCCGGATAGTTATTCTGGTGTTGTTTCTGTTTCTAATAGCGTCACTACCCTGGGGGATGAAGGTGCGGCAACCTATCATTTTACGCTTGCTCAGGCAGGTACTTATGATGTAGCAGTAAAGCTAGGCTTTCCATTTTGGGATAAGAATAATATTCATATCTCCCTTGATGGAAATGAAGTAGATTTTTTTGAAAACAGACTGTGGTGGCCTTATTGGAGAACGACTTTCTGGGCGGTGCTTAAAAAAGGAGTGAGCCTTTCTGCAGGAACACACACCATCACCATTTCGCTTGGGGCAAAGGGTGTACAGTTTTATGGATTTAGAGTCTGTTCTTCATTTTCTGAGGAGCCAACAGTTGGTGAAGCAGAATATACCCTAGCTCCTAGACATTTCAAGGATGTAAATGGTGATATGGTAGGACCTGCAACTGGTTTTAAGTTGACGCTTGAGATGCTTAGAAGAAAAGCAGATTCTGCCCTTGTGTGGTATGAGGATTTTAGAGATGATAACCCTCTCCCCCAAAGCTACTGGACAACATTATCAGGCGAATGGAGTGTTTGGCAAGATACAAGCAGTTCGATGAATAGACCCTATTCCCAACTGGAGGGTAAGGGGCAGTTAGCATGGAACTACAACAATTTTTCAGATATCCATTTAAGGGCGCAGATTATTTTTCCTGAGACCTTTAGTGGCAAGGCAGGTGTTTTTATTGGAACGATTTATTGTTGCTTTAATTATGATAACCAGCGTATTGAACTGTATGAAGGTTCTACTTTAAAAGGTAGTTATGCCACCAGCTTTTCAAAAACATCGGCCGCAAACATTCGATCGAATCCAAGCTTTTACACTCTAGAAATTCGAAAGCGTGGCAATCAAGTGCGGGTCTATTCCTCTGCATCCAATACACTGCGCTTTACATCCACTTGCTCGGATGTGACAGGGTATGCAGGTATTCGTTCGGATAATAAAGTCCATTGCCAGTTGCTTCGCTTAGGCGATGCCTGGACCTATGAGCCTTATGAACGCTTTGACGTGCTTATGCCAGATGGAACATTTAAAACTTATGGTCGGCTATCAAGAAGTAACTGTTCTTGGGATGATGAGTTTCAAGTGTTTACTTTAACAGCAGACCTTGAAGAATCAGCCACAAGAAGTGAAAGCATCTCCCTTGATTATGACTTTTTTCATTCAGATATGATGCCATCCATCCAGTGCGGAAAGGACTACAGTGTCACCATCATTCCAAGGGATATTAACATCTGGATATCTCGTCTTTTCTTAGGCGATGGTGATGGTTTTTCCATTCTCTATTATCAGGATGTAGATAGCCTTGTGTACTGGGCAAATGAATCAGCTTATCGGTGGAAACTTCGAGGCATGTGTATGTGGTCACTAGGCCAGGAGGATTTAAGACTCTGGGAGTGGCTACCAAAACAAATAGAGTAATCAAAGGAACATCTGAAAACGTAGGTGTTCTTTTTATTTCAACAAAAGGAGGATTTTTATATGAAAGAAGTATGGAACTGGATTCAAGTTGTGATAACAGCAATCGGTGGATTCTTCGGATGGTTTTTAGGAGGAGCAGATGGATTTTTATATGCGCTACTGGTCTTTGTAGTCATCGACTATCTAACAGGTGTCTTATGTGCAATCGCTGATAAGACCCTATCAAGTGAAGTGGGATTTATCGGAATCAGCCGTAAAGTGCTGATTTTTGTTTTAGTGGGTGTAGCCAATATTTTAGACGTTTATGTGATTGGTGATGGGAGCGTACTAAGAACAGCGATTGTTTTCTTCTATCTATCAAATGAGGGAATTTCGCTGTTAGAAAATTCAGCTCACCTTGGACTACCGATCCCAGAGAAACTAAAAGATGTATTAAAGCAGCTCCATAAAAAGAACGAGGAGGAATAATCATGAAAACTAAAGGAATCGATATCAGCACGTGGCAAAAACCAAATCAAATGAATTACGACAAGCTTGCAAAAGAAGTTGATTTTGTCATCCTTCGAGCAGGATATACGGGCCACGGTACAGGAGTGAGTTTACACAAAGATGATGCCTTTGAACAACACTACAAAGCCTTTCACGAGAGAGGTATTCCTATCGGTGTTTACTGGTACAGCTGTGCCAATACCAAAACCAAAGGCGTAGCAGAAGCGAAGAAATGCCTTGAAATTATCAAAGGCAAGACCATCTCTTATCCCGTTTTTATTGATACAGAGGATAATTATCACCAGCGACCAAGTGGCAAGAAAGCTATTACCGATGCTTTAGTAGGCTTTTGTGAAACCGTAGAAAATGCTGGCTATTATGCCGGTATCTATGCGTCTAGTTCTTGGTTTCAAGAATTGACAGAACTGGATCGGCTAGAACCTTATGATTTCTGGGTCGCTCAGTGGTCGAGTAAAGAACCGACACTTCGTCATGGTATCTGGCAGTACTCAAGCAAAGGTAAACTAAGTGGTTACTCAGGAAACTTAGACATGAACTATGCCTATAAGGATTACAAAGCGATTATCCAAAGTGCAGGGCTTAATCATCTTGCCAAAGAAGAAAGCACACCTGCTCCTACAGAAAAGAAATCGGTTGAGACGCTGGCCAAGGAAGTCATTCAAGGGTTGTGGGGTAATGGCGAAGCACGAAAGAAACGCTTAACAGATGCAGGCTATGATTATGTGGCAGTGCAATCAAAGGTCAATGAAATGCTATCTAGTAAAAAGTCTATTGATGCCATCGCAAAGGAAGTCATTCGTGGCGATTGGGGTAACGGACAAGATCGAAAAAACAAACTTACAAATGCCGGTTATGACTATATTTCGGTACAAAAAAGGGTCAATGAACTCTTGAAATAAGAACTAATAAGATTGCCTATCAAGGAGTATTTCTCTTTGGTAGGCATTCTTTTTTTCTAAACCGTCAGATTCTATAATCTCCCGTGGCTACTAGGTAGAGGGCAACAAATAAATCGCCCTTTGGAAAGAGGTGATGGATATGAAACACAATCTCAAAATTAGTGTTTCTAAGAAACCACAGACGGGCGGACTTGTTACCTACCGTAATGTGTCCGTAAGAGAACGAATTCTTCGCTTTCTTTTAGGGGGTAAACAGCGTGTAACGATTGTGATCCCTGGAGATAGCATCGAGGAACTCTCTATCTGTGAAATGACGAAAGGAGGAACTGACCTTGAGCAAAATAAAGCTACTGCTTGAAGTGGTAAATGATATGCGAAGTCTTGCTGACAGCATACAGGCAGTTTGCGATGCGATGACAGAAGGAGATCCTGCTCCAGGTGCAAAAGCTGCCACTGAACAAGAACCAGTAAAAGAGCCGGATATCCCACTTGAAAAAGTGCGTATGGTACTTGCTGAAAAGAGCCAGATTGGGTTTACTGCCGAAGTGCGAGGACTCATTCAGAAGTATGGTGCAGACAAGTTAAGTGCTGTTGATAAGGCGTATTATTCTGACATCTTGAAAGATGCGGAGGGTCTTGGAAATGGGTAATCATGCAATATTATCTGCATCCTCATCCCACAGGTGGCTTAACTGCCTACCCTCTGCCAGACTTGAACTGGAGTTTGAAGACCAAAGTGGTGAGGCAGCAAAAGAAGGCACAGCGGCTCATGACCTGTGTGAACACAAACTAAAAAAGGCACTTCATATGAGAAGTCAGCGACCTATCTCTGAGTATAACTCTGATGAGATGGAGGAATGTACAGATGCTTACGTGGACTTTGTTATGGAGCAGGTGGAACTTGCAAGAAAGTCTTGCACAGATCCTATCGTTCTTATTGAACAACGTCTTGACTTCTCTTGTTATGTTCCAGATGGTTTTGGGACAGGAGACTGTGTAATCATTTCAGATGACAGACTTCACATCGTAGACTTTAAGTATGGGCTGGGTGTGCTAGTCGATGCAGTGGACAATCCACAGATGAAACTGTATGCCCTCGGAGCACTTGGAATCTATGATCACCTGTATGACATCAAAGAAGTGTCTATGACCATCTTTCAGCCAAGAAGAGAGAATGTCAGCACCTGGACAATACCGGTGGAAGAACTAAAAGACTGGGCGGAAGAGGAACTAAAGCCTAGAGCTGTCAAAGCCTTTAACGGTGAGGGTGACTACATTCCCGGTCCATGGTGTACCTTCTGTAAAGCGGCAAACAGATGTCGGGCCAGAGCCGAAGAAAAGCTAAAACTTGCTGAGAAAGAATTCAAGATACCACCGCTTCTGACGGATGCTGAAATAGAAGAAATCTTACTTGTTCTTCCCGACCTTACCAAATGGGCAAATGAAATAACTGCCTATGCCACTGATGCAGCAGTCAATCACGGTAAAGAGTGGCATGGCTTTAAGGTTGTAGAAGGTCGCTCGGTTCGTAAGTACAAGGATGAAAATGCCATCGCAGAAAAAGCTGAGGCAAGCGGATATAGGGATATTTATCGTAAGAGCCTTATTCCTATGACAGAGATGCAAAAATTGATGGGTAAAACCAAATTTGAGGAAATTCTAGGAAACCTCATTTATAAACCAGCGGGCAAGCCGACTCTTGTTCCAAACTCAGATAAAAGACCGGCGATTAACATAGTAAATGCTAAAAACGAATTTAACGAAATTATGGAGGATTAAATATTATGGCAAATATGCAAAACAAAACAAAAGTTATCACAGGTGTAAACTCAAGATTTTCTTACTTCCACGGATGGGAGCCTGTATCTATTAATGGTGGTGCAGAAAAGTACAGCGTATCCGTCCTTATTCCAAAGGATGACAAGGAAACCATTAATGCTATCCATGCAGCAGTTGATGCTGCCATAGAGGAAGGTATCGCAAAGTTTGGTGGTAAGAAACCCAATAAGGCAGCCATTAAACTACCGCTGCGTGATGGTGATGTAGAGCGTGATGATGAGGCTTATAAAGGCCATTACTTCATCAATGCGAATAGCAAGACAGCGCCACAGATTGTAGACAAAAGTGTTAAGCCGATACTGGATCGTAGCGAGGTATACAGCGGTTGTTATGGCAGGGTTTCTCTTAACTTCTATGCTTTCAACTCAAATGGTAATAAAGGTGTAGCTTGTGGTCTTGGTAACATTCAAAAAATTAGAGACGGAGAACCTCTAGGCGGTAAGACTGCTGCAGTAGATGATTTTACGACTCTTGTCGATGATGACTTCCTTGCCTAATAGAAACAATAAACTTGACGGTGGTGGAGGTCTTCCCTCTACCACCTTTTTTGATTTAGGAAAGGTGGTAGCTATGAAGAACTTAGAAATTGATATCGAAACCTATTCATCTACCAATCTACAAAAAAGTGGTGTTTATCGTTACGTAGAAGCAGATGATTTTGAGGTGATGCTGTTTGGTTATGCGGTTGACGGTGATGAAGTTAAGGTCATCGATTTGATGAATGGAGAAAAGATTCCAAAAGAAATCCTAGATGCCTTAACCGATGAAACCGTTACGAAGTGGGCATTTAATGCTCAGTTTGAGCGAGTCTGTCTTTCACGTTATTTGGGCTACCCCACTGGAACTTATCTAAATCCTTCCTCATGGAAATGTTCCATGGTTTGGTCTGCCTATATGGGACTTCCTCTTTCTTTAGAAGGTGTAGGTGCAGTGCTAGGACTTGAGAAGCAAAAGCTGACGGAGGGTAAAGACCTGATACGATACTTTTGTCTTCCATGTACTCCAACAAAAATAAATGGTGGTAGAACCCGTAACCTACCCACTGATGAAACCGATAAATGGCAGCAGTTCAAAGCATATAACAAGCGTGATGTGGAGGCAGAAATCCAGATACAACAAAGATTGATCAAGTTTCCAGTGCCAGAGGACATCTGGGATGAGTATCATCTCGACCAAGAAATTAACGATCGAGGCATAAAGGTGGATATGGATTTTGTTAAGCAGGCCATCGCCATGGATGAGATTTCTCGCAACAAACTGATGTCCGATATGAAGGAAATCACAGAACTTGATAACCCTAACTCCGTACAACAGATGAAAGATTGGCTTTCTGAAAACGGTCTAGAGATGGAGACACTCGGTAAGAAGGCGGTTGCAGAGAAACTTAAGGAAACCGATGGTGAACTAAAAGAAGTTCTTTCGCTACGTCAGCAACTGGCAAAATCCTCGGTAAAGAAATATACAGCAATGGAAAATGCGGTTTGTAGTGATTCTCGCGCCAGAGGAATGTTTCAGTTTTATGGAGCCAACAGAACAGGACGCTTTGCCGGAAGGCTTGTGCAATTACAAAACCTCCCTCAAAACCATATGCCAGACTTAAAAGAGGCGCGAAATATTGTTATAAATGGTGATGTTGAAACACTAGAACTGCTCTATGAAGATATACCAGATACCCTCTCACAACTGATTCGTACAGCCTTTGTACCAAGAGTTGGTCATAAGTTTATTGTGGCTGACTTCTCAGCCATTGAGGCTCGTGTGCTTTCATGGCTTGCAGGCGAAGCATGGCGAACAAAGGTATTTGCTAGTGGTGGTGATATCTACTGTGCATCTGCCTCCCAGATGTTCAGTGTTCCCGTTGAAAAGCATGGTGTGAACGGTCACTTGAGACAGAAGGGTAAAATTGCTGAATTGGCACTTGGATATGGTGGTTCTGTTGGTGCGCTAAAAGCCATGGGTGCATTAGAGATGGGGCTTGAAGAGGAAGAATTAAAACCGCTTGTGAATGCCTGGAGAATGTCTAATCCCAACATCACACAGTTCTGGTGGGATGTAGATCGGGCGGCTAAACAATGCGTAAAGGAAAATAAATCACAAGAAACCCATGGCATCGAGTTTCATTGTCTTAGTGGCATGCTTTTTATCATTCTTCCCTCAGGTAGACGGCTTGCCTATGTAAAACCTCGAATTGGTGAGAATCAGTTTGGTGGTGAGTCTGTTACCTATGAAGGAGTAGGTGGAACAAAGAAATGGGAGCGTCTTGAAAGTTACGGTCCTAAGTTTGTAGAGAATATTGTTCAAGCCATCTCCCGTGATATTTTAATGTATTCAATGAAGATGCTTAGTACTTATCGTATTGTGGCTCATGTCCATGATGAAGTCATTATTGAAGCCAATACTCAAATATCTGTTACTGAAGTATGTAAACAGATGAGTCAAGTGCCACCTTGGGCAAAAGGGCTGCTCCTTGATGCCGATGGCTATGAATGTGAATTTTATCAAAAAGATTAAAGAAATCATCAGATTTCACCTCCTGCCGTGGCTACTAGGTAGGAGGTGTTTTTCTATGAACATTTATGAAGTAAAAGACGGCTGTCCTTTAAAGGGCAAGACCGAGCAGATGACAGAGGAAGAATTACAAAAGGAATATGACTTTCACATAGCCGAGAGCATTGTCGCAAACCTATATAAAGAAGGCAAAATCACAGCGGATGAATTACACAAAATATCAGCCTTGAACAGACAGAAATTCTCTCCCCGTTTAGCCGAGATTATGTCCTAAAAAGCTTGCTATTAATAGCTTTTAGAGTGATGTATGTAATGGGCGAAAGCGAGGTGAGATGATGAAAAAGATAACAAAAATAGATGAACTGCCCCAAGGACAACTACCTAATACGAATCTTAGGGTTGCCGCCTATGCTAGAGTCTCAACCGATAGTGATGAACAACTTGAAAGCCTTAAGGCACAGCGTGAACACTATGAGCGCTATATTAAGTCTAATCCTGAATGGGAGTTTGCTGGTCTTTATTATGACGAAGGGATCTCCGGCACCAAGATGGAGAAACGGACTGAACTGCTCCGCATGATACGAGATTGTAAGCAAGGTCGGATAGATTTTATTATCACCAAATCAATCAGCCGCTTTGCTCGTAATACAGTAGATTGCCTAGAGTTAGTAAGAAAGCTGATTGATATCGGTGTTTACATTTATTTTGAAAAAGAGAATCTAAATACGGGTGATATGGAAAGTGAGTTGATGCTTTCTATTCTTTCAGGATTTGCTGCAGAAGAGTCTGCATCCATTTCACAAAACTCAACATGGTCCATTCAAAAGAGATTTCAAAATGGCAGTTATGTTGGTACTCCACCCTACGGCTACACCAATACAGATGGTGAAATGGTAATCGTCCCAGAAGAAGCAGAAATCATCAAACGTATTTTTGCTGAGTGCCTTTCAGGGAAAGGTGGAGGTACTATAGCAAGAGGTTTGAACAAAGACAAAATCCCTGCAAGAAGAGGTAATCACTGGAGTGCAGGAACAGTAATTGACATGCTTCGGAATGAAAAATATATGGGTGATGTCCTGCTACAAAAGACCTACACCGATAGTAACTACAATCGCCATCCAAATACAGGCGAAAAAGACCAGTACTATTACAAGGACAATCATGAAGCAATTATTAGTAGAGAAGACTTTGCTAAGGCACAAGATCTCATTGATGAAAGAGCCAAGATGAAGTGTAAGGGCGTGAAAAAGAACGTTTATCTCAACCGATATGCTTTAAGTGGCAAGATCGTTTGTGGAGAATGTGGTCGCAATTTTAGGAGAAAGACAAACTACTCAGCTGGTAGGAGTTACATTGCTTGGAGTTGCATCGGTCATATCGAAGACAAAGAGAGTTGCTCCATGTTGTTCTTGCGAGATGGGGAAATCAAAGCCACATTTACAACCATGATGAATAAACTTGCTTTCAGTCATAAGCTAATCTTAGAACCACTTTTCAAATCAATTAGCCAAATCGATGAAGAAAGCGACCGTGAAAGAATGGATGCTATTGATAAGCGAATGGAACAACTCATGGAAGAACGCAACACCCTTATTACACTGATGGCCAAAGGTTTCCTTGAGCCAGCTCTTTTTAATCAGGAACGGAATGTTATAGATAGTGAGATTAAAAATCTTACTACCGAAAAAACAAACCTGGTAACGAACTCTACGAGTGGGGTTTTACGAGCAAACGATATAAAGGACCTCATTGATTACGTGTCAGCAGATAATTTTAATGGTGACTACACAGAAGAATTATTTGAAGAATTTGTAGAGAACATCATTGTTAATTCCAGGGATGAGCTGACATTCAATTTGAAATGTGGTCTTTCCCTGAAAGAAAAGGTGGTGAGATAAATGGCATATATTCCATATGGATACAAAATTCAAGATGGAGAGGTTACTGTCGATGAAAAGGCAGCAGGTCAAGTAAAGGTATTCTTTGAGAAATACATATCAGGACTATCCCTTACAGTGGCTGGCGAACAAGCAGGTATTGATAAGACACACTCTGTGATGGGACGCATTTTGAAAAACGTCAACTACCTTGGAAATGATACGTATCCAGCAATCATTGATAAAGAGATATTTGATAAAGCTGAAGAAGTTAGAGATAAGCGTGCAAAGGATTTAGGACGAGTGGTAGAGCTTGCCGCTTTCACCTCTCCCCCTCCCAAAGAACGATTTAAAATGAGAAAGGCAGATAATAAGATGCCAGTTGATCCTTTTGAACGAGCAGAATACTTATATAGTCTGATAGAAAGCGAGGAATAAAGTGACAGAGAAAAATATAATGGTTATTCCTGCTCGTAAAAGAGTAGGAAGTACAGCCGCAAAAGAAAAGATAAAGAAACTTCGTGTTGCTGCCTATTGCCGTGTTTCTACAGAAACAGAAGAACAAAATTCTAGCTATGAGGTTCAGGTCGCACACTATACAGAGTTTATAAAGAAAAATAATGAATGGGAGTTTGCTGGCATCTTTGCAGATGATGGTATCTCCGGTACAAACACTAAAAAGCGTGACGAATTTAATCGTATGATTGCAGAGTGCATGGACGGTAACATCGATATGGTTATTACAAAATCCATCAGCCGATTTGCACGTAACACCCTAGACTGCCTTCAATATATTAGACAGCTCAAGGATAAAAACATATCTGTCTATTTTGAAAAAGAGAACATAAACACAATGGATGCAAAGGGTGAGGTTTTGCTGACGATTATGGCATCTTTGGCACAGCAGGAAAGCCAGAGCCTTTCACAAAACGTTAAGCTTGGCCTACAGTACCGATACCAACAAGGAAAGGTGCAGGTCAACCATAAGCGATTTATGGGCTACACTAAAGATGAAGATGGAAATTTAATTATTGTCCCCGAAGAAGCTGAGATTATCAAACGCATCTACCGAGAATACCTTGAAGGTCAGAGTCTAGTGGGTATTGGTCGAGGTCTTGAAAAGGATGGTATATTAACAGCAGCGGGAAAACCAAGATGGCGACCGGAAAGCATCAAAAAGATTCTGACCAATGAGAAATACATCGGTGATGCGCTTTTACAAAAAACTACTACGATAGATTTTCTTACAAAGAAACGAGTTAAGAATGAAGGTCATGTTCCTCAGTACTATGTCGAAAATAACCACGAAGCTATTATCCCAAAAGAAATTTACCTACAGGCTCAGGAAGAACTTCATCGCAGAAACAATATCTACACTGGGGCAGATAAGAGTAAAAGAATTTATAGTAGCAAATACGCTTTGAGTGCCATAACATTTTGTGGGGAATGTGGTGATATTTACAGACGCACATACTGGAATGTTCATGGCAGAAAAGAATTTGTTTGGCGATGCGTTACAAGAATTGAGCAGGGTCCTGAAGTATGTAAGAATCGAACTGCAAAGGAAGGTGATTTATATGATGCTGTTATGACTGCTATTAATAGACTGCTTGCAGGCGGTGACAACATGATAAAAACACTGGAAGAAAACATTCATGCAGTAATCGGTGACACCACGGAGTATCAAATTTCAGAGATTAACATCTTGCTTGAAGAAAAGCAGAAAGAATTAATTAACCTTGCGAATAAAGGGAAAGACTATGAACCTCTTGCAGATGAGATTGATAACCTGCGTGGAAAACGTCAGACCCTTCTTGTGGAAGATGCATCATTAAGTGGTGAGAATGAGAGGATTAACGAGCTGATTGAATTTATCCGCAACAATAAATACCGAACCCAAAGATATGATGATGTACTTGTAAGAAAGTTAATACAGAATGTTACTGTTTACGATGACCATTTTGTAGTATGCTTTAAATCTGGCATTGAAGTTGAAGTATGAAAAAAGGAACTTAGATGGCCCATGACTCAGGAGTAGAGTTGTGGGCTTTTCTCTTGCTTATAAAAAACACTTGAATAAATGCTCATATAACTATTGACACATGAGAAAAAAGATCATATAATAAATACAAAACGTATGAATACCTGTTCAAGTATTCAGATGAAATAGTTTAAAAAGAGGTGATAATATGACTGAAAAATTTAATTCAATTGAAAGATGTGACTGCAATGTAATTCATGAGGATATTGTAAATCAAGTTAGAGATAAAATGCCTCAAGAAGAAATCCTTTATGATCTAGCAGAATTATTTAAAGTATTTGGAGATTCAACACGAATCAGGATATTATGGGCTTTACATGAAGCTGAAATGTGTGTTTGTGATATCGCTGTATTACTTAACATGACACAATCAGCAATTTCCCATCAGCTGAGAGTTTTAAAGCAAGCTAATTTAGTGAAAAACAGAAAAGAAGGCAAAGTAGTATATTATTCCTTAGTTGATGATCATGTAAGAGAAATATTTGATCAAGGTCTAATTCATATCAACGAAAAGTAGAAATACGGTAGAATAGAATGTTTTTTGAAAATTAGTATTCATATTAGATGGGCAATTCTTCAAGTAAATTTAAAAAGACTTGTAGTATGCAAAACAAAATTATAAATAATATTTAGGAGGAATTAAAATGAAAAAGAGATTTAAACTTGAAGGTTTAGAGTGTGCAAATTGTGCAGCAAAAATGGAGAGGGCTATTAATGAGCTTGATGGTGTGAAGGAAGCCACTGTAAACTTTATGACACAAAAACTTGTTATTGAAGGTGAAGATGAAAAAATGCCTACAATTATAGAAGAAGCAGAAAAAATAGTTAAAAATATTGAACCTGATACAATTATGAAAAAGGCTTAAAGGAGTTGAAGTAGCATGAAAAAACGTTTATGGAGAAGAAATATTTTGAAAGGTGATAGAAATGAATACTGTAAAAGAGCAACAATCTCATGAAACACATAATCATAATCACAACCACAACCACGACCATGATCACGGAAAGATGCCCATAATTTTGTATATTATTGGTTTAGTATTAGCGCTCATTGCATTATTTCTAAATGAAGAGTATGTAGTCATTAAGAATATTTTATTTTCAATTGCATCAATTAGCGCGGGTTATCATGTTATTCTTCTCGAAGGAGTTGGGGAAACAGTTGAGAATACAAAAGCCAAAAAGAAATTTACACCTAATTCCCACATTTTAATGGGTCTAGCTGCGCTTGGCGCCTCACTAATAGGGAATTTCTGGGAAGGAACGCTGCTGATTCTCATTTTCTGTGGTGCACATTTTTTAGAAGAGTACGCTGAAGGTAGAAGCAAAAGAGAAATCACAAAACTACTTGAAATGAATCCATCGACTGCCAGATTAATCATGTCTGATGGCAATACAAAAATTGTTGATGTTAATGAATTAAAAGTGGGAGACCGTCTCCAAGTATTGAATGGAGATCAAGTACCTATTGACGGGGTCATTTTATCAGGAAATACCTCCATTGATGAATCATCTATCAATGGAGAAAGTATCCCTAAAGAAAAATCTCAAGGAGACGTGGTTTTTGGTAGTACGATTAATGGAACTGGTACTTTCACAATGGAAGTCACAAAAGAAAATAAAGATACTGTCTTTTCTAAGATTTTGCAATTAGTCAATCAAAATCAAAATAATCAAACCAAAGCGGCAAGTATTATCCAAAAGTTTGAACCGAAATATGTGACAGTTGTTTTAATTGCAATTCCACTTTTCATTTTACTCGCACCCATGATTTTAGATTGGTCTTGGTCCCAAAGTATTTATAGAGGAATAGTTCTTTTAGTAGCAGCTTCTCCGTGTGCTCTGGCTGCTGCTACCGTATCTGTAACTTTGTCAGCCACTTCGAATCTAGCCAAAAGAGGCATGATTTCAAAAGGAAGTTC
>DAINSS010000014.1:0-7804 GCA_036741195.1 Clostridiaceae bacterium | reverse complement strand
TCCTATTTATCTCAATTGGCCAATATTCAAGCCATTGCTTTTGATAAAACAGGAACCTTAACAAAAGGAAAACCTGAAGTGACAAATTATTATATTGCTGATTCTGTCGATGAAGAGAATATTATTGATATCGTTGTAGCTCTTGAAAAAGAATCCAACCACCCCCTCGCAGATGCCATTCTAAGAAAATTTGCACCAAAAAACAAACTAACTATTGAAGTAGAAAATCAAATTGGTAGAGGGTTGACAGGAGATTATAAAGGTAAAAATTATCGAATAGGAAAGCCAACTTCTTTTGACGGCGTTTCAGATAAATATATTCGTCTAAATAATGAATGGGCATCAGAAGGCAAGACAGTCGTATATGTAGCAGAAGATGAAGAAGTCATTGGTCTGATTGGGTTAATGGATATTCCAAGTGAACATGCGAGAGAGACTATTGATTATTTTAAGAAAATAGGTATACACACTACTTTAATCACTGGTGACTCAGAAATGACGGGAAAAGCGGTTGCTGAACAGCTAGGAATAGATGAAGTAATTGCGAATGTCATGCCAGAAGACAAGTCTCGAATTATAGATGAGCAAAAAAGAAAATACGGTTTAACAGCAATGGTAGGAGATGGTGTAAACGATGCACCGGCTCTTGTGAATGCTGATGTAGGAATCGCTATGGGAGATGGCACTGATGTTGCGGTAGAGGTATCTGATTTAGTATTAATGCAGAACAACTTATCAACTCTAATCCAAGCACATAAGATTTCATCTAAAATGGATCGTGTCATTTGGCAGAATATAATTTTTTCCATGGCTGTTGTTGCCTTTTTAGTAGTCGTTAGTTTCTTGGGACTGTCGGATATTGCAATCAGTGTCATTATACATGAAGGAAGTACACTCGTTGTAATATTAAACGGACTCCGTTTGCTGCGTTCTACCTAAGCCCAACATAAGAAGATAGAGAGCCTTATTATTTCTTGTTTAAGAAGGAACCATAATTTTTCCAGTAGACAGGGTTAAGATAACCGTCAAACGAAGGAGCGTCTTCCAATAAATTAATATGACGCAAAAGCTTGTTATTGAAGGCAAAGATGAAAGAATGCCTACAATTATACAAGAAGCAGAAAGAATAGTTAAAAAATTGAACCTGATACAACTATGAAAAAGGCTTAAAGGAGTTGAAGTAGCATGAAAAAACGTTTATGGAGAATAATTATTGCTGCATTAGTATTTATTGTAGCACTGCTAATTAATAATATTGAATGGTTGCAGATTGCTATGTTTGTAATCAGTTATATTATTGCAGGTGGAGATATTGTAAAAAGAGCTGTTACAAATATTCTTAGAGGTAAAGTTTTTGATGAGAATTTTTTAATGAGCGTCGCCACAATTGGAGCATTTTTAATAGGTGAGTATCCAGAAGGTATTGCAGTTATGCTGTTTTATCAAGTTGGAGAGCTATTCCAAAGTTACGCAGTTGATAAGTCAAGAAGGTCAATCGCAGATGCTATGGACATACGACCAGATTATGCAAATGTTAAAAGGGGCGATGAAGTTATAAAAATTGACCCTGATGAAGTACAAATTGGTGATATTATTGTAATTAAACCAGGGGAGAGAGTTCCGCTTGATGGTAAGGTAATTGAGGGAAATTCAATGGTTGATACATCAGCACTTACAGGTGAGTCTGTTCCACGTGAGGTAGAAGTGGGACATGAAATTTTAAGTGGATGCATTAATATTAATGGAGTTATTACTGCAGAAGTTACTAAAGAATATGGAGAATCTACTGTAAGTAAGATTCTTGATTTAGTTGAAAATGCAAGTAGTAAAAAGTCCCAATCAGAACAATTCATTACTAGATTTGCAAGATACTATACTCCAATTGTTGTAATTCTTGCAGTTTTCATTGCTATTATTCCACCTCTTGTTATAGAGGGAGCAACCTTTAGCGACTGGATATATAGAGCATTAGCATTCTTAGTAGTTTCTTGCCCATGCGCTCTTGTAGTCTCTATTCCTTTAAGTTTCTTCGGTGGAATAGGTGGAGCATCTAGAAAGGGTATTTTAGTCAAAGGTAGTAATTATTTAGAGGCATTAGCAGAAACTGAAATTATTGTTTTTGATAAAACTGGAACATTAACGAAAGGTGTATTTAATGTACAGGAGGTTCATCCAAAAGGAGTTTCTAGAGAAGAGTTATTAGAGTTAACTGCATACGCAGAAAGTTACTCAAACCATCCAATTTCCAGTTCTTTAAAACAAGCCTATGGTAAGGAAATTGACAATGGACGTATTTCAGATGTAGAAGAGATATCAGGGCATGGAGTTATTGCAACAGTGGATGGAAAAAAGGTTATGGCAGGCAATATTAAACTCATGAAAAAGAAGAACATTGCATACTTCGACGGAGAGTTGATTGGAACTGTCGTACATGTTGCAGTTGATAACCAATATGCTGGTTACATTGTTATTGCTGATGAAGTAAAGCCAGATTCAGCACAGGCAATAATGGAACTTAAGGCAGCAAATATTAAACAAACTGTTATGTTGACAGGTGATAATAAAAATGTTGGTTCAAAAGTTGCAAAAGAACTTGGTCTTGATAAAGTTTACGCAGAACTATTGCCAGCAGACAAAGTTGAGAAACTAGAAGAATTATTTTTGCAAAAATCTAAAAAGGGTAAACTTGCTTTCGTTGGTGACGGAATCAATGATGCACCTGTATTAGCCCGTGCAGATATCGGAATAGCAATGGGTGGTTTAGGTTCTGACGCTGCCATTGAAGCTGCTGATATTGTAATTATGACCGATGAACCATCAAAAATAGCTACCGCAATTAAAATTTCTAAAAAAACACTAAAAATTGCATCTCAAAACACAGTATTTGCTATTGGAATAAAAATAATTGTTCTTATTTTGAGTGCTTTTGGAATAACTACTATGTGGGCAGCTATATTTGCAGATGTAGGTGTAACTATCATTGCAGTATTAAATGCTTTTAGAGCCTTGAATGTTAAAAATCTGTAGTATTACGAAAATATAGTTTTTTTATCGCCGATTGGGAGTAGAATTCATCTTAATCGGCGAATTTTGATAGCAGGCAGTGTGCATCTTCTTTTAATGCGAAGCAAAGACGAGGAGGATATATAATGAACAATGTTAATGAATGTTGCCATGAGTGCAATACACAGAAAATAGATCAAACTAAGGATAATTGCCCGGTATGCAATAAAGGAGGAATTTCTGTTAGTAAAGTGACCGTTGAGCACTTAGTAACAGACGATTATCTCAAGTTAGTAGATGGGGAGCAATATAAGATTTGCATGAATGGAGATTGTAGTGTTGTCTACTATAACGTTGATAATGGGGTAAGATTCTTAAAAGAACAAGTTAAAGTTCCTGTCTGGTTTAAGAAAGATGCAGATCCTAAGTATGCTTGTTATTGTAGCGAAGTCACAGAAGGTCAGGTAATTGAAGCAGTTGTAAAGCATGGTGCGAAAACCGTAAAAGAAATAAATGCCATAACAGGAGCAATGAAAAATCCTAATTGTAAAGAAAACAATCCGTTGGGGGTTTGTTGTCATAAGATTATTCAGGAAGCTATCGATAAAGGCTTAAAAATGGAATAATTTCAACTGAATGTTAAAAATCTATAGTATAAGGAGAAAATTATGCAAACACTTATTTCAGCGTTACTTGTATTCATTTCTACATCGATTGACTATTTAGTTGTTTTAATAATTCTTTTTGCCAACCAAGGAACCCGAGGGATAAAATCTATTTATATCGGGCAATATTTAGGGACTGGTATATTAGTCGGGGTAAGCCTCATTGCTGCCTATTTCCTCAATTATATTCCTCAGGATTGGATGATTGGGTTTCTAGGTTTGATTCCTTTGGGTTTGGGGATTCGTTCGATATTTGTTGATGAGGATGTGGATGAAGATTCCATTGGAAATCAAATTAAAAACAATCAATCCCAAATTTTTGCTATTACAGGTCTGACTTTAGCTATGGGAGGAGATAATCTTGGGATTTATATTCCATATTTTACAGGAATGAATGTTGGTCAGATTGTTATAGTTCTTGCAGTCTTTATTATTGGCATATTCCTTCTATGCCAGTTAGCTAAAAGATTTGCTACTATCCCAATGATTGGTGGAATTATCGAACGCTATGGGCGTATTATTGTGCCCGTTATCTTTATCGGGTTAGGAATTTATATTCTTGTCGAAAATGGCACAATTAACTACCTGATTTCTTTTTATAATTGACTATATTCTTGATAAGTTCTTATAGTTAGTGTAAGTTTGAAAACCGAGATGCGCCACATTTCTTTTCGGTGAATTAGGTTTTTACAATAAACTCACACGAAAGTCTATAGTTGATTTGTTCCCACATACGTACACCCTTAGTCGATATGTTCCCTCGGAGAGAATTTCAGTCTAAAAAATACAGGCTGCTAATTCTTGACAGCTATCCCCTCCTCTCAAAACACGTTGAGACGGTAGTCTTGATCACAAGAGAAAAGAAATAAAAGGCCTGGGAAGGCTTGATATCAGTGGTTTACAGACATCCGGTAATATTCACCGGACAATGGAAACCATTTTTCATCATATCCGTAGCCTCGGGGCAATTTCTCCTTATGAGAGTCAAAAGAAAAATAGAGTTGAGACTATAGACACGCTTTTGCATTGGCGAGACTACAGTAATGATGTAACGGATTGCTGAGGCTATGGATGTGATGTCAATGAACAGAATGTGCAGAATAAGCCACAGAGGGGACAGTTTGACCGGATAACTTGTTATAATGCTTAATAAGGAACTAATTTAAACGATTTATATTAACTAAATTTAGGGGGAAGTAGAATTTGAATAACCGAAAAGAACAGGAACGAGCGGAGCTGCACCGCACCATTTGGGGCATTGCCAATGACCTTCGCGGCAGCGTGGACGGCTGGGATTTCAAGCAGTATGTCCTGGGCATGCTCTTTTACAGATATATCTCTGAAAACCTTTCCGAATACATCAACCGTGGTGAGCGGGAAGCAGGAAATCCAGAGTTTGACTACGCCAATCTGACGGATGACGAAGCGGAAGAGGCCCGCCCCGATCTGGTGCAGACCCGTGGCTTTTTCATTCTGCCCAGTCAGTTGTTTCAGAATGTCAGGAAACGGGCTGCAGCTGATGAGAATCTCAATGAAACATTAGAAAAAATCTTCCGAAGCATTGAAAGCTCAGCCCAGGGAGGACCCAGTGAAGATAATTTCAAAGGACTCTTTGACGACATCGACGTCAACAGTAATAAGCTGGGCGGCACTGTAGCCAAGCGGAATGACAAAATGGTCAAGCTCATGAACGGTGTGGGCGAGATGAAACTGGGCGACTATCAGGACAATACTATCGACGCCTTCGGAGATGCCTATGAGTTTCTCATGGGTATGTATGCATCCAACGCGGGGAAGAGCGGAGGGGAGTATTATACGCCACAGGAAGTCAGCGAACTGTTGACCAGGATCACCCTCGTTGGAAAGACCGAAGTCAATAAAGTATACGATATAATCGCACCGAAATTGATACAATTTAATGAAGCCCAAAGTCGCTGTGCTTAGGGGTGTGCATACTCAAAAAGGGGTGTGCAAAGTTGGAAGCCGGATAATCCGGTTCTTTTAAGTTTTGAGCATAATCGGGGTTCGTGTTACTGTATTAATTAAGAAGAAAAATGATCATAGCTCATAAATCGAGTACCAGTTAGATAGTCGATAACAAATTACTAATAATTATATAGGGGGTAATCATGAAGCCTATAAGTATCTCTGAAACAATGATGTACAATACTGTGAGAATAATTACCAAGAGTGGTTCTTGCGGTACTGGATCATATTTTAATTTCAAAATAGGAGAATTTACAGTACCTGTCATTATCACAAATAAGCATGTTATAAATTATAATCCTTCTGAAATCACTACTTTTCTTTTACACACTAAGGACATGAATGGAGATCCTGATGGGAATATTGAAATAACATATCAAGCTAATTGGATTTTTCATGATCAGAAGGATCTTTGCTACTGCTACCTAAATCCGATTCTGACCGAAATTGAAAGACAATTTGGAAAAAGTATTTTTTATGCAACAAATGATTTTTCAATTATTCCTTCCAATGAGCAGTTGATGGACTTAAATGCACTCGAAGAGCTTGTTATGGTAGGGTATCCAATTGGCCTTTGGGATGCTAGAAATAATTTTCCTATATTCAGAAAAGGATACACTGCATCTCATCCGGGTATAGATTTTAATGAGGATGGCATTGGACTTGCAGATATGGCTTGTTTCCCAGGTTCTTCAGGTTCCCCGATTTACATTCTAAACGAAGGTGCCTACCGAGACAAAAGAGGAAACAGTTATTTTGGCAAATCAAGAATATATTTAATTGGCTTTCTGGTTAGTGGACCGACGTTAAATGCTAATGGAGATATAGTTATTCAAAACATACCGACTCAGCAAAAATTCACAACCAATACGCCGGTTATGGTGAATCTTGGTTATTATATAAAATCTTCGGAATTAAACAATTTTGTCCCAAAGATTCTACAGCATACTTCTATAAAACCATAAAACTTTCACATAAAAAATTCCGCTCAGTTATAGTTTTTGAGCGGAATTTTTTGTTGCAGAAGTTAATCTATAATTGTGAACCATCCTTGAATGTGAACCGCACTTCTTTCTGGTTACTGACTGTCACATAGTCCACCATGCTGTGCCAGAGCATGGTGTCAAACTCGGTGAGTATCCCATCATGCTTCTTCAATTCGGAAAGGAAAGTTTCGATGTTCTTCCGCCGGGTTGTTTTTTCTTTAATCTGCCCGGTGACGGATTCCAGGCTGGCTTTCGTGGTATCGAAGCGCTGGGTCAGACTTTCGTACTTTCTTTGGTATTCTGTCTGGTCGAGGGCGACATGGGCATTTTCATATATGATCTGCTGAATCATTTCAGCCACGATTTCCATCTCATTATGCAATTCTGCTTGTTGGGTCTCCAGTGCTAAGGTGTCATAAATCGTGGATTTGATGAAGCCGAAGTTGGCGAGGATCTCATCCTTTTCTACCAGGAGCTGATTCATTGCCGCCACGAAAAGCTCTTTGATTGTCTCTTCATCCAAATGTGGAGTCTGACACTTGCGGTCGCCCTTAAATTTCTTATTGCATTGCCAAACCATGCGACGGTATTTGCTGTTTGAATGCCAGACCTTTGAGCCGTACCAGCTGCCACATTCACCGCACTTTATCTTTCCTGAGAATATGTGTACACCGCTGTGACGGTTTCGACCTGGCTTACGGGCTTCGAGTTCGCGCTGGACCATGTCGAAGACCTCAGGGTCAATAATCGGTTCGTGGTTATTTTCAACGTAATACTGAGGGATTTCACCATCGTTTTGCTTTTTCTTTTTCGTTAGGAAGTCTACTGTGTAGCTCTTCTGAAGGAGGGCATCCCCTTTGTACTTCTCATTGGATAGTATCCCTTTAACGGTTGTGGGATTCCATTTATTCTTTTTGCCAGGCGAGAGGATTCCGTCAGCGGTCAGTTGACTAGCTATCCCGTAGGGCGTCATACCTTGCAGGAACATACTGAAAATCCTCTTGATGATCACCGCTTCTTTTTCATTCAGGACCAGGTTTCCGTCCTCGCCTCTGTCATAGCCAAGGAAGTGTCCAAATGGTACGGTCACCTTGCCGTCTGCAAATCGCTTCCGCTGACCCCAGGTTACGTTCTCGGAGATGCTCCGGCTTTCCTCCTGGGCTA
>DAINSS010000013.1:21479-62037 GCA_036741195.1 Clostridiaceae bacterium | reverse complement strand
TATAAGCTTGTCTGTGATTTTCTTGAAATTCTCAAGAGTAATATCAAAGGTTTTTCCGGTCAGATCAATGGAGTTTTTCATCCTGAGAAAGTGTCCTTTAAAGAACAGGGGCTTTCTGTCAATAACCCTTATAACCTCATAGACTATACCCTTACCCTTAGGTAGTTGGGATTGATCATAGGGTATAAGTGAATCATTTTTAACCATTAATTTCATTTTGTTCCTCCAAAGCTGCAGTACGCAGCGGTTACTTCCAACGCAATACTTCAAAGTCAGGGTGAGGAGTGTGATTAATTAGATAACCCTTACCGCACAGTTCCATCAAAGGTCTGTCACTTAACGAATCGGAGTACATTACTGAGTTTTCCCAGTCGATTTCAGTTCCGTCCAAGTATTCCAAGAGTCTTCTGACTTTTTCTTCGCCCTTGTTATTTAAGCCCTGTATCTTACCCTTAAATCTGCCGTCCTCGAACAAGAATCTGGTACCCATGGCTTTCTCAATCATTTTTGCTTTCTCAAACTGTCTTATATAAAATTCAGGTGAAGCGGAAGACAGGATTATTCTATATCCTTCGCTTTTTCTCTTTTTGATTTCTTTTATTGCATCTATATAGAGCAGCTTTTTAATTTCCTCATCAAAAAAGATACTACCAACATCATTCAATTCCTTTATAGACATATCTGATATCATAGACCAGTGCATTTCTTTTGATTCCTTCTCATCCTTCATCTTCAAGAGGTATAAAATACCGGCTAAAGCAGATTTAGGCAGATTGAGAAGGGTAGAGGGATTCTTTTTAATCATGAATTTTAAGAATACAACCTGGGTTTCCATGGATGTCAGAGTATAGTCCACATCAAAAACAGCCAATTTATCCATATTAATCTCCATTTTCTTTCTTATTTGTTTTTCATAAAGACATACTTTATTATACCTTGAATTGGTCATAATAAAAAAGGAACTGCATTACGCAATTCCTTCCGTGTTCTATAGAGACGGACTATTCTTCATCATCCTCGTCGTCATCGTCGTCCTCATCGTCGTCATCGTCGTCCTCATCTTCGTAGTAATCATCCATTTCAACTGCCTCGTTGTAAGCGGCTGCGACTTCATCGAATTCTTCCTCATCCAAGAAAACAAGTTCGCCTTCTTCTTCGGTGGTTTTCAAAGGGGTTACTGTTCCGTCAGCATTTTCAACCAACACATACAAAAGACCGTTGTATTCGAATTCGTCTACTATGGGATACTCTTCTGTTGAGCCGTCTTCATTTTCCATGAATACTGAATGGCCGTGGAATTCATCTTCATCATGATGATGGTGGTGATGGTCGTGATCATGGTGATGGTGATGTCCGCAACAACCTTCATCAGTTTCCTTGCAGTCTTCATCACAACAGCATTCTTCTCTTTCTACGGGTTCAGTATCTTTAACTTCTTCATTAAGGTTTTTTTCATCAAACATTTATCTTTCCTCCGAAATATATGTTAGTTTCAGTATAACTTAGTATCAACTGCGATTAAAGTTAAATTAGCGATAACAGGAGTTAAAATTTAGTACAAAAGGTCCGTTTAGGCATTTCTGTTCATTATTGTATTGGTAACAACAGGAATAACCTGCTTTTTCCTTGAAAGCACACCTGGCAGGATAATTGAATTATTAACTATGTTCTTTTTAAATGCTCTGCCGATCAAGTCTTTTTCGGGACCTGTAAGAATAAGTTCTGACGACTCCTTGAATATGTCTGTTATTAACAGACCGTAGATTGTATAACCTTCCTTTGAAGCTCTCTCATCCATTATGGAGATCAAATTTTCTCTGTAGTCATTGAGAGCTGATGCATCCAGGGAATATACCTGTGAAATTCCGATTTTTTGCTTATCAATGGTAAATGTCTTAAAATCCTGGGATAACAATTCTTCGGGAGTTTTACCTTCCAAGGATGTACCGGCTTTAAACATGTTCATTGCAAATTCTTCAATTTCGATATCAGCAATTTTTGAAAGCCTGTCCAAAATCATTCTGTCGGTATGAGTTGAAGTAGGGGACTTGAACAGGAGAGTGTCCGAAATTATAGCAGCGGATAAAAGACCTGCTATTTTCTTTGAAGGTCTTATTCCGTTTTCAAAGAATATGGATGCAATAATGGTTGAGGTGGATCCCACAGGCTCATTTCTGAAATATATGGGAGTACCGGTGACAACATCGGCAACTCTGTGATGATCAATTATCTCCATGATTTCTGCATTTTCCAAACCGTCAACGGATTGGGATCTTTCGTTGTGGTCAACAAGTATTACCTTCTTACGTCTTGATGAAATCAAATGGTATCTGGACAGCGAGCCCACAACCCTTTTTTCATTGTTAACAATGGGATAGCTTCTGTATCTTGTTTCAGCCATAATGGGGGATACGTCCTCTATGAAATCACCTGTTGAAAAGGCAATAAGATCTTCCCTTGTCATGACATAATCTATGGGTACAGCCTGGGGCAAAACCCTGGCAGCCGTAAAAGTGTCAAATGAAGTCTGAATTACTGTTATACCTTTATTTTTGCATTCTTCTGCAAGATCAGGATGTAGTTCCTTATTGTTAGTTACTATAATGAAGGATACATTTGAATCAATTGCTGACTTTTGCTGTTCAGACATATTGCCTACAATGGCAACATCACCTTCATCAATAAGGTTTGCGGCTTCATCGGGAGACGATGCGACAACAACCATCTTACCGGTAATGGGCTTTGGATTCTCAGGTCTTACCAAGTACTCTCCAGATAAGGAGTCGATTATATTTTCCACGGGAGTCCCGGATTTAGCCAATATATTTGTATCCCAAACGTCCATGTAGGTCTTGGTGACCCCGGATACGGTTATTATTCCCTTTAAAAACTGCTCTTCATCAACAACGGTCAGGCTGTTGACTGTATTTTTTCCCATTAAATTCCAAGCCATTTTAAGGGATATATCCGATTCAACAGGCATGGACTTATCAAAGTTCAAGTCGGATACTCTTTGTTTCATGGTTTCAACAAAAATCGGTTCTTCAATTCCGAAGTAGTCCAGTATGAACTTGGTTTCCCTGTTTAAATTACCAAGTCTTACGGGTATGGCATCATACTCACACAATTTGTTTTTAAGTTCTGCATAGGAGATGGCTGATACGATAGAATCAGTGTCAGGATTCCTATGACCTGTAATATAAATAGTTTCTTTCATAAAATTTCTCCCCATACAAAAGATTGGTAAAAAAAATACCTTCAAAAGAAGGTATTACATTCTTTGTCTTTTAACTCCGCGAACCTGAGATATAATTTCATCAACGGAAATATCACCCTGAACCAACTGAGTCCTGTCGGTAATGTTGACAACATTCATAATAGTTACAGTTTCAGCAGCTTCTTTACCCTTATCACCCTTGACTCCCTGTACAAGTACTTGATTTCCCTGTTTGAGTTCTATAAATTCCGGGTCCTTCATGAATTTTCCTTTTTTATACTGGGCCCTGACAACATTTTTTGAACTTTGAGGCTTGATAACCAAGCTTACCAAAAGTGTATGCCAAACCAAGAACTTTGTTTTCCTCTCTATTTTAACTGAAAGCAGGTTTCCAAGAACCGGAGTGATCCTGTCTCCGTACTGTTCTAGGAAGGTGTCTCTCTGATATTCCTCGAGCTTATCTTTTATTCCCATAAAATCATCCTTTCAAAATCGTTCCATGAAATTATACCATATTTCAAAGATTCTTTCTTTATTTGAATTTATAATCTGAGGTTAATTTTGATACTGTTTCGTAACTAATTAAGGGAATAAATATTTTATTATTTAGTTGCGGTTATACTCTGATTTTAACTCGATTCAATCGGAAATGAACATTGTTTCAAGTCTTTGACTAAAAGTCAAAAATATTTGGGGGGAAGGCCAAATGTACAAGAATAAGAGGATATTGTGGATACTTATAGCTCTCCTTATCATAATTGCCGGTATATTTATTTTTAAACCGGATTTGTTCAGTGCGGGAAAAGATGATGTTAAACCTTCAACATCAAATACATCAAAGCCTGCAGTCAAAACTGAAAAACCCTTTATCTACTTGTACCCGAGTGAGAATACAACAGTAAGCGTAAAATTGGCTTTAAAAGGGGAAATGACCTATTCCTATCCCAAGTATAAGGATGGATGGATTGTCACAGCCAATCCGGACGGAATTCTCTGGGATGAGGACCACAATGTCTATACAGGCTTATACTGGGAAGGGAACCTTGGGGATTATGAAATCAAAAATGGATTTACTGTACACAGGAATGACGTTGAGGTATTCTTGTTTGAAAAACTGGGTATTTTGGGACTAAATCAATTTGAAATCAATGATTTCATGGATTACTGGGGAGACAGACTGAGAAGATATGAATATTCAAATATTTCTTTCCTGGGAGAAGAATATACCGACAGGGCGAAAATAATAGCCGATCCCGTTCCCGAAACCACTATCAGAGTGTTTATGGTATTCAAAGAAGGAAGTAAGAATTCAAAGCTTAAACCCCAGGAACTAAAGCCTGCAGTGAGGAAAGGTTTCACTCTTGTTGAATGGGGCGGAGCTGAGATAAAGGATAATTTGAATTAATTGTATTAACTTTATTAAGAATCGGAGATTTTTCTCCGGTTCTTTTTCAGCTGCGAATTAAAATGGTATAATTTTCTGTACTGAATGAATTATAGAAACGGAGAATAAAGATGTATAAAATAACTAAGAAAGAAATGGCAAAGTATGTAGACCACACCTTGTTAAAAGCCGATGCCACAGATGCTGAGATAAAAAAACTCTGCAAGGAAGCCAGGGAACTTAATACCTTCAGTGTATGCGTAAACGGATGCAATATTGAAAAAGCTAAAGAATATCTTGAAACAGAAGAAGTTAAAGTTGCAGCTGTTGTAGGGTTTCCTCTGGGTCAGATGACAACAGAAGCCAAATCCTTTGAAACACATGAGGCTATTGTCAACGGAGCTGATGAAATCGACATGGTAATCAATGTGGGTAAACTGAAGGATAAAGACTATGAATACGTTAAAGACGATATTGCGGCAGTAGTATTGGCAGCAAAGGACAAGAAGGTAAAGGTAATTATAGAAACATGTCTGTTAAGCGAGGATGAGAAGGTAATCGCCTGTCAGCTTTCCATGGCTGCCGGAGCTGCATTTGTTAAAACATCAACCGGATTCTCAACTGCCGGTGCAAAGATTGAAGACATTAAATTAATGCGCGAAACCGTGGGTCCTGAAATGGGTGTCAAGGCATCCGGCGGAATCAGAACTTTAAAAGATGCTCTTGCCATGATTGACGCAGGCGCAACGAGACTCGGATTATCAGCTACTGTGAATATTTTAAGAGAATTGGATGCATAATGAAAAAATATATAGTAAAAACACGGGACTTAAAGAAATTAATTGAATTGGACGAGGAATTCTCTTCAGAGGATATTTTGGAAATAACAGTATCAAAATTGTCAGTTAAGAATACCTCATCAAAGGTTATAAAACTTTTGGAGGACAGGATTAAGAATGCCGGTGCTGATACAGGTTTTGAAGAAGCTGTGTTTGATTCAGATATTTTTGACGGGAAAGATTTGGAAGAAGTAAGACAATATTTCGAAGAGAAGGGCTACGGAGTCAAAATCGAAAGGATAGGAGATAATATCAAGATTTTGATTCTGTGGAAATACGCATAGGATCAGATTTTAAGGTTTAATTATGAGTGAGGATACAATACTAAAATTAATAGAGGGAAGATGGTACCTGCAATACTCCGGAAGCCCGCTTTGGTCCAAGGAGGACGTCTCGAAGGTAACCTTTAACTATAAGCTGATACACCGGGGAGAAACCCTTGTACTTGAAGATAAAGTCGAATATATGAAAAACGGGAAAATGAGGTTCAGGCTTGGCTATGACTATCCCGTGGAAGGTATTCCCATGACTTTTAAATGGAAGGGTGTAGGTGTAAACAGATTTTACAGAAACAGGTTTGAAGTTACGATCTTAACTCCGGACTACATGGTCATGTTCTTTGAAAAAACTATAACTTCTCCTACATCCATAGATATTTTGACAAGAAATAAAACAATTACGGAAGAATTTAAAAATCAAATATTCAAGGAAATATCCGAAAATCAAACCGTAAAGGAATTTTTGGGAAGTATTGAGAAAGTAACACAAAATTGATTCAAAATTCATTGAATTATAATCATTTTAAGGGCCTTTTAACCATTGTTTATTATTGCTATGTGGCTTAAAATATAAGTAACAGCAAGGTAACGACAAAATAACACAAATATAACAAGCGAGGTGGCATCATGAAAGTATCAGTATTTTACAAAGACGGAAAATCGACAGAGGCTTTAGACAATATGGTGAATGACAAACTGTCAAAATTAGACAGATTTTTCAGGAACGAGGTTGAAGCGAAAGCGACGCTGTCAGTAGTCGGAAGGGATCAAAGGATCGAAGTATTGATACCATTTAACGGACTTATGCTAAGAGGCGATGAAAAATCGGATGATATGTATAAGTCAATAGACAGGGTAGTGGAGAAGCTGGAAAGACAACTTCGTAAATACAAAACAAGGATTGAAAAAAGACATACAAAAGAATCAGTCAGATTCCCGGAATTCAATAACGAAGCTTTCCACAAGGAAGATGATGTGGCAATGGATTTCGAACCTAAGATCGTTAAGAGCAAGAAATTTTCCATTAAGCCCATGACTGAGGAAGAAGCAATTCTTCAGATGGAGTTGTTGGGACATAACTTCTTCGTATTTGAAACAGTAGACGGAATGACATCGGTAATCTATAAGAGGAAAGACGGAAACTACGGTATAATCGAGAAAGAAACAGGTATGGACAAGGACGAAATGTAGTTTTTAACCATACAATTTAATATCATATAATAAGCCCCGGGGTCAGGGAGATACTTTTCAGACCCCGGGGTCATTAATTTCACAGCCTTGGATTTATTTGGTATAATATAATGTATGCAATTATGAAAATAACCAAATTCTGGAGGAACAGATGGGAATATTGGATAAATTTTTCGGTACGTACAGTGACAGAGAGCTTAAGAGAATTGAGCCGCTTGTAAAGAGTATTGAAGCACTGGCACCGGAATACAGTAAATTAACAGATGACGAATTAAAAAATAAAACAAATGAATTTAAACAAAGACTGGCATCCGGGGAAACCTTGGATGATATTCTTGTTGAAGCTTTTGCAACCGTAAGAGAAGCATCCACAAGAGTATTGGGTATGACCCACTTCAGAGTTCAGCTAATAGGCGGTATTGTATTACACCAGGGAAGAATAGCTGAAATGAAGACAGGTGAAGGTAAAACCTTGGTTGCAACCTTACCTTGTTATCTTAATGCCTTGGCAGGAAAGGGTGTGCATCTCGTAACAGTCAATGACTACCTTGCAAAGCTTCAGGGCGAGTGGATGGGTGAGTTATATTCATTCCTCGGATTGACAACCGGTATTATCCTTCATGACCTGGATACTGAAGAAAGAAGAGCAGCCTATAATTCCGATATAACATACGGAACCAACAATGAATTCGGATTTGACTATTTAAGAGATAACATGGTTGTCTACAAGGAGCAGATGGTTCAAAGAGAACTCCATTTTGCAATAGTGGATGAAGTTGACTCAATTCTTATAGATGAAGCCAGAACGCCTTTGATCATCTCAGGTGAAGGGGATAAGAGTACTGAGCTGTATAAGGTTGCCGACTACTATGTTAAAAGGCTTAAAGAGGATGAAGACTTTACGGTGGATGAAAAAGCCCATTCAGTAATTCTTACGGAAGACGGAATCGTGAAAACCGAAAAATACTTCAACCTTGAAAACTGGGGCGATACCAAAAATATGGAGCTTCAGCACCATGTTACCCAGGCATTGAAAGCCAATTACCTGTTTAAAGCAGACAAGGACTACATGGTAAAAGACGGAGAAATCATCATAGTTGATGAATTCACCGGTAGACTCATGGAAGGAAGAAGATATTCGGACGGACTTCACCAGGCCATTGAAGCTAAAGAAAATGTTGAAGTTTTAAAAGAAAGTAAAACACTTGCAACTATAACATTCCAGAATTATTTCAGAATGTATGAGAAGCTGTCAGGTATGACAGGAACCGCATTGACGGAAGAAAATGAATTCAGGTCAACTTATAACCTGGATGTAATAGTCATTCCTACAAATATGCCGGTTAAAAGAATAGACAATCCTGATGTGGTTTATAAGACGGCACTGGGCAAATACCACGGTCTTGTTGATGAAATAAAAGAGACCTATGAAAAAGGACAACCTGTTCTAGTAGGTACAACTTCCGTGGAAAAGTCAGAGTACTTATCTTCACTGCTTAAAAAGCAGGGTATTCCCCATCAGGTACTGAATGCAAGATACCATGAAAAAGAAGCTGAAATTGTATCCCATGCAGGAGAAAAAGGCATGGTAACCATAGCCACCAATATGGCAGGCAGAGGTACGGATATAAAGCTAGGCGAAGGTGTATTGGAGCTTGGCGGTTTAAAGATATTGGGAACGGAACGTCATGAAGCAAGGCGTATAGATAACCAGTTGAGAGGACGTTCAGGCAGACAGGGAGATGCAGGGGAATCGAGATTCTATATTTCCTTGGATGATGACCTGATGAGAATATTCGGCGGAGAAGTTTTAAAAGACAGAGTTTCTAAACTGGGACTGGGTGACGATGAAGCTATCGAATCAAGAATGGTTTCAGGTGCCATTGAAAATGCCCAGAAAAAGGTAGAAGGAAATAACTTCGACTCCAGAAAAACTCTTTTAGGCTATGATGATGTCATGAATCAGCAAAGAGAAATCATCTATGCCCAAAGAAGAGAGGTAATGGAAGGCACTGATATTTCCGAAAACATAAAGAACATCATAAAGTCATCCGTTGGAAATGCGGTGGATAAGTTCACCAAGGCTGAGCAGACTTCCGATGATGATTACAGATCACTTTCAAACTTCATGGCCGTTTTGGTAGCCCAGGGTAAACCAACACCAATAGAGGAACTTAAACAAATGTCTGTGGATGAAATGAGAGACTACTATATCGGACAGGCAAAAATCAAATATGAAGAGAAGGAAGCCAAATATCCGGAACAGATCCGTGAATTGGAAAGAATGGTCCTTTTAAGAGTAGTTGATAACAAGTGGATGGACCATATAGACAATATGGATCATTTAAAAAGAGGAATTGGTTTAAGGGCGTACAGACAGCAGGATCCGGTACAGGCATATCAGTTTGAAGGAACTGACATGTTCAATGAAATGATTGATTCTGTAAATGAGGATACAACAAGATTCCTGTTGAATATAGAGCTTCGGACCAATGAAGAAGTTGAAAGAGAACAGGTAGCTAAGGAAACCGCAACCAACCAGGATAATTCATTGGAGAAGACACCGGTTGTTAGAAAAGAGAAAAAGATAGGAAGAAATGACCCCTGTCCTTGTGGATCCGGAAAGAAATACAAAAACTGTCACGGTAAGAATAAATAATTACAAGAAGCCTGGCAAAAGTCAGGCTTCAATTTTTACCGGATAGTATATCAAAAGCCTTTATAGAAAATGAAATTCATTTAAACGACATAAAGTAATAAGCAAGGAGTGAAAAAATGATCTTAAAACTAACGGAAGCTCTTCAAAGATCGGATGAATTGAAAATGAAAATAATCGAAATTAAGGAGAGTCTTTGACTTAGACAGGCTAAAACTCAGGCTGGACGAGCTGACATTAAAAATGCAGGAAAAATCTTTCTGGGATAATCCTGAAAAAGCCAGGGAAGTTTCTTCGGAAGCCAAATCGATTGAGGACAAACTAAAAGGGGTTTCAGAAATTGAAACAAGGTTTGAGGATCTTCTGTTGCTGTCAGAAATGACAGAGGGTGACGAATCAGCCGAAACAGAGCTTTATAAGGATTTTCTGGCTCTTGAGAATGATACGGAGGACATGCTCCTTACCGTGCATTTAAAAGGGGAGTATGACGGCAATAATGCTATTCTTACACTGCACGTAGGTGTAGGAGGAACCGATGCCCAGGATTTTACCGAAATGCTTATGCGAATGTATTTAAAATGGGCTGAAAAGAATGGCTTTAAGACGGAAGTTCTTGATGTTATTTCCGGTGATGAAGCCGGTATCAGAGATGCATCCATTAGAATAATGGGTGAAAATGTATATGGCTTTCTTAAAAGTGAGAAGGGCATACACAGGCTGGTAAGAATCTCACCTTATAATACAAATAACAAGAGACAGACCTCCTTTGCATCAGTGGAAGTATTACCTGAACTCACTGCTTCGCAGGATGTAGAGATTAACCCGGATGATATTAAAGTTGATACTTATAGATCATCAGGCGCAGGCGGTCAGCATGTAAACAAAACTGAGTCAGCCGTAAGAATAACCCATATACCCACGGGGGTTATAGTCCAATGTCAGAATGAAAGAAGCCAGCATAACAACAGGGAAGTTGCAATGCAAATACTCAAGTCAAAGCTTGTTGAACTAAAAGAAAGAGCTCATAAAGAAAAAATAGAAGAACTTACAGGGGAATTAAAGGATATTGCCTGGGGTTCACAAATAAGATCATATGTTTTCAATCCTTATCAAATGGTTAAGGATCACAGGACTTTGGCAGAAACAGCCAATGTCCAGGGAGTCTTGGACGGAGATATTGATATTTTCATTCACGCATTCCTAAAGTCTAGCGTACAGGGAGAAATATAATGAACATAGCTGAAAAAATTGCACAGGAACTGAATATTAAGACAGAACAGGTTGAAGCTACAATAACAATGCTTGATGAGGGAAATACCGTACCTTTCATAGCAAGATACAGAAAAGAGCTCACGGGTTCCCTTGATGACGAAGTATTGAGAAAACTTTCCGAAAGACTTATTTCACTTAGAAATCTCATACAGAGAAAAGAAGACGTCAAGAGATTAATTGATGAACAGGGTAAATTGACTGAAGAACTTACTGCTGCAATTGACGGCAGTGAAACAGTAACTGAAGTGGATGATATATACAGACCTTTCAGACCTAAAAAAAGGACAAGGGCAACCATCGCCCAGGAGAAAGGGCTTCAGAAGCTTGCTGAATTCATCATGGAAGGTTCAGGAAATGTGGAAGAGGAAGCAGAAAAATATATCAACCCTGAAAAAGAAGTTTTAACTGCTGAGAAGGCAATAGAACATGCCTTGGACATAATTGCGGAAGTTTATTCCGATGATGCCGCCAACAGAAAATGGGCCAGGGAAACTGTAATGAAGCTGGGAGTGATCAACAGTACAGGAAAAGGTGAAAACTCGCCTTATGAGATGTATTTTGACTATAAGGAACAAATTAAAAATATTCCCGGACACAGAATACTTGCATTGAACAGAGGAGAGAAGGAAGGAATATTAAAGCTCACCACTGAAGTCAACATGGATATTCTTGAAAACCATATGCTAAACAACCTGGCAGTGATAACGGACAACAACAAAAAGTATATAGAAGCCGCAACAAAGGATTCCCTTAAGAGACTTATTTGGCCTTCAATAGAAAGAGAAATAAGAAATGCTTTGACGGAGGTTGCGGAAGGCGGAGCAATTGATGTTTTCGGAAAAAACCTCCATGCACTTCTGATGCAATCACCCATTAAGGGCAAAAGAGTCATGGGTTATGACCCCGGTTTCAGGACAGGCTGTAAAATAGCTGTTCTGGATGAGAACGGCAAATACCTTGAGTCAACTGCAGTATATCCTACAGAACCGAGGAACGACGTTGCAGGTACAAAAAGGACTTTAAAAAGTTTAATCAAAAAATACAAGGTTGATATAATATCCATCGGTAACGGCACCGCTTCCAGAGAATCTGAACAAGTAGTAGCCGAGATGATATCTGAACTTAAAAAAGAAGATAACCTGGATGTTGCTTATGTTATAACCAATGAAGCCGGAGCCTCCGTTTACTCTGCCAGTGATTTGGCAACAAAAGAATACCCGGATTTGGACGTTACTGTAAGAGGTGCAATAAGCATCGGAAGAAGACTTCAGGATCCAATGGCGGAATTAGTTAAAATAGATCCTAAAAGCATAGGAGTCGGTCAGTATCAGCATGATATAGACCAGAAAAAGCTTTCTGAGACCCTCACGGGTGTAGTTGAAGGCTGTGTAAATACTGTGGGAGTCGACTTAAATACAGCTACCCCGTCTCTTCTGACTTATGTATCCGGTATTAACAAGACAATTGCCACTAATATCGTAGAGTACAGGGATGAGGTAAACGGATTTAAATCCAGAAAAGAGCTTAAAAAGGTAAAAAGGCTGGGAGATAAGGCATTTGAACAATGCGCCGGATTCTTAAGAGTGCCTGAGTCAGATGAATTATTGGACAATACCGGAGTTCATCCTGAATCATATGATACTGCAAAAGAAGTACTTAAGCTGCTGGGATATTCTCCGAAGGAAGTAAAGTCATGGGATACAAAGGATTTTTCTGAAAGAATAAAGAAGGAATCACCTCTAAAACTGGCTGAAGCAACGGGAGCTGGGCTGCCTACCATAAACGATATAATAAAAGAACTTTTAAAACCCGGTCGTGATCCAAGGGAAGACTTACCGAAGCCGATTCTAAAGACAGGAGTTATTGAACTTAAAGATTTGGAAGAGGGCATGGTACTTAACGGAACCGTAAGAAACGTATCTGACTTCGGTGCTTTCGTTGATATCGGCGTTCATCAGGATGGCTTGGTACATATCAGCCAACTCTCAGACAAATTTATTAAACACCCCATGGAAGTTGTAAAAGTAGGGGATATAGTTGAAGTCAGAGTATTGTCGGTTGACATTCCGAGAAAGAGAATTTCGCTTTCAATGAAAAACATGAAAAAACATAAACAAGGTCTTTCTATAAAAAACTAATTTACAAAAAATTAGTGGAGTAAAATTGAATATTATACAAACTTGAATCATATAGTTTATATATATATCATAAAATGTCCTTGTTAATGCAATTTCGTAATATCTTCACGGGGCTGTTGCCAAACCGCTTAATACGGCCTATAATTAAGACATAAATTTAATATATCTTCAGGGCGGGGTGTAAGTCCCCACCGGCGGTATAGCCCGCGAGCCTTTTTGGCTGATCCGTTGTAATTACGGAGCCGACAGTATAGTCTGGATGGAAGAAGATGGATTGTTTGATTTGAACAATGTTAGCTCTGATATTTTTTTATCAGAGCTTTTTTATTTAAATTTGATAATCCGCTGGAGATAATGCTTAGGAGGCATTGAAATGACAAACACATCAAAATCCACTAACTCTATGGTAAAAGGCGCACTTTTACTGGCACTTGCTTTTGTCCTTACTTACTTGGAATTCGCAATAATCCCCGGTAATACTTGGCTTAAGCTTGATTTCTCAGCGGTTCCTATTTTAGTAGCAGGACTGGCATTCGGACCGACTTTCGGTTTACTGCTTACAGGTCTGTTACAGGTCCTTGTCATCGCAATTCAGGGCACCACAACAGGCGGTGTAGGTCAGATTGCTAATTTGATCATGGTAGGCTCATTTGTATTTGTTGCATCATTAATGTACAAGAGAAACAAAACAACCAACGGTTTAATTGTCGGACTTGTACTAGGAACAATCACCCTGATAGTTGCAGGATTTATTGCTAATAAGTTCATACTGTTGCCGCTTTATATCAAAGCATTCTTCGGTGGAACCTTCCCCGGTGGAGATGCAGCTTACAACGCATACCTGTACCAAATGGTTCCGTTGTTCAACCTAATTAAGGGTGTAGTACTTTCAATCATTTCAGGTGTTGTTTATTCAAGACTTGGTACATTCCTTAATAAAGAAGCTTGGAAGTATGAACACATGACAGAAACAAACAAGGTCAAGAATACCTTGGCAGCAAGATAATTTAAAACCTACAGTTCTCATAATCCAACCACAAAAATAACATTACGTAAGGAAACATTACAAAAAATTCTTTAAAAACAAATTTTGCTTAAAACAAAGCTGCTGACCATATACTGAATGGACGGCAGCTTAATTTATAATGGAGTAATTTATTATGGATTATCTTATTTTGGATTATTTTGTAATGGATTTTTTATCAAGCTTTATATCTTAAGTCATATAATTTATACATATATATTTAAAATCATTTTTAAAAAATAAAATTGATTTTAAACGATGAAAAGAGGGAATGGTTAATTAAATTTTTCTGGGATCCGAGTTTTTAACATCGGAGTCTTCCTTAAGGAACTTAGTCATCAGAAGAGCATCCTCATTGTCATCATAAAAGCTGTTTCTCTTTCCTGTATAGACAAAGCCTGCACTTTCATACAATTTTCTGGCAGGTGTATTGGATATTCTTACTTCAAGGAAGATGAGACTCATGTCCTTTTGTACCATATCGTTGATAATTCTTGATAAAATTTTGCTTGCTATACCTGAGCCTCTTTTATCCTTTGCAACGGCTATATTAGTGATTTGGACCTCATTGAAAACAAGCCAGGATCCGGCAAAACCTATGACAGTACCGTCATCCTCCCTTGCAACCAGATAATATGCCATTTCATTATAATATTCTTCCTGAATGGCATTTAACGACCATGGTCTTGAAAAGCTGTCTGCAGATATTTTATAAATGCTTTCGACGTCAGTTAACTTCATTCTAGATATTATCATTTAATTCACCGTATTTCGCTTCATATTCTCTTACTGCCTGTGGTTTTCTCATATACAGGGGAAATATATCCTGTGCTGGCAGAACGCCCTTATTAAGGTCAAAATTGACCATATTGGCCATTATTGATGCGTGGGATATATTCAAGTGGTTTCCTGTTAGGATGCTTCCTTGAAATGCAGTTTTAAAAGATTCCGATTTTTTTATCAAGCCGTCTCCGATTATCAAAAGATCTTCGTTGTTTCTACTTTTTCCTACAATTGCTTTTAATTCTTCCATATCACGGACATCGGCAGTTGAGATCTCTGTCAGGTTTGTTCCGTCGGATTTAAACAGCTTGCTGTAGTATGTGTTCCTTAATGCATCGGATACAACAAGTATCTTACCTTTAAAGTAGCTCACGGAATTTGCATATACCTGAAAGGAGTCATAGGTATAAACGGGTAATTTCAATGCCATGCTCATTGCTTTAACTACTGATATTCCGATTCTTAAACCCGTAAATGAACCGGGACCAAAATTGACTGCCAAGTGGGTCAAGTCTTTTGGAGTCATTTCAACCTTTTTAAACATATCCTCAATCATCGGCATTAATAGAACGGAATGTTGTTTTTCGAAATTCAGGTTATTCTCGGCAATTAGCACTCCGTCCTTTTCCAAAGCACAGGAGCAATTACTGCCCGAGGTATCAACGGCCAATATTAGCATTTAAATCCATCTCCCTTTCTTCATCCACCGGATAGTATGAAATATTTATTCTTCTTTTGTTCTCAAGAATAGGATCCCTGTATATCCTGATGTCGATATATTCTTCCGGTAATATTCCTTTGATCAAATCAGACCATTCAATAACTGATACGGCATCTGAATAAATGGATTCTTCAAAGCCGATATCCAGAATTTCATCCTCGTCATTTACTCTGTATACATCAAAGTGATTCAATTTTGCTTTTGAACCTTTATATTTGTTTTCTATTGTGAATGTGGGGGAGGTGATTGTATCTTTTATTCCAAGCCCCTGGGCAATCCCCTTTACCAGGTGGGTTTTACCTGCTCCGAGATCCCCGTTTAATAAAACTACATCACCTGATCTCAGGGTATTTGCAATGGATTTACCCAGATAAATGGTTTCCTCAACGGAATTTGTTATAATTTCCATATTGTTATGCACCTATAATTAATTAATTTGTCATTTTTTAAAATCCTGTTTATTATATAATACAATCAACAAAAGACCAAAGGTAATATTATGGAGATAAAATATTTAAAATCAAAAGTGGTAGCCTTTGCAATCATTATAGTACTACTGGCACTGCCGGGTTGTACAGTGGTAAATTCGGAGACTACAACTTCATCAAATATATCAGGTTCAAATTCCAGTTCATCCATACCTGAAACAAGATCATTGAATATTCTTGTTACCTCAAGAATGCTTAAGAATATAGTCACATATTACACCGGAGATTACCACACTGTTGAAGCAATGGTAAACTCTGATAAAACACTTAAGACATTCAAACCTTATTTCAGCTTTTACAAGGATAAGAACTATGACACTTTTCTATACCACGGTGCAGATTATGAACCGTTTATTGAAGGATTTCTTTCTGATGTAGACAGGAACACAATAGATGTAGTGAACCTATCCAGGGGTATAGATATTTTAAGATTCAAAGAGAATAATCTTGATAAAGAAAATCCTTACTTTTTGACCAATTCAACAAACTACAAAATTATATTATCAAGTATAAAAAACAACCTTCAAGAACTTGATATGGCAAGAAGAAAAGAATATGAAGCCAAGTTTGATCAAATATCGGTAAAAATAGATGAATTGCAAAAGAAAATAAAAACATTCTCTGAGGCTAATAAGAATATGGCTTTTATATGTGATTCAGAATTGGCCCAATATATTTGCCAGGAATACAGGGAAGATTGCATAAATATAATTAAATACACAAACGAAAGGGTTGCCGGTCAGACCATGACTTCTGATACATCGAAAGCACAGGATTCAGGTAATTTAAATTTATTCCTCTATACAGACGATATATCACTAAACAAATATGCGGATGAAATTTCAAAGTTTAACTTAAGTCCTGTGAAAATAAAACTGTACGACTACGATATGTCAGTTATGGATGTGCTTGAGACAAACTATCAAGGAATTACACAGGCTGCATTAAAGATTGGCGGGATAATCCCTAATTAATAAGACACCTTAGCGGTGTCTTATTTGTTGTCCTAAATACTGACCTATATGTCATGAACATTAGGTGTATTATTGTAGATTGGGTAATTTTCAAGCTACTACAGCTTTTTCTTGATAACCTCATATTGTTCATTAACCAAGGAACCTACTATGATGGTGTCGAGGAAACTGTCTTTTAAGCCTTCGGCTAATCTGTAGGCAAGAAGATTCAGATAGTGACCTTCAGCCTTATTTATAAACAGGACTTTTGTTCCTTTTGCACCTTTAAACATCATATTTGGATCGGTTACCATTTTTATCAAGTCATCCTGGGAAATTACGGATCCTGATTCTTTTTTTGTCACGTCTATGAAAATATCCAGGTTATGAATATTATCTACATTGACATGCCTGCCAATGGCAGATATATCCAGGATTCCCACAGTCATATCGGTTAGCTCTGATATTATAGGTTCATTATGTCTCCATGCTTTCAAGTTTCTTTGCATTGATTGGTCACATTCTATGAGGGACAGGGAGAAATAGGGAATTTGTCTGTCTATTTCAAATAATTGAAGACCTCTCATCCTGTTGGTATTATCCAGATCGTGGGATAAAACGTAAACTCCGTTTTCATCAAATTCATCAAGTAAATAATCATCCCTGAATTCATAATCAACAAAGTCCACTTCATCCTCCGCAATACGTTCCATATTAACGGTACTGGTAAGCAGTACTTTCTTAGAATCTCGGTTTTCCTTGGCAAGGGTTCTCAAAAAATGAGTCTTACCACCGGCACCGATGACGGAAACAACTTTAATATCATCATTAATAATCAAAGAAGATAATCTCATAAAACACCTCGAATAACCTTAAACCAAGTAATTATCATTATACAACATCACATTGAATAAGAGCCATAATATTACCTACTGTTCAGAATAGAACATATGTACTATAATTAATGTATAGAATACTATAAATACTTTGTTCAGGGAACCATTATAGAGAAGTTGTTATTTTAGAATGTAATTTTAAAAGGAGACTTTCAGATACAGCTATTGTAGATGGATTACAGGTTTGATTATGAAAAAGATAGAAGTGATTGCAACATTTTTGGATAAAGGAAGAATTGTACCCAGAAGGGTAAGATATTACGATGAACTTGAAGCGGAATACATAGTCAGAGATGTGGCTAAGATCTACTTCCAAGAGAAATATCAACATTCAACAAGATTTTTAATCAGTTTTGATATATTGGAAGAGGATGTAGGTTTGATTTTTGATGAGAAGGAGACAGTCTGGTACATGGATATATAGAATCATGGTTGTTTTTGCCCTTAATGTGGTAAAAACAGCTTAGATAGTATTGACACGCCACACTTACTTAAGTAGAATGATAAAGTAGCACTTGAAGGGGTATAGTTCAATGGTAGAGCAACGGTCTCCAAAACCGTTAATGTGGGTTCGAGCCCTGCTACCCCTGCCAGAAACCATCAGCATATTCAGCTGGTGGTTTATTTTTTTTACTAAAAAATTCAATGTTTAACCATCTTATAAACCAAATTAAAAGTAAATTGATAATGTAAATAAATGATGACATGGTTAAGAAAATATCACGAAATGAGAAAAAATCAAAGGCATTTAAGGAGATTAACAGTTTTAAGGGGGAGAAATTTGTATTTTTGAAGATATAAATATCATAACAATAGTTGAATTTTTCGATTAAACAAGACCGGAAGCAATTTTACATATTGCGATAACGTGATTAAAGTTAGAAATATGTCATCAATTAAATAATCAGAGCTTTAATTAATAATATTTATATAATATTTGAATAGTTTGTTAATTATCAATTGACTCAAAGTTATATAAAGCATAAGATTAAGTCAGATACAATATAATACGGAGTGAGAAATATGATTGACGCATTAAAATTAGAAAATCAGTTCTGCTTTGTAGTTTATGCACTTTCAAGGGAGATAATAAAAGTTTACAGGCCTTTCCTTAACGAAATTGGATTGACTTATACGCAGTACCTTGTAATGTTGGTTTTATGGGAGAAAGACGGAATACCGCTGAAGGACTTGGGAACAAGTTTAAATCTTGATTCCGGAACTTTAACACCGTTGTTAAAAAAATTAGAGCAATCAGGTCATATTCTAAGGAAAAGAGATTTAAAGGATGAAAGAAATTTAATCATCCATCTTACGGAAAAGGGTAAAGAACTTATTGATAAAGCTGAATCTGTTCCGGGCGAAATTCGTTGTAAATTACCTTTAAAAGACGAAGAAATTGCAAGCTTAAGAGAACAGATTAAAGATATTTTAAGATCCCTGCAAAACAACCCAAATTAATTATTAAAAAAGATGAGTAGAAATACTCATCTTATTCTTTGGTTCAAATTAAGTGACCGGATATCCGTTAAGGGTGCGTTCTTAAATCTCAAAGTGAATGTTGTACCGCGGTCTGGTTTTGATGCCACCGATACTTTGGCTCCGTGGGCATCAATAATCTTCTTGACTATTGTAAGTCCAATTCCGGATCCTTCAACTAATTCCCTAGATTTATCCACTCTGTAGAATCTTTCGAATATATTTCCTATATCCTCTTCAGGAATTCCCATACCGTTGTCTTTTATCTCAATGTAGGTGAAGAATGAATCTTTTTTTAGCAGCAACGATATCTTTCCGCTTTCGGGGGTAAATTTCATAGCATTGTATAAAAGGTTGGTAACAACTTGATACAGGGAATTATATTCCCCCAGAACAATGTAATTGTCTTTTCTGTAGTATTCGAGACTCAGAATTTGTTTTTTCTCAGCAGCCTTGCCGTGGAAGTTATTGTATATATCCTGGCAGAGTGCTTTCAAATTCACTTCTTTGAATTGGATATCAAGGTTTTCCTGTTCAAATTCTTTTAAAACATTCAGATTGCCAAGCAGCTTCCCAAATCTGATAACTTCATTATTCAGAGACATGAGCCTTTCGGCATTTAAAGGAATAACTCCGTCTATCATTGCTTCCAGATTTGTTTGAAGTACGTTCAAGGGGTTACGTAATTCATGGGAAATATCCGAAATAAGTCTTTTTCTCAAAATATCCTGCTTATCCAGTTTTTCCCCAAGGGCATTTATACTGTCCTTCAGTTTTTCAATCTCAACTATATCCGTATTTGTCTCTTCTCTCTTTGAAAGTTCACCCATTGAGAGCCGGTAACTGGTGTTGGCAATACTCTTAATGGGGTCTGACAGCTGGTTTGATAGGAAAATGGATAAAAATAGAATTACCAATCCACCCAGCAAAGCACTAATAAAAATTGAGGATGCAATAGCGAAGATAAATCTTGATTCATCCTCCGAAAACAAAAGGGGAGAGTACTGACCGATGGTTACATACCCTACAATGTCTTCCTTAACTTTTACAGTGTATCTTTTGATATTAAATTGCTCCATGGTTATGGGAGCGGCTTCTTCATCCTTTCTGGCATTGAGTTCCGAAATAATGGTTTCCGGAGACAACTGCCAGATTAGTTTACTCTGTGAGTCTTCGAGCTTTACAGAAAAACCTGAAGCTCTAGCTTCAGGAATTACTGAGGTGCCTGATTCTGACGTCCATTTATTTATACCGGAAGCTAAGTATGAATCTCTGAATATTCCTACAATCTTTTCATCCCTGGCAGCCTGGTTTCTTGAAAGATACAAAGAAAACTGTCTGCTAATGGTGAAATTCAGAATCATATAGGAGATAATCAGCGCCAGAAGTGAACTCACCGTTATTGCAGTGGCCAGCTTGTTTCTGATGGATCTCACTTATAGACCTCCGCTGAATTTATATCCAAGTTTGAATACTGTGAGGATGTATTTTGGATTTTTCGTATCTTCCTCTATTTTCTTTCTGATATTTTTGATGTGAACATCTATTGTCCTGTCTACACCGTCAAAATCAACTCCTAGGACTCTTTCAATCAATAGTTCACGGCTCATTACAACTCCCTGGTTTGCAGTCAAAAGCTCCAAGATATCAAACTCAATAGGGGTCAGCTGAATTTCTTCTCCCTTAACAATGACTTCACGTCTTTCCTTGTCTATTATCAAGTTACCGTTGTCGTATTCATTTGAGTTAGGATTGGTCACTGGTTCATTTAATCTTCTGAACAGCGCATTTACCCTGGCCATCAGCTCTCTTGGGGAAAATGGCTTAACCAAATATTCGTCTGCACCTATTTCCAGACCCTTAATCCTTTCCTCCAGGGAAGATTTGGCAGTGAGCATGAAAATATAGGCAGAGCTTGTTTCTCTGATTTTTTTACAAATTTCTTCACCTGAGATATCAGGGAGCATTAAATCCAATATAACCAAATCAAAGGTTTCGGATTCAAAAAGTTCCAATCCCTTATATCCTCTTGTGGCACAATTTACTTCATATCCATCTTTTTTAAGATAAGCTTCAATAGCCTCTAAAACTGAAACCTCATCTTCAATGACAAGAATTTTACTCATACAAAATCCTCCTGTGGCTACTCTAAATTATACCATCATAGAGACAACTGTTGCAAAAGGTATGCAAATGTATGTAAACCAGGAATTCGTAAGCGTCTTGTATTATTATATAAGTGATAACAGAGTATTTAACTCTGAATTGACCGGAGGAGATTTGTCAAAATGACGGAGACAATTTTTAAATTGACGGATATGACCTGAGGCAATTGTGCCGTGAAGATTGAGAACGACTTGGTTAAGATGAACGGTGTTGAAAAGGCAGTAATCGATCTTAACAATGAGCTTCTTTATATCGATCATGATGCAAAAGTCATAGGTTATGACGAATTAAATATAAATACCAAAAAAGTAGTGGCTAAATATGAGCCCCATGTCAGAGTATTGGAAACAAAAAAGAATGAGCATGATGGGCATGATATTGATGAGGAAGAACACGGACACCATCACTCGGAAGATGACGGAGAATTGATATTCGGTATGACCAGATTGAGATTCAGCCTGGTTAAGATCATCCTCTCCTTTGCATTGTTTATTCTCTCTCTATTTATGCCTCAAAACATATCAAGGGTAATGCTTTTATTGGCCTACGGCATTTCCGGGTATGAGATTATATTAAGTGCATTCAGGAATATGAAATCAGGACAGTTCATGGATGAAAACTTCCTGATGACCATTGCAACCTTCGGAGCGGTTTATCTCGGAGAATACACAGAAGCAGTGGGTGTAATGCTCTTTTATATGACCGGTGAATATTTGCAGGACCTTGCGGTTGACAGATCAAGAAGAAGTATTAAAGATCTTATCAATATTAGGCCTGACTACGCGAATATAGAAGAAAACGGAGAACTAATAAAAGTTAAACCTGAGATTGTCAATCCTGGTGATGTTATTGTTGTTAAGCAGGGAGAAAGGATACCCCTTGACGGAGTAGTAATTTCAGGCAGTTCACAATTGGATACCAAAGCACTTACAGGTGAATCTTTACCAAGGGAAGTTACAACAGGTGACGATATTTTATCAGGATCTGTAAATCTTACTTCACTGATAAAAATCAAAGTGTCAAAACCTTTCGGTGAAAGCACTGTTTCTAGAATCATGGAGCTGGTTGAAAAATCATCCTCTCAAAAAGGGAAAACAGAAAAACTCATTACTAAATTTGCCAGGGTTTATACACCTATAGTGGTGTTTATGGCTCTTATAGTTGCTTTTGCAGTCCCTTTGATAATCGGACAGCCCTTTGCACCATGGATTAGAAAGGGCTTGGTTTTCTTGGTTATAAGCTGTCCATGTGCATTGGTAATATCAATACCCCTTGGATTCTTCGGCGGAATAGGTTTGGCTTCCAAGAACGGAATATTGGTTAAGGGAAGTAATTTCTTAGAAGAAATAAGAAATATAAAAACAATTGTCCTTGATAAGACAGGAACAGTTACAGAAGGAAGTTTTAAGGTTACGGAAATAATCCCTTCTGAAGGTGTGGAACAAAACACATTAATCAATCTTGCCGCATTGGCAGAATTAGATTCTCCTCACCCCATAGCCAAATCCATAGCGGAAATGGTTCCGGAGGTTGACAGAAGCAAGCTTTCACATTCTGAAGAGATCAGGGGCAAGGGAATCGTATCAACCCTAGTTGACAAAAGTATCCTTTATGCCGGGAATAATAAACTAATGTCCGATCTTGGTATTTCATTATTACCCCAGGAAGGAACGGTTGTTTATATCGCAAAGAAGGAAGTCAATGAATCAAAATCTGTATATCTTGGTCTGGTCAGAATAGAAGATGTAATTAAAGAAGACAGTAAAAAAGCCATCCAGCTGATGAAATCAATGGGAATTGAAAATATCATTATGCTGTCCGGTGATTCAAAGTCCATTGTAACTAAGGTTGCAACGGAAACTGGTATGACTTCACACAGGGCAGAACTCTTGCCGCAGGACAAGGTTGAAGAATTTGAAAATATAAAGAAGGATACTTCAAAAGGAGGAATTACTGCATTTGCAGGGGATGGTTTAAATGACACTCCCGTACTTAAAATGGCTGATATCGGTATATCAATGGGATCCATCGGTTCAGAGGCAGCTATAGAGGCATCCGATGTTGTTTTAATGGATGATTCTTTAATGAAGATACCGCTTGCCATGAAAATTTCCAGGCTGACTAACTCTGTGGTTATGCAAAACATTGTAATGGCAGTGGGGTTCAAAGTAATAATAATGGCTTATAGTCTGATGTTCAGGGAAAATATCTGGCTTGCAATCTTTGCCGATGTTGGAGTTGCTCTATTGGCAGTATTAAATTCCACAAGGCTATCCAGAATGAAACCGGAAGCAGCATTTGATATTTAATATTTAGTTTTTATTTGATTAAGCTGTTATTAATATGATTCATATATACTTGTCATCGAGGTGATTTAATTTGAAACTTCCCAATGTCAATCCATTTGACCTTTTAAAGAACAACAAGGTTAAAACTCCGGGAAAAGGCATGCCTACACCCGATATAATATCTGACGTTTTAAGAAAAACAGATGAAGAAATAGAAAAAATGGTACCGATAAATATAATGATTATCGGCAAGACAGGTGTGGGCAAAAGCACTTTGATAAACAGTATATTCAGGGAAGAGCTTGCAACAACGGGAATTGGGAAACCGGTCACGGAGCATCTTCAAAGGATTACAAAAGACAACATTCCCATAGTAATTTATGATTCAAAGGGATTGGAATTATCAGGGGATTCCCAAAAGAAAGTACAAACTGAAATAAATAATGAGATAAACAGACTTTCCAATCTGGGGGAGAAGGACAGGATTCATGCTGTTTGGTATTGCATAAATGCAGCTTCCAACAGAGTTGAGGAAACTGAGATAGAGTGGATAAGGGAATTAAGTATAAAAGTACCTGTGATTGTAGTTTTAACTTTATCCATTCATGAGGAAACATCGGAAGAACTAAAGAAATACATTGAAAATCATGACGTAAGAACCTCAGGTGTCATCAGAGTTTTATCCAAGGATTACAATTTCGGAGCCTTTAAAATTAAATCCTTCGGGTTAAAAGAACTGGTTAAAACAACCTATGATGTCATTTCGGAGGAGACGGGATATTCTTTTATAAACGCCCAAAAGGTGGACATAGATAAAAAAGCGGAAATTGCTACCCGATGCGCAAAAAGATTCACCTATGAAACATTCCTTGTCGGTTTTGTTCCCATACCCTTTGCTGATGCCCCTATAATATCAGCATCTCAGTTGACAATGATTGCGAAAATAACAAGTATTTTCGGTGTAACCTATGACAAGGCCATGTTAACTTCTGTCGTCTCGGCTGCAGCAGGGGTTGGAGGTGCGGTTGTCACCGGAAGATATGTTGTGACTAATCTGCTCAAACTGATCCCTGGAGCCGGAACTATCGCCACAGGTTTAATTTCAGGAACAACGGCAGCGGGGATTACTACGGCATTGGCTTATGCATATATCAATGTAATGAAAATAGTCGCTGCAGAAGAATATAAGGGTAATAAACTACTGCCTGACGAAGTCATGAAACTGATGAAGAACGAGCTATCAAAATTTAAGGGCAAAATTCCTGATTTTAATCCATCTGATTATAAAGAATGCGATATGAAAGACAAAGACGGTTTTGTTTTCAAGGACAAGGACGGAAAAATAGTAAAATAGAAAAACAGTCAAAGGACGGATAATGGGACACAGATTAAGTACTGTGTCCCATTTTAGATGTTATTCTTATAGTATTTCAATTAGTTTATCCACATCCGAAGGCGAAGTAGCCCAACTTGTAACCAATCGGATTACTGTATGTTCATCATCATATTTTTCCCAGAAGCTATAGGATACTCTGCCGTTCAGATTCTCCAAGTCAGTATTTTTTATGATAATAAACTGCTGGTTTGTCGGAGAATCAATGAAAAATTTATAGCCTTTGGAAGACAGGGCGGTTTTTATCCTCATTGCCTGTTCTATGGCATGCTTGGATATATTTAAATACAAATTATCGGTAAACAAAGTATCGAATTGAACACCCAGCAGCCATCCCTTGGCCAACAGCGCTCCGTTTAGCTTAATTGATGTGAAAAACTTTGGAACTATCGAAGGATCGGGAAAAACCACTGCTTCTCCAAACAAGGCACCGACCTTGGTACCTCCGATATAGAAAGCATCGACATTTGAGGCAATGAAGGGGAGATCCACATCTGTATCGGCAGCCAATCCATAACCCATTCTGGCTCCGTCCATATAAAGTTTTAAACCATATTCATTACTTACTGCCCTCAAATCAGAAATTTCATCCTTTGTATAAAGAGTTCCGTACTCCGTGGGATGGGATATATAAATCATGCCTGGCTGAACCATGTGAGGATGTGTTTCATCCTTATAAAAATCAACCATATACTGTTTTACGGTACTTGCCAGAACCTTACCCTCAGGATTATCGAAGGTTATTATTTTATGCCCGGAGTTTTCAATAGCCCCGCCTTCATGGACGCTTATATGTCCTGATTTTGCAGAAATGACTCCCTCATATGGCCTTAACAAAGAAGAGATTACAACAAGGTTAGCCTGTGTCCCGCCTACCAGGAAGTAAACTTCACCGGTGCTTAATCCGCAGGCGTTTTTAATTCTCTGAGCTGCTTTCTCACAATATCCGTCCTGTCCGTATCCTGTATTCTTAGTCAGGTTAATCTCATTTAGTTTATCCAATATGAGAGGGTGTGCTCCCTCCATATAGTCACTGCCAAAATAAAGCATAGGCATCCCTCCGTGAATTTCTCCCTTAGTTTAGGTTATTCTTAATAAATGAAACTACAGTAATTCTATCCCTTTTTCTTTCAACTCTGCAATCATTTCCTGAGGCCATACTGAACACTGAACCTCTCCGATATGGTATTTCCTTAAAAGTATCTGGCATATTCTGCTTTGTCCAATACCACCGCCGTAGGTTAGGGGAAGTTCACCTTTTATCAAAGCTGAATGGAAGGGAAGCTCAAGCTTGAATTCTTGATTTTTTATCTTCAATTGTTTTAATAATGCTTCTTCGTCAACTCTGATACCCATGGAAGATAATTCTATGACATCATCTAGAACAGGGTTGTAGAATAACAAATCTCCGTTTAAATCCCAATCATCGTAATCCGGTGCTCTTCCGTCATGGATTTTACCGTCTCCAAGCTCTTTTCCGATGCCGATTAGGAATAATGCACCGTATTCTTTTGATGCAACTCTTTCTCTTTCTTTCGGTGTCATATCAGGATACTTTTGTCTAAGTTCTTCAGTGGTTAAGTAAGTTATGGATTCCGGAAGAATGGGATCCAGGAAAGGATATCTCTTATACAGCATTTCTTCACAGTCTTTAAATACTGAATAGATAATGTCCACCTGGGATTTAAGATATTCAATACTTCTTTCATAGTCTGAAATGACTTTTTCAAAATCCCATTGATCCACATAAATGGAATGAATTTCATCAGGTGTTTCATCGCGCCTTATGGCATTCATGTTTGTATAGAGTCCTTCTCCGAAGGTATAGCCATAATCTTTTAACGCTTTTCTTTTCCATTTTGCAAGGGAATGAACTATTTCTATTGTTCCGAGTTCGGGCATGTTCAAAGCATCAAACTGTACAGGCCTTTCAACTCCCGTTAGGTTGTCATTTAATCCGGTGCTTCCCGGAACGAAAAGGGGAGCTGAAACTCTTGTCAGGTTCAATCTTTCTGCCAGTTCGGTTTCGAAAAATACTTTTATTAATTTAATTGCTTTTTGAGTTTCTTTTACAGTCATGTTAGGTTTATACATTTTTATTCCTCCTAAATAGTTAATATAATTTCTAAGTAAGTTGATAATTATTCCTTTTAGTATTTTTTAAACGTGATTTTAAATAAAAAAAATCGCCCTTTTTAATTTTGATTAAAAAGGGACGAAATATATATTCCGCGGTACCACCCATTTTAGCATGTTGCTCACTTCGAATACAGAAAACTCGATATTCTTAATCTTGTAACGGTGATGCTCCGTCCGGTTCTACTCACAGATTGCTTTCTTCCGGAAGCTTCAGGCTGTTCTTCATAAGAATATTCAGTTCCGGACTCGCACCATTCTCCGGATCGCTTAACTCATCTTTCTTATTACTTTTCCTGTCATTGCTTTTATTCTAATTCACAGTATAGGTTGAAAATGAATAGTATGTCAATAGATTGTATATGTATACACAAAATAAAATTTTCTTAATCTTCCGATGTCATTGGAATCTGTTCAAAAGGAATGTCATTGACAGTCAAAAGTTCAATGGCAAAGTCATCCATTCTGTAACCTTCACCGTAATATATTTTTGTTATTCCCGATTGAATAATTGCCTTTGTGCAGTTAAGACAAGGGAAATGAGTTACGTATATTACGGAGTCCCTTACCGGTATACCTTCTTTAGCACAATAACTTATGCAGTTTAATTCTGCATGCTGTGTTGCAATACAGTGATCATCCCTCATGGCATGACCGACTTCATTACAGTGCGGGGTTTTTCTGCCCACCGATCCGTTATATCCCGTGGCAACTATTCTGTTTTCCTTATTGACAATAATAGCACCTACATTTGCTCTGTCACAGGTTGATCTTTCGGCCGCCAGTCTTGCAAGGTTCATAAAATATTGATTCCAATTCTGTCTTTTTTTAACAGGCTTTGTCGATTTGACATATTCATAGGATTTTTCCATACTTTTGCCTCCCACAGGATAATAATTTACTTAAGTTGTAATAATCTTAATATAAGTTGTTTGGATTTTACAGAGTTATTGAGGGAAAGGTTCAGTAAATTTTTAATTAATATTAAATTGAGAATTTCACCATGCCATCTATGATAAAATTATCTTGAGCAATGTTCTACGCATAATACACGGACAGGAGAGTGCAATTATGACAAAGAAAGATGATAATAAGAAAAAAATTAAGCAAACAGTCCCGGACAAAATAGATACCCATGAGTTAAAATTCATGGATCCCAGGAAGGATTCTAAATTCAAATCTGAGTTGGGCAGAAAAAAACAGGGCAAGGACAAGAAAAAGAAAAAATATGACGGGGATATTTCTCCGGAAAACTTTGATTTGACAACAAAAGATAAGATTGAATCGGAATTTCCGGCACGAAGGGAAGATAATCTGAAAATCAATGAACTTGATATACTATCCGAAAGATTAAGTTATTTGCAGAGAAGGCTAAAAGCATACAAAGTTCCTGCAATGATAATTCTGGAAGGGGCTTATGCATCGGGTAAGGGCAGGGTTGCCAATGAATTGTTATTGGGCCTGGATGTCAGATACACTAAGTTTTATGCTACAAAGCATCCCTCAGAAGAAGATTTAAAAAGACCGTTTTTAAGTCAGTATTTTGAAAATATTCCTAGAAATGATAATTTCGCCATTCTCTACAGAAGCTGGTACTCCCTTTATATTTACTACAAGAATCATAAGATAAACAGGGAAGTATATAAAAACCCCGAAATTCTTATAAATGAGATCAAGTCCTTTGAAAAATCCCTTGCCGATAATGGTTATGTCATTATTAAATTCAAGATAAAAATTGACAGTGAAAAGCAGGATGAACATATAGAAAAAATGATGGCAAGCCCGTTGACTACATGGGTAGCCCAGGTTTTTGACAAGGATAACGATGAAGAATATGTCAAGGACATGGAAAAATTAATGAAGGTGACGGATGAGCCCTATGCACCATGGTATCTCATCGAGTACACCACCAGGACCGAAACAACAACCAAGGTATTGAAAAAAGTCATCTCAATACTGGAAAAAAAGTTGGCAGAACTGGAAAGCAAGCCAGAGTTGACGCAGATGGACAAGGACGGTCAGTTCACCGGTAAAGTCAATGGTATCCTTCAAAAACAAAAAATGAATGAAGATATATCCGATGAGGAATATTCTGTAAAACTTAAAGATCTCCAAACGAAAATGAGAGAGATTCAATATGCACTTTACAGTGAAAGGATACCTATGATACTTGTGTTTGAAGGTCAGGACGCAGCCGGAAAAGGGGGAAGCATCCACAGGATAATAGCAAAGTTAGACCCTACTAACTACACTATAAATACTACCTCTGCACCGGATTATAACGAACTGAACCATCACTACCTATGGAGATTTGCAAAGGAACTACCGAAAACCGGACATATAGCAATCTGGGACAGATCCTGGTACGGAAGAGTCATGGTGGAAAGAGTGGAGGGCTTTGCAACCAATACGGAATGGAGCAGAGCGTACAGGGAAATCAATGAGTTCGAAAAGGTAATGACTAATTACGGAGCCATAGTATTAAAATTCTTCATCCATATAGATAAAGACACCCAGATGGAAAGATTTATGGCAAGACAGAACAATCCTGCAAAGAGTTGGAAGATAACCGATGAGGATTGGAGAAACAGGGATAAATGGGATAAATATAATGAGGCAGTAAATGACCTCATTGAAAAAACATCTACAGAGGATGCTCCCTGGACAGTAATACCGGGTAACTCTAAAAAGAGTGCCAGGATAAAGATACTTGAAAGAATAGTTAAAGAAGCAGATAAGAGACTTAAGCTTATTAATTACTCCAAAGATGACCATATGGAGAAAATCAAGGATAAGCTTAAGGGCAAAAAGGACATTTAGAATATAGTAATTTCAATAATACAACCTAAAATAACAGCCCTTTGCATAAACTGGCAAAGGACTGTTATTTTTTAAATTTTTTGGATTTCAAGGTTCAATCTGAATACACGTCTGAAGTGACCCAGGTAATATTCAAGCTCTTCTTCCATGAACATGAGGTCAGAGTCGGTTTTAACAAACAACTGCAACTTGTTCTTACTCAGTTTTATGTCAGATATTGCGATATCTTCAACGGTGCCGTAAATTATGGCATTCACAATTTTAATAATCAGACCTATTTTTTCAATTATGTGTATGTCTTTTTGAACTAGTAGTTTCTTGTTCAAAAAATCCTTCAAAATATCATCAGAATTATATAAGGTGGCTGCTGAAGCAGAAATGAGAATTTGTTTTTGTGAAACGCCGTGTATCGGAGCATTTAAAATACTGTAGAAGGTATTCCTGTCTCTTTGATAGAAATTAATGCTTTTACCAATATCATGAAGATATGCGGCAGTTTTTAATTCCTTGAAATGGAGTTTCAAGTTTCTGTCTGTATTAGACAAAGCATCAAAAATGATTTTTGACAGTTCAAATACCTTTTCCCCGTCATAATCTTCACTCATATGCTGTTTAATAATATTTTTCAGCGAAAATTCCAGTACATCGGGAACGAATTTCTTAGTCCCGAAAAGATACTCAAATAATAAGCCGTCCCTGACGCCGGAACCTGAAATAAATATCTTCTGACTGCTTAAATATTCAGAAATGCACTCAACTAACATGGTGGAACCGATGAAAATATCTTCTCTGTCCCTTGGGAGTCCCCTTACCCGGTTTTTCCCCGTCATCAGGTAGTTTTTAACATCATTTTTTATAAGGGAAACATCAGAGGTTTCCATACTGTAGTTATGAGCTATGAATTGATCCTGGCCTTTTCTTATCCTGTCTATTTTTCCCAGGGTACGGACTGAACCTCCGATACCGATTAAATTCAGGCCGGAAGCATTTTTAAGCCAAGGTATCATTGATAACCTGTCTTTTATAAACACCTTTGCGCTTTCCGTTTTTTCTTCCGTCAGATCATGATCTAATTCAAACATTTCTGTAAGCGGAATGGCACCGAGTCTTATGGAGATAGAATCCTGTAAATAGCGATTCTCTATGTGAACCAATTCTGTTGATGAGCCGCCGATATCAAAAATCAAAGCATTCTTGATATCCATGGTATTTACACAACCGAAATAGTCATAGAAAGCTTCTTCCAATCCTGATAAGACTCTGACATTCGTAGAAAGTGTCTTTCTGGCTCTGTCCAGGAATTCCTCCTGATTTTTTGCTTTTCTGACAGCTTCAGTTGCAACTACGATTGCTTCTTCGACATTTTTCATTCTCATGAAGCCTGCAAAATGTTCCAATACTTTTATAGCATATTCAATTCTCGATTTGGACAGATATCCATCGGGAGTCATGTCCTGGCCAAGTCTGGCTGAATGTTTGATTTGGTCAGTAATGCTGTAAGAATCTTGTTTTACATCGACTATAACAAGTCTTACAGAGTTGGATCCTATGTCTATAATGCCTATTTTCATGGAGTCCCTCCTCGTGGTAAAGTTTCTGTTAATTCAATAATGTCTTATATTTATGTTTTAATCATACGCCGAACGTTTATTTAAGTCAGTTATAATTTTAGATATCTTCTCATATTTACGCAATCTTAACAATTGTTAACAGGCAATTTGTTAGAATAAAAGCAGATACTAACGGTTTGATGGGAAAAGATTTATCTGTTTAAGCCGATTTTATGAAATGGAGCCAGAATGAAAGATATTGTTTTAAATAATTCTAATTTTATAAACAGAGAGTTATCTTTTTTGGAATTCAATAACAGGGTGCTGGAAGAAGCCAGGGATCTAAACAATCCTTTGTTTGAGAGAATCAAATTCGCTTCAATTGTCACTAGTAACCTGGATGAATTCTATATGATAAGATACGGTTCATTATCCGACCAAATTGCTGCGGGACTTGATAAAACGGATCCCTCAGGTCTGACACCCTTACAACAATGCATAGCCATTGATAAAAGAACAAAAATTCTTCAGGATGATTTATACAAAACCTATAATGAAGAACTAAGACCCGAGCTTAAAAAAATTAATTTTAAAATAATCACAATTGATGAACTGACGGAAAAACAAACGGAATATTTGAATCAGCTTTATGAAGAGAGTATTTTCCCTGTATTGACACCCATGGTTATAGATTCGGCAAGACCGTTCCCGCTTATAATGAATAATACCTTAAATATCAGTCTTCTCCTTCAGGACACTGAAGGAAGGGAGTATTTAGGAACCGTTCAGGTCCCTTCGGTATTGGAAAGATATTACTCAATTCCGGATGTCAAAGGAAGATCAATTATTCTCTTGGAGGATGTCATCAAACTACATATTTCAAAATTGTTTGATGCCTACGACATCCTGGATGTGGCTTGCTACAGAGTTACCAGAAATGCTGACTTGGAGTATGATGAAGACGATGCCCAGGATCTTTTGATGGTTATAAAAGAAACCCTGAAACAGAGAAAATGGGGCAGAGCGCTTAAGCTTGAGGTAGATCCTAATATTTCGGATTCATTGCTTGAGTTTTTAATAGACAGATTTGAAATAACAGACAGCAATGTATTCAGATTGAACGGTCCCCTGGATCTTACTTTTCTCTCAAAGATAGGTTCACTGCCGGGATATGAGAGTATGAAATTTCCAAAGCTTGTGGCGACACCGGTACCGGAAGTAACCTTGAATCCGGATATATTCACTTCAATTTCCAAAAGGGACATTTTACTGCACCATCCCTATGAATCCTTTGATTCAGTCGTTAAATTAGTCAAACAGGCTGCAAAGGATCCTAATGTCTTGGCTATTAAAATGACGCTGTACAGAGTATCGGGTAAATCCCCCATAGTTGAAGCATTGGCTGAAGCTGCAGATAACGGAAAGCAGGTAACAGCGCTTGTTGAATTAAAGGCCAGGTTTGATGAAGAAAACAATATAAATTGGGCAATAAGGCTTGAAAAAACAGGATGCCATGTAATTTACGGACTTGTGGGTCTGAAAACCCATTGCAAGGCTATTTTAATTGTCAGACGTGAGAATAACAGAATTAAAAGATACGTTCATGTGGGAACAGGAAACTATAATGACGTAACTGCCAAGCTTTACAGTGATGTGGGGCTGCTTACTACGGATCCTGAAATCGGTGAAGATATATCAAATATGTTCAACAGGCTTTCAGGTCAGACAAATATAAAGGAATTGAAGAAAGTTTCCCTAGCTCCTGATTATATGAGAGACAAATTCAATGAATTGATTAGGTATGAAGCCAAACTTGCAAGAGAAGGCAAAAAAGCTAAAATAATTGCTAAATTAAATTCTCTGGTAGATAAAGAAATAATCATGGAGCTATACAAGGCTTCAATGGACGGAGTCGAAATAGAACTGATCGTAAGAGGAATTTGTTGTTTAAGACCTGGAGTTAAAGGTCTTTCGGAAAACATCAAAGTCAGATCAATAGTAGGAAGATTCCTTGAACATCCGAGAATATACTATTTCTATGCCGGAGGAGAAGAAAAAGTTTATCTTTCTTCAGCGGATTGGATGGAAAGAAATCTAAATAAGAGAATTGAGCTTTTGGTACCGGTGGATGATAAAAAATGTAAAGAAAAATTAAAAGAAATCCTAAGAATCTCCAGAAGTGATAATATGAAAGCAAGAGAATTAATGCCTGACGGAAAGTATACAAGGGTCGAAAAAATCGGTGAGCATATAAACAGTCAGGAGACCTTCATTGATATTTCTCAGAAAAAATTTGAAAAATTCAAGAAGAAAGTAATTCGGGAGGGAATTCAAAGTGAAGATTAGTTTATGTAAGAACAACAAGGGTAAGAAGAAAACAAAAGAATTCTTGGAGAGAAACTTAAGAAAAGTAAAAATAGACGAAAAAGACTGTCTCGGCATGTGTTCTGACTGTAAGAAGAAGGTAGTGGCAATTGTTGACGGGAAAGAGATTTCTGCAAAGGACGAATACACACTGCTTAAAGAGATAAAGAAAATATTAAAGAAATCCGACAATCTTGATTTACTGGTTCAGGATATTAAAAAAGAAATTAAAGAAAAAGCTGAAAAAGTAAAAGAAGAAAGGATAAAAGATAAAGATAAGAATGCATCCAAGGGAAAAGAATCCGACAAGGTCAAAGAGTCTAAAGAAGATAAAAAGAAAGCTGAAAAATCCTCAAAATCAGAGGACAAAAAACGCAAACCTGAGGAAGAAGTGAAAGCTGAAGTAATCGGTGACGAGCTTATCTTAACTCTTCCAAACGAGACATATTCCCTGAGTAATTTAAAAATTACAGTAAACTTTGGTTCCTTCGGAACAAGTGATTCGACATATGAAGTAAAGAAGACAGATGAGGCGAAAGACGAGGCTTTTGAAAAAGAGAGAGATACCAATGCAACCTTAAGGTTCTCGCCGAGTCACGAACTTCAGATAGACAAACCTGCAGAAAAGATAAATGAGTCAACATATGAAGTGAAGAAAACCGAAGAAATAAAGGACGAATCGGCAGAAAAAGAAAGAGATACCAACGCAACCTTAAGATTTTCACCAACTCACGAGCTTCAGATAGAAAAGTCCGGTGCGGTGGTCAACGAATCTACATATGAGGTAAAAAAGACTGAGGAAGTTAAGGATAATGACTCTGAAAAGGAAAGAGAAGCCAAAGCGACCTTAAGATTCGAATCCAATCCTGAACTTCAAATAGATAAACCGGTAGAAAAACCATAAATTCTAACGGTAAAGATATAAAATCAAGAAAACAGAATATATAACAATCACAATAATTGTTATTCAAAAAGGACAGGATAAATGATATTCTGTCTTCTTTTTGATTTTAGTACGGTTAAGGCATTCATCAGAGAAAATGATAATACTGACCATACAATACTGTACAATAGCAATAGGAGGGTTATGCAATGAATTTTATACAAGCAGGAGATTTCCATTTAGATACATATTATTCAGATCCGAAACTCAGTAAATTCAAAGCTCTTGAGGATTTGGAAGCTTTCGGTAAAATATGTCAGGTAGTTTTGGAAAACAAGGCTGATTTTTTATTCCTGACAGGTGATATTTTTGATAATGCGGGGATAAAAAAAGAAACTTTAACATATATTTCAAATAAATTGTTTATGATCCCCGAGACAAGGGTGTTCATTTCCCCCGGAAACCATGATTATGTAGGAAGAAACAGTGCTTATCTGAATTTCACATGGCCGTCCAATGTCCATATTTTCAAAGAATTTGAAAGTGTAATTTTGGATGACAAAAAAGTCATTATAACCGGAGCAGGTTTTACTTCTCAAAATCAAGAATCATCTCTGTTTCCATTAGGATACAAACATTTGAATAAATATCAAAATATACTCGTCATGCACGGTGAAATCGGATCTAAGGGATTTTACAATCCTTTGACAGAGTCTGTATTGAACCGGTTTACTTATTGTGCCCTCGGTCATGTTCATGAATATCAATTTAAGAAGAATTCTCTGATTAATTATGCCTATTCAGGAAGTCCTGTGGCAAGAAATTTCAATGAGGAAGGTGAACACGGATACATAGCAGGGCATATAGATGATGTTGGTGTTACTTACAAGTTTGTACCTTTGGAAGGTAAAAGATTTCGAACTGAAACCTTTGATATAAGCGGAATTGAAACTAATGAAATTTTAAAAGACAATATAATTTCAGGAATCAGCGGAGAAATAGAAAGGGGAAACCTAAAAAATGAGGATATTCTAAGGATTATTCTAATAGGCGAATCCGAATTGGATATTAACTTGGATTATTTGGAAGAAGGTTTAAAAAACTTTTTTAATATCGGAGAAATCTCCGATAACAGCGAAGTTCCCTATGATTATGAAAAATTAAAAGATGAACCGTCGATTCAAGGCTTATTCACACAAAAAATGATTAGCAAATATTCCATGGATCCTTTATCGGCAAAAGCTCTGAAAAGGGGATTAAAAGCACTTAGGAGTGAATATTTCAAATGAGGATAAAAAGTATAAAAATTAATGAATTCGGAATCCTCAAAAATATTTCCCGTAATTTTAGCGACGGGATCAGCGTTATATACGGAGAAAATGAAGCTGGAAAAACCACAATGGCACTTTTCATCAGGTGCATGCTTTACGGTGTAACAAATACAAAGAAATACGGAAACTTAAACCTGAGGAAAAGAATTCTTCCGTTTAGCGGAACGAATGCATCGGGATCCATGGCTATTTCCCATCAAGGAACTGATTATTTGATAAGCAGGGTATTCGGACAAACCTCTAAAAATGACACTCTGAAAATTACTAATTTATCGACAGGGGCAGAATTTCTTACTGATAAAGAACCGGGGGAAACATTCATGGACATGGATGAATCAGTTTTTTTAAGGTCCTTGTATATAGACGAAAAAGACTCTGAAATTAATGCAAAAAATACTGAGGAGTTAAAAACTAAATTGACTAATATAGTTATCTCCGGAGATCAAGAAACCTCCTTTAAAAAAGCTGAAAAAGAATTATCGGAGGAAATTAAATCCATCAGTAACAATAACGGAAGAGGCAAGCCCGGTTCAGCTGATTTACTGATAAAAGAGCTTGATGTTTTAAAAGAGGAATTATCAGTGGCAATCCTAAATGATAATAAGCTTGCCGATGAAAATGAAAAATTGAAATCTGTAAATTATCAGATAAATTCCCTGAAAGAAGAAAAAGCACAATTAGAGTCTGAGAAAGCTTCATTGAAAAATTTGAAAATGAGGGAAGATTACTCCGATTTTAGAGTTTTAATTGACAGAGCGGATTATTTAAATAAAGAAATTGAAAGAAACAAACAAGGTATGAATTCCTCGGAGCTTTCTGCTTTCGTCACTGAATTCAGAGACTTAACCTCAAAATATAATGAGTATAAATCAACCATTGATCAATACAATGAAATGAATTCAAAGCTTGAGATCGCATCTGCCGATATAAATCATAAAGGAACAGATTATTTTTCAAAAGAAAATGAGAAATCGGTAAGACAGGCATTTGATGAAATAAGCTCAATGGAAAGAATCAGAGATTTAATAAATTATCCAGAGAGAGACACCGATAAGGATATATGGATTCAAATTCAGGAATATAACACTCTTTTAAACAAGCAAAACAGGATCTCAATGATTAGACGTATTTTGAATCTAATATTTTTTATACCGATTATTACTTTGTTTGCAACGAAGGACAACGGAATAATCGTAGCAGTATTATTAATCATTCCGATTATCTATGTATTAATTAAAGTATTGCTTGGCAAGAAGTACAAAGAGATAAAAGTAAAGTTAAAGAATTTGGAAAGTATATTCAACGGAAGTTATTTTGGATTATTTAAGCATACACTTGAAGAAATTTCTAAAATTCTGACCGGTGATGAGAGTATTAAGAATGAGTTTCTTAAGTCAAACAATAAAAAAATAAGTGATATAAGAGGGAAGTTACACAACGACTTTACAAAAATAATTAAGAATAATTTGATAGCCTCGCAGACCTTCAAACTGGATGATTATTTGGGTGCTGAAGAAGATTTTAATTCATCCCGTTTTGAGTTAAACAAATTGCAAATGGAAGTGTCAGACAGGTATCCCAAGCTTCTTCAAATAAAAAGCTCCTTGGATGAAGAGAATAAAAGGCTGGAAATCAAGCTTAAGAAAATTAAGAAAGAAGATCTGTTTAACGGTATAAACCACAGAGCAGTTACCGATGAATTAGAGAATATGCTGGTTTTGCAAAAAATAACTGAAGAGAAAAGTAACGAGCTGGTAAACACTACCGAAAAAATCAAAGCTATCCTCGAAAGAGAAGAAATTGTAAATGTTGATTCAATGATAGAAGCAATCCAAAATGAAATTAAAACCGAGGAGAAGCTGGATTCGAAGATTATGTCAATATTACAAAGGATTCATGATAAGGAAAAGGAACAATTGGTAATAGCCAATGAAATTGAGAAGTTTGAATCTAATAAAAGACCGGGAGAGTTAACTGCAATTATAGAATACAAGACAAGTGAGCTTCATGAGTTGATGGAAAAGAAGCGAATTGCCGAATTGGCTCTGTCCGTATTAAGGGAATGCAATGATGAACTTGAAAGAGATTTTCTGCCGTTGGTGAGTAACAAGATCGAAGAAATATTCCGTAACCTTACATCCGGCAGACATTCAAACATTATCATGGATAATTCTTTCAACATTTCCTATGAAGATAAAACCGGTTTTGTTTCATCGGATTACCTCTCCAGGGGTACAAAAGACTTATTATGGTTTGGACTAAGGATGTCCATATATGATATACTTAAAAATGGTGATGAAACACCTTTGATATTTGATGACAGCTTTATTCATATGGATGACATCAGGCTGGAATCGGTATTAAGCTACCTTAAACAAATTGCAGAAAGGGCTCAGATTCTGATATTTACATGTCAAACACGTGTTGAAAAAGCATTGGAAAATCTAGCGTGAAAATAATGGATTACGTTGTACTGGATCTTGAATTTAACAATATGCAGGGTTTGTATGAAACTATTTCAGAGTATATGTCCAGGGAGAACAGGAACTCCCGGTATCTATACCCAAATGAAATCATTCAAATCGGTGCAGTTCGTTTAAATGAAAAATTTGAGACCATAAATGAACTGAATATATTCGTAAAGAACAGTTTTTATAAAAGTTTAAACCCGGCAATTTCCGAAATGACCGGAATTATGCAGGAACAACTGGATAACGGAATTCCTTATAAGGATGCCATGAACAGCCTGGTAGATTTTGCCAAAAACTCTATTCTTATTACATGGGGTATTTCAGACGTTTATGAGCTCATAAGAAACTGCCACATGCATACAATGCCGATTACCATAGTCGGGGAAAGATATCTTGATTTACAGGCATATTTGACTAAATTTACGGAAGAAAACAAGGTTCCGAGCCTTAAAAGTGCCATGACAATGTTTGATCTTATACATGACGATGAAAAATTTCATGACGGGCTCTATGATTCCATATGTACTGCAGAAGTTTTAAGAGAAACAGTCAAGAAATTCGGCAAACTGGACGGATTTAAAAATAACAGGATTCTTTTCTCTTCTGAAAGCATCTATATTTCCAATATTAGAGTCAAAGATATACCGGACAAAGAAATCACAGTGGCTTGTCCATTGTGCGCAGGACCTGTTTCCTATGATTTATCCATGTCAAATGAACACGGGAAAATTAAAAGCATGTATCATTGCAGGGAATGTAAAGGCTCATTCTTAGAAGAGATTACCGTGAATGAAAATATGATGGGTGACAGAAAGTATTTTAAGAAGATTAAGAAGGTCCCCAAGGATTATTTTGATCTTCTGACCAGACAAAAGCAAAAACAAGACAGATACTAAGAAAAAATACTGATAAATTACTATCATTTAATGGCATTTGCGTGATACAATATAAAAGTATTACTATGGAGATGTGAATGAATATTATGTTTTTTCTCACTCCCAAGAGTGAGACAGTCTATGAAGAGCTTGGTGTAAGTATGAGACAGGTAGCAGAAAGAATGGATTACCACAGACTTACTGCAATACCGATCATAGATGAAAAAGGGATATATATAGGAACTTTGACTGAAGGTGATTTACTGAGGATGTTAAAAAACAATCCGGAAATGACCTTTAAAGATACGTCAAAGATTAGTATTGGTGATATATCCAGAAAAGTAGTACACAAAACTGCACCAATAAATGTGGATATAGAAAATATTATTGAACTGGCCAGAACACAGAACTTTGTACCTGTTACAGATGATGAGGGTGTATTCATCGGGATCATCAAAAGAGGCGATATAATCGACTACTGTTACAAAACTATGATTAATAAACCTGAAAAGGTTATTTAATAAAAGGCTGAGGATTATCTTCAGCTTTATTTATCGAAAGATATGAGATTAAGACACTGTCAAGAAGTGGCAGAGTCCAGGAGGGAACAAAATGATCGAAAATGAAAACAAGAACACCACAGAAGAAGTAATTTCTTCTGAACCAAAAGTGGAAGAAACAGTTACAGCTGTTACTGAAGCAGAAAATGTTACCGAACCGGCAACTGAAAAACCGGCAGCAGAGGAAGAGGCACAGGATATGTCAATGGAAAAAGGAATGGAAGAATTGACATTGATGCGCATCAAGCCGGGAGATGTATTAACCGGAAAAGTAATCAAGGCTACCGCTGAGGAAGTGTTCGTTAACATAAACTATATGTCAGACGGCATAATCCCAAAGAATGAATTCACAACTAATGCAGCTGATGATTTAACTTCAATGGTATCAGAAGGAGATGAAAT
>DAINSS010000013.1:15535-21469 GCA_036741195.1 Clostridiaceae bacterium | reverse complement strand
GAAATCAAGGTAGTTGTATTAAAGAAAGCAGATTCAGAGGGAAATGTACTTCTTTCAAAGAGAAAAGCAGATCTTGAAGAGGCAGTTGTTAAAGTTGAAACTGCACTTGCAGAAGGAACTCCTGTACTTTGCAAAGTTAAGGAAGCAGTTAAGGGTGGATTAAGAATGGATGTCCTTGGATTACAGGGCTTCATGCCGGCATCCTTGGTTTCCGATACTTTTATCCCTGACCTTTCAATCATGAACGGACAGGAATTAAAATGTAATGTCATTGAATTCGATAAGGCAAAGAAGAGAGCCGTTGTTTCAAGAAAAGAACTTGCAATGGCAGAAAAGGCTGAGAAAAAGGCAGAAATGCTTGAAAAGCTTACTAAAGGTTCCGAGGTTGACGGAAAGGTCATAAAGATAATGAACTATGGCGCTTTCATTGATATCGGCGGAGTAGAAGGCTTAGCTCATATCTCAGATCTTTCATGGGGAAGAATCAAGCATCCTTCAGATGTTATTGCAGAAGGACAGGATGTTAAGGTCCTAATCCAGGAAATCAATCCTACAACAGGAAAAATCAGCCTATCACTTAAAACTTCAGCCAATGATCCATGGAAGAACATTGAAAAATACCAGGTTGGACAGACATATCCGGGTAAGGTTATGAACATCATAAAATCCGGTGCTTTCGTTGAATTAGAGCCGGGTCTTGAAGGATACCTCCACATTTCTGAGTTAACTCAGGGACAGGTTGAAAAAGTTGACGATGTTGTTCAAAGAGGACAGGAAGTTAACGTTAGAATTAAGGATATCAATACCGAAACCAAGAAGCTGTCTCTTTCAATGAGAGAAGGCGGACAGGAGAAGGAAAGAAGTTCAAGATTCAATAGATTCGAAAAATCAGAAGGATTTGAACAGAAGGAAAGACCTCAGAAGAGAGAGAAGAGCGAAAGACCTTCCAGAGGATCAAACCGCGGAGCAAGAAGAGAAAACATCGACAGAGGATATCAGGATAAAGCAGATAACCTAACAATTGGAGATCTGTTCGGCGATCTTAAGTCCAAGCTGAACTTCGGCGACGATAAGGAATAATAAAAATGGGAGTTTTATCAGGAATAAATAACAAGAAGTATTTGGAGTTCTTTGAAGAATTGACCAGAATCCCCAGAGGATCGGGCAATGAACAGAAGGTGAGCGATTACTTGGTTCAGTTTGCCGTTGATCGTGGATTGGAATATGTTCGCGATGAAGCAAATAATGTCATTATATTTAAAAAGGGAACAGCAGGTTATGAGAATTCAGAAACTGTAATCCTTCAAGGCCATATGGATATGGTCAATGAAAAAAATAATGATACTGTCCATGACTTCGAAAATGATCCATTGACTTTAAAAGTCATTGATGACTTTATTTATGCTGATGGGACTACCCTTGGAGCAGATAACGGTATTGCTGTGGCTTACGCCATGGCAATTCTGCATTCCGAGGATATTCCCCATCCACCACTGGAAGTATTGGTAACAACTGAAGAAGAGACTGGCTTAAAGGGTGCCACATCACTTAAAAAAGGACTCTTAAAAGGTACAAAACTTATTAATATCGATTCAGAGGAAGAGGGGATATTAATAGCAGGATGTGCCGGCGGAGCAAGAGTTACACATACCTTGCCCGTGGTTTATGAGAAAGCCCTCGGCCAGCAGGTTAAAATATCGGTAACAGGTTTGACCGGCGGTCATTCAGGCATGGACATAGACAAGATAAAAGGTAACTCCATAAAAATCCTTGGTAGGGTTCTTTATGAGATTTCATCACTTTATCCCATCAATATAGTCACGCTACAAGGCGGATCAAAGATGAATGCCATACCTCGTGAAGCGGCAGCAGTAATTTCAATTAATCCGAATTCCAAGTCACAAATTGAAAATCTCGTTGAGAAAATCAATCAAGATGTTAAAAATGAGATATTCACCGGGGACACAGGATTGAAGATAACATGTAAATTCACTGATGAAGCAGAAAAGCAGATGGATTTGCAGACAACCTCAAGATTATTAAGATTCTTGATGCTTATACCTTCGGGTGTTGAGTCCATGAGTCCTGATATAGCAGGTTTAGTAATGACTTCTACCAATCTGGGTGTTATGGAAACCGAAAATGATTCAGTAGTATTCCAAAGTGCTGTAAGGTCATCCTCAGGTACTTCGAAGCAAAACCTATTGAATGTTTTGTCGGTTATTGCCAAATCCTTTGGAACTGGATTTGAGATATCTGCAGAATATCCGCAGTGGGAATACAGCAAAACTTCAGAATTGAGAGAGAAATCCAAGGAAGTTTATAATAAACTTACAGGGAAGGAACTCGAAGTCAAGGTACTTCATGCGGGGCTTGAATGTGGAATCTTATCCGAAAAAACAACTGATTGTGACATGATTTCAATAGGTCCAAATCTATATGATGTACATACTCCAAATGAGCATATATCCATATCTTCATCGGAAAGAACCTATGATTTTGTACTTGAGCTGTTAAAGGAATTGAAATAAGAATATATTTGTACTGTATTATCGGGCTGTGGTTCATATCGGACTGCAGCTCTTTTTCATTATTTTATGAATTTGTATTGGAAAGATTAAACCGGGCAATTAAAAAAATAAACAAAAGCTTGAAAATTACACTCAAATTATCATTTAGTTAACAATATAAACAAATATAATATGTATAATGAAATATAAGCCGAATGGCAAAGGACTTATGATTTAAGGAGAATATTTTGAAAAATTTTATAGAACCAGAAGGTTTAAAGGATCTTAAGGAGTATATCATCCTGGATTTAAGAAAAGATAAAGTTGATTATGAAAAGGACCATTTAGAGAAAGCATATTACTTTAACCTTGATGAAGATCTGTCGGATGTTCCGGATGAAAATACCGGTAAACATCCTCTTCCAAAGAGGAAGGTTTTTGAGGATAAATTGAGAAAAACGGGAGCAGGGAATGATTCTGTCTTTGTTTTGTATGATGGCGGAGATAACTACTCGGCACCAAGAGGTTGGTTTGTTTTAAAATACTTTGGAGTTGACAATGTGTATGTGCTTCACGGCGGATACAAAAAAGCACTTGAATACGGACTGAAAAAAACAGATTCTGTACCAAGTGAAAAAAACGGTGATATAACATTATCTGAAGGTAATTTACCAACTGTTGATTATGAAGTTATTTTGGAACACTCAATTAATCCGATAAAAGACACAATCCTTGTTGATTCAAGGGCAAATGAAAGATTTCTCGGTAATGTGGAACCTCTTTATGATGTGGCAGGGCATATTCCAAACTCGAAGAATATTTTTTATATGGACCCTTACAAAGAGGATGGTACTTTAAAATCCCTTGAAGAACTGAAGTCTATATTTAAAAAGACTGAAGGTTTCAATAACATCATTTTATCCTGTGGATCGGGAGTAAGCGCATGCGCTAATTTCATAGCCATGGATGAAATCGGCATGGAACCAAAGCTATACGTAGGCTCTTATTCACAGTGGCTGAAAAAGGGTAATGAAGTAGCAAAGGGTGAAGAATAGTACTGATGCATATAGGAAAAAGGACTTTAAAGACTGGTCTTGCCGTACTGATAGCCATATTGGTTGCAGACCTAATGGGTCAAAAAGATTATTTTGTATTAGTATTTACCGCATTGGTTTCTGTTGAATCAACAATTCACGATTCATACAGCAACGGAGTATCAAGATTTGCAGCAAATGCCTTCGGTGCGTTAATTGCGTTATTCATGAGTTATACCGGGCTTCCCGTAATTGTAACAGTACCCTTGGCAATCATATTGCTCATTCTTATAAACAATAAGTTTGTTCATATATCCACAATTTCAACTGCTGCTGCCATTATGATAATAATATTGTTCGATAAATCTATGAGACCGGAAACCATAATGTTAATCAGACTTAAAGATACATTAATCGGGTCTTTGATAGGGACCGGTATCAACTTACTAATATTTCCGCCAAAGCTTTACGGCAGACTTAAAGAAAACATGAAAGCCTTGTCAGTGGAAACCCATGCCATGGTTGAAAAGATTTATTTATACGGAATTATGGATGATTTGGAAGAATACAGACAAAAGATCGGTAATATTGCTCAGGATGTCAGAGCCATTAGAAATGAAAAGGGTATGACAAAGGAACTAAGTGATCCGGAATTAAAGAAGCTTTCGGACCTTATTTTCAGATATCAGAAAATCGCAATTTACGCTGAAAATTTATCACTTATGGACAAGAATTCCAGGGTTACGGGAGAGAACAAAAAACAACTGATAAAACTCTTTGGATTATCGGAGGTTATCGGTGATTTTTGGGATGAATCCGAAATTACAAAGGACGAAGTTATTTACAACTTTATTCTGGGTAAACTAATTAAAAACTTAAAAATTATTGAAGAAGCAGAAAAAGAGTTGAAAATTGAAAACAACTAGTCAAGACAGATAAAAGGAGGAATTAAAATGTACGATATTTATACAGAAGCATTGGAAGCACATGATAAATGGAAAGGAAAACTAAGTACGGAGTTAAAAGTACCCCTGGGAAACAAGCATGATTTATCCCTTGCCTATACACCCGGCGTGGCTAAGCCTTGTGTTGAAATCAGCAAAGATCCGGATTTGGCATATAATTATACTTGGAAAGGCAATACAGTAGCAGTAGTAACTGACGGCTCAGCCGTACTTGGCTTAGGAGATGTAGGTCCTTTGGCGGCACTTCCCGTAATGGAAGGTAAGTGCGTATTATTCAAAAAATTTGCAGGAGTAAACGCGGTTCCCCTAAGTATTGACACCAAGGACACTGAAGAGATAATTAAGTTTGTAAAACAAGTGGCCCCAACCTTCGGCGGTATAAATCTTGAAGATATTTCTTCACCGAGATGTGTAGAAATTGAAAAAAGATTGAAAGAAGAATTGGATATCCCAGTTTTTCATGATGACCAGCACGGTACGGCAATAGTAGTAACTGCCGGCCTTATCAATGCATGTAAAATAGTTAAGAAGGATCCAAAGAGCTTGACAGTTACAGTGGCAGGAGCAGGTGCAGCAGGATATTCAATAGTCAGGATGCTGAGTAACTGGGGTGTTAAAAAAATCTACGCCTTTGACAGTAAGGGAATAATTTCCAAAGATAATGATGAAAAATACGGATACAATATTGTTAAGAAAGAAATCTTGGAATTGACCAACAAGGATAACTTCAATGTAACTTTATCAGAAGCAATGGCTGATTCAGATGTTTTCATAGGAGTTTCCAACAGTTCCACCGTTACAAAAGAAATGGTGGCATCAATGAAAAAAGATTCCATTGTTTTTGCAATGTCTAATCCGGAGCCTGAAATTTCCTATGAAGATGCAAAGGATGCGGGTGCTGCCGTGGTTGGGACAGGAAGATCCGATTATCCGAATCAGATTAATAATGTATTGGCATTTCCGGGAATCTTCAGAGGTGCGTTAAAAGTAAGGGCAAGAAAAATTTCTGAGGGAATGAATATAGCTGCTGCAGAAGGGTTGGCATCAATTATTCATGATCACGAACTGACACCTGAATACATAGTTCCCGATCCTTTTGATTTAAGAGCAGCAGTTGCAGTTTCAGAAGCTGTTCTGAAAAAAGCGGTTGAGGAAGGACTGAACAGAGTGGAAGCTAATTTTTGATTAGATAAGCACTTGATGTTTTATCAGAATCCCCATGTGTATCATTAAGTATTTAAAAGATACCATAAATATAATTGAGTAAAATTAAATCAGGCCCATGAGAAATAAAAATTTTATTTTCCTGGGCTTGATTTATTTAAGTTATAAAGAGTATTAAATACTACCTATTACCTGACCAATCTGTTGAAAACAGCTCATCAATCATCTGAATCAGAATATCAACGAACTCAGAGTGCTTGT
>DAINSS010000013.1:6105-15525 GCA_036741195.1 Clostridiaceae bacterium | reverse complement strand
CTTAAGTATTCCCATTTCCTTCGAAAAATGATTTCCGCTGATTTCGCACAGACAAAGTCCGGTTAAATCCATATTTTTTGTTCTTGATTCAGGTATCAAAGTTACACCAAAGTTTTGTTTTACCAAAAGAAAAGCCGCTTCTGAATTTTTTAAGGTCATAAACTGACTCGAACCTAAACGGAAGACCTTTTTTACATTATCAGACATTTGCTTTGCATCGGCATCATCGGATTTGAATAGGAAGATTTGATGAGCCAAAGCATCAGGTTTAATTGTTCTGTATTTACCCGCTTCAGGTTCCGGTCCGGAACAAATCGGATTGTTTTCTGATGCACATAAAAGCACCTTGTCATCACCGATCTTAATATAAGGATGGTTCTCATATTCGCCGCTAGTTATGGCAAAATCAATTTTATTTTTGTCCAAGTGAGTAATTAAAGTATCTTCTGAATCTTCTTCCACAATGTTTAATTCGATATCAGGATACTTTTCCCTGAATGCCGGTAAAAGTACGGGAAGTATAATAGGCGATCTCCATTGTGGTATGCCAAAGGTGATTTTCCCTCTTGCACCGTTTTTCATAAAGTCCATTTCTTCTTTGAAATCATTACCTATTCTGATTATCTGTCTTGCTTTTTCTATGTAGAGTTCCCCAAAATAAGTTGGCTTAAGTCTTCTGTTCTGCCTTGAAAAAAGCTGCTCCCCATAAGAGTTCTCAAGGTTTTTAATGTAGAGGCTCAGGGCAGGTTGTGAAATACTAAGTTTTTTTGCAGCTTTTGTCAGATTTCCGGTATCAGCCAAAGTGACTACGTATCTTTGTTCTTTCAGTTCCATAATTATCCCTCATTTTTTATTATCCATTTAAAAAATTAATATCTTCTATATTTTTATTATATTCATTTTCTATTTAACTTCAATATTTTTTTGTTGATGCACATTAACAAAATGATAATTTTATTCAATTCTTCAAATTGATGCTAATCATTTCTTTAGATGTTTTAAAAAATCTAATTTATGCATGATTTTTCGGGAGGTGGAAATAACAGGATTTTTCCTTGATATCTTGGATCGCTATTAACTTGTTCAATATATACACGGATGATAAACTTAATAAGATAGATATAAATTTAGTAAAGGGCATAGAAATGGAAATAATACTGGCCTCTAATTCACCAAGAAGAAAAGAAATAATGGACAAGTTAAAAATTGAATATAAAATCATAGCATCTGATTTCAACGAAAGAGAAGTACAATTTAACGGGGATCCTGCTGATTACGTTAAAACTTTGAGTTTTAACAAAGCAGAATCCGTAGCGTTAAACAATGAAGACAGCCTTGTAATAGGCATGGATACGGTGGTTTATATCCAGGGGGATATATTGAACAAACCTTTGGATGAAGAAGATGCAGAGAATATGATGAAACTGATGTCCGGAAAGACCCATTATGTCTATACAGGGTTTACCTTAATACATAAAGAATCCGGATATTTAGTAAATGATTATGAAATCACTGAAGTGAAATTCAATGAATTGGATGATGCGGAAATAAGAAAATATCTTGATACAAAAGACTATGTCGGAAAAGCCGGAGGCTATGCAGCACAAAGCGAAGCCGCCATTTTCATTGAATATATAAAGGGTGATTTTTATAATGTTGTAGGAATGCCTTTAAATAGAATATATAGAGAATTAAAGGCAATTAAAGTGATATAATTAACAGTGGGACAGGTAATTTATTATAAGAGGTCAACATGGATCAAAGAATAATGGATATGCCTGAAAACGAAAGACCGCAGGAAAGGCTCATGAAGTACGGACCGCAGTGTTTATCAAATTCAGAGCTGCTGTCGGTGATTTTAAGAAGCGGAAATAAAAATGAAGGAATTACTGCACTGACCACAAGACTGCTTAGTGAATTCAAAGGTTTGAACAGTCTTTTAGATGCAACAACAGAGGAATTGACTTCCATACCGGGAATCAAAGGTGCTAAAGCTTCAACTATTATTGCCATCGGTGAAATAGTAAAAAGATATGGGAGCTTCCGTTCCGGAGATGAATATAAGATAACATCACCGGAATCCTGTGCCGATCTTGTAATGAATGAAATGAGGGATTTAAAAAAAGAGGTCCTTAAAGTCATTTTATTGAATACAAAGAATTGTGTAATTGGTATAAAAGATGCTTCTGTTGGTAGTTTGAATTCATCAATAGTGCATCCCAGGGAAATTTTCAGGGATGCCATTAGAAAAAGCGCTGCATCTATAATATTGGTGCACAATCACCCATCGGGTGATCCAACCCCGTCAGGGGATGACATTAATTCAACCAAAAGAATTATGGAGTCCGGAAAGATTATCGGAATAGAATTACTTGACCACCTGATCATAGGGGAAGGTAAGTATATCAGTCTCCGGGAGAAGGGCTTTATGTAAGGAGATATGAATGGGATTATTTGTAAAAAACCGTGAATTAGCCATAGATTTGGGGACAACGAACTCTTTGGTCTATGTTCAGGAAAAAGGTATAGTTTTTAAAGAGCCTACAGTTGTTTGTTATAACACTGAGTTAGATAAAGTTGAGTCTGTAGGGGAAGATGCAAAAAAAATGATCGGCCGTACACCAGGGAACATGGTGGCCGTCCGACCTATGAAGGATGGGGTTGTTGCTGAGTTTGACATGACTGTTGAAATGATTAAATACCTCATCAGAAAATCCTTGACTAAAACAGCATTCACTAATCCCAGAGTTATTATTACTCATCCATCGGGGATAACCCAGGTGGAGAGAAACGCTCTGAAAGAAGTAGTTGCACAGGCTGTGGGTGAGGATGTCATTTTATTGGAAGAAGGTTTAGCTGCAGGTCTTGGTGCCGGGCTACCGGTTTATGAACCGGTGGGTACCATGGTGGTGGATCTGGGTGGAGGAACAACTGAAATAGCAGTGTTATCAACGGGTGGAGTTGTTATTTCAAAATCATTAAGAATAGGCGGAGAAGAACTTGATGAGGCTATAATTTCTTATATCCGCAAGCATTTCAATCTATTAATCGGTGAAAGAACTGCGGAGGATATTAAGATAAACCTCGGTACTGCATATAAATTCGAAGAGGATTTGGAAGATCCAAAACAAATTAAGAACCTTGACTATGAAAAGACTATGAAGGTCAAAGGAAGGGATTTGGACTCAGGTCTTCCCAAGGATATTACAATAACTGAAACACAAATAGCCAAGGCACTTGAATATCCGGTATCTCAAATAGTAGAGGGTATTGTAACTACCTTGGAAAAAACACCTCCGGAACTGTCGGCGGATATTATGGACAGAGGTATTACTTTAACAGGAGGCGGAGCTCTTTTAAGGGGAATTGACACTCTAATTGCCGATGAAACCAAAATGCCGGTATTTATTGCAGATAATCCTCTTGATTGCGTAGTTTCAGGAGCAGGAATAGCTTTAATTAGATTCGACGAACTGGCTAAAGCAAGAAGATAATGAAAAAAAATAAGTCGAGGATCTATCTTACTTTGACTTTATTGTCTGTTTCTCTTATTTTTATGATGGTATTCACTGAAGTTACTGGCGGAAATAAGTTTGGTTCACAAGCAGCCGCAGTATTTCTGAACCCGGTACAACAGTTGGCGTATTACGCAAATGAGAAAATAGAAAACGCCATTGATTTCTACTTTACCTTTGACAAGGTTAAAAAGGAAAATCAGGAACTCAAAGAAACCTTGGCTTCCTATGACGATAAAATCAGAAGATTTGATAAGATTGAAAAAGAAAATGTTGAACTAAAGGCAATGTTTGAATATAAGAGCAGACATGCAGAGTACTCCTATATTGGAACAAATGTTATAAATAAGTCCTTAAATGGTATGACTCCCTCGTATACTCTTGATAAGGGGAGCAATGACGGAATCAAAAAAGGTATGGTTGTAATAACCTACGAGGGTCTTGCAGGGCAGATTACAGAAGTTTTTGCCAATCACTCTTTATTAGAGACCATTTCAAGTGAGAATGTTCAAGTGTCTGTTACCAACTCAGGCACAAAGAACTATGTGGGAATCCTCAGCGGGACAGTTGTACTAGGCAGAGAAAACATGGCCAAAGTAACACAAATGTCATTGGAAGCAGCTGTTGAGCCCGGTGATGACATAGTTACATCCGGAATAGGAAAGTTTTACCCGCCTGATATTTATATCGGTAAAATTGAAACTGTTGCAGAGGATAAAGGTAAGCTCATGAAAACTGCAACAGTAATTCCGGCGGTGAAATTCACAGGCGGAGAAAGATTCTTTATAATATTACCTAAAAACCCAGAGGAGATGACATATTAATGAAAAAGATAGTTTTGTTGATAGTAACTCTTCTCTTGTTTTTTGTAGAGTCAATCTTGTTATCCAAACTCCAGATTATGGGAGTTACAATACCTCTGACCTTGATATTTGGCCTGGCAGTTTCTGTAGTCGGTGATGAATGGGATGCCATGTTCATGGGTATAATTACGGGTTTTCTCCACGATGTATATTCTCCTCGTTTTTATGGGATACATATGTTTTTAAATCTATGGATTTTCTATTTTACTTGTATCGTATCCAGAAGATTGAGAAGGGATAAAAACATACTCATGGCTTTGTTAATTGGGCTGGCTGCATTGATTAAATACCTGGTATATTTCATATTCATGAAATTCGCAGGAGTAATAACCATATCGGACAATATCCCAATACTCACTTTATTCGTATTTTTCGTCGGAATACTATGTATGTTTCTTGTCAAAAAATTGTATGATTCCCCGTGGATCAAAGTATGGAACAAATAAAATGACTGCGTAATCCGCAGTTTTTTATTACTATGAGTGAGAGCATAATGCATTTTAAAATGCAATTACCTTAATTATGCACGTAAAACAGCAAAAATAAGTAATGTGCTAGTAAGTTAGCATAAAGGAATTGTTTATGATACTAAGATTTACATCAGTGAACGGAGGATCCGGTTCAAGTACAATACTGACATTAATCAGCCACAGGCTGGTTTTCAAGGGGAATAGCGTTGCTGTAGTAGACTTGGCGGATTCAAAATTTCAGGATATATACTTAGGTTTTGATCTTGAAATCAATAATGAATTATCCGAGGTTGAGGAAACAAATTTTATTGACGAAGAAAGCAAATCTTATCCAATCCTTTATGATGCCGATGTTAATGATACTATAGGCGTTATAAATGAAAAACTGGAAATATTGGACAGACATTTTGACTTCATACTCATTGACTCAGGTACTTTTACGGGTAATGCTTTGGAGAACAATACAGAATTAAAGTCTCATGCTGACATATTGGTTATAACACAGGATAACGGCAGTATAAGAGCTGCCGACAGGGTGATAAATTCATATGACTTTGATAGAATTTCAAAGGTTAAATTCCTCATCAATAAATTTATAGAAGCAGACATAAATGACATGGCATCAGTCAATGATATATTCAACATCATTGAAGTAGATTATCTTGGTTCGGTTTCATACAGTCCGGATTTAAGATTTTCAGTGAACAAAGGTAAAATTAATGAATCTTCTGAAGTTTTAATGCTTGAAATAGATTCAATTATAAATACTATATTAAACAATAGCCATGAAAGTGATATGGATTTTGATACCCCTTCGGATGAAGATGAATTAGATTTGTTAACAGAGGAAATATCTGAAATTAATGAATCAGGAGCAGTTGACTATAAATCTTCTCTCGAGACTTCTGAGAAACCGGAAGAAGAAGAGAAACCCGAGACTGAGATGAGAAAATCAGTCGGAATACTTGAACGTTTAAAGAATTTCTTTAAAAGATAAGCGGAAGGAAAGTTATGAATTATATAAGAAGGTTGTTCAGAGTAAAACCGAGGGATTTTCTGCATTTTGATTATGTACTCTTTTTTACGACTGTAGCAATCGCATTGTTTGGAATATACAATATTTATTTATCTTCAAGAAAAGACAGTGGTTTTGCCCTTGCAAAGTCACAACTGATTTTTCTCGGTATCAGTCTTGTGGTTACCTTTGTAATTATCTGTATGGACTACGAGAAGACTCTTCCTGTTATCATTCCATTATTTTATTGGATAACCATCTTGTTATTAATTGTGGTTTTATTTACTGAAGCTATTTATGGAGCAAGCGGTTGGATCAGAATCCGGGGATTTTCCCTGCAACCTGCTGAACTGGCTAAAATAGCCATAATATTGATGATCAGTAAGAAAATGCAGGATATTAAGGGCGACGTCAATAACATAACAAACTTCTTTAAGGTTTCGATTTATGCAATAATCCCTATGATCTTAATGATGCTTCAACCTGAAATGGGACTTACAATGGTTTCATTCTTCATTGTACTGGCAATATTTTATATCATGGGTCTAAGGATAAGAGTAATACTTGGTGGTATTGCATTTGTTGCGTTTTCCGTTGTTGTGGCTCTTAGCACGAATATAGTACCCACACACTGGAAATCCAGGCTTTATTCCTTTATTTCAAAAACTACGGACGAATTGTCAACTGATTTCCAGTTGACAGCAGCAAAAATTTCCATAGGTTCAGGCCAGGCTACGGGATCTGAATCTCCGGGTTATTTTAACTGGATACCCTTTAATTCAACTGACTTTATATTCGCAGTAATTGCAGAGAATTTTGGGTTTTTAGGTTCAATTGCATTGATCCTTGCTTTCTGTTTAATAATGTGGAGGTTGATTAGAATCTCCCAAAGGAGTAATGACATATTTGGTAAATGTGTCGGTGTAGGTGTATTTGCAACACTTTTATTTTCACTGTTGCAAAATGTTGGAATGACAATCGGACTTATGCCAATTTCCGGTATAACTCTTCCATTTGTTTCCGCAGGAGGATCTTCCTTACTTACTAACTTTATGGGTATAGCCATCGCCTTATCAATTGGGATGAGAAGGAAGAGAAAGAAATCAATTTTAAACCCATCATAATATTTTTGATTAATTAGACATCAGAATTATTCTTCTTGATTTTTGATGTCTTTTTCTATTTTGAAGTAAAGTTTTTGTCTAATATAAATAAACTCAAATTTCAGTTAAAATGTAATAAGTATCTATTCTCATACCTAATTTAATCTGAGTGTGAGATACTTCTGCATTAAATGAATAAGGTAAAAAATAATATTAATAATACTCAATTGGGAGAAAACATGGAAAATAACGATAATTCAGAATATAAGAAATTTGTAAAACAACAGGCAATCTTCTGCTTCAATAAGACATGGGACTACCTTGAAAAAGCCGAGAGGAATGCATCCGATGACTTGGAAATGGTTCACTGTGCACGTACCTCAAGGTATTTATAGGGTTTAGTCGGAACCGATCTTGAACGGGAGAGAGGCGAATGGTTAATATCCAAAGTTTTACTTCAATCTTGGGATTGGTGACAGGGCCTTAGCTCATGCGATTGCCTGCCATGAAATCTGCAAAAGAAGCGGAATAGCTGATTTTGATATTTCCTTTGCCTATGAAAGCCTTGCTAATTCCTATAAGCTTTTAGGAGACAAGGAAAATTATACGATATTCAAGGATAAGGCATTTGAGTCTTTGTCCGGAATAGAAGATCCTGAAGATCTTGAATATACAAGAAGTGAGATAATGAAGATTTAAACAGATACTTTCTTTTTCTAAAGGAATTGATTTCCGTAACAACATGAATATTTTGAATACACTGATGTTATGCTAATATGATAATGCTTGAAAATCAAAAGTTAATGAAAATTAATGGGTAATGAAATTGAAAGGGTTTTATAATTAGGAGCTAAAATGAACAAAATTACAGATGACATATTATTTAAGGTAGATAAACCCTCCAGGTATACCGGAGGAGAATATAACATGAAGATTAAGGACCCCGAGAGCGTTGATATCAGGTTTTTACATGCATTTCCCGATGTTTATGAGGTTGGGATGAGCCATCTTGGTTCAAGAATACTTTATAATACGATGAACATGCGCTCTGACACATACTGTGAAAGGGTTTATAACCCTTATCCCGATATGGAAAAGCTCATGAGGGAAAATGAGATTACCTTAACCTCAATAGAAACAGGAACCCCTGTAAAAGAATTCGATATTTTAGGCTTTGCCCTGTTGTACGAAATGAGTTATACCAATTTACTAAATATCCTTGATCTTTCAGGAATTCCTTTGGATTCTGAGTCAAGAACCAACGATGACCCAATAGTAATGGCCGGCGGACCTTGCGCCGTAAATCCCGAACCGCTGCACAGATTCATTGATTTCTTTGAAATCGGGGAAGGGGAATACATGATGGATGATGTATTATCCCTTTATGCTGAACATAAGAAAAAAGGCTTTGACAGAAAGGCATTTTTGGAAGATGTAGCCGGAATAGAAGGAATTTATGTTCCTTCTCTTTATGAAGTAAGTTATAAAGAAAACGGAACCATTAAAGAAATGGTAAGAAAAACTGAGAAGGCACCGGAAAAAGTGGTTAAAAGAATCGTTCCGGTTCTGGATGAGGTACCGTATCCTACAGATCTAATCGTACCATTTTGTGAGCCTACCCATGACAGAATCATGATGGAAACTTTCAGAGGGTGTACAAGGGGATGCAGGTTCTGCATGGCAGGTATGATCTATAGGCCGGTAAGAGAAAAAACCACTGACAAGATTATGGAACTAACGGATATTATCATGAAGGAAACAGGGTATGAGGAGATTTCTCTGACTTCATTATCAACCTGTGACCATTCCAATATTCAAATGCTAGTTGAGAATCTGGTAAAAAAATATGCAGATCAAAAGGTATCTATATCTTTACCTTCAATCAGAGTCGATGCTTTTTCTGTTGGGCTTATAAATGAAATCCAAAAAATTAGAAAGACCGGACTGACCTTCGCCCCTGAGGCAGGTACTCAGAGAATGAGGGATATTATAAATAAAAACGTTACTGAAGAAGATATACTGTCAGCCACAAGGCATGCTTTTGAACTGGGTTGGTCCACTATAAAGCTTTATACCATGATTGGACTTCCCTACGAGACTTTGGAGGATGCCAAGGGTATAGCTCTTTTAGCTGAAAGAATATCAAAGGAATATTTCAGAGTGCCTAAGGAGAACAGGAACAAGAATCTTAAGATAAATTTATCCACAAGCATTTTTATTCCGAAACCTTTTACTCCTTTCCAGTGGGTACCTCAGGACAAAACGGAAAATATTCTAGAAAAAGTATATGAAATCAAACATAATCTTAAAAACAGGTCTATAGAATTCTCCTGGCACGAATCGGATCTTTCATTATTGGAAGCAATCGTGTCAAGAGGTGACAGAAGAGTAGCCGACCTTATACTGGCTGCCTTCAAAAACGGGGCTAAAATGGACGGTTGGACAGAGTATTTC
>DAINSS010000013.1:0-6095 GCA_036741195.1 Clostridiaceae bacterium | reverse complement strand
ATCCTGCATGGGTAAAAGCCATGAAAGAAACAGGTATAGATCCTAATTTCTACGCCTATCGTCAACGTGAATACGATGAAATATTACCCTGGGATTTTATAGATATCGGAGTCAGAAAAGATTATTTAATTGAAGAAAATGAAAAAGCAAAGACTGCGAATGTTACAAGGGACTGCAGAGAGGGATGTCTTGATTGCGGAGTAATGGATGTATACGGCAGGGAGGCATGTTTCAATGGCATTATATTTAATTAAATATACCAAGGATGATGAAATTAAGTTTGTAGGCCATCTGGATTTATTAAAGTCAATCCAAAGAACCATAACAAGAGCAGGTATTGATATTGAATATTCAAAAGGATATAACCCACATATGCAGATGTCCATAGCTCAACCACTTCCCGTTGGATCTAAATCAATAGCCGAATATATGACCTGTGGATTCAAAACAAATTTGAAAGACGAAGAACTTTTAAAAGCTTTGAATGAGGTGACACCTAAAGGGATTAGATATTTATCCGTAAAAAAAGTACCTGATAACATGAAAACACCAATGGCATTGTTAAACAGCGTCGAATCGAAGATTTCTATCCCGGGCAATGAAGAATTGTTTAATGAAATATCAACTATTTTCCGTGGAAACAGTCCCATGGAAATCAAGGTGAAGAGTAAAAAAGGGGTGGAATCCGTCAAGGATTTAAGACCTTTGATCCTGGATTACAGCTTGGAATACTTAAACGGAAAAGCTGAAGTAACCTTGGTGACAAAGGCAGGTTCTGAAGATCATTTGAGCTTAAATCATGTGTTGGAATATTTAGATCAAAATACCGGTGGATTGGATCCGGATAAATTCATAGGTATTGAAAGACTGGAGATGTTTACTCAATTTGAAGGTAACCGTATTTCCATAGAAGAATACGCAAAAGTGAAGTATGACGATGAATTTTAAATAGGGAGGTCGGTGAATGAACAGAATTGCAGAATCAAAGAATAAAATTCTAAAAGATAATCATCTGGTCGAAATGTTCATAGAAACTGACGGCATACTCAGAATATTGGTTACTGTTGATGGTGAACCGGAGCATCTTGTTTTAAAAGAAGGTTCGGATAAACCATTCACAGGAGATATATATCAAGGCATCATCAAGAACGTTAATTATCAGGATAAATCTGTATACATGGATATTGGTACTGGGAAAAATGCATATATGTTCATGAACAAGACAGAAGTATCCTTTCCTTATAAAATAGGGGACAGAATTACTGTTGAAATTTTAAGAGAGGAACTCGGGAAAAAGGGAGCTAAAGTAACGGACAGAATTTCATTAACTGACTCATACCTTGTGGCTGAAGAAGGCAGGGGAGTATTCTTTTCCAAGAATATAAAAAAATCAGCTTTCTACGAAAAATTTTCCGATCTTAAAATAAACTTTGATCATAAACTGACAGTAAGGTCAGCAGCCCTTGAACTTGATGAAGACCAGCTGGTTAACAGGATAAAAGCATTGGAAGAGGATTTCAAGGAAATCTTAACAGCATCTAAAAACAAAAATGAGCCGGGAGTAATTTATAAGTCAGCGTATGAACTTAAAAACCTTGTTTCAAAATTTGGTTCAAGATTAAATGTTGTCCACACCAATGATGATTACTACAGAGATTTATTGAATATAAAGTATCCTGAAATACATGTGTCATATACTTCCGATCATGATCTCTTCAATAAATTCGGTCTTGAAACAAAAATTGATAAATTAAGAAACAAGAAAATCAGCCTTATCGGCGGCGGTAATATAATAATTGAAGAAACTGAAGCACTGGTTTCAGTTGATGTTAATACGGGTGCCAATACCAAGGCCAAGAATAATATTTTCGAAGTAAACAAAGAAGCCGCCAAAGAAATCGGACGCCAGATAAAACTAAGAAATCTGGCCGGAATAATTATATGCGACTTCGTTTCAATGGCAGATGAAAAAGAATTTATTAAAATAAAAGAAATTTTAGAGCTTTCACTGAAAGATGATTTTATTAAGTCAACTGTTTACAGCCCAACTGAACTGGGCCTCATTCAGATTGCCAGACGCCGTGTGGGAAGGAGTATCAGCTCAGTACTTTTCAAATCCGGTTACTCGGAAAAACTTCCCTTATCTGATTCCTATCTTTTAAAAACGGTTGAGCAGAAGGTGGAAAAGCTTGTCGGCAACGGAGCATCAAATATTACATTGGTTTTTAACCCGTTATACAGGGATGTTGTTGATAAATTCATTCATAAAGTATTAAGTGAGAAATATGAATCAGTCAATTTGAGTGTGGAATACAACTACAGAGTTGATACGGCAGAGGCAAAGCACTTGATTGGAAGCCTCAGTTAGGAGAAGTGTTACATTATGGGCAATATGATAGATTATATTATTGACAATAAGGAGCTTACATTTGAAGACAAGAGATTCAATACAATTGATGCACTTATATTTTCTCAATTTGTAAATCTTCCCTTGAAGGATATTGTAAGTGATGATCTTACGGAACACCCATTTTATGATGTCATCGAAAGTCTTCTCAAAAAAGAAAAACCATCGGAAGCTTATTTTATAGTTAATATCTTCAACATCAGGATGATGAAGGAGCTGTTAAAGTCAGCAAGGTACAAAAATGTCACTGTAAGTTCTTATAGGGAGAAGAGGGATTCGGATCTGGTTTGTCAGTTCGGGGGTATTGCTTTTCATTATGGAGAAAATGAAACCTTCATTGCATTCAGAGGAACGGATTCCACGTATCTGGGTTGGAAGGAATCACTGGAGCTTTCTTTTAAAGACAGAATCCCGAGTCAGATTGAAGGAGTTAAATATATCAATGAATACGGTCCTTCTTTCAGAAAGAATTTAAAAATTGGAGGTCATTCCAAAGGAGGAAACATAGCAATATATGCCGGTGTTTTATCAGAGAATGACATCAAGGACAGGATAAAGTTTATTTACAGCTTTGACGGACCAGGTTTCCGTGAAGAGACAGGTATCAGCGAAAAGGTGTCTGATTTTAAAGAAAAGATAATGACTTACATTCCACAATCATCCATTGTGGGAATATTGCTTGAACATGCCGAACCGGAAACGGTAATCAGGAGTAAAGCTCTGGCGATGCTTCAACACGACCCATATTCATGGGTTGTTAAAGATGATGATTTTGAAACATTAAATGAATTGTCATATGCGGGTAAGGCATTTGCCGGAATGTCCGAAGAACTTTTATTAAAGCTTGACAGGGAAAACTTGAAAATTTTTCTTAACTTGGCCTATGAAATAATTGAAAGTCCTTCAAAAGCTAAGGAAGATAACTTAATAGGAAAAGTCGTTGCCTTCACAGAAAGTGTAAGTGGAATAAATGATGATGAGAAAAAAGTTATTTCTAATGTCATCAATGGCCTGAAGGATGCGGTTTTCTCTCAATTCAAATAAAAAAGAAGATCCCGGACACAGCTTAATATGCTGAAGTTCGGGATCTTGTACTTTGTATCATGCTATTTATTTGTTTAGTAATTTTTCAACTTCCGGTGCAATATCCAATGGTTTGACATCGCCTTCAAATCTTTTTACCGGATCTCCGTTTGAATCCAAAAGGAATTTTGTGAAGTTCCACTTGATATCCTCACTGAACTCATTGCCAAAAGACTTGATGTGTTTATATACTTCATTTGCATTTTCACCGTTGACATCGCATTTTAAAGCCATGGGGAAGGTAACGTCATAATTGTTGACTGCAAATTCTCTGATTTTTTCATTTTCCCATGGATCCTGACCGCCAAATTGATTGCAGGGGAATCCAACGACCTTTAAACCTTGGTTTTTATATGTATTACTTAATTCTTCCAGTTCTCCTAACTGGGGAGTAAAGCCTCAAAGACTTGCTGTGTTAACTATTAAATATGCCTTCGCATCGGAGTTTTTAAAACTAAAATCCTCATCTCCGATAATACCTAAAGAAATATCCTTAAATCCCATTTTCTATACATCTCCTTGAATTTTATTTCTGTTTTAACCACCACTTTAATTATATCCTTATCCTGATTAAATATGCGAATGGTCAGTGTAATTAAAGCATTATTCATATTTTTGACAAGGTTTTTGATTGACAATTAAGATACTCATTTGTTCAATTTTGAAAGATATTGATAAAAAAGTATCTGTAAGTTTATTCATTTTTAATTTAGAATTAGGTAGAAGAATTTATTGAATAACAAGAATCAAATGATTTTGGATTTATCCAGGAGGCTTATTTATGTTAAAACAAACCCGCAAAACAGACCCGGAATTAGCATTACTTGTAGACAAGGAGTTAGACAGGCAGATCCACAATATTGAAATGATTGCTTCGGAAAGCACGGCACCTGTTCCTGTAATGGAATTGTCAGGAAGTATATTTATCAACAAAACACTGGAAGGATATCCGGGAGCCAGATATCAGGCAGGTTCCAATGTTGCCGATGAGGTTGAAAAACTGGTGAATGAAAGAGCTAAAAAAGTATTCGGAGCAGACCATGTAAATATTCAGTCATATTCAGGTTCTACTGCAAACTATACTGTGTATTCTGCAATATTAAGCCCCGGGGATAAGATACTTTCCATGAGATTGGACCAGGGCGGACACTTGACTCATGGCTCACCGGTGAATTGGTTATCCAAATTCTATAACTTTGATTTCTACGGAGTAAATCCTGAAACTGAGGTATTAGACTACGATGCATTAGAAGAAAAAGCAAAAGAATTCATGCCGAAGCTTATAATTACTGGTGGAAGTTCCTATCCCAGATTGATAGATTATGAAAGAATAAGCAAAATTGCAAAATCTGTAGGTGCTTATTTCATGGTGGACATGGCACATATTTCGGGACTTGTTGCCGCAGGTGTCATTCCCAGTCCAATTCCCTATGCGGATTTTTGTACATCATCCACATCAAAGACATTTATGAGCGGAAGAAGCGGAATGGTATTTTGCAAGGAAGAGTTTGCCAAACTTTTAGATAAAGCAACATTCCCCGGAACACTAGGTTCAATTCATTTAACAACAATGGCTGCCAAGGCATGGTCATTTAAATATTGTGAAACAGAAGAATTTAAGAATATAAGTGCTCAGATATTGAAGAATGCTTCCCATCTTGCGGCAAAATTGTCAAATTATGGATTCAGAATTGTCTCAGGTGGAACAGATAATCATCTACTTGTTGTCGACTTAAGATCTAAAGGCATAACAGGCAAAGTCTTCCAGGAAGCCTTGGATAAAATAGGAATTACCTGCAACAAGAACATGATACCCTTTGATCCCGAGAAACCCTGGATTACTTCAGGTGTAAGAATAGGACTTACGGCTGTTACACAGAGGGGACTGAAGGAGGCTGAGATCGATGTTATTGCTGACATCATGAACGAAGCAGCCAAAGCACCCACGGATGAAGCTAATTTAGCTGAATTAAGAAACAGAGCTCAGTCATTGATTTCAAAATTCCCTTTATACAAGGAAAAAGAGATTTATTCCAAGGAATAAACTTTTGAAATAGGAGCTATGAAATAATGGACACTAAATTAAAGACATAAAATAAATGTACGTTATAAATTTTAAAAGTGTTATGTTTATTGAATTTAAGTCAAAGTTAGGTATGGATGGACATCCATACCTAACTTTATGATACAATGAACCGGTGTGAATCATACTTTATATTTTTTACTTAGTAATTATTAATATTACAGACCTGTAATAAATATTTAGGTGGACACGACACTCCGGATATGGTAACATATTTCGGTAAGGCCGCGCAGAAGAGGTAACTAAGCTTAATGCACCTCAATGGCGAGTAACTGATATGAGGAGGTGTTTCCGATTATGTATGCTGTTTTAAAAACAGGCGGAAAGCAGTACAAAGTTTCAGAGGGAGACGTATTTTACGTTGAAAAGCTGGAAGGTGAAGTTGATTCAAAACTTGAACTAACTGAAGTATTGGCTGTTTCTGCTAATGAAGGCGAATTGACTTTAGGTTCTCCATTCGTTGAAGGTGCTAAGGTTATATGCAAAGTTGTTGCTCAGGACAAAGCTAAGAAGATCATTGTT